>CAZURK010000035.1:0-21426 GCA_964623055.1 uncultured Pirellulaceae bacterium
TGGACACTACGGGCAATGGCACCTGGGACAAGGTGTCCGGCGGCGATACGTTCCGCGACTTTGGCATCAACCCGATCCGCAGCACGGCCACGCCGGTCATCGGCGATTGGGACGGCGACGGTGACGACGATCTGGGCCTGTACCACGAGGGACGCTTCTTCCTGGACACGACCCAAAACGGCGTTTGGGACAAGGTCGCCGGCGGCGATACCTTCCGCGACTTCGGCATCAACCCGATTCGCAGTACGGCCACGCCAGTGACCGGCGACTGGGACGGTGATGGCGACGACGATCTGGGTTTGTACAACGAGGAATTCTTCTACCTGGACACGACCGAAAACGGCGTTTGGGATAAGGTCGCCGGCGGCGACACCTTCCGCGATTTCGGAATCAACCCGATACGAGCCACCGCCCAGCCTGTGATCGGCGACTGGGATGGCGATGGCGACGACGATTTGGGCATCCACAACGAGGGCCTCTTCTATCTGGACACCACTCAGAACGGCGTTTGGGACAGGATCGCGGGCGGCGATACGTTCCGCGACTTCGGAATCAACGCCATCCGCAGCACTGGATCACCGTTAGCAGGCCGCTGGGCCGCGCCGCCTTCGTTATTGGCAGCAAATGGTCCGAAATCCCCTGACGCAGCGACGGTGGATCTGACTGACGGGCAACTGGCACCCATCGTCGATCAGGCGATCGCATTATGGGCGGGGTCCGACTTGGATCGAGGGATTGTTCATCGGTTGGAAAGCGTCCAGGTGCGGATTGCCGATTTGCCGGGCGCTCGGGTGGGCGAAGCTTCGGGTACGTCCATCACGATCGACGTGAACGCCGCCGGTTACGGCTGGTTCGTGGATGCGACGCCTTGGGCAAACGAGGAGTTTGGCGACTCGGCCGCGCAAGGACTCGTGGCGGATCCCAATGGACCGGCGGCGGATCGAATGGACTTGCTGACCGTGGTCCTTCATGAATTGGGACATGTATTAGGGCACGGAGACCTTGACGACATCCTCTCGGACGACGTCATGAAGGGCTGGCTGCCTATTGGCGTTCGGAGGCTGTAACAGATATTCCGTGAGGTTATAACTCCCGGTCGATATCAAGACTCCTCGAATAAGCGGAGTTGGCGCATGCCAGCACCTTGGATCCTGGACGACTTCCGGATCGCCGCGCTATTCCCACAATGATCCTACAGACTCGCTAAACTGCTTGATTTCCGTGGCTTGTGGTGCTAGACTCAGTCGAGGTGGGGGGATCTCTAATCTCCAGTCGGCTGGCTCCGATAGAGTGTGTGGTCACCGTCGCCAGTTTGACTGCACAAAGACGCCGCCCCTCCTCTCTTGTCATCGTACTAATTGTCTCCACTTTTGCGGTCGGATGTATCTTTGGCCACATGTCTAAACCCAGGCGGAAAGCCTGTGCGACGTAAATCCGTCGTCGACGGAGTGACACGGTGACATCGGAGGGGTCGGATGTTGCCGAGAGTACGAGAGGCTGGTCTCTCTCTTCTTCGCGCCAGTGGCGCGCAACGTCTGCACCCCACTCTCAGAGTCACTTCTTCGACATTCGTCGTTCGCTATCTTGTCGCGTTAGGCGGTTATCTCGACCAAGACCAACTGCCGATTGGCTCCGGAACTCTACCGTCCACCAACACCTATACACGTATGCGGAATGAATGCCGAATTCCGTCCGCGTGTTCATGTGCGCCGGAAGTCAGCCATTGTCCGGCGACTGGAAAACCGTTTCTTGTTGGCCTGCGCGATGACCGACGAGTTCGAGGCGATCGTCCTCTCTCGCACCGCGCCGCTGATGCTTATGAACTGACATAGGCACTCACTCAAGACAAGCGAGAACCGACATGAGAAAACAACTTCACAATCACGAGGTGAGTCGACGCAGAAGATCTCTTCCTTCCGTGTCGCGCCGGCGTTTTCGAAGACTTATCGTCGAAACGCTGGAGGACCGGCGTGTACTCAACGGCGACGGCTTGGATTTCGGCGACGTCTGGGACGAGACGGGTGGTGACGCGAACGGCAATCCGTATCCGACGCTGCTGGAGCACAACGGCGCCCGCCACAATATCCTGCCCGGTTATCAGTTGGGCGCGTCGATCGATCCCGAAGCCGACGGACAGCCGAACAGCACGGCCACGGGCGACGACACGGACGGCAACGACGACGAAGACGGTGTGGTCTTCACGTCGCTGCTACTCGTGGGCCGCACGGCGACGATCGATGTGACGGCCAGCCAGCCGATGTTGCTGAACGCCTTTCTCGATTTCGGCGGCGACGGATCCTTCGCCCAAGCGGGGGATCAGATCTTCACCAATCAGCCGTTGGCGCCCGGCGTGAACAAGTTGGCATTCGTGGTCCCGACGACGGTCACCCCGGGGATTACGACGTTTGCCCGGTTCCGCGTCAACTCGACCGGCGGGCTGTCCTACGACGGTTTCGCCGCGGACGGTGAAGTCGAAGACTATCAGGTGAACATCTCGCTGCCGCTGCCCGACCGCATCGGCGTGTTCCGCTTGGGCCAGAACTTCCACCTGGACACCACCGGCAACGGAGCGTGGGACCACGTCACAGGCGGCGACACGTTTGGTGTGTTCGGGATCCCGTCGCTCGTCGGCTTGGCCAAAGGCGTTGTCGGTGACTGGGATGGCAACGGCAGCGACGATCTGGGCCTGTACAACGACGGCTTGTTCTATCTGGATACCACCGGCAATGGAAAATGGGATACGGTTCAAGGACAGCCATGTTCCCCGTGCGGCGATACGTTCCGTGATTTTGGCATTCGCGCGATCCGCAGTACCGCCAAGCCGGTCATCGGCGATTGGGACGGCAACGGTATCGACGATTTGGGCCTTTACAACGATGGCAATTTCTATCTCGACACGACCGGCAACGGAGTCTGGGACACGGCCGCTGGCGGCGATACGTTCCGTGATTTTGGCATTCGCGCGATCCGCAGTACCGCCAAGCCGGTCATCGGCGATTGGGACGGCAACGGTATCGACGATTTGGGCCTTTACAACGATGGCAATTTCTATCTCGACACGACCGGCAACGGAGTCTGGGACACGGCCGCTGGCGGCGATACGTTTCATGACTTTGGCATCGCCGGCATCCGCCGCACCGCCTTGCCGATCGTTGGCGATTGGAACAACGACGGGACGGACGACCTGGGCTTGTTTAATGAGCGCGGCAACTTCTATCTCGATACGACGCTGAACGGAATGTGGGATCACGTTGCTGGCGGTGACACGTATCAGTTCTATAGATGCGGTCGTGACGGGGTGCCGCTGGTCGGCAATTGGGGGTTTGCGGCGACGCAGGTTGAGACGCAACAGTTTACGGTGACATCCAGCAACCTGACTGTGACGGGGAGGGCCCGACATGACGGTGAGGGGGTGTGGCGCGACTTCAGCCCGCAGGGGGCCGGCTCGAATACGCCACAGATGACCGGAACCATCAACGTTGTACTGGATAACCTCGTCAATCCAACCACGATTGACTTCGTCTTAGCGAATCTCGATCTCACGGTCACCGGCTCTTGGAGTCCGGATGTCGGGGCAGTGCCGGGAACCGCGCCGGCGAACTTCGGTCTGTCCGCACCCGGCTTCTTCGGGGACTTCCCACTGGATCTGGCGGGACGTGATCTCACCGCCACGTTGTCGTCGGCCAATCCACTCGCGATCGTTGCCAATTCGTTTGACGCGTCAGCGGTGGACATGTGTTGGCTGGACGGGTCATACGACGACTACTCGAGTCTTGTGCTGGGACGCACCGTGGACGCCACTGGGCAGGTGCTGACCGACGGGGGTTCTGCGGCCGCCAGCTTCACCGGGTCCAACGGCAATTTCCAGATGACGATTCCTTTCGTGAAAACGGTCAGTTTCTTTGATGGCTTGCACAATATTGAACTCAACTATGCGGGGTCGATAACCGCCAGCTACTCGGGAGGTTCGATGCTCGAAGCAACGACCGGCGCCCCGGCGCAAGATCAGGTTTCGCCGGATGACGTACTCTCGCCGGAAACACTCCTTCCCGTCGTCGACCGCGCCATCGGCGTCTGGTCGGCCATGCCGCTGTCCTCCCAACAAGAGAATCTCTTGCAGGATGTCGAGGTGTACATCACCGACTTACCCGGCTCGAACTTGGGTCAAGCCCTCGGCAACACCATCAGCATCGACGCCAACGCTGCCGGCCACGGCTGGTTCGTCGATCCCACGCCCGGTGCGAATGAGGAGTTCGACCAGCAGGTTTCCCAAGGTCTCCTGGCCGATGCAAACGGACCAGCGGCGGATCGAATGGACCTGCTGACCGTGGTCCTTCATGAGATGGGACATGTGTTAGGGCATGGAGACCTTGACGACATCCTCTCGGACGACGTCATGAACGGCTGGCTGGCTGCCGGCGTTCGGAGGCTGTAACAGTCGCGGTCGGCTCGTCGTCGGTAGGCCCCCAAGAACGCCTTATGAATAGCGCTCGCGATGTGCATAATATGAGTGAGATGGGGGTTCTGTGCGGGTCGGGGTCCAAATTGGTGTAATTATGCCAAAACCAATGCAACGCTGGCCAGTTTTTTTGCATTTACGTTTTCACATGTCCGATGACAAGTATGAAACAGTCGCAAAGTTGACCAAACAACGTTCCGCCCGTGCGCCAATTCTCTGGTCTAACGGGAAAGCCGGCAACGTTTTGGGGGGCATGGGACCAATACAAGACCATTGATTAGGGGTATGTGCAATGATTCGAGCGAAATCCTTTCGGACGGGGACACTCGCCTTTACTCTGGCAAGCTTGCTTTGCGCGTCGAGCGGTATGGCTACCGAGCCGACGACCTCAACACTAAACGCGCTCAATCCGCAGTCGCCGATCGTGGACGTCGCGCTGCGGGACGGGGGCATCCTGGTTGGGCAAGTGGTTGACGCTCAGCGAATGCCCATATCCGCCCACCAAGTTGTTGTACGGTCCCAGGGCAAGCCGATTATCACCGTGATGACCGACGAGCATGGGCGGTTCGCCATCCGCGGGATGCGTGGTGGAACTTATACGATCCAAACCGCCAAGGGCAGCGGAACATTCCAGCTTTGGGCCCCCAACACGGCTCCGCCTTCGGCGCAGACGGCTGCGGTCGTCACTTCCCAACGTGGTCTCGTCATGCGAGGACAGGATCCCGATCGACGACGCCGAGTTGCTGCGGCGATTGCCGTCGGGTTGGGAATCGGTGCCGGCGTTTGGGCGTTCGACTACAACGCACCGGGAAGCTGATCCACCAGGTTCTTCCGTGGACACAGTCATACTCCACCAGCGATCATCCTGGTGGAGAGGCGGGGTTAGGGAGCCAGCCATCTACATCTGATGTTGGCTGGCTCCGCTGCACATCCAAACGCGAGTCCGCCCGCCTTGCTCTAACACCTATCTGGTGTGGCTCATCTCTACCGTTTACCTCCCAGTGCTGAATGCTTCGCGTTGCGAGAGTGCGCCCAAACGCGCAACGCTCCAAACCGTCCGATGTCTTCTGCCCCAGCGACAGGAACCGCCAATTGAGCCTCGGCTGAGCGTCTGAGGAGCCTCAGACCGCCATTCTCTACCTCTCCTGACGATTTCTCTGAAGCCGTCCCGGTCTTCAGCCGATAGTGATTGTAACGATTAGGGTGACTTTTGCAGGCAAATCGGGGCATTCTCTGTGTTCCATACCACGGACGACCACTCACACATCCAGCACCAAGCGGGAATGGGGATTCCCGGCGTCATGTTTCGTCTACGCGGTCCAGCGGTGCTAGCCGTGGCGGGATTGCTACTGGTCGCGTTTGCCGGTTGCCACCACGGCGCAATCCGTGCGTCAAGTCTTTCCCCCGAATACATGGCGCCCGTGGTTCGCAGCACCGAGCGTTTGGATCTGTCTCAACTTGCGCGAGCAAACGCCGGAAACGCTGTCGTGCAGTCGGGCGATCTGCTTGCCGTTTCGATCATGACCGGTCTGGACCGTGAGGAATCGATTCGCCGGCTCCTGCGGGTCGCCGACGATGGATCGTTGAACATTCCTCTCGTCGGCCAGGTTCGCGTGGGGGGACTTGAAGTGGTCATGACGGAGGCATTGGTGCGCGAAGCCGGCATCCAACGGGGCGTGTATCGGAACCCTCAGGTTTCTATCCAAATCGAAGATCGCCGGACCAATCGAGTAACGGTCCTGGGCGCGGTTGAATCGCCCGGCGCCTATGAGATTCCGGCTTCCCACAGCGATCTGTTGGCGGCTTTGGTGGCGGCGGGCGGCCCGCGCGACGATGCGGCCACCGAGGTCGAGATTCGTCATCCGTCAGCAATCGGTGCGTCCACCGTGCCGACAAACGGCCCACCTGGATACCCGGTTCATCAGGCAAGCCACGAGGGGACACCGGGCGCAAACGCGGCTCCAAGATTCGTACGAGTGGATCTGATGAGCGCCGACTCGCTCGCCGCGGAAGATCTTAGGGTCTACGACGGCACGGTTGTCATGGTACAGCAACGGGCCCCGCAGACGATCTACGTGATGGGGCTCGTCAAGAAGGCGGATCAATACGAATTGCCTCCCGATGAAGACACGCGGCTGCTGGATGCCATCGCGATGGCAGGTGGTCGCACGCTGCAAATCGCGGACCGCGTCCGCATCACTCGAAAGCTCCCGCATCTTGAACAATCAATCTCGATTGATGCCTCGATAAAGGAGGCGGAGCGAGACGGTTCCGCCAATATCCGGCTGGCTGCAGGCGATATGGTTCACGTCAAGGAAACGCCGGCGACATTCACCATCGAGATGTTACGTAGCTTCATTCGGTTCGGATTCTCAAGTGCGATCCCCGGGTTCTAAGTCAAGCATGAACAGCGCTGCACGTGGCAAATCCAAACGATCGGAAGCCCGTTCCGACGCCGATGCCTTGCAGGCGGTAATGCGCTTTCTGCGCATGTTGCGCTACCGCAAGCAATACATCGTCGTCGCCATGATCGTTGCGGCCTTACTTACGACGTTGTACTACTCGACTGCTCCGCGCATCTACGAGGCGACCGCCGCGTTACTGGTCACCCATCATGGACCGGACGTCTTGCGCAACTCGAACACGTCTACGCCGGGGCAGACCTCGCGGATGCCCACCTACGAGCGCGTGTTGACAAGCGCCGTGGTATTGGAAGGCGCCATACGACAGTTGCGGGAAATGCCGCAAGAGATGTGCGTCGATTTCGCATCGCGGCCCAAGGACAAGTGGGTCGCGGCGCTGAAGGGGAACTTGCGAGCGCGTGTCCTGCGACGATCCAACGTGATCGATATTCGCTATCGTTCGCGGAGTCCGGCCGCCGGGGCTGCGGTCGTCCGAGCCGTTGTGGACTCGTATCTCGATTTCATGGAGAAACACCATAAGGACGCGTCCGTCGAGATCGTCGAGCTTTTGAACGTCGAGCGGGCGAAAATCGAAGAAGATCTCGTCGACAAGCAACAAGAACTACTGGAAGTGAGCCACCGCGTTGGGGATTTGGGGATACGCGAAGGAACCAGCGTGATGCATCCGGTGGTGCAGCGAGTGGCTCGTTTGAATGAGACGTTCGTCGAGGTGCAGAAGGAACGGCTGCACTTGCGGGCCACTTTGACGGCGATAAACGCAGCGATACGGCAGGGAAAAGACCTACGGCAACACGTGATCAGCGCCGACGAGACCATCGGGCGCGAACTCGTGTTGAACGGTCTCGGGTTGAGCCCACAGACCACCGAAACCGTCAATTCCGTGGAACGGCAACTGATCGAGGATCGCGCCAGACTAAAAATCCTTCATCAGCATTACGGCCCGATTCACCCCGACGTTGTCGAGGCGGAACAGGCCATCCACAACGCCGAAGACTACCTGGTCCAGTGCCATGCGCCCATGAACGAGCGGTTGTCGCACATCCAGAACGATCAATTGGCGTCGCTGTTGGTTTCGATGGTCGGCCAGAAACTCGAAGAAGCCCGGGCCCACGAGCAGGAACTCGCCGATCAGTTTGCCCAGTTGGAGACAGAAGCCATCGGGTTGAACGACCGCATGGCGGAGTTGGAGATCGTCAAAAACGAGGTGCAGCGATTGCGGAACCTGCACCAAACGTTGATGAATCGAATCTCGACCGTGGACATTAATCAGAACCAAACGGACGTTCGAGTGGCGGTGATCAGCGAACCCGCGGCATCCAACCAGCCTGTGTCGCCAAGATTGTCCATTATGGCACTGATGTGGTTGCTCGGAGGTCTGGGTGGGGGCGCTGCCTTGGCCTACGTAGTGGATCTGATGGACGACCGCTTCCGGTCTCTGGACGAACTGAATGAACAGTTGGGCCTGCCGTTGTTGGCGATGGTCCGGAATCTGCCGAGTGCAGCCGGTACCGGGATCGACTCACTTCAACTCCACGTTGCACCTCGAGAGGTCGAAGGCGAAGCGTTCCGTACGCTGCGGACGACGTTGAGCATCTCGGGAAGTGACCTGGAGAGGGTTGCCGTAACCAGTTCCGAGCCGGGCGATGGCAAGACAACCGTGCTGGCCAATTTGGCGGTCGCCTATGCCATGGCAGGCAAGCGCACATTGCTGATCGATGCCGATATGCGTCGCCCTGGGCTTTCCAAACTGCTTGAGGCGCGCGGTAGCGGCGGGCTTGCCGAGGTGCTGCGGACGAACGGAGACATCGCTGACATTTGCCGAAGGCGAATTCAGGCGACGGGAATTCATGGTCTGGATGTGCTGCCTTGCGGCGCCAGGCCAGCCGACCCAGCCGAGTTGTTAAGCCAGCCACGAATGGCAGATCTGGTTTCGTGGGCGGATGATGTCTATGACCAGGTTCTGATTGACTGTCCGCCGATGTTGGCGGCCAGTGACGCCGCTCTCATTGGCCAACTTGTCGACGGCATCATGCTCGTTGTGAAGCCACACAAGAATCCTCGACGCGCGGTGTTGCGGACGTCGGAGATGCTCAATTCGTTGGAGATCAGTGTGATCGGCGTCGTCGCCAACCTCGTGGGTGACGAAAGGGACAGTGGCTACTACGGATACAATTCAGAGTACGGTTACGGCTACGGACACGGCTCAAGAAAACGCGGTGATCGCAGTCGCGACAACAAGAACCGCGTGGATGACGACCACCAGGACGACCTCATGCCTCGCAGCCAATTGCTGATACCGAGACGTGCTGCCTGAGTGGAGCATCAGATTGTCACAACTCGGCATGGACGTGCGATCAACAAACCCCGCCCTGGCGAACGGGATTCTCTCTCCGGTCGCGGAACGCACCGACCGCTTCCTCCGACGGACGGTTGACCTGGGATTGGCCGGCATCGTTTTCGTTGCGCCGTTGGTCATGGGCGGACGGCATCCTATTGGGCGACTGGTTTTTGTATTGATGGTCTGCACGGTGGCCGTCGCTTGGGTGTGCAGGCAGTGCCTCGCCAACTCGGGGCGGTGGAGACGCTCGGGGGCCGAGTGGATTGTCCTCGCTGGGTTCGTGCTGATTCTGGTCCAGTTGATGCCACTGTCTCAAGCGGCTCTCGCGCGTTGGTCGCCTTCGATTTCAGAGATGCTGCCGCTGTGGACGTCTCAGGGCGATAACGCTGTGGGGTTGGATGCATGGTTTCAAATCTCGCTGACACCAACAGCCACTCGCGGCGGGTTAGTCATGTTTCTGGCATATGCCATGCTGTTCTTGGTCGTGCTTCAACGCATCGAATGTCTCGACGATATCGAGCGGCTGTTGCGTTGGATCGCGATTGCCGTAGTGGCCATGGCTGCCCTCGGAATCGTTCAGTTGTTGTTCGGCAATGGGAAATACCTGTGGACATACGCCCATCCGTTCCGTGATACCTTCCGAGAAGTAAAAGGCACCTTCAGCAACGAGAATCATTTTGCCAGTTTCTTGGCATTGGGCATCGGTCCTCTGATCTGGTGGCTGCAACGTGTTCGACGCCAAAGGGACTCCTCGTCCAGTCGGAATACCCCCAGTGCACAGGGCATGCTCAAGCCGATGCGAGGCGCTCGCAGACGAGGTGCGCTTGGCGTTTCCGATCGTCATGATAGATTCCGCGTTCTCGCCCTGGGGCTTGGGTTGGGCATCGTCGCGTTCGCCGGCCTCCTTACATTATCACGTGGCGGCGTCACTGTCATCTTCCTGGCGTCCGTCGTCAGTGTGTTACTCTACGCGCGCGCCGCCCTGCTGGAGCGAAAAGCCGTGTTCGTTCTCCTGGGCGTAGGCGCATTGGTCGGTGCTGCGCTGTTCGTCTACGGCTCGGAATCGCTGATGCCCGAACTGAAGAGCATCGGGGCGGCCAGCATAGACGATCTTGACCACAACTTTTCGCGCAGGAAACTCTGGGCCGCCGACGCCCAGGCCGTAAGAGACTTTCCAATCGTTGGCACCGGGGCGGGTAGCCACGCCGAGGTCTATCCGACTTACTACGAGGATCACGCCACAGTCGAGTACACCCATGCGGAGAGCGGATACGTCCAGATCGTGCTGGAGTCGGGCACCGCAGGGCTTCTTCTTCTGCTGACCGGCATCGGGCTGTGCGGTTACTGGTGCGTGGGGGCGCTCCGTCGCTCGAAATCAAGCGATACCACTGCTTGCGTCATCGCCATCGCCGCCGGACTATCGGTCAGCATCATTCATTCGATTTGGGACTTCGTCTGGTACATCCCAGCGTGCATGTCCATCACCCTGATCCTGATGGCATGCGGCTGTCGACTACATCAGTTGTGCTTGGCGCGTGCCGGTTCGAGTGACGCCAGATGGGGAACGATCGCTATCACTCGTACCGGCTGGGTCGCAGCCACCGCGTGTGTTCTCGTGCTGTGCACAGTGATGATCAAAAATCGGCTGGCCCCGGCTCTTGCCGCACCGCACTGGGAGCGGTACCTGAAGCAAGTGATCGCCTTGCGCGAGCAAGAAGACGGCACCAACCAGGAGGCGACGATCGCTGGCATGATACGGAATTTGGAGAAGACGCTGGAACGAGATCCAAACAACCCACGGGCACATTCGCGACTTGCGAATTTGTACGTTCGGCATTTTGACCAACGGCAAAGACTCGCTGCCAATCCTGTCGCACTGATACATCTTCGCAACGCGGCCCTGGATTCACAGTTTCCTTCGCGCGAGGCTCAGGACCAGTGGCTTGGCGCGGCGATTGGCGAAAATCGCAGGTTTCTGGACAAGGCGCTGCGTCACGTCCGACGCGCGCTGCATCTGTGTCCGCTGCAAGGCGAAAGCTATGTAGATCTGGCAGAATTGGCTTTCCTGGAAGGACGAGGACGCCAAGCGACGCAAGCTTGCATCGAGCAGGCGCTGCGAGTGCGACCGCACAGCGGCGCCGTCCAATTCGCCGTGGGACGCGAGGCGGCGTTGCGCGGAGATGTGACGGGAGCCTTGAAGTTCTGGAAGAGAGCATTTCGTCAGGACCCGCGGTACCGTGCCCAGATCCTGGAGCTGCTGGCCATGCACATGCCGGCTTCGTTCTTCCTGGAGGAATTCGCTCCGGACACGTCCGGGATGGAGCAGCTTTACGCCTACTATCTGAAGATTCAGCGCGACGACCAAGCTTGCGAGGTGGGGCGGCATTACGCCGGGGCGCTTGAGCGAGAAGCAGAGAACAACACGGGCAAACTCGCCGCGCGCTCGTTGTATCGGGCCTTCAAGGTTTATGTATTCTTGGAAGAACCTCTGCGCTCGCTCGATTGTCTCAAACGGGCGGCACAGAAGGCGCCGGAGGACTACTCGATACATCAAGAATTGGCCATCCAATTCTTGGTGCATCGAGACTTCGACGCAGCCATCGAACAATTGCGGTGGTGCCTGCGGCGAAAGCCGCACGAGGCAAGACTACGGCAACTGCTGGCAAAGGCGCAACACGAACGGATAGCTCGCCGCGAGGCGCCCGCACCCAACATCAAACAAAGGTAGTCTCCGCAGCAGACGATGCCCTGCGGTTTACGACATGAGGCAGCAAATGAATCCGTTACGCCCGCTATTGATCGTCGGTACCCGACCAGAAGCCATCAAAATGGCGCCAGTAGTACAGGAGTGCCAGCGAGCCGGTGACATCGAGCCAATTGTCTGTTTCACGGGCCAGCACCGTGAGATGCTTGCGCAGGTGGCCGAGTATTTTGACTTGGAGTCCGATCTCGACCTGGCGCTGATGCGAGACGGCCAGACACTTGCTGG
The DNA here is from genome assembly GCA_964623055.1 of uncultured Pirellulaceae bacterium. GTDB lineage: Bacteria > Planctomycetota > Planctomycetia > Pirellulales > Pirellulaceae > JADHUC01. Next base: position 12,210 of record CAZURK010000035.1, read on the forward strand.
AATTACAGCCCGTTGCCTGGAGGGGTTGGACGCCGCGCTCCAGCAATACGATCCGGATTGCATTGTCGCCCAGGGAGACACGACAACGGTGATGGCCGCTTCGGTGGCGGCGTTCTATCGCCAGGTTCCCTTCGTCCACGTCGAGGCCGGTTTGCGCACCGACAATCTCCAATCGCCCTGGCCCGAGGAATTCAACCGTCGAGTGGCCAGCTTGGCGACCTCGCTGCATTGCGCGCCCACGCGACGCGCCGCCGACAATCTGCTGGCCGAGGGCTTCGATCCGGCCACGATTCACATCACGGGTAACACGGTCATCGACGCGTTGCTGTGGACGGTGGATCGCGAACGACGCCGCGACGAGGTGTGGCGCAGCAAGTATGCGATGTTGGACGACCGGCGTATGGTCCTTATCACCGGGCATCGGCGTGAGAATTTCGGCGGAGGTATCCAAGCGATATGCCACGCGATCCGTACGCTCGCCGCGAGATTCCCTGATACGGAATTCGTCTATCCGGTGCACCTAAACCCTAATGTGCGCGAGCCCGTATTCGGGCTTCTCGGGGATCATCCGAACGTGCACCTGGTCGAACCGGCGCCGTATCCGGAGTTTGTGTGGCTGATGCATCGAGCGGACTTGATCTTGACCGACTCGGGCGGAGTTCAGGAGGAAGCTCCATCGTTAAAAAAACCAGTTCTCGTGATGCGCGAAACCACCGAACGTCAGGAGGCCGTCGACGCCGGGGCTGTCCGGCTTGTAGGTACTTCCCAGGCGGCGATAGTCCAGACGACGATTGAACTGTTGACACAACCTCTGGCATATGCTAATTGCCAAATCGACCAGAATCCTCATGGCGACGGCAAAGCGGCGCAGCGGATCGTGCACTTGCTTCGAAGTCGAGCATGGATGAGCAAGCAGCAGTGGCAAGCGGCTGCCTAGTACCCACACACACGGAATACCAAGCCAGACTACATCAAGAAAGCACAGCCAGGGAACAAGAGATGCGAGACGCACCGCCAACCGTCACTTTTCCTGACGCCGAAGCCGCCAGCTACACGTCGTCGCGCGGTCCGTCTACGGTCTGTGTAATCGGCTTGGGCTATATCGGCCTGCCGACTGCCGCCGTTTTGGCCGATCGCGGCCATCGTGTCGTCGGGGTCGATATCCGGCCCGAAGTTGTGGACACGATCAACCGCGGCGAAATTCACATCCACGAGCCCAAACTCGACCAGTTGGTGCAACGCGTGGTCGAAGACGGGCGACTGACGGCATCGCTCGAGCCACAGCATGCAGACGTTTTCATGATTTGCGTTCCGACGCCGATCAACGCGGACCGTGGTCCGGAATTGGCCTACGTCCAACAGGCAGCGCAAGCGATTCACCCATATGTGCAGAAGGGCAATCTCGTAATCCTTGAATCGACCGTTTCTCCCGGCACTACCGAGAACATTGTGCTAGCACATGGCGTGCCGCAAGGGATGACCGCCGGTGAAGATGTTTTCGTCGCGCATTGTCCGGAACGCGTGCTGCCAGGCAGGATTCTGGTCGAAGTGATCGAGAACGACCGCGTTGTGGGCGGGATCACCCCAGCCTGCGCCAACCAGGCTGCTCGGTTCTATGCGTCGTTCGCGCAAGGGAAACTGCTAAAGACCAGCGCACTGAATGCAGAGATCGCCAAACTAGCCGAGAACTCTTTCCGAGACGTGAACATCGCCTATGCAAACGAATTGTCCATGTTGGCCGAGGATTTGGGGGCCGATCCGTTGGAGATCATTCGTTTGGCCAACCACCATCCGCGGGTAAATATCTTGAGCCCGGGGCCTGGAGTCGGAGGCCATTGCATCAGCGTCGATCCGTGGTTTCTGGTACACGCCGCTCCGCAGCGCTCGCCGTTGATCCGAACGGCTCGCGAGGTGAACGATCATAAGCCTCATCACGTGGTGGACAAAATCGAGGCTTTGGTTCGTACGCACGATGTTTCAGTCATCGGGTGTCTCGGGCTCACGTACAAGGCCGATGTGGATGACTTGCGGGAAAGCCCCAGCCTGGAAATCGTCCGCGAGTTGCAGCAACGTGGACTTGGCGAGGTCCTGGTCTGTGATCCGTACGTGAACCCCGCCAACTTCCGCGAATTCCCTTTGCATCCGCTGGAAGACGTGATTGACCGCAGCGACCTGCTAGTCCTGCTGACCGACCATGCCCAGTTCCGCGATGTTGCGACCGAAACGCTGAAGAGGAAGCATGTCATCGACACGCGCGGTCTGTGGTACGACCGGCTGCGCGATCCGAATGATGCGGATGTGGTTCCGAGTGACGGTGCCGAGCCGCAACGAAGGGCAGCGTGATCGGTTCGTCTACCGATTCATCCTCGTCGGTTTCGCAATCTTCTTCCGACGTGTTCATCAGATACGCGAGCACGACGAACACCAAGCCCCCGTAGCCCAGTATCACGCCAAATATGTGCGCTTGATTCAAGGTGATGCACAGCATCACCGCAAAGGAATAGAGAACGAACCAGCCCAAGTTGTACGGTCTGCGGGAGAACCAGCGATCGAGCCACGCGAGGAAGAAACCCTGCAGGAACCCTCCGACGACTATCCCCGCAAAGCCGAATCCACCGTAGAGATTTACCATGTTGTCACTGGCAATACTGCCTTGTTCGCGATCGACCGATTCAATGTCAAAGAATATTTCCTTGTTGATAGCAACGTAAGACGTGCCGAAGACATCGCTGAACGTTTTAACGAACGCCAAGCCATGGTGGGGGTATTGCTCGGGGAAGAAATGAGCGAAGAAGAAGTACGAATTGGACATGCGACCGACGATTCGTTCCATGCTGCCAATCGCTAGTTCATAAAGGGCCTCGCCAGTTACTTCGTCGGACTCGAATCCAAGCACGGCCATGTACAACAGCGGCAAGGTCGCGAATACCAACACGCAGACCGCGGCGATCCTGAACCAAGGAATGGCGGAACGCGAGCCATCGCTTCGCGTGGTCAATATGCTGAAGGCAATTCCGATGTGCAGCAGGTAGACAACCAGCGGCTCTTTGTGGAGGTACACGAACTTTCCGAGCAAGGCGCATGGCAAGAACAGAAGGCAGATAGCTCTCCGCGTGCTCCAATACAAGGCTAAGCCAACCATGGCGATGTACGGCAGGAAGTTATACGCCAGCAGCGTCAAGGCGTAATGAGTCCGGCCCCTAGTCGCCTCGAGGCGATACTCCAACTGCTCGGCGGCAGATGCTTGACCGGCGACCGCCATGAAGTTACCGGCAAGAGGGTTGAAGACGATGAAAAACGCAGCAAGGCACAGAAGGCCGATTCTCCAGAAAGTGGTGCTGTTGATTCCCGCAACACTGTCGGCGTTGACATCCATAACACAACGATTCGGGTAGATTTCCGGCGTGCCGAACAGTTTCTCGCAGCAGAGGATGCCACACCAGACTGACAAGAGACCCAAATTGACCATCAGGACTGCGTTTGCCAATTGGGCGTCGGTCATCAGCGGCAGGAGGTCAGGCATGCGGGTTAACGTCTGCCATTCGTAGCCCCAAACCGTCAGCAGCACCCCAATGTAGTTCATCAACAAGAAGAAAATCGTGAACACGCCCACACAAGTGAAACTCAGCCAGCGTCGTCTGGTGAGCCAGAGAAGGAGGGCCACAGCGATGCCGAAGAGCAGTGATAACAGTTGATACGATGTCATATCGGGACCCGAAGAACCTACTGCTCCGCATCATCACCGGCTGACCGGGCGGAGGTCTGTTATGCGGCGTCGGCGCGCTGTAGAGCAGCTTTCTTCTTGCGGAAGCAATACCCACGATCATCGCGGGCCGTGTATTCGTACCCTAAGTCGCACATGTGCTCGTGAAAGCCCTCGCCGGTCGATGCCAGGCTGATGAATTCGCAGCCGCGCGAGATGGTTTGTTCCATGCCTCGCAGGATCTGCAATTCGGCCCCGTTGGTGGTAATGCTGACCAATGCCGGTGGAGACGTGACGAGTTGCTGCAGAATATTGTCAATCGTGTCTACTTGGATGAGTGTCTTGGCGTATTTTCGCCTCTTGACAAGACTTTCCGAAAGCTCCTTGACGTCGACTAGCAGGTTGGAGGCCGGATGATTGGGGCTCGACAAGAACGCCAAGGTCGTGGGGCTGTCCCATGCTCCGATTTCGACGATCGAAACATTCCTGATATGGTGTTGATCGACGACCCGTTGCAGCGCTGCGCAATTGGCCGCGTCGGCTTCGATCACAACGACACGACCTTCCGGGACCATTCGGGCACAGTGAAGGGCTCGCGACCTCCCAGCTAGCAGCACGTCGCGTGCGCTGCCAACTTGGACAACCGTGTCGTCCGGTTGAAGGAAACGGTATGGGGCGCGGTTTCGGCAAAACCGGTTGGCAACAGCATATCTGATGCGGAACGGAACGAACCGCATGAGGCGATTGAAAACGACCGTCATGAGGCGAAAGAGACGTTCAGGGGCCAATCGCTTTATCTGCTTGCCCAAGCCACGCTGATCGCGTACTCCCATTTGTCTACCTCGTGGTCCCGTTAGGGTTACTGCAGATTCGCGGGGAGACTGTATTCTTCCATAGGAAATGCGTCAACATCGGTTCACTGCCCCCCATTTGAGATGAGCGGTCACGCACAAAGAAGACATTGGAGATGTTGCCGAGCGTTGACTCGTCCCAATTCCGAAACCCGGATTTCGGATCGGCGACGGACGGCGCGTAGCCAAAACCACCGAGGTACTGGACGACGTCCAGTGCCTCGCAATCGAAGCGGGCCAGGCATTCCGGGTGCAATTCCAGCAGAATCACTCGCGGGCCCTGCGGCGATTGCAGCAGCTTCTCGGCGCCCTGCAGGACTTCAAGCTCGGCGCCTTCCACGTCGATCTTAATGAAATCAACCTTGGTGATGCCGTTCGCCTCGCAGTAGTCATCCAATCTTACCGTCAGGTACATCTTTTCATTCGGCTCGGCGTCAGCCGGCTCACGGAACCACGTCAGCGCACTGCTTCCGACGGGCCCGATAGCAATGACTTCGTTTCCGGTCCGATTCGATACGACCGTCGTCTCTACCGAGAGGTTGCAGAAGCCATTCAATTCTGCGGCAAGACTCAGCGCCAGTGCGTTGCGACGTAGCGGCTCGAATGCGATGGTACGACCACGATCTCCCACCGCACGCGCCAGGTTCAGCGCGTAGACTCCAATATTGGCACCAACATCCACGCACACGTCTCCCGGCTTCACCAGATTCATGGCCTCGCGGAGATCCGCCGCTTCGTAGGATCTCGTGTGACAGAGCTTCCAGCCCAACGGCTCGTTGATCCACGCAAGGTACGTAATGCCGTTTTGGTCAAATTGGACGAGTCTGCTCTTGCCGGAGTGGAAACGAGACAGGGTGCGCCCCGCGCGCCGGACGACCCAACCCAGAAAGCCGTATCTTTGGATGGCCCGTCGCATCCGGAACAGAAGTCCGCGGTTTTCCACGCGAGTGCGAGACGTATGAACATGCAACATCCGCGGCGTCTTCCTTTTGGTGCGGTGTGATTCTGACTATTTCAGGCCGCCCGTCTTGACTGAGGTCCCTCAATACCGTCGGTATTCCGCGCAGGGATTTCATCGAAGCACAAGCGAACCGACTTGCGTGTCTCTAGAGCTTCTGCAGCGGCTAGTACGGTTCGCGCGCTTACAAGCGTATCGCGCAGCGGCACGATGGGTGGCCCGTTCGACTGAATTGCCTTCACAAACGCCGTCATCTGCGCGCGGTGCCCCATGTCGGTGACGCCGCGACTGCGGGCCACAACCTTCCCGTCTACCCGCACTTCCGTCCTCTGGAAATTGCGGTTTTCCGCGATCAGTCGGCCGCATGCAATCACATAGTATTGGAAGTAGCCCGACCTGACATTTCCACGGTTAGTGTAGAGGATATTTGCCAGACTTCCGTCCTCGAAGCCGACGGTCACAACCACATTTTCGTCCTCGCGGCCCGCGTGTGCCGCGGTGGTTGTTAGCTCGACGGGAAGACAATGATCGACCCAGAACAATGCATAGTCGATCAAGTGACAGACGTTGCTGAGCACGCGATTCCCGTTCGACGCCCAGTAGTACCAGTTGTTCTTCGGGATATCGATCGACCGCATCACGAAATTCATTGTGAGCGGCCCTTCCTGTTGCGCGATGTGCTTCCGGAGAAGCTCGTTCGTCGGCGCAAAGCGGCGGTTGTACCCAACGTGCAGGATTCGATCGGACTTCGCCGCAGCCTCGGCCAGTTCATCGAACTGTGCACGCGAAATGACCGGCGGCTTTTCTACAAAGCAGTGTTTGCCAGATTTGAGTGCCGCGGCGGCAATCGGACCGTGGTAACCGTGGTACGGGGCGACCAGAACCGTGCCCGTCTGGTCGTCCGTCAGGATATCGGCGAGATCTGTCGTTGCATATTGAAACGGCAATGCAGACTTCGCCAAATATGCTGCTTCGGGTCGCCGGTCGCACACTCCGCGAAGCGCCACGCCCGGGTGACGCAACAGTTGCCGCACGACCATACCCAATCCCCAGCGGCCAGCTCCGATGAGTCCGGCGAGAAGCTCGGTGGGGGCTGCCTTGCTGGGAGCAATCGCTGGAAACTGCTTGACGTCCTGAACAGGTTGCGCAGATTCGGTCCGTTCCGCAAAACGGTAGAACGTCGTTGCGGATTTCGTCGCAGTGGATTTGGTATCGATAATGTTCCTGGGAGGGACGGTCCTGAGACGCGTTGTCAGACGCGGTAGCAAATCCACGTAGGTGGAATAGTGTCGCAGGGAAAACCACTCGGGATAGGTGCACGGACCGTCGTCGTAAAACAGGTCGCAGATGAAATCCTCGCTTTGCAGCATCTCTGTCAGCGAACAGGAGACGACCCGTCTTGCGTTGGGAACAGCTTGCTTGGTCGCGGTGGTAGATATGCCACAGCCAATCGCCAACTCGACGATCTGCCGTATCGGCTTCTGAACCTGTGGTGTTACGATCCACGCGGACACTTCGGAAGGACTGTTGCTGCGGTGAAGCGTCGCATCAAAGAAGACTGCCTTTTCGGAGCGTTCACGGCGATGCGGAACCGATCCCGTGACTTCTACCATCACGCCGACCAACTCTGCCAGCAACCCCCTGCCGAGAATGCCAATCTGCGACGCGCCTCGTTCTCGCGCTTGTTCAATCGCGCAACACGCCAGCCCACCGTAGGCAATCAAGGACGCCAATTCGGGATTACAGTCCGGACCGACTGGCCAGCAATGCTCTTTTCTCGTCTGTACCAGTTCGGTGACAGCCGGGTGGGTGAGTGCGAATCCAGCCACTCGCTGCGACGCCACATTGGACGCAGCCGGACTCGCCACAACTTGGCCTACAAACGAAGCGCATTGTTCCAAAAAGCGAACGTTCTCGCGGCGAACCATGTGCATCGTTTTGTCGATCAACGCCTTGACGCCGTCTTTCAACACAACAGCAGGTAAGAGATGCAGTCGTCGGGCGACCAATTCCCGTACTCTGTCGAGCGTCCACACGCCACGCCGGCAGCCTGGCAAGTTCGCGATGACCTCGGGACGAATGACAATCCGATCGCCATCCGGCGTTGGGTCCGGGAATTCGACAACGCGTTTGTTCAGTAATGCACGCATACTCAAGTTCTGTGGGCGAAGCGGTCAGTTCTTACGCTGCCGCGCGTCCCGAATGTTCGAAAAACGAATGCCTCCATTGCATGAAGTTGTAGACGACCCACAACTGAAAGGCGTCGTTCACGGTGCTGGGTGGGTGCCGTAGCCGACGTCGCAACGCTGCGATGTCGAACCATGCCCCGAGCTCACCTTGGTCGGCCCTTAACTGTTGATCCATATCTCGACCTAGATCGGAGGCGAACCATTCCTGAATAGGCGCACCGAAACCCGATTTGGGTCGGTAGAGCAGGTCCCGTGGAACATGAGTCGCGGCAAGTCGCTTGACCGGTTCTTTGGATACGCCGTCACGCAGTTTGAAGGATTCGGGCGCCGACAAGGCGAAGTCAACGAGATCCCGATCGAGAAACGGAACACGTACTTCGACCGAGTTGAGCATCGACATTTTGTCGACTCGCATCAACAACAGTTCTGGCAGACGCATTTGCAGTTCCAGGTATGCCAGCTTTTGCAGGAACGTAGCATCCGGGCACTTCTCGTCGAGCGTGCGATACGTGCCCGCTACCACATCGAAGGAATCGATGTCGGCGCACTGCGAACGAAACTCTGGCGACAGAATCGCTTGCTTTTCATGCTCGAAGTAGGCAACGGACGAGGAGAGCATGAATTGCTGTCCTGCGGCCAGTCTCCGTAGCGAATCGGCCACTTTGCGCCATTTGGTTGCCCTGGATCGCCGTAGCAGTTGGAAACCCAGTCGTTGTACAAACGACGGCAGACGATCAAGCGGCCTCCAAAGCCGCTGGTGGTATCGCATGAATCGGCGGTATTTGTCATATCCACAGAAGACCTCATCCGCGCCTTCGCCTGCATGCAGGACAATGGTGCCGGTTTCGCGCGCCAGCTTCGTTACAAAGTACAAGGGCACGCAAACCGGATCGGCTAGCGGCTCGTCCTGCTGCCGCGCGATCTTGGCTACGGCAGCCAGCAGATCCTCTTCCGTAATGCGTATCTGGTGGTGTTCGGTGTCTAACCGGCGGGCCATGTCGACTGCAAATCCGCTCTCGTCGTTGAACAGTCGGGTGCCGTCGACGCCCACGTTGAAAGTGCGCACCTTCTGCGGCGCTATTGCCTGGCCGAAAGACGCCGCGTTCAGTGTCGAATCGACTCCGCCAGAAAACAACACACCGACCGGCACGTCGCTCATCAAACGCTTTTCCACACTGCGCTGGAACAGCTCGCGGAACTGTTCGTCCAGATCCGCCTCATGCAGGCGGCACTGTCCGGGAAGAGGCTCCCAGTATTGGCCGATGCGGATACGAAATCTGTCGTCCTTCAAGTCGAGCGTCAGCAGGCCCGCTGCCGGCAGCTTCATGATGCCTTTGAAAAGTGTTTTGGGTGGCGGGACGACCAGGTAGGTCAGGTAGTGATACAAGGACTCTTCGTCAATCTCACGCCGCACATCCGGATGTGCGAGTAGCGCCTTGATTTCCGAGGCGAACAAGAACTGATTATCGAGGCACGTGTAATAAAGTGGCTTGACGCCCGCACGGTCGCGGGCCAG
>CAZURK010000035.1:21526-52891 GCA_964623055.1 uncultured Pirellulaceae bacterium
TCCAGAATCGCCAGCCGCCGATGCCCGAGCCCCGCCATGCCATCGTCGGAGATCCACGTGCCCGCCCCGTCGGGGCCACGATGGCTAAGTTGATTGGTCGCCGCCATCAGCACATCGCCGCGTATTGGCGGGCCAGTCGGAGTTCGAACCATCCCTACGATGCCGCACATGTGCGCTAGGTAGCCTCCTTCTGATACTCAAAGGCCATGTACCATCTTGCTCGCGGTGGAGTCAGTCGTTGAAGCAAACGTCGTGGCGTCTCAAGCTTCCCGCCGCGGCGAACGATCTGCTCCCAGAAATAGAAACGCAGACCGGAGTGAGCGAATTCGCCCACAAGGCGACGGATGTCTCGTTGGCTGTAGACCTTCGTGGCGTAGCTTTCTTGGAAGTTATGGATCGCCCAACGGCGACCGCGGAACGGTCTGCCGCGCAGCAAGGCGTGCCGAAGATACATGTGCCATGCGTGGGCCGAGTTCACGTTGTACACCATGATCTTCACCGTGCCGCTTGGTCGGGTCACGCGATGAATCTCGGCAAGGACCTTTTCCGATTGGTCGGCGTGATGGACGACTCCCCAGCTATAAACGAGATCGAACGTGGCCGTGTCATAGGGCAGTTTTTCCGCATTGCAGACGCGAAGGTCCTGTGCCGCCAGACCGTACACGTCGAGCCTCTCGCGGACGTTTCTGATGCTTTCTTCGGTCAGGTCGACGCCGGTCGCACGAGCGCCTGCACGAACAAACTGCAAGAAGTCCGTCCCCGCGCCGACGCCTACCTCCAGGATGTCCTTGTTGTGCCAGCGAGTGAATTGCGCGAATGAATGAATGAAGGGTTCGTACCGGTATCGAAAGTCTTCGATTTCTTCGAAGTAGGATTGTGAGTGCTTCGTTTCGCGCGTGCGATTAGTCCCGCAACTTGCGGCTTCCCAATAACGCTTCACATGCGGCGTAACGAGGATTTCATTTGCTGCGCTCATAACGTAAATCCTCCCGAATTCCGTTGTTATCCCTTCGCCCGTCCGGGCAGCTTGTCATCATTGTGTACCATCCGTCACGCAGACCATTCAAACGGTGCACTTCGTTGCACCGCGTCCTTGAGGATCAACACGTCGTACCGGTACCGGAGAAATGGAATTGGCTTCGACTCGACGGTCTCCAGCAACGGCGCCCATTGGTGCGGACTGTCTGCGAACAGCCGTTTGAAGAAGAATGGCGTCAGACACAGCGGCTTCGTATCAACGGCCGTGCCGTATTTCTTCCACTGAAGGAAAGGTCGGACAACATAATCACAGACCAGTTTTCTTATGCGCTTAATGCCGCGATGGTTTAGCCGGATGCCTTCCTGGCGGTACTGCTGTTCGAGCAGGCCATTGATCACGTCACCGACGAGCACTCGGCCACCCGGCTTGCACACCCGCAGCATTTCGTTGACGGCCGTTTCGGCGTAGGCTTCGTCAGGGAAGTATTGAACCACGCCATGACAATACACTTTGTCGAAACTCGCATCCGGGAACGGCAGCGATTTGGCTTCGCAGCAATGCGTTTCAATACCCTCCCCATCCAGGTGCTTGAGCATCTCTTGGGAGAAGTCGGTACCGACGATTTCCTCGACCCGCGGACGCAACTTCGTCAGTAGGCAGCCACTGCCGCACCCGACTTCCAGGGCCTTGTCCGTTGGCCCGAGACCAAGCCGTTGCGCGTATTCGTTGGCCAAGTCACCATAACAGTCGACTGGTTGACCTTGATGCACCAAATGTGCGGCTGCCACCGGCGATTTGTGGCGAGCCTGCCGATCCCAACGATCGCGGTGAATACCGATTTTGATTTGACTGTTCATCAGCACTTCCTTGCGTTGTCTATTGCGGTTGCCGAGTGCGACGATGCCCCGGCGAGGATGGTGTCACAGGTCACAACGTGCATGTTTGACTGTCTTTCTCCCGCAGAAGCCGCGGCATTGGCGTGGGAAGCGTTTGACTGTCGTCACTACTACGCCGGCGACGCAGCGCACGAATGGTTCTATTGATCAGCCGCGCAAGCGGGTGTACGCGCCAGACAAACCCTAATGCCAGATGCCTGCAAACGGTTCGCAACTTCGTCCACGCGCGGGGGCGACGCCGGGATCGGATCATGTGACCATTGCGTTTGACGTGCCGTTTCGCTGCCCGAGCGTGACGGGTATTGAGATCCTCGCAGTGATAGAGCCCCTGGGCCACGGTAATATCCAGCGTGCCCTCACCGGTAGCCTCGAATCGCACATTTCGCAGACCCCATCGCGCGGCCACGTGCTGCGCGAATCGCACCGCCATCGGATCGGAATCGTGCCCGAAGAAGGTCACGAGTCGATTTTCCCGAAACGCGGCGGCCAAAGGCAGCAATAATGCATACCCAGTGCCACACCCGAACACGCCGATCGCACACGGACGCCCATCGGCCAGTCGGCGGCGAATGGCTGCATCGACTTGCTCCAGTTGCCGATGTTCCGCTTTGGACAATCGTTCGGTTGCACTCCGGCACGAGACCAAGTGGGATTCGACCGCTTGCTCCCAGGCGGATTCCCTCCGATCGTGTTCCGTTCGGAACCACTTCCGCGCGGCTTGCGACAAACTGCTGAATCCGACGTTGCCGATGTCAGCAATTCTTGACAAGCCTTCGTCCAGAGCACGCAACTTACGCGTCGTTGTACCTTTGCTGTGGCCCAGCATCACCAACGGCACGTTGTCCGAAGATCGAGAGTGAAAAACACGGGCCAGTGACTCGCCGTCGAGCGCATCGAATGACCAGAGTACATCACCATCGACGCAAACGGGCATCTCCAAAACCGTCTTGTCGGGATTGTCCGTCGGCCAACCGATATTGTCGGCTGACGGGAAGTACGGGTGACAGCCGGTCCAGGCGGTTCGGTAGTCGTGGCCTAACTCGCCACCATAGTCGCGCAAGTATCGACCACGCACCACGTTACTGGCTGCCAGGAATCCCGCTTCCGCCAACGCCTGGTAGATCGCTGCGTGCGGTTGGACCTGGTACTTTCCCGCGCGGAACGCGACGACTTCGTAGCTGGAATCGACGGGGCGGAGCAGTTCTTCACAGGTTTCCTTGCAGCGTCGCAGCAAGTGCGGATCGCGGGCCAGCGGCTCGTGAATCCGCTGGTACTTGCGGAACCATACGGTCGATCGCCGTGGGTAGTATTGCGCACCACATTCCGGCAACAAATGCGGGTGCAGATGTAACTGAACGTCGTGACCACGCGCTACCGCATCCTGTAGCTGAGCTTCGATCTCGCGGGCCAGTTGCGGGGCATGCTGGCGGAACAGGAAGTAGGCACCAATTTCAAACATAATGGTCAGCGTCGCTCCGTGCCGTTCGCACACCTGCATCATCGCGTCGGTGGGTCGCAGCATCTGGTCATGCACATCGACCCGGTTCGATCCGATGAAATCGTAGACTTCATAATCGACTGTGATGATCACTTCGGGCTGAGCAGGCGCGCTCGCTACGTCGACCGCCCCGGCTGCGGCGGCCACAGAATGACGAACGTCTTTCTCATTCCATTCAGGCATAGGTACCTGTCAAACGCTTGTGCAGTTACGGATGGACGGCTGCCGACACCTCTCACGCCGACATGCTGAACTTGACGATAGATCCCGGAAACTCTTCACAGCGGAACCGTTTCTTGAAAGTCCGCTGAGCCTCAAGTTGCTGTGAACCCAAATCGCGCTCGTATGCATACCCCATTACGTAGAACCTCTGCCCGGCGGCAAAGCACTCGCGAATCAACGACCAATGCTGCCAGTGCGACAGCCCCAGTTTGTTTGGTAAGTTACCTCCGTGGACGTAGAAACACACGGCATCATGCGCGAGTCCGAAAACCGCTCCGAAACATGAACCATTCAGTTCCACAGTGGTCACAAAGGCGCGGCGCCCAAAGCAGGCGATCTTCTTTGCCATTGAAAGCAGGCTGACCAAGCCTCCAAAGGGCAGTTTCTTGCGCGTGAACGTTGAGCGCCGAAGACGGTTCATGGTTCGCAGACGCGCCAGGCATGCCACGCCGGCGGACTTATTGACGCGAATCTGTTCCGCGTTTGCCTGGGCCTTGCGGATGCTCCTACGGTGGGAGCTGCTGACGGAATTCAAAAATGATTCGGGATTCTCGTACTGGCGAAGATCAATGGCGTCGACCACGTAGGGATCCTCGGCGATCGTTTCAACGCCGCGTAGGTCACGCAACTCCTCTGCCATCGGACCCAGCATGTTCCAAGGCGAACCATAGGTGAAAGCCACACCAGGCCTGCCGACACGACACACGATTTCCTCCAGGCACGTCGAGGCGTTCTGACGATATCGCGGATCGATAACCAGTGCGTCGAGGAAGCGGACCTGTTTGCCGGAGATCCGGACCCCGCATTGGGCAATCCGCTCGCCGGATGATGGGTCGTAGAATTCGAACAGTCTGACTTGGCGGCTAAACGGAAAGATGAAGTTGTTGGATAGGCAGAGAAAACTAGCGTCGTGCCGGGCGCAGAACTCGTCCCAGGCATTGCGGTCGACTTGGCGTGGTGTCAATACTTTGACGTCGGTCATGGCACCACCTCCAGGCTGCCCAAAGCAGGTTTGGCGGAACCATGTCCGTGAACTCCTCGCGTCGTCTGCCGCTCGTCGGGGCCCTGCTGTTTGCCCACGATAAGGCGGTAGCTGAGCAACAGGAAGAGAAGATAAGCACCGCAGTCGAGGGCATCGGCCCAAGCGGCCCCAAGCACCCCAAACGCGGGAATGAGTACCAAGTATAGGGCCAGGTTCAAAACGCTCGTGACAATGGCCACTTGTCGAAGCGTTCGTGCGTGGCCCCGAGCGGCCAAATAGGTGTTGTAGACTGGATAGGCCGATTGGAAGAATACACGGATCCCTAACACCTGCACGATCATGAAAAAGACAGCCGGCTTGTCCGGGAACACCAGCCGAAGAACCACGCCTCCCAACAACACCGGTACAGCCGCGGCGACAAAGCTGATCGCATAAACGGACGTGAGATGCGGTCGCGGAATGCACAGCGCCCTCGTGTATTGTCTGTAACGAGTCGATGCGAAGGACTGAGTTGCCAAGGCAAACGGCATGAGCAGCGCACGTGCCAAGGTGTAGTACCCGACTGCGCGGAAGTCGAGGAAGAACGCCACCAGTGGCGCGTCCAGTTTGTAGACACCCATCGCAACGATGCGCGACAGGTATATGTCGAAGCCGTACTTCGCTTGCTTTCGTGTGTCTTTCAGTGAATTGGCGAGCCTGTCGAAACGCGGTTTCAAGGCAATCGCAGCGAACACCACGGAAAGCAGGAACGCTGCGGTGTAGCTGCATGCCGCGCTGCTGTAAGTGAGCATGTCGAATTGACGGAGCAGTAACACTCCGCCCAAGCTTCCCGCGTACGGCAACGAGCGCAACATCGCCAAGACGCCAATCCGATTAGATCCGATGCAGACTCGGCAAAGACCGAAATGCACCAACACCGCGGGGGCGAACAAAGCGGCAAGCCACAACTGGCGCTCGAAGTAGATCTTGTCCAAATGGTTGGCAGCGACTGCCAGCCCCAGACCTGCGCCCAGGTAGAGCACGAAGAAACCGGCGCTGCAGATCAATACGAATCCGACCAGGCGAGACAGATCCTTGCCTTCACGGAACGCACCGGCTCGCGCGGCCGCTTCGTAGACACCGGCTTCGAACAGCAGGTGCGTCAGCGCAAGGAATCCCACGAACAGCCCGTATCGCCCAAAATCCTCTTCGGGCAATATGGCAGCCAGGTACAACATGGCGATGCCCTGGCACGCCAATCCGATCACTCGCATTGTCAACAGGTGGACCGTCTGTTTCATGGGTGCTTTCGCACGGCGGACCGCACGTTCATATTGCTGTCACGATACCGGGCTCAGAAAATGTACTCACCAAAGAAGTCGTACTCGGTGCACAGTCTACGGTTGTCGATAGGCCATCGGCGTTTGCCGTATCGGCGATAGAACGCCAAGAGAAGTTTGTAGTGCGCACGGCCCGCGAAATAGCGCCACGGTCTCCTGCGTGCCGTCTGATTGGATTCTTGAAACGCTGCCACATCGTCTGCCAATGCCCCTCCGTAGTCCGTTCTCTGCTGCGGGAACAGGACGTCGCGTGCATAGGCATACAGTTCCATGTCATGTTCGTTGTTTTCCAGAATTTGCGGCTCGAATTCCGGCCAGCGCTCCTGAACCTCCTTCTGGGCCGGGCCCTGCAAACCAACGTTCCGCGGGTGACCGTAGCGTACATCCAGAGGCAAGTCAGATATCACACTGCGGAGAATCACCAGCGATTCATCCATGGCCTCGGTCAAACCGACAAATTGAAACTTCTCTTTCAGCAGTTGCTTTGCGGCCTCGGCATCCGCCGTTCCGGCGATGTACTTCGTCTGTTTGTTCATCCAAGACCGATTGCTGAGCCACTCGTGGAAATTGGCGACCCGGCCGTTCTTGTAGCGCACATGGTAGTAGTCTGACAGGTAGCGGCGCACCGGATCTCTCAGGAAGGTGATATAGCGGATGTCGGGTGCCGCACGCTCCAAACCGCTGTACACGCGCACGTGGTGACCCGCAATGTGTTGAACCCACGGGGCCCAGCGTCGCAACAATTCCAGGTCTGCGGGTGAGATAATGCGCCGGTCATCCACCCACGGTTCAAGTTCCATGAACCGGTAGCCCAGACTCTGGCGAAAAACGAAGTTTAGGGTCGTGCCGGCGGCTTTCGGCACATGGACAAAGCAGAGCATGACGTCCTTCCTTGGTCTTGCGCAAAGGCTCGCTTCCTAGCGAAGCCGGCCCAGCTACGCCGCATCTCGGATACTCTCTTGATGGGTCAATAGTGGTAACGTGACTTCTCTTCTTTCCGCCGCGCTCTGCAAGGCGGCCCTCGCCATCCACGTGGCAAGCGTTCCTGCGCGAGCGTCCGCGCCGCACCCGGCGGACGATTCACCGCGGACAGTGGCGGCGAAGTATTGCAGTTGCTGCAAGTACCCCTTGTCGTTTCGGCCGCGGCGTTTCCCCCTCTCTCGCGCGCCGTAGATCTTCAAGCTGCGAAAACTGTCACACTGTGCCGCGCGCCCGTTGCCAAGGGCTTCGTAGCGTTCCTTTCCGATCCCAGGGCTACCGACCGACGTGTACGTCACGCTGCAAACCGAGCCGTCCGGGTAGCTGATCGCAACAACCAGATTCGGGTTCGTCGACGACGGCTCGCCGAGATAGTGAGCAGACAACGAGGAAGGCGCGGAACCGATGAACCAATTGCACAAATCCAGGAAGTGCACGCCCTCGCCTAGAAAGCGGCCGCCTTCTTCGATCGTGTTGCTCCAATGACTCCGACACGAATCTGGTATGCTCGCGCGACACGCCAGAATCCGTTGTCCGGCTGAACCGATCGCTTCACTCATTTGCTGCAGGTAGGGAGCAAATCGCCGATTGAAGCCCACTTGCACCACAAGGCCTCGCTCGCGAGCGAGCGTTTCGATTCGCATACCTTCGTCGACGGTCAGGCACAACGGCTTTTCCACGAATACATGTTTGCCAGCTTCCAGTGACTCGATGACCAGCCCGGCATGCGACGCATGACGTGTGCAGATCAGCACAGCGTTAATGTGTGGATCGTCCAGCAACAACCGATGGTCGCTGGCGGCGACCGGTACGCGGAACCGGCGGGCGACGACGGCGGCACTGCCGCCGGATCTTGAAGCAATGGCCGCAACTTCGAATCGATCCCGCAACCGTCGCAGGTACGGCAAATGGACGCCTTTGGCGAACCCGCCACAACCGATCACGCCAAGCCGGATGCGATCCTGCTGGATTGGCTGGTTCTCTATGCCCGTGTGAAGTACGTAGGCATCTCGTGGAATCGGCTGGGGAATGTCTGCCGTGGTGCCGTAATCGAACAGGACTCCGTAGATCCCCGGATCGGCCTTCTTGGCCAACTGGTAGGCTGCCGAACCGTCAGCGATGGGGTAGGTTCGTGAAATCAGAGGGCGAAGGTCAATGCGGCGATCGGCCAACAACTGCAGGAAATACTCCAGATTCCGGCGCTCGGTCCACCTGGCATGAGCGATTGGGTAATCGCGGCCTCGCAATTCGTATTCATCGTCGTAGCGGCCGGGACCGTACGAGCAACTGACTTGCAGGCTGATCTCCTTGCGGTACATCTTATCGCGCCGCAGGTCGAGTCCCACAGCGCCGACCACCGAGACAGTCCCTCGCGCGCGACAGACGTCGAAGGCCAGATTCACTGGATCGGAACTCTTCGTGGCGGCGGCCAGAATCACGCCGTCTGCCCCTTTGCCGTGTGTGGCCAGCCGAACTGCCGAGCGGATGTCGCTCTGCAGATCCCAACACGTGATCCCAAACTGATGCTGGCATAGTGCTGCACGCTGCGTCGATAGATCGACTCCGAAAACGGTGTAACCCATTGCCTTCGCTAGGATTGCGGCTAGAGTGCCAATCAGCCCGAGCCCAATGATCACGACCGATTCGCCTGGGGTGAGCTGGAGATTGCGGATGCCCTGCTGAGCGATACAAGCTATCGCTGCGAAAGCGGCTTCATCGGGGCTCACGCCCTCAGGCACTTTCGCCCCGAGGTTCATCGGCACGACCGCGTATTCCGCATGGTTGGCCAGACCGGTCCCCATGCAAGCAACCAAGTCTCCGGGCTTGCAGGCCGTTGGGGCGCCATCGACCTCGACAACTTGGCCACAGCAGGAGTAGCCAATCGCTGTGTGGTCGTCGAGCTTGGCCCGCACGGTTTCCCAGGCTGTTTGAAATCCGCGCGTGCGCGCCAGTTGCCATACTTTGCCGACTTTGTCTCCGGACCGACATGCCTTTTCGAACACACCCAACCAGCCGCCGCGCCGAGATACAGCCGCCGATTCGGTTCCCGTACTGATCAACGAGTACAGGTTGCGAACTAGAAGAGAATTAGGCAAGCGTCCGGGGAGAGGAACATCGAAGACGGAGATCTCTCCCTTGCCCGACAGGAATACTTGTTTCATGGGAATGGTCTGTATTACCTCGTGAATCTGTCACCAAGTTCTCGACCTGGCCCAACGGTCGATCACCGGCGCATGCACTGCTGGCATGCGTGTGGTGGTCCGATCTCTAGCCCGGATATTTCATCCGTTTGTAGCCACGTTCGCCAGAACGTGGGGCGTGTCCTGAAGTTACGACCACGTTCTGGCGAACGTGGCTACGACAGCGTGTCACGCAATTGCCAGGGGCGTGAAATATCCGGGCTAGAGAAAATCGCGCGCGGAATCTATGTGCGTAGGCCGCTGGCGTCAACGTCAGTTTGCGCGAAGTCCTCCTGGCATTGCTTTCCAGCAGGGGCAATGGCGAACGTGAGCAGGGATCTCCCGTTAATCGAGCTTCGCAAGACCAGAGTGCGAGATCTGGTGCGCTCGCCATAGGAACTGCTGACCCAATCATCAATCAACGTCGCTTGGGCATCGTCCTCCCAATTGACGAGGAATTGGCGATCTCCTCCCGCTGAGATGAGCAAATGCTGTTCCGATAGCGTCAGCTCCAAGCTGGGCTCGAAGTGCAGAAATCGCTCGACAACATGCTGGCCCATCCCCTGGAAGCCATCCGACACGGTTAATCGGGTGTCGGAGGCCGAAAACTCGAACTCGCGATGGTATCGCACGGGATTGGGCAATCGGGCATAGCCGTCGTGTCGTGCAGACAGGAAGAAACCATCTTTGCTCTTTCGCCATGAGACGTCATAGGGGTCGGCCTCCGTACCCAGTCGCCACAACTGTCTGGGAAAGACAGCGGCCATCTCTTCGCCATCAATCATGGCTACGTTGTGAGCACGCGTCGACCGAAAGCGATTCCGTGCATCGGGATCGCCCGTGTAGATGTAGCTGCCTGGATCGACGATCAGAGGAATGCCCTGCAGCGTCAATTCGAAGCTGAGCGCGTCAAGATGCCCGTGCCCGCCGCGACCGCCTGAGCCCACTTCACCGACATCGGCAACAAAATGGTGGTCCCCAATCGTTGCGCAGACCATGTCCCCGTCGCAAAAATGCTGTACCGGATCGAATGGCGTGTTCAGCGTCGATTCATCTTCCTGCTGGCGCGATCCCGTAGCTCCAAAAAACAGCGGAACGTCGATGGCACGTGCTCCGGGGGCCGCGAGCGATTTGTCATTGAAATACGCGGCCCCCAAATCCGTCAGGGCGCGATGATCGCGATGGTGTCGTCCCTCGAACCATGTGGCGTGCGCGTCGTCGCTGTCACCCCAAATCGGAGCCATTCCGTCCGGACGCGTATACGCGCGAGTGTAGCGACACGCTTGGTGAAGTCGTTGTTTGGCCGCAGTTCCAACGTCGATCCCCGATCTTTCCATCGCGATAAAGGCAATAAGAAAGAGCTGCGTTACGAGGCGATGATAGGCGGTGGATTTTTCGAAATTCACGCCGTCCTCGGAATACTGCGCGAGCACCTCCTTCTCGATGTAGCGGCGGGCATATGTGACCCAACGTGTTGCCTCCGGCACGTCGTCGCGAAGCGCGAGTCCAAGAAGCAGAAGGGCCACGATTTCGGCTGCAAAGTGATTGCCCCGCACATCGCTGTACTCGACCGTCCTATAGAGGAAACGGCCGTGCAACTCGCATAAGACGGCCAGCTTCTGCAGCGATCGCGTATCATGCGCCTCGAGGTGTGCCAGCAATGACAGCAGTATCACAAGGTTCACGCTTCGCATCGCGCATTCCATGGGATACCAGTTGACGGAGTTCGCAAACGGATTGCCGTTTTGCCAGCTTGTGAGAATTCGATCAAGCGTTCTCGGCCACTCTTCATCGCGCTCAAGCACGGCCAGTAGAGTGGGGATCATCAGGAAATTCAGTCGCGACAACTCCCACGGATAATGCACGTCGTAGGGAACCGACTTGTCGAATTCGTAGAAGTTGTACTGGCGATAGAAGGCGTTGGGCCAACAGTGCCCAAAACGCCAGTCTTTGTGCCACGAGACTTCTTCCCAGTCTGGAAGATCGACGGTTGATTCGTAGACCCGGACCTTCCGTTGAATGACGCGGTCACGATAATCCGCGAGTTGTGAGCTGAGTTCCGGATGTGTTTTCAGCAGACTCCGCACGGCTGCGATGCTGTCTTCGGTTATCAGCCCAGGGGGCTTACCCTTCTGACGTGTGATAGATCGAAGAACGGCATCTTTCGTCCATCGTCGCTGGGCCGCTTTCTCGTATCGTCTCCAAAGCCTGAGATAGTGATGCGCGAGAAGGAGTGTGAACTGAGAGGCTTTTTGCGCGACAACTCTCAGGGGTTTGCCTCGCATTCGCCAAGCGAGCGCAATCAGACGTCGCGGCATGAGAGGCATCACGATACCCGGTGCTAGCTTCGATGTTCTGTCTTGGGTGAAGGGGTAGTCGGCGACCGAACAGAGTGTCCTGGAAGGAGACGAGGCAGTGTTGGGGCATCTGCCGCACGTCGAGCGCTATAACGCAGATTCTCCCATGGCACAAGTCCAGTCACCGTAATGGCGTACAACCGAAAGAACTCGTTCTAGCAACTTGCGCACGATTCGAGAAGATCGTTCAAGTGCTCTTCGTCGGCATACAGCAAATCGACGTTCGATGTTACCTTGCGGATGCCTGGGGACAGCCAGCCGCACATAATGTGATTGTCCTGAGCGTCGTCGAAGATATCGTCATGGCCCAGCACGTGGCCCAGTTCGTGGACGACCACCGTCAATAAATCGATACGATCTTTGGGTACATCTGCCCGCGGGCCGAGCGTGTCTTGGTCAGGGGCACCCTGGACGTTGGGCGTCGAGTCGGTGAACCAGCCGTAGCCGGCTGCGTCTACGTCGAGGGTGATGATGCTGCCCAAGGTTTGGCCGAGTTGCGCGCCGGGTAGGTCGGCGACCCGCACCTCGACGTTTGCCAACGTTACCAAGTCCGATGATTCCAAACCGACGACGGACAGCGCGGCGATGGCCTGTTCGACCACGGGCGAAAGCTCTCCGACCGTCAAAGGAATCGTATCGACCGACGTTGCAGCCGGACCATTCGCAGCCAACAGGTTCTCCGGGACCGCCCAGTTGCCGACCACTGGTGTGCCGACTAACCCGTAGTCGTAGAATGTGTCGCCGCCGGCCACGCGATCCCATTGACCGTTGCCGGTGGTGTCCAGGTAGAAAGAGCCATCGTCGTATAGCCCCAAGTCGTCGGTCCCGTTGCCGTCCCAGTCACCGATCACCGGCTGAGCGATCTTGCGAATCGCCTGGATACCAACATCGCGGAACATGTCTCCGCCAGCCACGCCGTCCCATTGACCGTTGCTCGAAGTATCCAGGTAGAAGTAGCCGTTGTTGAATAGCCCCAAGTCATCGGTGCCGTCGCCATCCCAGTCGCCGATCACCGGCTGAGCGATCTTGCGAATCGCCTGGATACCAACATCGCGGAACATGTCTCCGCCAGCCACGCCGTCCCACTCACCGTTGCCCGAAGTATCCAGGTAGAAGTAGCCGTCGTTGAATAACCCCAAGTCATCGGTGCCGTCGCCGTCCCAGTCGCCGATGACCGGCTGGGCAGTCTCGCGAATCGCTTGAATTCCAAAGTCGCGGAACGTGTCTCCGGCAAGTACGCCGTCCCATTGGCCGTTGCCGGTCGTATCGAGATAGAAGTACGCGTTGCTGTACAGCCCCAGATCATCGTTGCCATCACCATCCCAGTCACCGGACAGGCTTACGGCGGGGGGCAAGGTCGTAGCGATGCCCAACGGAGATGTTGCTCCGCCAGCGGGAAGCTTGGATTGCCTTGTAATGACTAGCGGATTCTCAACCTGCTGTCCCTTAAGCGTGACAATCTTTGCTAGCCCCACGAATTCTGAGAGATCAACGCCGGGATTGAGAGAGATGTCGCCGTTGAGGCTTTCTGTTACCAGTTGATTGTACGAGCCATTGAGCGTTTCTCCGGTATCCCTGTTTGTCGAACGGTACGTGCCGTCACTTTGTCGTACCGTTTCCCATACAGACGTTACCTCCAATGTTTCCAAGTCGATCAGTTCAAAGCTTGTGGTATCTCCAACGCCGACGGGAGTGGGTGATGCGTGGGCATTTCTTTGTGTTCGGAACATCTTCAGCATGTCATAATGCCGTTCACCATCTGCAAGGCTCCAACTCGTGATGCGGTGCGGAATATCGAAATAGTCGAGTGCCAACCACCCTTTATCATGACTTGGAACGATGGGCCTGTTCGTATCGGTCCTGTAGCCGTGCCCTGTGGCGACCCATGTGGGAATCAGCGTGATCGAGTCAATCGCAGCCTGTCCGCCGTTCTTCTGCGCTTCCGTAACCACTTGATGTGCTTCTAACCAACCGAGAGGCTGCTGGGTTGCCGTCTCGAGTATGACTGTGTTGTACGTCGGGTCTTGTACAATAAAGCGGTTCAGCTCCGGCAGGTAGACCTCCGTCGTCCCGTGCGACTGCGTGTAGTTATCTCCGACCCGAAAAGGACCGATTTGACCGTTGATTGTTCCGATTCGATTCGTTTCATACCCGAATGCGCGATACAAATGGAATAGCGCGTAAGACATCTGACCGCAGTTACCACGACTGGGATACCGCCACGTTTCGGCAATGTCTTGCCGTTCCGGAGCAATTGTTCTCCCTTTTACCCACAGGTACCTGAGGTAGTCGGGTGCGCTGTAGTTGAGCTTGTGCAGCAGGTCTCGCAGTAGCCCTGTGGAAACCATCGTTGATTTATTAAACAGGCTCGGATCGACGCCATACACCCTCACGGCGTAGTCCGTAATATACTGACGCAGATAGTCGTAGTCATCGACGCCTCCGTCGTATGGGCGAAGCGCGGAGAGATCGAGCGGAAAGGGAGCAGCACTTGCGATGTCATCGAGAACCTGTAAGGACGCTGCCGCGTTGCGTAATGGGGGGATCCGAAAATCCGAAAACGCATCGCCGCCGACAACGCGGTCCCAACGACCGTTGCCGGTTGAATCGAGATGGAAGAACTGCGATTCCCGGCTGACGCCCACTTTGTCGATCGGCCCGGGCCAGGCCGGGGCAACTCCATCGGGCAGACGCCGCGTGCCCGTCGGCAACAGGTCGGCCATCAGGGATTGAGGCCGGTCTTGGCTATGTGCCAGGTCGAGCGTGTGGCCGATCTCGTGCATCAACACGGTCAGCAAATCGGTCCGGCCGAGTGCAGGTCCTCCGTTGGTGGTCAACTCCGTCGCACCGGCGCGAACCAGGAACTCCTGATCGTCGTTCGCGACCGGGTCCAGAAACCAGCCGTGTCCTGCCGCGTTTTCATCAATCAAGATCGTGTTACCGGGCGTGCTGCTCAGCAAGTCGTTGGGTGGGAGCGTGCTGCCAAGCAAGTCGTTGGCCAGGTCCGCCACTTGGATGTTGATTCCGTGCAACAGATCGATTTGCTGTGGCGTCAAGCTCGTCGAACTCCAACGCTGGATCGCTTCGTCGAGCAATGGGGCCACATCCGCTACGGTGAGCGACGCTGCTCCGGCGCCCACTCCGTTGGCCGCGACCAAATGGCTGGAGTTCGTACCAATAGACTCAAACGCGGTGGTACTGGCGTGACCAATCGTGTCTGACAAGAGTGAGTCGGCAATGGCTGCTAGCAGTCGTCTGTCATCGAGCTGCTCTAGAACCATTCGTCGCGTCGTGGATCGGGACGGGCGTTTCGTCTTTGGTGCCTTGTCGAGCCGCGTGGTATTTCTGTCGGAACTGCCGAAATTCATCGGGTCAACGTCCTCAGGCAAATCTGGGCATCATGACAGCAAGTGACTGCAGCAAGTGACTGCAGTACAGTCAGCATCGGTCGCATTTCGCCTTCCTCTCAAGACGAGTTTGCTGAGCGAGATGGACTTCGCTGGATGCTAGCAGCGTTGCATGCACCCGAGCCAATCCGCAAATACCGAGATCAGCGCTCCTGTCAGGAAACTCGCAGGAAATAACCTACTGTGTGCGCTACGCCCAACTGAGCGAATCGGCCTTTTGGCTGTTTGCCCCAGACGCTAGAATCCCCCACCCGTTCTTGGACTAATCAGCCGCCCCCTAATCCTCTACCGAAAGAGACGCTCGCCTTTTCCCTGCGTCTAGTCGGCCTCAAAGACTATGTTTCAAATTGTGCAATCGCTGCGGACTGGTCAGATCGAACTCGTCGAGTCACCTTGCCCGGCGGTCCAGCCTGGCCATCTGTTGATTCGATCTCGTGTCAGCCTCATTTCCGTTGGCACGGAACGAATGCTGCTGGAATTCGGCAAAGCGGGATGGTTGGGAAAGGCGCGCGCCCAGCCGGACAAAGTTCGACAAGTCATCGATAAGATCAAGTCGGACGGCTTGGGACAGACACTACAGTCGGTGAAAGCCAAGCTGGATCAACCGTTGCCGCTGGGGTACTGCAATCTAGGCACGGTGCTGAAGGTTGGGGCCGGTACAACGGGCTTCGAGATCGGCGACCGTGTGGTATCCAACGGACATCATGCCGAGATGGTGTGCGTACCCAAGAACCTCTGCGCGAAGGTCCCTGACGGCGTCAGTGACGAAGCCGCTGCATTCACGGTGGTGGGGGCGATCGGCCTCCAGGGGATTCGCTTGGCACAACCCACGCTTGGCGAGTCGTTCGTTGTCACTGGGCTGGGGTTGGTTGGCCTGCTGACCGTGCAGCTTCTGCGAGCACACGGATGTCGCGTGCTCGGCATGGATTTCGACAGACAGCGTCTGGAACTGGCGCGGCAGTTCGGCGCGGAAGTCGCCGACCTGTCGCGCGGAGACGATCCTGTCGCCGCAGCAACAGCGTTTTCGCGGGGCCGAGGCGTTGACGGCGTATTGATCACCGCGGCGACAAAGAGCAACGAACCCATTCACCAAGCCGCAACCATGTGTCGCAAACGCGGCCGCATTGTCCTGGTGGGCGTGACGGGAACGACGCTGTCGCGTGCCGATTTCTACGAAAAGGAACTCTCTTTCCAGGTGTCGTGTTCGTATGGCCCAGGCCGGTATGACCCGGAATACGAACTTGCCGGTTGCGACTATCCGGCCGGATTCGTTCGTTGGACCGTCCAACGCAACTTCGAAGCCGTACTGGATATGATGGCGAACGGTTCAGTCGATCCGGCATCGCTGACTTCCCACCGGTTCGCTGTACAGGACGCGTCGCAAGCGTACGAGCTGATTGGCCAGGATGCCAGCAAGGTCCTCGGCCTGCTGCTCGAATATGCGGCCGCGGAAGGGGCCACCGATCAGCGAATCCAGCGGCAAACGGTGAAGTTGTCCGTCGACACAGTCTCACACGAGTCGCTAGGCGATGACCCACGAGTCTCGGTGTTGGGCGCAGGGGCCTTTGCCTGTCGCACCTTGATTCCTTGTCTGAGACAGAACAACGCGACGTTGAAAGCCGTGGCATCGCAAAGCGGCGTTACGGCGGCTTTGGCCGGAAAACGGTTCCAATTCGACTCGGTGACGACCGACGTCACAAGCGTCTTGGCCGCCCCCGACGTGGACGCGGTGGTGATCGCGACACGCCACGACAGCCATGCGGACTACACGTGCAAGGCACTCGCCGCGGGAAAGCACGCCTATGTAGAAAAACCGCTGGCCCTGAGTCATGCCGAGGTCGACCGGATTCTGGCGACGTTGTCGGGCCTTTCTCAGGCTGGAACCCCTCCAATCCTGATGGTGGGCTTTAACCGCCGGTTCGCGCCGCACGTGCAGCGAATTGCCGAGTTGCTGGAAGGCGACGACCAGCCGAAATCGTTCATCATGACGGTCAATGCCGGCGAGGTCCCGGCCGACTCGTGGTTGCACGACCCGCGGGTAGGCGGCGGTCGCATCGTTGGCGAGGCGTGTCACTTCATCGACCTGTTACGGTTTCTCTGTGGTCATCAGATTGTTCGCGTTCAGGCCGTGACCATGGCCAAAGCCGGCGGAACCTCTCCGGACCCGGACAAGACGAGCTTCATGCTGCAGTTTGCCGATGGATCGTGCGGCACGGTGCACTACCTGGCGAATGGCCACCGTCGCTTTCCCAAAGAACGACTGGAGATCTTCTATGGAGGCCGGATCCTTCAATTGGACAACTTCCGGCGTCTGCGGGCATACGGCGACCGTCGCCTTACGAAGATGAACAGTTGGCGACAAGACAAGGGACACGCATCCGCCATAAAGGCGTTTCTGGAGGCGGTCAAACATGGCCGGCCATCGCCGATTCCGTTGGAGGACATAATTGAAACGACGCGTGTCAGCTTGGACGTCATGACAGCGGCCCAAACAGGCGAGGCAATTAGGTACTCCAATCAAGCGGTCATAGACGGAAGCGACATTGGGAGTTCCTCGACGCCCCTCGCGAAAACAGCCTAAACCGTAGACTGATGCAAGGATGCTCGCCCCGTGAAACTTGGCTGGATCGGCTCTCATTTCGAAGGGCTTATCGCGCTTGAGGCGGTGCTGAAAGAGGGTATCTCGCTGGAAGGCGTGATTACGCTCGAGACGGAAGCCGCCGCTAAACGCAGCGGTGCGGCAAATTATGCAGACCTGTGCGAGAGGTTTCGCATTCCTTGTTTCAAAGTGAAAGACATCAATGACGATTCGTCGCGGCGGCTTCTCCAACGGCTCTCGTTGGACGTTGCCTTCGTGATCGGCTGGAGCCAGATTGTACGCCCCGCGGCGTTGTCGTCGTGCCGGATCGGAATGATTGGTGCGCACGCATCGTTGTTGCCTCGGAATCGGGGCAGCGCACCGATCAATTGGGCTTTGATCAAAGGCGAAAAGGTGACCGGAAACTCGCTGATCTGGCTGGCCGACAATGTCGACGAGGGCGACCTGATCGACCAGATGGAGATACCGATCACGCCCTACGACACATGCACCTCGCTCTACGAAAAAGTAGCCGAAACCAACCGCGATATGCTGCTTCGTGCCATCACTCGGTTGCTGGCCGGCGAAAGACCGGGACGACCCCAGGCCGCAACGGACGAACCATTGCTTCCTCGCCGCAGGCCGAAGGATGGATTGGTGGACTGGAGCCGCAGCGCGTCAGATTTGTACAACTTCGTCCGCGCGCTGGCCGCTCCCTATCCCGGCGCGTTCAGCTTCCTGGACGGCCAGCGGTGGAAGATCTGGAACGCGGCTCTGGTCCCCTTGGCTCCGGCCGAGAAAGCTGCCCCTGGGGAAATCCTCGGCCCCGTTTTCAGCCCGGCGGACCACGCGTGTGGACAGGCCGTCGCTTGCGGCGAAGGCGCGTTGGTCCTGTTGCACATTGAAGACGACGAAGGAAAGGTGCTGCAAGGCCGCTCGTTGAGCGAACAGATTTGGAGAAAGGGGCTCTGGACCGATGGCCTCTAAACGTGTTCTTGTCATCGCCGCTCATCCGGACGACGAACTGCTCGGTTGCGGCGGCACGATCGCTTTGCACAAGCGTTCCGGTCACCACGTAACGGCCGTCATCGTTTGTGAGGGGGAGTCTCTGCGCTACGGCGATGAGGGGGCTGGGCAAGCATCGCACATCCATGAAGCGGCCCGCGTGGCAGGTATCGACGAGGTTCGAACGCTCGAGTTTCCTGACCAGAAGCTGGACACCTTCACGTTGACGGACGTTATCGGTGCTTTAGAGAAGGTCGTGCGCGAAGTCCAGCCGAACATCGTCTACTGTCAATACGGTGGCGACGTCAATCGCGACCATCAGTTGCTCTTCAAAGCGTTGCTGGTCGCCACGCGTCCCCTGGAACAGACGCTCGAGGCGATCTATGCGTTCGATACGGCCAGCAGTACCGAGTGGGCCTACCCGCGAACATTCGTACCCGACGTGTGGGTCGATATTTCCGCCACACTGGACGTCAAGCTGCGGGCGATGGCGTGCTACGAACGCGAAGTGTGCGAATACCCGCATCCCCGTTCGCTGAAGGCGTTGGAATACCGGGCACGAGCGTGGGGCAACCAATGTTGCCTTGACGCCGCTGAAGTCTTCATGACTGTAAGGAGAGTGTTGCGAAATGGTCAAACGCCTGCTTGACGTGGTCTGCGCGACCTGCACGCTAATCGTGGCGGCACCGCTACTGATCGCCGTGGCGATCGGCGTCCGGCTGTCGAGCCGCGGCCCAAGCCTTTACCGCGCTCGCCGAGTTGGGCGCGACGGCAAGCTGTTCACGATGTTCAAGTTTCGGACAATGCACGTGGCCGATTCCGGTGACTGGAACGCCGTGACTGCGAGCAAAGACCCTCGTGTCTTCTGGTTTGGCTCGTTGTTACGCACGCTGAAGATTGACGAGCTGCCACAGTTGTTCAATGTGGTGAAGGGCGAAATGTCGATCGTCGGCCCGCGACCCGAAGACAAGAAATTTGTCGACAGCCACTTTGCCCCTGAGCACTTTGAGACTCTGCGCGTCGCTCCCGGTTTGGCCAGTCCGGGCAGCATCTACTACTACACGCACGGCGAGCAGATGATCGACGACTCGGATCCGGAAAGACAGTACGTCGAGCGTGTTCTGCCGCTGAAAATGGCACTGGAACTGGCCTACGTACGGCGGGCGTCGCTTCTTTACGATTTGGCCATCATTGGCCGAACGCTGGGTGTGCTTGCTGCAAAGATGCTGGGAAAGCGCACATTCCGCCCTCCGCCGGAGATGCGGCTGGCGGAAATCATGACGGGAGACCGGAAGGCCACCATCTGCTTGCTGTCCGCCGTGCATCCACCTCAGGACAAACGGGTTTTCCAGAAGGAAGGGATCAGTCTGGCGCGGGCCGGCTTTCGTGTGGTCCATTTGTGTCCAGGTACTGAACCAGGACGCGAGACCGTTCAGGGAGTCGAATTAGTCACGTATCGCCATCGCCCGGGAAAACTCTTTCGGCTGCTGAAGTTGCCGGCGTTGTTCTGGAAAGCACGGGCCATCGACGCGGATGCGTATCACTGTAACGAGCCGGATAGCTGGCTGGTGGGCGTCGCACTGCGGTTGCTGTGCGGACGAGTTGTCGTATTCGATTGTCACGAACATTATCCCGGCCAGGTCGTACGCTGGCTGCCACGGTCGCTGCGAACGATCGGCGCTTGGGCGACCAAGTATTACCTGCAAACGCTTGGCCTGTTGACGCATCGCATCGTGCTGGCCAAGTACTCGGTTGCCGACGACTTTTCGTGGTCGCGACGCCGGCAGACGGTTGTACTGAACACGACTCCTCTAGCAGCCATTCAGGACGCCGACCAGGCAAAAGCACAACGAAGTACTCAGGAGGATCCAGCACGCTTCACATTCGTCCATATTGGCGTGATCCGCCGCGAACGCGGGTCCGAGGAGTTGCTGTCGGCCATGCGGATCCTGGCCAAACGCGGCGAAACGTCATTTCGCGTGGTGATCATCGGCGAATTCAAAGACGGTAGCGAGCAAGACTTCTTTGACAAGGCACGGATCTACGGCGTGCAGGATCGAATCGACTTTCATCGCTGGATGCCGTTCGCCAAAGCATTTGCGCTGGTCAGTCAATCCCACGCTGGGCTGATTTTGTTTCAGAAGACGCTTGCCAACAACGTCCGCGGCATGCCCCACAAGATGTTTGACTACATGCTGGCGGGATTGCCGGTCATTGCCCCTGATTTCGCACCTGACATTGCAGGTGTATTGGACGAGGCCGGCGCCGGTCTGCTGATCGACACCGGCGATCCCGAGGTGCTGGCCGATGCGATGCAATCGTTGATCAGCGATCCATCTCTGACGCGCGAACTGGGCGAAAACGGTCGACGCGCCGTGTTTGCGAAGTATCACTGGGAACGGGACGCCGAGGTACTGATCGACGCGTATCGCCAGCTACTGGGAGTACCGACGCCCGAATCCTCGGCAAGCAGAGAGGCTGCGTAGCCATGCGACGTTCGTTGCATAGACTGATCTACGTTTTGAGGACCATGAGTTGGCTGTGCGATCCGCGTCGGCTGTGGAAATCGCCGGCATATCCCATCGACCGACCTATCTTCCTGCTGGGTACGCAAGGGGGCGGGCTTACGTTGCTGTCGCGAATGTTGCGTCGTCACCCGGATGTGATCTCGGCGGCCGGTAACCACCGCTACTGGTCCAGTGCCGATGAACTGCAGAACGTCTACGGCCCCATTCTGCCAGCTGAGCTTACTGGGCTTCGGTACAAAGCGCCATTTGACGCCGAACTACCTGCGCCGCGGAGTTGGACCTATGCTGTTCGAGACCTGTACCCCCAGTACCGAAAACGCGCGGCCGATGCCACACCACGACTCGCCCAAACACTGACCGGCGTCATCCGGTTTGCTGCGCGGCGGCATGCCTCCAATCGGCACCAGTTTCGCTTCCTGGACAAGAGCCAGACCTTTACCGTCCGCGTTGGCTTGATCCACGCGCTGCTGGGCGAGGCGAATCCTCGTTTCGTGCTCGTGCCGCGAGATCCATACGTTTCGGTGCTTCGCGCGGCTGAGGGCAAGGCCGCCGATATGAAAAGACTGGCCGAGAAGATGCCGCTTGCCGAGCGCATTCAGATTTGCGCCGAGCACTACGGGAACTCGATGCGTGCCGTGTTCGAGGATTGCGACGAGTTGCATCTCGAATTGCACAATATCCAGTTCGAGCGATTGCTTCGGCAACCGGAATCGTCTTTGCGTGCTGTCTGCGAGTTTGTGGGGCTCGATTTCCGCGACGACATGCTCCCCTCGCCGGAACATCGCCTGCCGCTCGGGTCGAGGTTCCTTGATCGCTGGTACCCCATCCGAACGTCCGTGAATGAGCCGTACGAAGAGCGGTTGGATGCGGTGGTCGTCGACGCAGTGAATCATCATTGCGGCGACATTATCCCACGGCTCGGATATGAGGTGCGTCGTTCCACACCCGTTTTGACTCAATCTGCGGCTTGAACCTGGAGTCTCGGATGTCGCGACCGATACGTGTACTGTTTCTGACTCAATACTTCCCGCCAGAGACGGGTGCACCGCAAGTGCGCCTGTTCGAGATGGCCAAATGGCTGGTGCGGCGCGGCTTCGAAGTCGAAGTGTTGACGGCCCTACCGAATTACCCGCAGGGGCGAATCTACGACGAGTATCGCCGCAAACTGTACAAGGTCGAGTCACGTGAAGACATACGAATTATCCGAGCGCCCATCTTTCCCAGTCGCAGCGCCCGCTTGGTTCCGCGCCTGGCCAATTACTTCTCGTTCGTATTCTCCAGTATGGTACTCGGATTGCTGTTGGCACGTCGGCCGAACGTCATTATCTGCGAATCGCCACCGTTGTTTCTCGGGCTGTCTGCGCTGTTCCTGAAAGTGATGAAGCGGTGTCGCCTGATCTTCAACGTTTCTGATCTTTGGCCAGAGACGGCCGTCCGCATGGGCATGCACAATCGGCCGGTGTTTGTGTGGCTGGCCAGGAAGCTTGAACGAGTCTGCTATCGCCGTTCGGAAGCCGCTACGGGACAATCCGCCGGCATTGTTCGTGGAATCCGAGATCACAAGCCGCAAGGCATCGTCGAACTGATTCCCAATGGCTGCGACTGCGAGCTATTTCACCCACGCAAACGCAGTTCCGAATTCCGCAAAGAGTACGACATCGACGAGAGGTTGGTGGTCGGATACGCAGGACTGGTCGGGCTGGCCCAGGGAGTCGAAGTGGTGATCGAAGTGGCCGAACGGTTGCGCGACGATGACCGAATCAGGTTTATGATTGCGGGCGACGGGCCGGAACGCGAGCGAATTGAAGCGGAATTGAAGGCTCGGCGCCTACCCAATGTGATCTTCACCGGCTGGCTCAGCAAGGAAGCCATGCCACAGATCGTGGCTTCCTTCGACATGGCCTTCATACCGTTGCGATGTTTCATTCCTGGGGCCCTGCCGTCAAAGGTCTACGAAGCCATGGCGAGCGAAATCCCAGTCGTTCTTGCGGCATTGGGTGACCCGCGCGAACTGATCGAGCGGGCCGAAGCGGGGCTTGTGGTTCGTTTCGAGGACATCGACGGGATTGTCGACGCGATATGTCACTTGGCCGACCAACCTTCGGAGCGACAACGTTTGGGGAGAAACGGGCGTCAGTACGTCCTGGAGCATCATCAACGGCACGCCATTGCCGCCAAGTTGGGCGATGTGATCGAAACAGTGGCAGGCGGCAACTCCGGGAGGCTCCGCCGCGCGGCATGAAGGGCGCTATGAACCTGACCCAGTTCTCTAATCTGCTGCGTGAAGTTCGCCTTCGTCGAGCCAGCGACGTCGTTTACCGTCTGTACCGCGGCGCGCTGAAGCGGACTGGAGTGCTACGGCGGCAGTTCCCAGCGGTTCGACCGTGCGAGCAGGATTTTTTGGACGCCCTGGAGCCTGGTGTTGCCGCGAACATGGGGCAATTCGTCGAGCATCTCGAGCAGCGCCCGCGGCCATGTTTCTACTTCGAATCCGCCACGGTCGAGGCGGTTCCAGCAGATCTTCGGCAGACCGAGATTCAGAACAGCCCGATGCTCCAATCGGCGAGCCGCGTTCGACAACGGCGTTTTTCATCCTTCGCCGGTCCCGAGGTTCGGTTCGACGGTCAGGTCGACTGGCTGCACTGCATGAACGGGGATGGGCGTTGGCCAACGCGGCATTGGACACAAATCGACTACCGTGGCTACCCTGAACTTGGCGACGTCAAGGCGTGCTGGGAATGGAACCGGCACCACTCGTTCGTCACCCTCGGCCGAGCGTATCGGCACACTGGCGACGAACGCTATGTGGACGAATTCGTATCGCTGTCGGAGACGTGGTGCCGCCAGAATCCGCCCGAAGTCGGCATCAACTACACGTCAAACCTGGAAATCGGTTTGAGAATCGTCTCGTGGCTGTGGGCACATCACCTGATGTCCCCGTCGCCGCATTACACGGAGGAAGCACGCGGGCGTCTGCATCTTTTCCTCTTCTATATGGCCCGCCATCTGGCTAAGAATTTGACCTGCACTGTCTTCACGGGCCGCAACAACCATCTGATCGGTGATTCCTCGTGCTTGGCGGTCTGGTGTATTCTCTATCCGGAGGTCAAATCGTCGCGTCGGTGGCTGGAGCGATCTCTGCGAGTTCTCTGGCAATCGCTTGAGGAACAGGTCTATCCCGATGGAATGCACTTCGAGCTATCGTTCGGCTACCACCAGTTCGTAATGGAGTTCGTGCTGCAGGTCGTCTTGCTGCTACGCAAACAAGATCAAGGCGTCCCTCCGTCGGTGATGACACGACTCGAGTCGATGTGTGACGCCTTGGCACGTGTCGTGCAGCCCAATGGAGAGCCGCCAAATTTCAACGATAACGACGACGGCTTCGTTTGGGCTTTGCACGATAGCCCGCGCCAGCGAGTAGCCTCGCTTCTGCAGCTTGGCGCCAAGCTATTCGAGCGTCCAGATTTGTGGCCACGACAAGGCAGCGCAGCCACGGAAACGACGTATTGGCTACTCGGGCGCGATCACTGCCAGCAGCCAACCAACGGAAACAACGATCGCCCAGAGACCGTAGGTTGTTTCCCAAACGCCGGAATCTATGTACTTCGGTCGCACGATAGCCAACACTCGCACTACGCGATGATCAACAATCATCCGGATCCGTTTCCCAACTCAGGACATAACCACGCTTCGTTGTTGCAGTTGTTGCTGTGGGTCGAGGGGGCGCCAGTCTTGATCGATGGCGGCACCTACCGCTACGGAAGTGACGACGGGTTTCGAAACACGCTGCGTGGAACGCACGCTCACAACACCGTTGTAGTCGACGGTCGCGACCAGGCGTTGCCGATTCGAGACTTCGGTTGGCTCTCCAAACTGCGACCCGTGAAAACCCTCTGCCAGGACTCAGAGCACGCCGTCGTTTTCGATGGCGTACATGACAGCTATGCACATCTGGCTCAGCCCGTTCGGCACCGCCGATCGCTTGTCTGGATCAAGGACCCATGCGTTTGGATCGTACGCGATGAACTGACCGGGGCCGGTTCACACGAGTTTCGCCAGATGTGGCATTTCCCGGGAGACATTGAGGTCGAGAAACTCGGCAACGGGGCAGTACAGGTAAGAAGCCCAACTGGGGTAACGGTCGGCATCCAATGCCTGGCCGAACATGACGATCGACTTGAGGTTGAACGCGGTAGCAAAGAAAACAAGTGGTCGTGGGAGAGCCCCCGCTACGGTGTAGTGAGGCCTCGCACGTCACTGTCTGTGATATGGACCGATGTAACGCCGACTTCTCGCGTGACGGCCTTCTATCCCATTTCCACTGCACCAGTGGGAGAACTTCCCATCGAACGCGCCGGGAAGAACCAGCTATCTCTTTGGGACGACGATTTTGTATTGGATTTTGGCCGCGCTATCGCAAACTGCACCGCTAGCAAAGCCTCTTCCACCCGGTCTGGTCACACTTACTGTCCGGTTTCACTGGCGAATCGTGTCACGGTTGCCGATGTCGAAGGTAAATCCCCGTAAGATGTAACGAAAGTACCGGTCAGGTCGACCTCTCAGGCTTGCACCATGACCTTCACACGACAACCGTAGAGATCGCGATGAGGCCAGAGTTTCTCCCATTCTCTTCCCCGACCATCGGTGAGGAAGAAATCGAAGAGGTCGTAGACACGCTGCGCTCGAATTGGCTGACGACAGGCCCCAAGACAAAACGGTTCGAGCAGCAGTTTGCATCCTACACGCACGCCAGGGACGCGTTGGCGCTCTCTTCGTGCACAGCCGGCTTGCACCTTGCCCTGATCTGTTTGGGCGTCAAACCGGGTGACGAGGTCATCACCACACCGCTGACATTCGCGGCCACGGCCAACGTGATTGAACATGTTGGCGCAACTCCGGTGCTGGCCGACATCGATCCCTTGACGTTGAACATGGATCCAACACAGGTCGAGCGTGCCGTAACCCCACGCACGAAGGTCATACTCCCGGTCCACTATGCAGGCCATCCGGCCGATCTTGATGCTTTGGGCGAGATTGCGGCGAGACACGGCCTAGCGGTACTGGAGGACGCGGCTCACGCCGTCGGGGCCACTTACAAAGGGCGTCCAATCGGATCTGGCGACAACCCAACGTCGTTCAGTTTCTACGCCACGAAGAACCTGACCACGGCCGAAGGAGGCATGCTCACCGCTGGCGAGCAGTTGCTCGAACGGGCCCGCGTGCTGAGTTTGCACGGTCTGAGTCGCGACGCGTGGAAACGTTTCCAGCGCCCCGGAGACTGGGTCTACGACGTTTGCGAGCCGGGTTTCAAGTACAACATGACCGACTTGCAGGCATCCCTTGGCATTTGGCAATTGAAGAAGCTCGCCGCATTCCAGGAACGACGCAAAGATATCGTCGACCAATACAACCAAGCTTTCTGTGGGATCCCCGAATTGGAGACTCCCGTCTCCCGTCCGGAGGTCGATCACGCCTGGCAACTGTACGTCTTGCGTTTAAACACTAGCGCACTGTCGATCGGGCGCGGCGAGTTCATCCGAGTGCTGAAGACGCATCAGATCGGCACGTCTGTGCATTTCGTGCCGATTCATATGCACCCGTTCTACCGGGAGAAGTACGGCCATCAGCCAGGGGATTTCCCCGTGGCTCACGACAATTATCAACGCATGCTGAGCCTTCCCCTTCACGCCGGGCTTACGGATCAAGATGTCGCGGACGTGATCGAAGCAGTAGGGGCGGTGGTGGAGCGGTACCGGAAGCACACAATCACGGGCCGATACCGGGAAAAGCTCGCGGCTTGATTTCGGCCGGCTCCCATCCCACCGGCACCGAAAACTCCCACCAGCCTGGCTCGCCCGCCGGGCTACGGCGCTTGACATTCCATTTCCAACTGTATGTCTGGCGTTTCGGATTGCGTAGAATGGGTATTGGCGTGCCAACAGACCGGGGACCTTTTCCCAAGTTCATTGGCTGCTAGCATTTGCCACACCGTGATCGCAACCGTCGATGCGACGTGTGGTGCTAGCACTCGGCAACGCCCGATTGACCGTGTCTATTTCTTTTCATTACTTCCTGTTCACCCAAGGAACCGGCTCAGGCGATTAACTATTACAGCGATCCGAGGAGGTTGCCAATGTGCCTTAGAGTACCTGGTTTTCTACTTTCTGCCCTGTTCTCGCTCGGTTTGGTTATTGGCTGTTCGCAGCCGGGCCAAACGGAGGTTGGCTCGTCCGAAAATCCCGCGGAGGATACCGAGTCCCTCGATTCGGCGACGGCTTCATCGATTGGCGAGGCCAAAGTCCGGCCTGTGGAAACCGGCACTCCCAAAGATTCCGGCCAGATTGTTAGCCCAGGGCCGTCGCACGAGGAAGAAAGCTCTGGGGGCAAACCCTCCGATTCGGTCCCGTTGGACGAAGCCGAATCCGACTCGGATGAACCAGGACGACATAGAGTTCGCATAGCGGATCAACTCGAAGCGTCCGATGCGTTTTCTCAAGCCTTGCACACGCATGGAGATGCGACAGATTCAAGTCCGGATGAAGGGTCTGTCGCTGACGAGGACGACCCCAACGCGCCGACCTTGCTTACCAAAGGGGGCAAAGAAGGCTCGCAACACCCGGACGAACCACGGCTGGACAACGGTCGGGCGCCCAACGCGGTCCCAAAACCGCCGGGCGCGATCAAACAATCCGCAGATGGTGCGACGGAAGGCGGTAGCCAGAACGTGAAGCTCGATATGGGAAGGGGGCCAACTGCGAAAACCACTCCGTCGTCGGTGGACTCGGTCGAGAAGCCGTCTACGGACCCTGACGCGCACAAACGTGATAGCCGTCCTGACACGAAGGTCGAGGTCGCGCGTCCGGCAAAGGGCGCGACCCGCCCCAGGAAGAAGCTGGACGACCTTCCGGCTTCCGTCCGGTCCTTGGACAAGGACGGCGATGGACAGATCGGGCTGTACGAATGGCCGCGAGAGAAGATATCTCAGTTCACCGATTTGGACGGCGACAAAGACGGATTCCTGACGCCGGAGGAGTTACACGACGGTGCGAAGCGGGCGGCATCGCAGCGGAAAGAGACGCCGGCGACCAAGAAGGAATCCGCAGACGCGCGATCGTCAGAAGCCTCCGGCGGCGACGGAGTCGACGCTGGTGACAGCGGAGGTGATCGGGAAGCGCAGGTTTCGGAATCGAATCCTTCAACCGAGCAGGAAGGGCCGTGAGGAGCTTTGGTCAACAAGCCGGTCGAACGGTAGCGATTCTCCTGTCTATTGGACTTGGGAGTTGTGTGCTTCTTGGCGAAGCATTTGGCCAGGAGCCACCGTTGGCTTCGTTCGACGTGATCAAGCCAGCGGACAATCCATCGCCCAAAGCACTGGAAGAGGGCACCAGCCCAGAGACCGCCAAGCAGGATACCCCGCGCGGCGAACCTGACGAGCCGACGCTTTCCTTCAATTTTCGTTTTGCGCCGTGGGAAGACGTTCTGAAATTGTTCGCCCAGGTGGCGGGATTGACGCTGGATCTAACCGAAGTTCCGAAAGGGACATTCAACTACTACGACGCAGGGCGATACACGCCTAACGAGGCGCTCGATATCCTTAATGGATATTTGCTGCAGCGAGGTTACGTCCTGGTTCGCCGCGACAAATTTCTGGTTTGCCTGAACACAGAAAAGGGAATCCCTCCGAACCTGGTTCCGTTGGTGACCGTCGAGCAATTGCCCGAGCGCGGGAAGAACGAATTGGTGAGCGTCATCTTCTCTTTAGAGAATGCAGATGGGGAGCAAGTGGCAGACGGAGTGCGTGAGCTACTGGGCCCCCAAACGAAAGTTGCCGTCTTGCGAGCAACGAACTCGCTGGTAATCACCGATATTGGCAGCAATCTGCGGCTTATCGATCAATTGCTGAAGCGGGGTGCGTTTCAGCGCGTGACCGAAGGTTCGAGCGAGTCCACGTTTCAGGCGTTTGCATTGCGGCATGTTCGTGCGTCCGAAGTGGAAGAGGTTGTCCGCAAGTTCTTTGGGCTGCCCTCATCGAAAACGGCGGACGGCGCAGAGGACGGGCAAGCTGTCTCCAACAGCGAGCCATCTGCCAACGGCCTGCGAATTACGACGGATTCGCGCACGAATCGCCTTTTCGTCACTGCGCCTCACGCACAAATGACCGTGATCCAACAGATTGTCGAAGCTGTTGACGTCGAAGAGGATCCTTCCCAGCAGTCGCCGTATCCGCGTGGTGGTGCGTCGGCAGTACGCATTGTTCCGGCTGGCCGCGGGGACGTGATTATTATTGGCCGCACCCTGGAGTCGTTGTCCCCTAGAATCAAGGTGAGCACGACGCCAAGCCGGCGCAGTGAATCTGCCGACGTTGTGTCCCCGGAAGTCGAGCCTGCGGGCGAGGCGGATGACGGCCGATCTGGCACACCGCCATCGCCGTCGGCCCCCGATGGTCGCGACGGATAGTGTAGAAGTCCGGTCTAAGATGCGAATCGACGAGGTTCTTCTCAAACGTGGCTTGGTTGACCGAGAGCAGTTGGCCATTGCGCAGGAGAAAGCGCACGGTCAACGGATCGATCGGGTAGTGGTCGATCTGGGCTTTGTGAGCGAGGAGGACGTTCTGCCTGTGCTGGCCGATGAACTCGGGATGCAGCATGTCGATTTGCGAGACTTCCCCATCGACCGCGACCTTCTGGACGAGTTCCCAACGGCCGCCGTGTTTCGGCATACGCTTCTGCCGCTGGAGCGCCGTCAAGGACGGGTGCTGGTGGCAACCAGCGACCCCTTCGACCTGGATGGACTTGACGAACTGGGCTCGCTCAGTGGCCATCAGTTGGAGGCTGTGCTGGCGCGGCGCGACGACATCATTCAACGGATCAAAGAGAACCTGGGGGTTGGTGGCGATACGATCGACCAACTGGTTGCCCAGACTTCAAATGACGTAGTCGAAGAACCGCACTCGGATTACGCAGACGCGGACGAACTGACCGAGCTTGCACAGACGGCATCGGTCGTGCGTCTGGTGAACGAGTTGCTGGTCGAGGCGCTCCAGCAAAACGCCAGCGACATCCACATCGAGCCTCAAGAGCGTGGACTAACCATCCGCTATCGCATTGATGGAATGTTGTGGGTCCAGCCCGTGCCTTCGGAAATCCGGCAGTTCTACGCCGCGATTGTAACGCGGCTGAAAATCATGGCGCGGCTGAATATCGCAGAAAAACGCCTGCCACAGGACGGCCGCATGAAGCTGCGCGTCGCTGGCCGCGAGATCGATGTCCGTGTTTCGATCCTCCCAGCGATATACGGCGAGGGCATCGTGCTGCGTCTGCTGGACAAAGCACGCATGGTGTTCGATCTCAATGACCTTGGAATGCCGCCGGATTTGGCTGGCAGATTCCGCCAACTGATCTCCGTCCCGTATGGCATCGTATTGGTCACCGGGCCAACCGGACACGGAAAGACAACAACCCTGTATAGCGCGATCAACGAAATCGAAGACACCGCGACCAAGATCATTACGGTCGAGGACCCCGTCGAATACCAGACGGACGGTATCACCCAGATCCAGGTCCATACGAGGATCGGATTGACGTTTGCATCCGGGTTGCGCAGCATTCTGCGTCATGATCCGGATGTGATTCTGATTGGTGAGATTCGCGATCGGGAAACAGCCGAAATCGCCATTCAGTCTGCGCTGACTGGGCATCTGGTATTCAGCACTTTGCACAGCAACGATGCAGCCGGGGCTTTCACGCGGTTGATCGACATGGGCATCGAGCCATATCTGGTCGCCAGCAGCGTGGTGGGCGTCTTGGCCCAACGGCTTGTGCGAGTGCTTTGTCCCGAATGCAAACAGGAGTATTCTCCGCAACCGCAAGACATCCCGGAGGATTATCCCCAGCCCCATCCACGGAGTCTGTGGAGACCTTCGGGCTGTCGAACGTGTCGGCAGACAGGATTCTGCGGGCGAACGGGGATTTTCGAATTGCTGGCGGCGGATATCGAGGCCCGCAGGTTGGTTGTTGAACGTGCCACGTCGGCCCAAATTCGAGAGTACGCCGTTGAGCACGGGCTCGCGACGTTACGCCAATGTGGATGGCAGAAGGCAACTGGCGGCGTGACCAGCGTCGACGAAGTCCTGCGGATCACCAAGGGAGATCTGATATACTGAAGGCGTTAGTACCGCGTCAAATCGAAAATGACGGGTAGGCCGGAACAAGTCCGCGCAGTTCCGGCGTCTCGGTGCATACGTGCCGGAACTGCGCGGACTTGTTCCGGCCTACGCATTTGCCCGTCAAACGTGATTGCATAGCGGCTGTGCGCGGGGCCATGCCGCACGGTGTCGGAGAAACCCGATCATGCCGGACTACGAGTTTGTGGCTCTGCAGTCCTCCGGCCAACAGGTAACGGGCGTTCAGTCGGGCGCCAGCGAGCAAGAGGTCTTG
>CAZURK010000035.1:52991-54498 GCA_964623055.1 uncultured Pirellulaceae bacterium
AGAGACGCCAGCGGCAGCCGCGTGCTGAGCGAGGCGATAGCGGCCGCGTCGGAAAACATCGCCTCGGGCAGATCTTTGACCGAGCCGCTAAGGGCCAGCGGCCAGTTCCCGGAGGAAATAGTGGAGATGATCGCGGTCGGAGCGGACGCAAACAATCTGGAACAAGTCTTGATCGACATTGCCGATGGCCTGGAACGTGACACACAACGGCGGCTTGACTTGTACGTACGGCTGCTGGAACCTGCCATGCTGTTGGTCATCGCCGCCCTGATTCTGTTCGTCGTCGTGGGACTGTTGCTGCCGATTCTCAAGAGTTCCAGCATTCTTGTCTGAAGGAGGAAGCCGAAGGATGCGCGCTCGACGAATTCCGCGAATGGGATTCACGCTGATGGAGGTCCTGCTCGTGCTCGGCATCTTGCTCGTGCTGGCCGCCATCGCGGTGCCGAACTACCTCGCGTATCAGCGGGAGGGCATGATCGACGCGACGCGTCTCTCGATCGCCGGATTCGAAAGCGCACTCAAGCTGTACGCCGCGGAACACGAGGGAGAGTACCCGGAGGGCAGTCGGGAGGACGTGGTTCGGATGCTATTGAATCCGGGGGATGGCAAACTTCCGACTAGTCCCTACCTGGAAAGGCCACCCGTCGACGCTTGGGATCAACGGCTGTTCTACGAGTATCCCAACACGAAGGTCCGCAATGCGAATAGACCAGCCGTCTGGTCT
Source organism: uncultured Pirellulaceae bacterium (assembly GCA_964623055.1). Classification (GTDB taxonomy): domain Bacteria; phylum Planctomycetota; class Planctomycetia; order Pirellulales; family Pirellulaceae; genus JADHUC01. Next base: position 53,716 of record CAZURK010000035.1, read on the forward strand.
TCTGGGCCAAATCGGCGGAACGAAGACGGCGGCGGCGACGACATCAACAACTGGGACACCGAGGCACAATGACGGCGAACCGCGATGACCGCTGTAGACGCCCGCATTCAGGGACCCGGGTCTGCGCAGTGTGCCTGGGGTCGAGCGGCAGCGAGCCCCCAGTTAGCTCTGATCTGGGGGCTCACCGATCGTTCCTCGCGGTTCGACCCCAGCCACCCTCATCGTGCAGACATTGCCTCCGCCGGCCTGGTGCCGGTTTCACATTACTGGAGATGCTGTTGGTGTTGGCCATATTAGCGGCGATGGCGGCGATGGCGTTTCCGGCGCTCGATCGCATGCACCGCACTCACCGCCTGCAACGCATGGTGAGTGAGATCCGCACGAAGCTGGCCGCTACTCGCTTGCACGCTATCGACGATGGCATCGAGTACCAGTTCCGTTTTGAACCCGGTGGTCGTCATCTGCTGGCCATTCCTTTGCAGCAAGGTGCATTGAGATTTGGTGCTGCAGACGAAGGCGAGCCCACTGCGGCAGGCCAGACACGAGCATGGACTTACCACGCCGAACTTCCTGAGGGGCTGTACTTCGCGACGGATGGGGACTCCCGTGAGCGGCTTTCCTTCGAATCGCTGCAGGAGTTGGCGAACCCGACTGCATTGGCCGACGTGACATGGTCCGTGCCGATCGTGTTCTCGACAAGCGGCACCGCGACACAGACCGCCTTTGAAGTGTGGGACCAAGACGGCCGATTCGTGGAAGTGGCCATTCGAGGTCTGACAGGCG
>CAZURK010000035.1:54598-61060 GCA_964623055.1 uncultured Pirellulaceae bacterium
CTGGCGCACTTGATAGCGAGCGGCACGCGGGCCGCCGTGCAAGGGCGTCTGCAAACCGAGGCGATTCTGCGGTGCAAATCAAAAATGGCCGAAGTCGTCGCGGGAGCCGAAGCGATGGAGACCCTTTCCAGGGTGGCGTTCACCGACGATCCGAAATGGATTTGGGACTTGAGCGTCGAGCAAGGCCCATGGCCCGATCTGAGAACCGTCCAAGTTACCGTGTCACACATAGGAACCAACCCGCTCGGCAACACCTCGTACACATTGCGACGCTATGCGCGGGACCCGCGGCTGCTTGAGCAGGAAGAAGCCCATGTGCTTGAGGATGTCATGCCGACTCCGGTCGACACGTCACCGGGCAGCGGGGCAGGTGCCAGCAAGCCGGAGGACACGGACGGATGAAGCTTGTCACCTCGTCATATGCTGCAGAACGACCTCGCTCGCGACCAGTGCGCTGTGGTCATACGCTGTTCGAGGTCCTCGTGGCACTGGGTCTGAGCTTGGCGCTTCTGGCGGCGGTCTATTCTGCACTTGATCTGCACTGGAAGTACTCGGTAGCCGGACAGGAAGAAATGGAGCGGCTTCAAGTGGTCCGGGCGCTCTTCATGAAGATCGAGGGGGATGTGCGGAGTATCGTATACCGCCGACCGTCTCCCATCGTGCATCCGCAAAGTGGCGGCGCGGTGCCACAGGGCCCAGCAGCGAACACCGCGAGATCGGTAGTAACCCAGGCTCCCGACCCGTACGCCAGTTATGGGATCGGGCTGGTCGGTGACGCGCATCGGTTACTGCTGCAAGTGAACGAAGCGGCGCGCGATTCGCCATCGCTTGTGCCAGAGCCAGCGGCCGAGCAATCACGCAAGGTCGGTAACCGCGTTCACTGTGTCCTTTGGTTCATATCACGGAGCAGAGGCAGCGCGGAGAGATTGAACGACCCCAGCCCATCGCTCAACGAAGCAGAGCAATCCCAAAAGGGGACGCCCCAAGCGACCGGGTTGACACGACTCGCCGCAGACCGAGCACCGTTTGATTGGTTGGACATACAAGTGAATCCCGACGATGACGTAACGCCGGGCAACGTTTTGGCCGACGAAGTCCGAACAATCAGTTTTCGCTATTTCGACGGAAGCCAATGGCTGGACCAATGGGACAGCGTCGCGATGGGACGATTACCGCGGGCGGTCGAGATTGAAATTGGCTTCGACATGGCGAATTCCACTTTGCGTGATTTCGATGAAAGGAAGCACTCAGGCAGGCACCGTTTGGTCGTGGCTGTACCCGCATACGAGACGTAGTTGCGACATGAGGAATGTCCGGATGAGACGGAAAGCGGTTTCACTATACCACACTAGCCCGAAGCGCGAGCGAGGGAAGCATCGGCTATCTCGTCCCTCGCTTGCGCGTCGGGCTAGTGTATCTGCTCGACATCACGCTTCGAAACCGCTTTCAGCATTGGCAGAAGAACCCAAATTACGTCATCCGCGCGAAGGTCATCGCTCAGGTGCCCCGCCGCGACGCGGGTCGGTGCTGCTGGTCGTGTTGGTCATCATCGTGTTGCTTGCGCTGGGCGCCTATACCTTCTCGGAAACGATGATCTCGGAACGCCAGGCAACGGCAATGTACGGCCGCCAGGTTGAAACGCGTATGTTGGCCGATTCCGGAGTCCAATACGTAGCGGCGATGTTGGGTCAGAGGCAGTTGCTAGTGAACGAAAGCGTTGTCCACAATCCGGATCGGTTTCAAGGCGTCTTGGTGAAGCGGTCTGATCGACTGCGAGGGCGCGGGAGGTTCAGTGTCGTTGCTCCGCTGGAAACAGACCCGTATTCCCGCTCGATCCGGTTTGGCATCGTCGACGAATCGGGAAAACTGAACTTGAACGCGGTCGCGCGGCGGGTGCACGAGGATCGACTTAACGAGGTCGAGGCCCGTGCGATCCTGCTGGGTTTGCCAAGAATGACGCCGGAAACGGCTGACGCAATACTCGACTGGCTCGATTCGGACGAGATGTTGCGGAAGAACGGTGCCGAGTCCGAGTATTACACGGGTCTTGATACGCCGTACCGGGCGAAAAACGGACCGCTCGACACGCTGGACGAACTCATTCTTGTGCGAGGAGTTTCGCGCGAACTGCTCTTCGGAGAAGACGCGAATCGAAACGGTCTGCTCGATCCCAACGAAAACGACGGCGATGCGAGCGCACCCAATGACAACGCCGACGATGCGCTCGAGCGCGGCTGGAGCGTGTATTTGACCATGCTCAGCCGCGAGGGCAATCTGCGCCGGGACGGTCGTCGAAAGATCAACGTGAACCAGCCCTCGCTAAACGAACTGTTCAACGAGGCCTCCGCCGAGTTTGGCGACGATATTGCCGCGTTGATTGTCACGCACCGCCTCGGCGGCCAAGACGTCCGGCCGGAAGGCAGCGGTGATCCATCGGACGACGCCGCGAACGCCGAAACGCGTGGCGGCCAAATGCCGTCGCAACCGGGCTCCCGCAAAATCCGCTCCCTGTACGACCTGATCGGCGCCGAATTGACAGCAGAGGAGACGGGGGCTGCCCTGGAGAGCCCTTGGACAACGGATCCTGACGACATGCGGGAATACCTGCCGGTCGTCCTTGACACGCTGACGACGCACGGCGGACCGTACATCGAGGGGCGCATCAATATCAACGCGGCACCGCGCGAGGTGCTGCTGACGGTTCCGGGGATGACCGAAGCGTTGGCTGATGTTATCCTTGCTACCCAGTCGCGCCAAACCATCGACGGAGCGACCATGTCGGTCGACGCCTCGCGGTCCACCACCGCTTGGCTGTTGACCGAAGGGCATGTCGATGTGGCGAAGATGCGTCAACTTGACCGATACATCACAGCACGTGGCGACGTCTATCGGGCCCAAGTTATCGGTTATTTCGATGGGGGAGAGACGGTCACACGGTTGGAGGCTGTGATTGATGCGACATATCAGTTCCCACGCGTCGTTTCCGTGCAAGATCTGACACACCAGGGAGCGGGATACTCACGTCGACAAATCACGTCGGATGGAAATCGGAGGTAACTGTACCGGAAGTTCGGCACTGCATGTTGGTTGGTGTTTGAGGCACTTTGCTGGGGCTACTAGGGGCTGGGTGATGTCCGGATTCGTTGCGATTGAATGGGCACGAGACGCGCTGCGAGGGCTCGACGCGGATGTGTCAAAGGACGGCGTTTGCGTTCGCCTGAGCTTCGCCTTGCCCTGGCCCGAGGCACGCGACCTGCGAGACGACCCCGAGCGCGCCGGCGAGTGGCTGCGGAGTGAGTTTGATCGACTTGGGGTGCGCGGCAGACGAATGTTGGTGACGTTGCCACGCGAAGACATTGTTATGCGCCCCCTGCAACTTCCCGAAACGTCCGATGCGACCCTGCCGGATGTGGTCCGCTACCAGGCGAGTGCCCAATCGGCCGTGCCGCTGGATCAAATCGAAGTGGACTATCTGCCTGCGCGAACGATCACGGCGGAAGGCGGTCGCTCCGTCCTGATGGCTGCTGCTCCTAGACGATTGCTGAACCAGATCCATGCGTGTATCGAAGCGGCGGGGTATGAACCGGCATCGGTGGGCACCACGGCGCTTTCTTGTTGCGAAGTCGTGGCACGCGTGGAAGACGAACGGGGTTACAACGCGCAAGAAGGCAGTTTGGTGATTGCGGTAGTCGGGCAGCGTATGGAAATCTCACTACGCCGCTCCCGCGACGTGCTCTTCGCTCACGGAACGCGAGCGGCCGATCAGCATGAGTCGCTCGGCGTTTCAGCCGAAGTCCAGCGTGCCCTTGTGGCCCACGACTCGGCTGTGGGTGATACCCGGATCGCACGCGCTTGGCTGATCGGAGATGCGATAGACTCGCAATCGGTTTGTGACCAGATAGCCAAAGGCCTCGGCTGCGAAGTCCGCGCGTTGGATCCATTTGTTGAGCTGCAACGCGACGTAAAGGTCGAGCATGCCCCTGGCAGGCCTGCTGAGTTCGTTGGCCCGTTGGGCGCGCTCCTAGGCCAGTCCGACCCCGTGCTTCAGAATGTCGACTTCCGGAATCCACGCAAGTCGGTAGTAAAGCCCAAGCGAACCAAGCTGCTGGTCGGGTTGGTCGCGGCGGCGCTGTGTGTGATCGTCGGGGGGACGTACGGCGGCGTACGGCTCTACCTGAACTCGCTGGCCGACCAGATCGCAGACAGAAAGGCCCAAGATCAGCAGTTGGAGTCTGCTCTGACACGAGGCGAGCCGGTACTGCAGATGAGCGAATTCCTCGACGAACTGGAGAGCCGCCGTGTGGACTGGCTCGACCAGATGCAGCACATCAGCCTGTCGATGCCCGGAACCGAGCGCATATACCTAGAAAGGTGGCGTTTCGATGCCGTGCCGGGTGACGTCGTGGGCAGGGTCCACGCCGACGGCTTTGCCCGGGCGAGGCAGGACGTGGAAGCCACAAATCAACGGCTGGCTGATCAAGGCGGGTTCAGAGTTCGGCCAAATGCGATTCGTTCCCACCGGGGCGATCCGGAGTACCCCGTTCGATATGAACTCGACGCGGACCTCGTCGTTCCCGCCACGACCGAAGATGCTACGGCTGCAAAAGAGTGAGTTCCATGCGACGACGCGAGAAGATACTGCTGGCGATCTTCATAGCTGCCGTGCTCGTGTGGCAGGGCAACTCGCTGCTGCGCCGGTTCGTGCTGGACCCGATCCAACGCAGCCGATCCGAATTGAGCATTCTCGATCAGGGAATCGTGGACAAACAACACAAACAAATGATGTTAGAGCAGGCCGAGCAGCGACTCGACCGTTGGAACACGATTAGTCTGCCTTCTGATCCACTCAACGCACAGCGACTGTATCAGCAGTGGCTGACGGATATGGCACAGAACGCCGGCTACTCTGAATTGAAGGTGTTCCCGGAGCGAGTGACGAATAAGAACGATGCGTGCGTGGCGGTAGCCGTCTCGATCGAAGCCGAAGCGACGCTCGATCAGGCCTGCCTGTTCCTGTATCGGTTCTACCGCACGGACCTGTTGCACGAAATCGTGTCGCTGAATATCGACAGTCAGTCGAACCAAGGGAATCCTCCGTTGCGAGTTACCTTGATTGCCGAAGGACTGGCGCTCGAGGACGCCCAGCCGCATCGGCGTCTGTTTCCACAGACCACGCTTTCCGGGAGCCTGGACATCGACGGCACGGTCGTCGATGTCAGCGATGCTAGCGAGTTTCCCGTCGAGGGCGAGTTCCTGGTGCGCGTTGGATCGGAATACCTGCGTGTGATCGCCGTGTCAGGCAATGATTTGACCGTTGAACGCGGCGCAGACCACTCGTCGCCCATCGCCCACCAGACTGGCGACACCGTGGAATTGGTGCCCGTGAAACCTGCCTCAAACCAACCGTCGCTGGCGTATTATCGAGACTTCATTGCCCGAAACCCATTCGCCAAACCGGCGCCCAAAATCGTCGCAAAACCAAAACCTCGCCCGGCCTCCGACGTGCGGCAGAAGCCGAAGGTTGAAATTGACGCCGCCCAGTTTGTCTATCTGGTGGGCGCGATCCTGAAGGACCGGCAACACGAGGCGTGGCTCTACGATCGTCTGAACAACAAAATGTACGTCATCTTGCCGGGACAGGAGTTCTCCATTGCCGGCATCAATGGCGTCGTCCTTGAGGTCGGACCGGATTCTCTGTTGTTCGAGCACACGGATGCTAGCTGGTCTCTGAAAGTGGGCGAAAATCTCCGCTCGATGGAGCGCGTTTCAACGGATGCCGAGGATTCGTCGGATCAGGCAACTTCCCAGAGCTTGCCGAACCCCAAGCCCCAAAGCAACTGACCAATCGTTGGCTTTCCGCCCGACTGCTTCAAGCTCTGATCGCGGCGTTGCGACAGAAGCCCGACGCGCAAGCGAGGGAGCCCCGGACAAATCCCTGATCATCCCTCGCTTGCGCGTCGGGCTTACATGCCAGCGGCGACAACATTTCGGAAAGTCTCGATCAAGCCCGTCGCCTGAGTCTTTGCCCACTCTCAGCCAACACCCTTTACCTCAACTCACCGGTTTGCCGTACCGATAATAACGTCTATGCGGTTTACGCAAACTTTGCGCGCTGGGTGCGGCAAAGGTGGATTAGCCTTACCGGGGGGTCGCGACGTCGTTGCGAGGTTAATGAGAGTCGCCAAGGGGATAGTGTCACCATCGCGCAAGCGTGCCAGTATGCGGCGGGTTTGTTTCGTCGCCGTCTGCACGAACCTCCTGGCGACGGCTGCGGCATTCGAGCACGTGGCCGCCTCGCAAAGTCCAGCATGCCCGCATCATCCACCCATGGGTGACTTGTCTCGGACCGCGTCAACAGATGACTTTACCACCGGTGACACGGATCGAGAAAAGCCGATTCGTCTGAACTACGTCAAAACGCCGTGGAAGACCGTGCTGACGGATGTTGCGCGGTTGCTCGAA
>CAZURK010000035.1:61160-72045 GCA_964623055.1 uncultured Pirellulaceae bacterium
CTACGTCAAAACGCCGTGGAAGACCGTGCTGACGGATGTTGCGCGGTTGCTCGAACTCGATCTGGTTATGCCCGATGTTCCTCACGGATCCTTTTCGCGTGTGGACTGGCGTCGTCACTCCCGATCCGAAGCCGTGTGGATCCTTAATCGGGAGCTGGAACCGAAGGGCTATCGACTGCTGGTGAAGCCTCCATACCTGATAGTATTGGAGCTGGACTCGACCCGGCCCGAGTATCAAGCGGCGAAGATTCCAGTAGCCCACTCCCATCCCCGAACCAGCGATCCGGCCAACGTGAAGACGGGCAACCTCCCACCGTCTCCCGACCGGCATCCCGGCCGTATTCCGCCACGCCTCACGATGCGTCGTTTCCCCTCGATCAATACCCCCACGGAGCGTCCCTCTGCCTTTCCCGTACGCCAGGCGACTTATGTGCAAGAAAGCACTGCGGGGAGAGACGCAACCCGGTTCCGATTAGGGATGCAGCGACAGAGTGCCGTCGCGGTTGCCGAGCAGATCTACCGGGCGTGTCGTTCCGCGGCGACACTGGTTCGTCCTGCACCGGACGAGTCTCCGACGTTTCGCGTTAGTCTGGGTGGGCCGCGATCTCACGGCGGCATGTCAACGGCGTGCGATGCCGCTGGTACGCGTTTGCGAACGCGAGTTGGATTCAGTATCACAGCGGACCAACGGCGCAACGAGTTGATAGTCGAGTCGCCCTCCCACTCTGTCGATGCAGTGACGCGCTTGGTCCGGTCGTTCGAGGAGGCGCGTGCGCGGCCCGGAGACACCGCACGTCTGGTAGCGAGTGTCGGCGACGTGCGCGGAATCGCTCAGAACCTTCGCGCACCGCTGCGTATGTTGGCAGCCCAGCAGAACATCCAGCAAAACGAAGGCGGCCGGCAGCCGCCGAACGCGGGGCAAGCTGCGCCGAACGCCCCAAAGCAACTCGGCGACGGTATGGCCGTCAGGGGCAATCTTCAGGAAGTGATTCAGGAACTGCGCGGGGACGTCTCTGTCGAAGCGATCGAAGATCTTGGAGTGTTGATCGTCCGCGGCAATCAGAATGACGTGGATGTGGTGGCCAGCCTCATTCGCGAAATCGAGAAGCTTGGCATCGGCGCTGCGCCGGAGATACACTTGCGGTTCTTGTCGCATGTGAATGCCGAAGCCTTGTCCGACCTGCTGAACAGCACATTCCAACCGCTTGGCGGTCAGACGCAGGAAGTTGGCCCAACGATTACGCCCGTTGTCAAGCCGAATGCAATCATCGTCGTGGCCTCTCCGTCGATGATGCCCACTGTGCTTGACCTGGCAGACAAATTGGACCAGCCCGTCGATCCACGCGCCGAGTTCAGGGTGTTTGCACTGCGAAACGCGGCTGCGTCCCAGGCGCTCAGGCTCTTGGACGGTCTCTACAAGGACAAGGGCGGCCTCGCCGTGCGAATCAAAGCTGTGGAGGATGTTCGCACCAACTCGCTGGTCGTGCAGGGTCCGCCGCGGGACCTTGAAGAAGTTGCCGCGCTGATCCGGCGCATCGACCACGACGAGTCCAAGTCCATCAGCCAAATGCGCATATTCCCGCTGACAAACGCCGTTGCGGAAGAGCTGGCCGAAGTGATCAACACGGCTATTCGCAGCGCGTTGAGCGATGCGTTTGATGCGCGTGGTGCGGTACCGGGTGCAAGGGCTGGGACGGGCACCGCAGAACAAGCCAGAGCTGGGGGAACCGCGTCGCGTGGCGTCCGAGTGGCCAAGTCGGTAGTGCTTCAGTTCCTGGCGACCGATGGTGCCGCCGAACGCCGAGTTCGTTCCGGGATTCTCGAAGATATCCGCGTTACGCCCGACGCGAGAGCGAACAGCCTGGTGGTGACGGCTTCCGAGCAGAGCATGCGGCTGATGACTGAATTAATCCGCCAACTCGACAAGCCCACGTCGATGGTGGCCGAGATCAAGGTCTTCACGCTGGCCAACGCCGATGCCACAGCGATGGCACGTCTGCTGGAGGCCCTGTTCCAGAGCCAGACACAGCAGCAGGAACTTGGCATCCAGATCGCCGGCGCCGACGATGCCAGCAGCAACCTGGTGCCGATGCGTCTATCGGTCGATACGCGCACCAACAGCATTCTGGTGACGGCCGGTGCGGAGGCATTGCGTATTATCGAGGCGATTCTGTTAAGGTTGGACCAGAGCGACTTGCGTCAGCGGCAAAACGTTGTCTACCGGCTGAAGAACAGTCCGGCGAAGGATGTGGCCGAAGCGATCAATCAGTTCTGGTCTTCGCAAAGCAGCCTTGCACAGGTCGATCCGAACCTGGTGAGCGCCGTCGAACTCATGGAACGCGAGGTGGTCGTTGTCCCCGAGCCGGTCAGCAACAGTTTGCTGATCAGTTCCACGCCGCGCTATCACGACGAGATCCTGGAACTCGCCGAAAAGTTGGACGAAGCGCCGCCGCAAGTCGTCATCCAAGCGCTGCTGGTCGAGGTCGACTTGGACAACGACGACGAATTCGGTGTCGAGTTGGGCGTTCAAGACTCGGCGCTTTTCAACCGCAGCGCAATAAGTGATATCGTGACGGTGACGGATACCGTGTTCGATGCGGTAACCGGGTTGCCTGTCTCGTCGACCGAACGGATCGTTTCGCAGCAGGCCAATCCCGGCTTCGCCTTCAACAATCAGGCGCACGGCAACAATCCGGCAATCAACACCTCGACTGTGGGCGGGCAGGGTCTCAGTCATTTCTCGCTGGGGCGAGTCAATGGCGACTTGGGGTATGGCGGCTTGGTGCTGTCGGCCGGATCGGAATCGGTGAGCGTTCTGATTCGCGCGTTGGCTGCCCGACGGAGGATCCACGTGCTCAGTCGTCCTCAGATCCGCACCCTGGACAACCAGCAGGCGATGATTCAAGTGGGGCAGCAGGTGCCGATCGTGGATGGCGTCAACATCAGCACGACGGGGTCGTCAAACCCGGTCATTCGGCAGGACCAGGCAGGTATCATCCTGAAAGTGACCCCACGCATCAGTCCGGACGAAGTCATCGTCATGGAGGTCGCGGCCGAGAAGAGCGCGTTCATACCGGGGCTGGGAGTCCCGGTCTTCACCGATGTAAAGACTGGCGGTGTAATCCGGTCTCCCGTAAAGGATGTCATCACGGCACAGACCACCGTGAGCATCCCCAACGGTCAAACGATCGTGCTTGGCGGTATGATCACTTCGACGGATGACGTGATCGAACGAAAAGTGCCTGGGCTGGGGGATCTGCCAGTGATCGGACACGCGTTCCGGCACGACATCGCGACAACGCGACGAACCGAGTTGCTGATATTCCTGACTCCGCGAATTGTGCACAACAGCCTTGATTCGGAGATGATCAAACAAATTGAAGCCAGCCGGATCAGCTTCTGTGAAGGATGCGCCGAACGGGTCCACGGCCCGTTGTTCGCGGTACCCGAAGACGACGATGCGATAGTGATTCCGCAACAACCTCTGATGCTGTCTCCAGCGGTTGACGAATGACTGGCAGGTTTCGCCGAACAAGCAAAACGGTGAATCGAAGAATGCGAGAAACGATCAATCCACTGACGCGAGTTGTTACGCTTGCCGGTCTGCTGCTGCCGCTCTCGGGATGTGCGACGTTTGGCTTTCTGGGGAAAGATGAGAACCAATCCGCCAAGGCGGATTCAAAGAATCCCGCCACACATGTCCTATGTCTTTGGCAGCCGGCTGAAGGGCGGGGATTGGATAACCTCCCCACCAGAGGATTTGCCGGCCAGATAGCGTTTTTTGCCGGACAGTCATCTACGCCTGTCGAAGTCGAAGGAGACGTAGAAATCCTCCTTTTCGACGACCGAGGCACGCCGGCCCAACAAGCTCAGCCGATTCACGTTTTCCGATTTGTCGATGGCAGTTGGCAGACGCATCTGACGCAAACCGCGTGGGGTCCCACGTACCATATCTTCCTTCCGTACGTGCGCAAGGGAAACCATCGAGCCGGATGTGCGCTCTGTGTCCGACTCAATCCAAAGGAAGGGCCACGCGTGAATTCCGACTTGGCGAACATCACGCTACTCGGAAAGGGCTCGTCGCCGGATCTCATTGGTGCCGTACGCGATCAGACGAGGCCAACAGTCGACCCCACACGATTAGCGTTCGATGGTGGGCAAATCGGAAAAGAGCGGTTCGCGGGTTCACCCGCGGCGTTAGAATCCAATCGGCAGGGCGGTTCTGGGGTCCAGCCGACCAACTGTCCGCCTCGGTTCGAGAGTTTTTCGATCCCATTTGTTGTTGACCAGGTGCGCGGAAACTGATGCGAGGGTATTTGAAATCGCGGATTGGTGGTAGCTGCGTTCGCCAGAACGCGGGCGTTCCCGGCATCCAACCGCACTCTGGCGAGTGCAGCTACAGTTTTGAAATGCCTTCGCGAGAAAGGGTGGTGGTTGGATGGATCGTTCTTGTCTGGCTGGGCCTTCTGGTGCTGCCGCACGGTCAAACCGCGCACGCCCAGACTCTGTTTGGCAACCGCGGACCGCTCAGTCAGCCTAGGGGCGGTTTGGGAACATCTTCCTCCGGTTCTTTGTTTTCGGCGAACGCGGGATTCCCCACCAGTTCCGCCATCCGTCAGGCACAGACACGGGCTGGCTCGTTCGTCGGCCGAGGGGCTCCAGGCGGCTTTGTCGGCGGTCGGTCGGGCGGCCAACCGGCTGAACGTCTAGACAGGGGCGAATACGTTAGAGAGCGGCAACGCGGCGTCGAACGTCCCATTCACAGCTCCGCCGCTCGCGACGCCGTCACCACTGAAAGATCGAATCGTCCTCGCAGAATGAGGATTCGCCCACGGCACCTGATTGCTTTTTCCTACGAGTCGCGATCACCATCGGAGATATCTCGGCTGCTGAGTTCCCAACTTCAAAACATCGCGGAATCCAATCCCGAGTTCGCGGGCATCACGGCCGCAGTTGGTGACGATGGACAAGCCACCCTTACCGGCCACGTCCGTTCGACCGCCACCCGCAAGTTGGCCGAGGCGGTCGCGCGTCTTGAGCCGGGGGTTCGCTCGGTGAAGAGTGAATTGACCGTCAGGGTCCCCGAGCAAGGGAACTAGCTGGATACTCGCGATGACCGGACGTAGCCGCCAATCAGCAGCAAGAAGGCGTTCTTCACTGGCTGCCGAGATGCGCAGCCTTTGCCCAGAGTGGCTTAGCCTTGTGGCGGTTGCGCTTGTCCTCCCCGTCCTCGTGAGTTGTTCACCGTCGACGGCGAAGGTGCCCGAATCGACGGCACACATCGTTGAACCATCCGGTCAGGATCCGATCGCTGCCAAGCAAGACGCCTCTCCCCCCTCGCCGCCATCGATCATGATGGATGTGACGGACTCGGTGGGAATCGACTTTGTCCATTTCAATCACATAACGGGCGAATTTATGCTGCCCGAGATAACGGGATCGGGCGCGGCCTTGTTCGATTATGACAACGACGGTGACCTGGATCTTTACTTGGTCCAGGGTACGCTGTTGAAGCCCGACGAGGACGCCCGGCCGACCGACTGGAAAGGGAAATGGCCGCCGCATGATCGACTGTACCGCAACGACTTGGTCGAATCTGGCCGGCTCGGCTTCACCGACGTTACCAAGGAAAGCGGGATCGTGGCCGATCGCTACGGGATGGGAGCGACGTGCGCCGATTACGACAACGACGGGTGGGTAGATCTGTATGTCACGAATGTCGGCTCCAACCACCTTTTCCACAACAACGGAAATGGCACGTTCAGCGATGTCACCGAGAAGACGGGCACCGACGATCCCACTTGGAGTACGAGTTCTGCGTTTTTCGACTACGATCGGGACGGATACCTGGACCTGTTCGTCGCCAATTATGTGGCATTCTCGGTCGATCTGAAACGTCGCTGCTTTTCCAAGAGCAGCGCACGGGACTGGTGCGGGCCCGACGCCTATGATGCCAAGGTGGATCGCCTGCTGCACAATCGAGGCGACGGGACATTCGACGACGTCACGGTCGACTCGCGCATCAAACAGGAATTCGGCGCCGGGCTGGGAGTCGTTTGTGCCGACTTCAACGAAGACGGGTGGACCGACATCTACGTGGCCAACGACGGCGATCCCAATCAGCTTTGGGTCAACGAACGAGGCACCGGCCGCTTTCGCGACGAGGCATTGCTGGCCGGCTCGGCCGTCAACAGTATGGGACGTCCCGAAGCCGGGATGGGCGTGGACGTGGGCGACTTTGACGGCGACGGGGATCTGGATATGTTCATGACGCATATCGACCCAGAATCCAATACCCTGTACGTCAATGTGGGAGATGGAATGTACGAAGACCGGACGATCCAATTCGGTCTTCACCTGCCCAGCCTGGCAAAGACAAGCTTCGGAACCGGCTTTTTCGACTATGACAACGATGGCTGGCTTGACCTGTTGGCGTTGAACGGCGCGGTGTACGTCCTCGAAAGCCTTCTTCGCCAGAAGGACCCCTACCCGCTCCATCAGCACAACCAGCTTTATCAAAACCGCGGTGGGACCAAATTCGTCGAGGTCACGGATAAGGCGGGGGACGCTTTTCGTGTTTCCGAGGTCAGTCGTGGCGCTGCGTTTGGCGATGTCGACAACGACGGTGACATGGACGTCGCGGTCTTGAACAATCACGGCCGGGCGCGACTGTTGCTGAATCAAGTCGGCAACCAACACGATTGGATTGGGCTGCGAGTGTTGGAGGACAATGGCAAACGGGACGCGCTGCATGCACGTATTGAGGTCACTCGATCCGACGGAAAGGTGATCTGGCGGCGCGTCCGATCTGACGGTGGCTACTGTTCATCCCACGATCCACGCGTGCTCATTGGGCTCGGCGCCTACAAAGGTGTTGTCAGCGTGCGAGTCCACTGGCCGAACGGCAACGTTCAGCAATGGGGTAATTTGGGCGTGGGGCGGTACTGGGTGTTGCAGCGGGAACAAGAGGCTAGGGAAGTCGGAACGGAATCATGAAGAAACACACCTTGGTGATCACGACGCTGATCGTCGGAGTCGCTCTGGGCGCCGGCTGCATGCTGGTAGTGACCCTGATCATGAACAATGGCGAGCAGACGGACGACTTTGCGGGCAAGGAGGGCCAGAAGCCGGCGTCATCGCCCCCAACGCCTGACACAGACTCGCCAACGACCACGGACGGCCAAGTCACCATGACGCGCGGCGCAGCGCCCGGCTATGTCAACGACCGCGCATGTGCTGAGTGCCATCAGGAAACCTACGATCTCTACCAACAGGTAGGAATGGCAAACTCTTTCTTCCGCCCGCTTCCCGACAAGCTCGTCGAGGATTTCGACAACAACGTGTTCGTTCACAAGCCTTCCCAACGCCACTATGAGATGACTCGGCGGGATGACGCCTTGTTCTTTTCGCGTTTTCAACTGGACGAGGAGGGAAACAGAATCAATCAGTTTGAATGCCAGGTGGATTGGGTTCTTGGCTCCGGCAACCATGCACGTAATTACATCTATCAGACGGCCTCGGGTGAGTTGTTCCAACTGCCAATCGCATGGTATCCGCAGGAGAACCGTTGGGCCATGGCGGCCGGCTATGATAACGTGCTTCACGAAGGCGTGCTGCGCCACGTACAGCGTGACTGCATGTTTTGCCATAATGCGTATCCTGACGTTCCGGAGGGAAGCGACGTGTACGCAACGACGCACACGTTCCCGAAGCAGATGCCGGAAGGCATCGGTTGCCAGCGCTGCCACGGGCCGGGAGGGCAACACGTTCTGGCGGCGAAAGCCGACCCTAATGCGTCCGAGAAACACCGTTCGACGATCGTCAACCCGGCGAATCTTGACGCTCCACTGCGCGACGATGTGTGCAATCAGTGCCACTACCAACCGTCGGTTACCCTGACCGGTCTGCGACGTTTCGGCAAGGCCGACTATTCATTTCGGCCCGGCAAATCGCTGGCCGACTACTTGGTCGGGATAGACGTGGTGGAAAGAGAGAAGGAAAGGTCCGAGCGATTCGAGATCAATCATCATGCCTATCGCCTTCAGCAAAGCCGCTGTTTCGCGGAGAGCGAAGGTCGTCTGGGGTGTCTGACCTGCCACGACCCCCATCATCGCGTATCGCAGGACGACCGGGCAAGCCATTACCGTTCCGCTTGCGTCAAGTGCCACAGCCTGGACGACTGCACACTGCGGCCGGAAGACCACGAACATGTCAAGGATGTTGACGTGCACGATTGCGCAACGTGCCATATGCCAAAGCGTCGCACGCAAGACGCGGTCCACGTCGTAATGACGGACCATTTCATTGGGCGTTCTTTGCCCAACGACGCACTGTTGGCCGAGATGCCGGAAGTCAAACCGGTCTTGAGTGGTCTGGTTTTCACCGAGCAGCAACAGTCGACTGACGCCGGTGACAACCAACTGTATCGCGCCGTGACCATGCTGCGACTGTCGAAGTTCAGCCAACCCGCTGCGGCAAATCAACTGGAAAACCTGCTCGCCACGCTCGATCTACCGAATGTCGAGCCGTACTTGGATCTGACCATGGCCCAGCTCAGGCAACGCCGCTTTGCGGCGGCAGAACGCACGGCCGCTTTGACACTGGAACGATTTCCGAATCATCCGCTTGCGATGGAATGGCGCGGTGCGGCGCTATTATCGCTGAAGAAAGGCGAGGCTGCCGAAGATCAGCTCATGCAGGCGCTGAAGTCCAACCCCGACAGAGCCGAAGCCCACTACAATCTTGCTCTGCTATTGCTCGAAAGCGAAAGAGCCGAAGAGGCCATCGAACGTCTGCAGCGGGCCATCGAGATCCGGCCAAACACCCCATTGGCTTGGTATTATATCGGCAAAGCGCAGCAAGAATTGGGGCGACAAGAAGAAGCGGTTCGGGCATTCCAGCGAACGCTCCAGATCGAACCTGCCCACGGCCGGGCCTATCTCGAGTTGGGCCAGACATTGATCGCTCTAGACCGGCGTGACGAGGCGCGTCGCTATTGGCAGCATGGCATCCAAGTGGCTGCGCAGCCACAGCCGCTTATCGAGGCGTTTCAGAAGACTAAATTCGCAACCGTCAAACCGGTTCTTAGCGAGACGACCGGTGGTCCGGTGTTGGCCCCCGCTCGGGACACACTCGTGGCCGTGCCGCTTCCTGACCTTACACGCTTGGAGGAGTCTGTCGCCAAACAGATTCAGGCATTCCTTGATTCGTTCGAGCGAACGGCGTCCGAGACAGCCGGCTCCGATGATGCTCTGGCGGAAGCGTACGGCACGCTGGGCCAACTCTATCACGCTTACGAATTGAACGAAGCCGCCGAATGCTGCTACGTAAACGCGATTCGGCTAGCGCCGAACGATCCTCGCGCCTATCATCTGATCGCGACATTGTACCAGCAGGTCGGACAGTTAACTCATGCGGAAACGTATTTCAAATTGGATATCAAGCTGAGCCCCGACAACGTTCCGGCGATGGTCCGCCTGGGCACGGTCCATCTGCAGATGAATCAACTGGCCGAGGCCCGCGATAGCTTCGAACGCGCGCTATCGATTGAACCGGACTGCGCGGCCGCTCTGAACGGCTTGGGTGACGTGGCGCTTCGCGAAAAGAAGTACACGGAAGCCATCCCGTTTTTCGAGGGAGCCTTGAAACGCGTTCCCGGCGCAAACACGATTCACTACTCGTTGGCAATGGCGCATCGGGGCTTGGGCGATATGGAGAAGGCGAAAAGCCACCTGGAAAAGCGAGGAACTGTGGGCATTCGCCCGGTCGACCCGCTAATCGACGCGTTGCCGCAATTGCTCCAGGGCGAACGCGTTTACTTGATCCGTGGGCGGATGGCTTTCGCCGCCGGGCGCTACGCCGAGGCAGCCGCGGCGTTTGCCAAGGCCGTGGAAGCGAAGCCCGATAGCGTTCCCGCGCTGATCAACTACGGCACAGCGCTCATTCAGTTGGGCAGAACCGACACGGCCATCGAGCAATACCGCAAGGCGATCGAGTGCGATCCGGAGAACGTGACGGGCCATTACAACCTCGGGGCGCTGATGGCGCAGCAAAGCGACCACGAACGCGCCGTCGAGCATTTGCAGACCGTCGTGAAGCTTGTGCCGGAGGACCAGGCGGCTCGCCGCCTACTCGCGGGTTCGCTGCGAGAAACCGGCAAATCGGACGAGGCGCTCGAGCATCTGGAGCACGTGCTGACAGAGGCGCCCGATGACGAACCTGCATTGATCGACTTGGCGAACCTGCTGGTCGAGATGCGGCAGTGCAAAAGGGCTGTCGATCTGCTGGACGGGGCACAAAGCCGTTTTCCCGATCGCGGACGGACCGCGCACACATTGGCGCGTCTTTTGGCCACGAGCCCGGACGTATCGCTGCGCAACGGCCAGCGCGCCGTCGAACTGGCGGCCCAAGTTGTCCAGGTTCAGCCCACGGCGCCGCACATGGAAACGTTGGCTCTGGCACTTGCCGAGGCGGGACGTTTTGACGAAGCGGCTACGATTCAAAAACGCCTCATTGCCCAGGCCGAGGAAGCCGAGAACGAAGGATTGACGGCTCGGCTCAAGAAGGACTTGGTGCGTTACGAGAAAGGCGAGCCGTCTCGCCCCAAAGTCGAGGCCGTCTCGGGGCAAGGCAAAGATGACGTCGATTCAAAGCCCGACGATGACAAAAAGACGGCACCCAAGCCAGATGGCTAGAGTGCCGTGTAAATAGGCCATGTGAAACTGTCAGTAGGATGGGCATTCCTGCCCGTCTGCTCGGGGTCGGGCAGCAGGCGTAGGGCCGGTTCCTACCGGCCGGTCGAACTAGTCCTGCGCATGCAACTGTGCTTCAAGCCGCTCCACTCGCTCGGTCAGGGCCTCAATCGTCTTCTGCTGCTCTTGGATCA
>CAZURK010000036.1:0-16889 GCA_964623055.1 uncultured Pirellulaceae bacterium
CCGTACGTGGGGCACGATTCCATCGTGCCGAGGCACGTTGGAAACGTGCCCCACAAAATGCGAGCAGGAAGACAGGTCTATGCTCGCGCCAGCCGCCGGAGCACTTCAATACCGCGCTCGATCACCTCGTCCTCGGCGGCATAGGACAGGCGGAAGTGTGTGTCGCGGTGGCTGAAGATGCCGCCTGGGATAATCAGCAAGTCCTCCTTGCCGGCTTGCTCCACAAACTCTGTCCCCGTGCCACGCGGCGTCTTTGGAAAGGCGTAGAACGCGCCGCCCGGATTGACCAATTCGTACACATCGGACAAGCCGGCGACGATCATGTCTCGCTTGCGGCGGTACGCGGCGACGTACGGGCCGATGTCCACGTCCACGGCGACTGCGCCGGCCCACTGAGCTGGTTGTGGCGCGCAGACGAAAGTGTACTGCTGGATCTTGATCATCGTGTCGATCACTTCGCCCGGGCCATGCACGTAGCCCAGCCGCCAACCGGTCATGGCGTGGCTCTTGGAAAAGCCATCGATGACGATGGTTCGTTCGTTCACCGTGGTTGGCGACAGAAACGGTTCGTCGTAGCAGAATTGACGGTACACCTCGTCCGACAGCAGAGCGACATTGTGCTTTTCGGCAAGTTCGCCCAGCCCTCGGATTTCATCCGGTGTGGCAACCACGCCAGTCGGATTGGCCGGGCTGTTCAATAGAATCAGTTTGGTGCGCGGCGTAATCGCATCGGCGACCTTGTTCAAATCGATACGGAAATCGGGGTAGGTGTCGATCGATACTGTGCATCCATGCACGAGGCTGATCAGCGGCTCGTACATCACAAAGAAGGGATCGAAAACGATCACCTCGTCACCGGGATTGACCAGTGACATCATCGACAACATCAACCCGCCGCTTGTGCCCGAACAGACGAACACTTTGCGATCGTCGTGTCCATAATCCGCGTCAATCTGCGCCTGCAGTTTCTCGCGCAGCACCGGCATCCCTTGCGTCAATGCGTAGCCGTTTTTGCGGCTCTGAACCGCATCGACACAAGCATCACGGACCCGCTCCGGCACGTCGAAGTCCGGCTGACCGATCGACAGATTGATCGGGTCCTCCAGTTGGTTCGCCAGATCAAACGCCTTCCGTATACCGCTGCTGTCGAAGGCTTTCGTACGATCGGCAATCCAAGAAATACTCATAGGAAATCACTCGAAACGTGGCCAAGAATGACAAAGAACCGGCGACTTAGAGTATGGCGAACTCGACCAACGAGCACAACCACGGCCCGGTTGTCAGCCTGGAACCCATCGCCAACAATGGCGATGCGGCCGTTGTCGCGACGATAACTTGAACCAATGTGAACGATACGCGTGCTAATTGAAACACACGGTTTGACCAAACGCTACGGTACAGTTGCCGCGCTGGAGGACTGCACGCTGGGAGTCCGGCGGGGCGAAGTGTACGGACTGCTGGGGCCAAACGGCGCCGGCAAGACGACGTTGTTGCGTCTGCTGCTCGGTTTCCTGACGCCGACTTCCGGAGCCGCCTTAATCGACGGTTTGGACTGCCATCGCCAGTCGGTGCGCGTCCGCCGGTTGGTTTCGTACTTGCCGGGCGAAGTGCGTCTGTTCCGCCAGATGCGTGCCCGCAAAGTGCTCAAGTTATTCGCGGAACTACGTCCGGAGGGCGACTTTCGCAAGTCGTTGGCATTGGCAGCGCGTCTGGAACTGAACCTGTCACGTCGTGTCTCGGCGATGTCGACTGGAATGCGTCAGAAGCTCGCCATGGCTGCCACCATGGCCGCCGATACACCGTTGCTGGTCCTTGACGAACCCACCACCAACCTGGACCCGACCATCCGCGGCGTAGTGCTGGAACTGGTGACCGAGGCCCGCGAGTCTGGTCGGACGGTCTTGTTTTCGTCGCACGTCCTGTCCGAGGTGGAACAGGTTTGCGACCGAGTCGGCTTTCTGCGCGGAGGGCGGCTTGTGCGCACGCAGACCATGTCCGAGTTGAACTCGCGCCATCGAATCCGAGCCGTGCTGGCCGGCCCCATGCCATCCGTGCCCGCGTCGCTGGATGGTGAATTGTCCATCCGCTCGGACGAAGACGGACACGTGATCATCGAGACACCTGGCGAACTCTCGCCGCTGCTGTCTTGGTTGTCCACCCTGCCGTTGGATCGTATGAACGTCGAACCGATCGGTCTGCGAAGCCTGTACGATCAACTCCACGGCGAGCAATCCGAATGAGCCGAGGCCACGGATGAATCGATCCCTGTTGAACAAGTCCATCATCGAGTCTCGGCTCCTGCTGCTGTCGTGCATGGCTGCGATGTACTCGTTCTGCTGGGCGCGGGTGTGGGTGGTCAGCCAGTTCGACATGAGCCGCTTCAAGGCCGTTATCGAGCAATTTCGCGAATACGAACGCTTTTCGCCCGTGCCCTTCGAGCAACTCTTCACCTATGCCGGACGTATTGCGCTGACTTACGACGAGCCGATTGTCGTCGTCTGCGTGACGCTGTGGGCCATCGCTCGCGGATCGGACTGCGTCAGTGGCGAGATAGGACGCGGCACCATGGAAATGCTGTTGGGCCAGCCGATCCGTCGCGTTCAAGTCCTTTGGTCGCAAGCGGCTGTGACGATCGCGGGGGTTGCCATATTGGCATTCACCTCGTGGCTGGGCGTGTATACCGGGATCATGACGAATTCGATTCAGGAGCCCGCGCCGCCGGAAACGTGGACCATTCCGCTGCTGGATATCGAACTTCCCAATCCGCTGGCCAAAGAGAAGACCCAGTGGACGCCGCTGTCGGAGAAAGTGGATGCCCAGGTCTTCGTTCCGGCCGCAGTCAATCTGTTTGCGTTGGGCTTCTTTCTGGCCGGGTTGACTAGTTTCTTCTCGTCGCTGGATCGGTATCGCTGGCGAAGTATCGGATTGGTTGTCGGCATCTACATCTTCCAAGTGATCGTTAAAGTCCTTGCGCTGGCCGCGGACCACCTGCACTGGCTGCTGTACTGCACATTCTTCACCGCTTTCGAACCGGAACGGTTCGTCAGCATCGCGACAGAAAACCCAGAGCACACTTGGAGCTTGGCGCGCTTCGACGACGCGGGCCGTTGGATGGACCTGGGGCCGCTGGGATACGATTTGATACTGATCGGCATGGGGCTCCTGGCCTACACGGCCGCGACGGTGATCTTCCATCGTCGCGATCTACCCGCACCGCTCTAAGCCGCCTCGGCAGCCAGCCCGTAGCTGAATTCGCAAGAATTCAGGGATTCGGCGGCAGACATCTGAATTCTTGCGGATTCAGCTACTGGTGTGTCTGTCCGTCAATGTCAGGTTGGGTGGCCGGGGCTGGACTGAGCGCCAGCGAGGGAAGCCCCGGGGTCTCGGGCTTTCGCCCTCCAACCCCGGCCACCCTGGCACAATCTACCTGACAAATCTCGATAGCCGCACCACTACAGTGTCCACTGGCATCAGAATCTGGACAGGTACCCGGATCGCACAAGCTTGACCTTGCGGCATGGCAATGCGATCATATTGGGAACGGGCGGGTCTTTGTGCAGCTCGCTGGTCAACTCGTTACGGTTCAATTCGCATTCATCTCATTCTCGTTCGAGGGGTGGTCCAATGTGTTTGACCAATTCTCTGAAACATCTCATAGGCCCAGTGGCGGCGCTCGCCGTCGTTTGGATAGCGGGCTGCGATACCGACGTTGCCGATCTTGCGTCGTCGGTCAAAGACGCCGCAACGGATGGCGTTGATAAGGTCCAGCAATCCGTGTCCGAGACTGCCAAGGAAGTAAGGGAAACAGTCCAAGACGCAACGGACACGGTCAACGAGGGAGTCGGCCTTGCCGGCAGCATCGACATGAAGTTGGACGCGCCGATCCAAGTGGGTGCGTGCTACGTGAAGTTCGTTCAGCCCGTTTCAGGCCGCCCCGGCGTGCTTCAACTGCAGAGCTACCGCGAAGCGGACGACGAGTCGTTCCCTTCCGTCTTCGTGCAGACCCAGGTGTCAGCGACCACCGCTTCAGAGCTAGTCGGGCAAACGCTCGCGGCCCAGGTGTTTGTGCAGGCTACCAAGGACGGTCCAACGTGGCATACGGAAACCGCTCCGGTTCAGATCAAGATAGCCTCCATTGAAGAAAAGACGGTGTCGGCGGAAATCGTGAGCGGCTCGTTGACGAACACAGGCACGGGCGCCAGCCAACCGATCCAAGGCACTTTCAGCGGCGTGCTCCAGTAGTCCATCTTCCTCCAGCTCCATCACGCTGCGGCCCCTGACACAGGTAGATAGTCGACCTGTGCGTCTTGTGCGTCTTGCGCAGCCTGCCTCCCGATACAACCTGCCCCAAGCGGCAAATCCGTTTCATACCCCGCCAGCTCCCAACCGATGTCAATTTGTGCCGGTCGGGAATTCAAGGCAATGTGCGTGAGTTGGGGTGCTTTAGGGCATTGGCAGTTCATGCGAAACGCGTAAGCCTCATCCGCTGGCCTCGATCCAAACACCGATCAAAGGACAGGTGACCACTTTGTCTCAGGATGCGCCAACCCACCTGCGGCTGCACGTCGAGGAGCGGCCTCAAATACGACGTCCCGAGTTGAACGAAATCCGCAGCCTGTCGGGGCTATGCCGGTCTTTCGAGAACCTCACGGGATGGCGGCTGCGATGCTCCGGTTCAGGTAACGAGGCCCCCGAAACCGTGTGGTCGAAGCGAATCGGCGTCTCGGACGATCATCCTGGGCAGATGCTTGCCTTGACGCCCCCCGAGCCGCAGGGAGGAAGGCGACACGAAGGGCAACGACAATCATACGAATTCGCGGCCGCTCAGGAGATGGCTGATTCCATCGGTGAAGTGCTGGGCGAGTTGAATCAGACGCGTTGCACGCTCTGGAAACGCGAGGCCGAGTTGGCGGCCGGCGTGCCGATTGCCCAGCACGGAGACGACGAATTGCACTTGGCCGTACGCTTGGAAGCCGTGCTGGAGGCTGGTGCCAAAGCGGCGGGCTGCCAGGCGGCTGCAGTGTACATGCTGGACGACGCCACGCGACAACTGAAGCTGCGTTCGTGCTGGGGACTGCCGAAAAGCCGCCTTCTCGAACCGCCGCGGCAACTCCGCGGTGCGGCGGCCGATCTGGAGGCACTGGTCGGTCACGCGGTCGTCATGGAGGATACCACTCTCCTGCCTCACTGGAAGGTGCCGGAGGAGTTTCGTTCGGCGGTTTGCGTGCCGATTTCAAGCCCCACGACGCCGCTGGGTACGTTCTGGGTGTTCTGCGATCGCGTGCGAGAGTTCACCGTCGACCAGACAAACCTGATCGAGATCGTTGCCGGTCGGGTCGCCGCCGACTTGGAACGGGAGATGCTGCTACAGCAGAGCGTGCAATCCAGGACGCTCAGACGGCAGTTGTCCCACGCTGCCGGATGGCAGAACAGCCGTCTGCCGCGCATCAAGCCGCTGCTGGATGGCTGGCAAGTTGCAGGGTGGACGTCGCAGGGAGACTGCTTGGGAGGAGACTTCTTCGACTGGTTCGTGTTGCCCGACGGCTCTCTTGCTGTGGCCGTTGGCGACGCCCAAGGGAAGATGTTCGAAGCGGGATTGACGGCCGCCACACTTCACACCGCGCTGAAGTCGCACGCCTCCTATCGCCACACGGCCCAGCAGATGGTCCAGCGGATCAACGAGACGCTTTGGACGGCATCAGCCGGCGACCAGTTCGCATCACTCTTCTACGCCATGATTCAGCCGGACAGTGGTAAGATCGAACACGCCACGGCAGGGCCCGTTTACGCCGCGGTTGTGGGCGAGTCACTGCGGACCATTGCCGCCTCGGACACGACGCCACTGGGAGCGCAACCGGACGCCGACTACGCATTGTCGCGGGACGAACTCGCTTCGGGCGAAATCTTGGTGGTCGTCAGCGAAGGGATCAAGAAGACCTTGAAATCAGCGAATAGCCACGTCCTGTGGCGACTGATTCAACGAAACCGCGAGCGAAGCGCCGACGAACTGGCAGACAAGCTTCGTTCATTCCTTGACCGAAACTTCGACCAAGCGGTCGCCGACGACCAGACTGTGCTTGTGATCAAACGATCATCCTGCTGAGCGCGACTGCTTGACGAACGGCTGATTTCGCCTACACTGTTCGGGTAGATGCGAAGCGCGCGGGAGTGGCGGAATTGGCAGACGCGCTAGGTTGAGGGCCTAGTGGGATTTATTTCCCGTGGAGGTTCAAATCCTCTTTCCCGCACTCCAGGATCTCTTTCACGCGTGGGACTTACGGCAATTGCCTGTAAGCACAGGCAGACGCGAGTTGCTTGGCGATTGCCCCGTTGGATGATGTGATAAAGGGATGTGTGAATGGACGAAGAAGTACGCGACAACGAGGGGCATGAGCGGCCTGATTACGAGAAGCCCGAACTCCACGAGATGGTAAACGCAAGCAGCTACTGCGGTAGCGGCGGTGCGGCAGGTGGAAACTGCAACGGGGGTGGTAGTTCCGGGGCTCGCTGCACCGGTGGTGGATCACCGGCGTATTGACCAGATCGCTAGGGCCAGTTCGTCTGCCGTTATCCGCGGGAAGAAATGGGCCGTGGAGAGCGAATTCCGGCGATAGACGCGGGCACCGCGGTCATCTTAGCGTGAACCCAACGGCCCCTCATCACAGTCTTGATTGCCAGTCGCGTGTCAGGTCATCCCTCCAAGCAGCGAACCCCGCAAGCGAACCCGGACATCGTGTGTCGGGTAGAGTCTGACAATTGGGCCATTCTGTTCCACCCGGATTCTGGCAAAGCCTTTGGAATAGGTCCCGTGGGGGTATTCATTTGGGAACGGCTGGACGGCGATCTAACACTGGAAGAAATAGCGAGCGCTCTGGAGACAAGCTTCGCAGGCGTTCCGGCGAATGCCCACCAACACGTCGTAGATTTCGTCGACCGTCTAGTCGATGTCGGATTCGCGACTTGCTGAATGCGCGTTCCCTGAACACGAACTACATAGCAGACAGATGAAGTCGCCGCGGTCCGTCTACCTGGAAATCACAAGGAGATGCAATCTGCGCTGCGCCTATTGCTCGTACTTCACGGGCGCAGGCGACGTCCAAGGCGACTTGCCCACCCACGATTGGCTCAGGTTCTTCGCTGAGCTAGGAGCGTCGTCCGTCATGAACGTCGTTCTCTCCGGTGGCGAGCCGTTCTTTCGGAATGACATCGCGGAGTTGGTGGATGGAATCAAACGTAACCGAATGCGATTCTCCGTGCTCACCAACGGCACACTTGTGACCGACGAAGTCGCTTCGTTGGTGTCCAGTAGTGGGAGGTGTGACGGCGTACAGATTTCTATTGATGGTCCGACTGCCGAAGTACACGACGACCTGCGTGGTGCCGGCAGTTTTGAATTGGCGATTCGGGGAATCAAGCGACTTCAAAGACATCGCGTGCCTGTTTCGGTACGAGTGACGGTTCACCGCCAGAATGTACGATTCCTGGAACAGACGGCCCGTTTCCTTTTCGAGGACGTCGGCGTACGCACCATCTCGACGAACTCCGCCTCGTACCTTGGCATGTGCCGCGCGAACGCCGAGCACGTCCAACTTCGACCCGAAGACCGAACCATTGCGATGGACGAATTGCTGAGAGTCCGGGCGAAGTATCCGGGACGGATCGTGGCGGCAGCAGGACCGCTGGCAGAGGCGCTTTCGTGGCGGGCCATGGAGCAAGCTCGCACGGCGGGAAAACAGTCTTCCCCGGGTGGTGGATATCTGTCAGGCTGCGGATGCTCGAACGTCAGTCTGGCAGTACGGGCCGACGGGGTTTTGGTACCGTGTTCCCTACTGGGCCATATCGAGCTTGGTAGAATCAACCAGGATTCCGTCGAGGAAGTGTGGCAGAATAACGCGTCTCTCGCCCGCCTCAGAGAAAGAGGCAACGTGCCCTTGGCGAGTTTTGAATTCTGTAGAAGTTGTCCGTACCAGCCGCACTGTTCGGGTAACTGTCCGGGTATCAGCTACTCGATCGTTGGGGAAGTTGACCATCCAAGCCCGGATGCCTGCCTGAGGAAGTACCTTCGCGATGGAGGTCAACTGCCAGATTTCGGCATAGGAAGCGATTAGAGGCGGTTATGACTGGTGCTCGGGAGCTGCAAGAGCGTCCACTCCAAGGGCTGTACTTCTATCTCACGGAAGGCTGCAACCTCCGATGCCGCCACTGCTGGATCGGGCCGAAGTACCAGAAAAACGCAGAGGCAACATCCTGTCTGCCGATAGGACTTTTCGAAGACGTAGCCGAGCAAGGGCTTCCATTGGGTCTGGATACGGTCAAACTGACCGGTGGCGAGCCCTTTCTGCACCCGGAGATCAATCGTATCCTCGAAGCCGTCAGTCACATTCCCGCCGATCTTGTCGTCGAGACGAACGGAGTGTTGTGCACGGAGCGGATCGTGACGCTTCTGGCGGAGTGCAGAAACACGTTTGTATCAGTCAGCCTTGACGGCGCCGTCGCCGAGACGCACGATTGGCTACGGCGAGTTGACGGTTCGTTCGCGGCGGCGAGGAACGCAATTCGGCTTCTAACCGGGGCAAATGTACGTACGCAAGTGGTCTTCACGCTGGTGCGCAGGAACCACCCTGAGATTCCGGCGATGGTGAGCCTCTGCGAGGATCTGGGCGTCGAGTCGGTCAAGTTCAACGTGCTGCAGCCCATTGCGCGGGGCGAGCATCTTCACGACGCGGGAGAGGGGCTCTCGGTGGAGGAGATACTCCGACTCGGCGATGGGGTTGTGCGCGAGTTGGCAAGTCAGACAGATATGCGACTTCTGTTCGACTATCCAGCGGCTTTTCATCCTCTGAGCCGGCTGTTTGGCGATCAGGCCTGCCATCCGGGAAACTGCAACATACTTGGCATGCTTGGAGTGCTTGCTACCGGCGATTACGCCCTGTGTGGCATAGGAGAAAACGTACCCGAACTCGTTTTTGGGCACGCGTCGCGCCACCGACTGGCGGAAGTCTGGAGGGAGTCAACCGTGCTGAACGAACTGCGCAGGGGCCTCCCGCATCGTCTGCAGGGAATCTGCGGATCATGCCTGATGGCAGAACGTTGTCTCGGGAGTTGCATCGCGCAGAACTACTACTCAACAAGAAACCTCTGGGCACCATACTGGTTCTGTGAGAAAGCCGATTCCCTCGGCATCTTCCCGGGCTCCCGCAGAAGATAGCGTCGACGTTGGCCGCATATTCGTATCCGTGTGTCTTCATCCGTGTGCGTAGCGATTTGCGGGACGCACACGGATAGAGTCACACGGATGAATGCCATGATCCCTTGTTCACTACGCGCATACACAGCATACTCAAACCGAACTCTAACCAGGAAGGAACACCGTTAAGATGAGAAAGAATACGTTCGTGTCTGTAGTCGCGGCTATGGTGGCCTTTCTCGGCACGTGTCGCTTCGCGACATTTGCTGCCGAGCAGCCGTCGTTTCCGAGCAGTATCTCATTGGATGGAACCTGGGAGGTCCTTTTCGATCCGGAGAACAAGGGACGCGAGGCGGGTTGGCATCACGAGGAAACCTTCTCGTCGATGGCCGGTCGACGAAAGATCGGAGTACCCAGTTGCTGGGAGTTGACGGAAAAAGACTACGAAGGTGTCGCTTTCTACCGCCGCACGTTCAAGGTTCCGGCAGGGTGGGAAGGGAAGGTTATTCGCCTGCACTTTGACGCCGTGAATTTCCGCTCGGAAGTCTGGTTGAACGACCATGCCGTGGGCGTCCACGAAGGTGGTTTCACGCCATTCGAGTTCCGGGTCGACGAACTATTGAGGTTCGACGAGGAGAATACACTGATCCTGCGCGTTGTCGGCCCGATCCTGCTGCAAGACAGGCGGGTCGACGGCATGGGGCCGATGGAAACTCCACAATGGCGCGGTGCGATAACGGGCGGCATTTGGCAACCAGTCAGACTCGTCGCTACCGATGATGTCTACGTGAAGGACGTATTCATCGAACCGAGGATTTCGGATGACACTGCGACGTTTCACCTGGAGTTGGAGCGTGCATCGTTTAACGGCAAGCCGAAGGCGACGGTGTCTCGCGGGAAGTCGGGCGGTATTGAATCAGACGCAGGCGCCTTCGGCTTGCCGTTAAACGGAAGATCTCAAGCAAAGACGGCTCCCGCTCAGGTCCACATTACGGTCCGCTCCGTCAGCCGGCACAATCAGATTGTTGCAGCTCCCAGCAAGATATTTGATCTGAAACCGGGCTCGAACCGGCAGAGCTGGACGCTGAATATCCCCGACGCGGAGTATTGGTCGCCGGACAATCCTCACCTCTACCGCGCAGATGTGACCGTGGTGTACGGCGGCAACGTGTCCGACCGCTGGAGCAGCCGGTTCGGGATGCGTGAATTCACCATTCGCGACAAGGAGTTTTATCTGAACGGCAAGCCCATGTACCTGAAAGCCACCTTCTTCGAGGGCTTGTACCCGACGAAGCTGGCCTACCCCGACAGCCGTGGAATGGCGATCCGCGAGATTCAGTTGGCAAAGGACGCGGGATTCAACATGATCCGCCCATGGCGCAAACCGCCGCCGCCGATGTGGTTGGATGTGGCCGACGAGATGGGTGTGCTGACCGTGGGCTCCCTGGCGATTGAATGCATGGACTTTCCGGTGGAATCGGAGCGTCTGCCGGGGTGGGTCGAGAACGAGGTGCGCGAGAGCATCCTGCGCGACCGGAACCGTGCCTGTGTGGTGCAGTGGGAGCTGTTTAACGAGCTGAAACGCCCGGTTCTGAAACAGATGCTGCATCCGATGGCGATGCTCGCCCGCCAGCTCGATCCGACTCGCTTGATCCTGGACGAGTCGGGCGGGTGGGCGCAAGGCGCGAACATGTATTTGCCCTACGAGTCGGAACCCACCAAGTTCAACGACATTCACGACTATCCCGGACAGCAGATCAACGACGAGGTCTACCAGAAGCTGTTGTTGACCGGCAGCAAGACCCATGAAGAGATGCGCCGGATGGGCCTGCAGGGCAGATTACCGGGCAGAAATGTGGTTCCGGGGCTGATGACGTTCTTCTCCGAATTGGGCTATGGCAGTCTGCCTGACCTGACGGACAACAACAAGCGTCTTGCGAAAACCGGCAATCCCATTGCACCTCCGACGGTTTACCATCGGCGGCTGGCCGATCAGCACCGGCAGGCATTGAAAGAGAGCGGGTTCGACAAGATTTATCCCGATCTCAAAGAATTCTGCCTCGACCAGCAGCATATCCACGGCACCGCGAACAAACGCATGATCGAAGCGGTGCGCTGCAACCCTCACGTGAAGGGTTACTGCATTCACGCCCTGACCGCGGGCGACTGGATCATCGGCGCGGGACTGCTTGACCTGTTCCGCAATCCGAAGACCTACGCGTATGAAGGCACCAAAGCCGCGAATCAGCCGCGCATTATTTCAATCCGAGTTCGTCCACGCAATGTCTATGCCGAGCGCGGAACGAAGATTGAGATCACCGGTGTGAACGAGATGGAGGCAATCAAAGGGAATCTGCACGTTGAGGTAGCCGCCAGTGATGGCTCGGTCGTTTTCGCGAAGACGATCGAAGCCAATATGGCATCGGGCATCGGGCAACTACTTAACGAGAAGTTCGATACGAAGGCTCTCGAAGGGACGTACAACGTGAAGGCGGAGATAACCGCGGATGACGGCTCGCTGGTTGCCGTGAACGCGTACAGCTTCGACGTCTTCACTGCGGAGCAACTGGCCGTTCCCAAAGAGCGTGTCGCGGTGCTCGACCCGAGCAATTCGCTGAAGCCGTTCTTGGGGCATGCCGGCATTGCCTTTGTGGAATTCGATGCGAAGACCGACCGTTCCCTTCCCGTGTTTGTTTCCCGCACCGTAGCGAATACGCCGGCGCAGAGGAAGCTTTTCGGTGAACTCGCCGAGTTCATCAAGGCTGGAGGGACGGCGGTCTACTTGCAGGGCGGCGGACCGAGAGTCCCCTGGGGCAGGGCCGGGAGAGCATCGCCCCTGCTGCCTTTGAACGTACGCGTGAGACGAGCCATGGGCCATTGGATGTGCATTCCGCGGCTCGTGAACGATCATCCAATGTTCGACGGCCTCCCCACGGGTTGCATGATGGGCCCAATCTACGAAAACGTCTGGGCCCAGAGCACGCTACAGGACGTACGCGGAGAAACCATCGTTGGCTCCATCGGTTTTGACTGGTTTCCTGACTATGACCTGAGCAAACGTCACTACTACGGGCCGGGCGACGTGTGGTGGGGAGTGGATATGGCCGTAGCTCCGCTTGGCAACGGGCGCTGCATCGTCTCGCAACTTCGCCTGGTCGAAAGCCTCGGCAGCGATCCCGTGGCCGACAAGATCTTACTGAATTTGATCGAGTGGACTGCTCGTGGACGCTCTCCGGACGAGTAGAACCCGCCCACTGGTCGTCCTGGAAGGCTCTCGCAGTCTGTGCCCCAGATCACGTCGTCACTTGGTCGAGCAGTACCACTTCGGTGATCGATCAAAGCCTGAAGGGCAAGCGAAGGAACGGGTTGCGCCGTTGGATCTTCGCTTGCGCTTCAGGCTTCAGTTCCCACGCTTTGCCCACCAAGGTGGCGCTGTCCAACTAAGTTGCATTGGCCTCCTGACGCATCAGCGCAATCAGCTTATTTGCAGCCGCTTCAGCGAACTCGGGATCGTTGATGTGCCGATCCATTTCCAGCAGTTCGACGTCGCCGTGATTCTCGCGAATACCGTCGTACAGGGCTGCGCGGGCCTCTGGATCGTCGAACGCCTGCCCGGCCTGGTCGATGGCCGATACGCCCTGCAAGGGCAACATCAAAGCAGCCGGGCCCTTCGATGCGGCAACCTTGCGGCCGATCTCTTCGCCCAGCTTGGCATTCTCGTCGACCGTCGTCCGCATCAACGTGACATTTGGATTGTGTTGGTAAAACTTGCGGTCTTTGAACTCCTCCGGCACCGTATCGCGAGGTCCGAAGTTGACCATGTCGGTGGCTCCGACAGATACCACGTGGGGTACGCCAGAACGGGCCGCCGCGGTCAGGCGGTCTGGACCGGCACTCAGAATGCCGCCGAACAGCTCGTCGGCCAGTTCCGTTGTGGTGATGTCCAACACGCCGGAAATCATGCCCTCGGCGATCAGCGACTCCATCGCCTCGCCGCCGTTGCCTGTGGCGTGGAAGACCAGTACTTCGTATCCGGCTTGTTCCAGCAACTCGCGCGCCTGCTGGACACACTGTGTCGTTACGCCGAACATGGTAGCCGCAACCAACGGGCGATCTTCGGCCGAGTCGGCACTCGGGTGCTGCACCATGCCTCCCATGGCGGCAGCGGCTGTGGCGAGAATCCGGCGGCTGATTCGGTTGATGCCCGCAATATCGACTACCGAATTCAGCATCATGATGTCTTTCGAGCCCACGTACTGGCGCACCTGGCCGGATCCCAGCGTGCTGACCATCAATTTGGGCACGCCGATGGGCAGAGCACGCATGGCCGCCGTGCCGATCGTCGTGCCGGCCGACCCACCTAACGCCATGACGCCGTCCACTTGGCCGCTGGCGAAAGCCTCCGTCACCAGTTTCACGGCGGCGGCGGCGGCTTCGGTCACTGCCTCGCCACGATCGTTCTTGGCAATCATCGCCTGTAACGTTGTGCCGGCGGCCTGGAACACCTGCTCGCGCGTCACATCGCCAACAAACGCCGGCTGACCCAAGCAGCCCGCGTCGACCACGGTCACGTCTACACCCATCGCCTGTAGCCGATCGCGCACAAAGGCCGCTTCATCGCCTTTTGTGTCCAGTGTCACAAGGAGATATACGCTCATAGCTTCCTCGCCGATTGTGCCAGATACCCGGGGCCACTTGTTCGCCGAATCATACTACTGCGGAAACCGGTCTGCAATCAGGAGGGCATGCAGTTGTTGGCGTTCAGCGTCGCGGCCGATTGCTGCACTGCAGGCTTCGATTGTACCTACGCACCAGACAAGGACGCCCGGACAAGCACTATTGGTCCAGATGTCCAATTGTCCAATACATTAAAATACGTTGTGAAGAAGATGGGGCCTCGTCGCAATTCGCCGATCATTTCTATCCCAGTCGGCCGGAAAGCTGCAAAAACGCACGTCCTTTTGCCTGCTCACTTGCGTCGTCCGCGCCATACGTATTCCTGCTGTAACGACGATCTGACCTCGGCAACGACAGATAGACAGAGCGTCACCGTTGATTGAGTCGAGACCGATGGGAACAATGCTGAACAAGAAGTGTTCGTTGTGGGCGTCTGTACTGGTTGAATCCCCGTCGGGTCGCATGAATCCCCAGAGGGGGTCTGCGAGCTCCGAACGACGGTGTTGCTGCAACGCGAAAACGTATAGCCGCGTGGCAAATTTCGACGCCGACCCAGGGGGTCGTCAGGAATGGTCACTTTGCTGGAAGCCAACAAAGGGGTGCGACAATGAGTTCCATGATCCACAGGTGCTGCGTCGTGGCAGCGATTATTGCGGCTTGCGGCGGGCCAAGTCGAGCGGCTGATCCGCCCCGCATCGCCAAGGAAGGAGTGCGCGTATTTCACGACCGCGCGGTCGCGTTCGTGGATGCCCAGTTGCAGGTCCTTCGGGAGTCGGGCAAATGGCAGGGAAAGGACATTGGCATCGCGTTCTTGGGAATCAACAACCGCTGGGATAGGGCATGGGGGCTGACGCAGAAGAACTTCGAGTCTGGCGAGTATGTGGTGGTGGTGCCGACTTACAATCTACCCTGGGAGAAGATGGACCTTCCCGGTGCGGCACTCGATCATTTGCGCACGGCGTTTCCTCGCACACCGATCACAACGCGCAAGATTGGCGTGCCAGAACTCCTGCAGCACCTGGACCGGCAAGGTGTACGGGTCGTTGGGATTGGTTTCAGCAGCGGCGCCAACTTCGTGCTCCAGGAGAATGTCTCGTTGTTGGTGCGTTATGCCCAGCAGCAGGCACAAGCGGGAGAGCATTTCCCCGCAACGATTGCGGTCAATTCGGGCGGCATCAGTGAGCCTGCGCACGCCCGTCGTCTCCGAGAAGCCGGGTTTGATGTGAAGCAAACGGGGGAGCGGGCGCTGGTGACTGCCGTCGAGCAGCGGTTCGCCGATTTTGACCCCACGGGCCTGCGGATTCCCGCTTTCGGAATGCTCGGTTACCTTGCCAACGTCATATCCAAATCCGATGAACCTTTTGGATCGGAAGGGAAGCATGGCTATGCGGCTTTCCGTCAAGAAGTGAACCGCGCGCTGGTGGAGACAGCGAGTTACATCACTCTGGTGAAGGGGCTGACGGGATCCAAGAGTCCGCTTGACGACGCCTTGGCCGAAATACAGCGGGGACTCGATCGCCAAGTGGCTTTGGACCGATCTATCCAGCGTGCTCTGATGGTCAGCAAGACTCTGGACAGGATTGAGGTTCGTCGGCAGTCGACCATTGATAGGCAAAACAACATTGTCAAGACTCCTGACGAGGTCGAGCACAACGGAATTCAGCAGGATCGAAGCGAAATCATCCGTGAGACCTTGGACCGGATTGAGGCAGAACGGCGCCGGCGCGCGACGCCTGAGAATGAACGAACGCGGATTGCTTTGCGGCTGCATCGAGGAACGATTCTCATGGCGTTGGAGGCGAAGGAAGAGGATTTGCGGGTCGTCGGCGAGACCGACAACGTCGTACGCCGCCAAGTTGGACTGACGCGGTGGAGCGTCGTTGAATGGAAGGATTCCGACGAGGCTTTCCTGATGTACGACGCTACGGGCGAGAACAAGGAGGACGCCGCCAGGACCGTCAATGCGATGATCGACAAGCTTGGTGAGTCTGGCGTCATTTTGGTCGGCAATCCGGACAGTGTTGAGTACGCCCAACTGAAGCACGCGTTCGAGAGCGCGGGAGTTGAAATCAAAGGAGAGGTGAACACGAGGGGCAAATCGGGGAAGAGAATCCTTCACGAGACGGCCGAACTGCAGGCCAGGGTCGGGGGCATCGCTGTTGAGGTAAGGGACACAGAATTCCAAGAGTACGAGACCGGCCTACCAGATGGGTTCAATCAAGATCCCCCCGAAGTCGACGTCGAGATTGAGGAAATCGACGGATTGCGGAAGATCACCATCAAGATCAACGGCATCCCCGTTTGGGAAATCGTGATCGACGAGGACGGGAACATTGTCTGTCAAGGACCTCCGGGCACATGCAGCGGCGGACAGCCGCCGCCATCAGGTGGTGCGTCGCTGGTTCCTGTTCCGATCGGCGACTTCCGGACACTCGACAAGCCCTACAATGCCGATCCCATCCTGGCCTGGGCGTCCGGCACTTCAACCGGGGATCGGTTGGCGGCGCTGCAATTGAGTCTTGCCGATGATTTCTCGTTCCCTCCCCTCTGTTCTCCGCCCATTTCAGCGACGGATTCCCGTCACTGCAGAGTCGGAAGGCCCCTCGGTGAAGCCGCAAGGCGGTCGGCTGGCCGCGGTTCCGGCTTCTCGCGGCCCACGTTGGCGGTTGGAAGCCTCCTCTGGCGTGGGTCGGCCCTGATGGATTACGGTCTGACATTCGGACTGGCAGGCGCAAGGCCTTGCCGTATCTGTTTGACAGGGATGTTGGTCGCAGACGCGGGAATCCAGGCCGGCGACCGCGTTGTGGCCGTGACCGATGTACCCCTGATGGATGGTGTGATAAAGCGCGGAATCGTGAAGGGCGGGACGGTACTCTCTGCCAGGGAGACGCGCGGAAAGTGGGTCGCGGTTAGCGTTGAGCAGTCTGGGCGATGGATGCGTGGATGGATCGAAGCGAAGCACATTGCTGTTGTTTCACGCGAGAAGGCGAGTGAACTTGCCAATCGCGGCGCGGCGTGGCTGGAG
>CAZURK010000036.1:16989-71935 GCA_964623055.1 uncultured Pirellulaceae bacterium
TGTTTCACGCGAGAAGGCGAGTGAACTTGCCAATCGCGGCGCGGCGTGGCTGGAGGAAGGCGAGTACGACAAAACCATCGCCGACTGTAACAGAGCGATCGAACTCGATCCAAAATGTGCCTCGGCCTTCGTGTTTCGCGGCGCGGCGTGGCGGCTGAAGGGCCAGTACGACAAGACCATAACCGACTGCACCACGGCGATCGAACTAGATCCGGGAAACGCCTATGCCTTGGGCAATCGCGGTGCGGCGTGGCTGGAGAAGGGCGAGTGCGACAAGGCCATCGCCGACTGCAGCAAGGCGGTTGCGCTCGATGTGGTCTATGCCTTTGGCCACGCCGTCCGTGCGGAGGCGTATCGGCAGAAGGGTGAACTGGACAAGGCGATTGCCGATGCCACACGGGCGACGGACCTGGACCCGGACTTCGAGTACGCGTATGCCACCCGTGGAGAGGCGTATCGGCAGAAGCGCGAGTTGAGAAAGGCGATCGAAAATCTGAGCAAGGCGGTCGAATTGATGCCGCAGTATGTGTGGGCATGTGAATGTTTGGCATGGGCGTTGGTTGACAAGGGCGAGCGAGACCGGGCGATTGCAGTCTGTGATGAGTTGATCCGCATGTTGCCCAACTCGGCCGAACCCCGAGGGGTGCGTGCCCACAAATGGTTGCTTCTGAGGGAGTACGGCAAATCGATAGCTGATTGCGCAAAGGCGATTGAACTTGATGCGAAATATGTTCACGGCTTTGTCATTCGTGGCCAGGCATTGCGGCTCGCCATCAGGTTCGACGAATCCATCGCCGATTTCAATAACGCGATCGAACTGGAACCGAAAAATGCATGGGCCTTCGTCGGTCGCGCCTCGACGTGGAACTCGATGGGCGAAAGTGACAAAGCCATCGCCGACTGTAACCGGGCAATTGAACTTGCCCCGAAAGATGCTGGGGCGTTTGCCGGTCGCGGTAGGGCGTGGACGACGAAAGGCGAGTACGACAAAGCCGTCGCCGATTGCACTCGAGCGATTGAACTCGCTCCGGACCAAGACGTTGGTTTCTACGAGCGAGGGGTGGTCTGGCTGGTGAAAGGCGACTACGACAGCGCCATAGACGACTTTGCCAAAGCCATTGACCTCAATCCGACATGGGCCTGTACGTACCAGCAGATTGCCGATGCCTGGCTCGAGAAAGGCGATTATGACGAGGCGATTGCAGTCACAGAGAAGTTGCTGGCAGTGGTTCCCGACGGGCTGCAATCATATTTGGTCCGCGGCTACGTCCTACATCGCATTGGCAGCGGGGACGAGGCCATTGCTGCCTTCGATAAGGCTCTGCAACTCGACTCGAACAGCGTACATGCCTTAACTGGGCGGGCAAGGGTGTGGACCGAGAAAGGTGAACTCGACAAGGCGATCCGGGACTCCAACCGAGCCGTCGACCTGCGGCCCCGATATCACTTGCCCTATGCGAATCGCGCCGCAGCCTGGAACGCGAAGGGGCAGTACGGCAAGGCGATCGCCGACTGCAATTTTGCATTGCAGTTGAACCCGAATTCCGCCTCTGCCTACAACAACCGAGGGAACGCGTGGGCAAAGGTCGGTAGAATGAAACAGGCCCTCGCAGACTATAATCAAGCCATTCGTCTGGCGCCGGGGCTCGTGGCGGCGTACGCCAACCGCGGGCACGTCAAATTCGCCATGGAGGACTACGAGGACGCGATGGCCAATTACGAACAGGTGTTGGCGTGGCCGGCGTGGCCCAACGTGGTGGACGCTCTGGTGGGATGTGGGGCCGTCCATCTTGTCCGAGACGAATGGGACGAGGCGATTGCCGACTACGAGCTGGTGCTCGAGCGTGATCGTTCGCACGTCGCTGCGCTGCTTGGTCGCGGTGCTGCGAGACGCGCCAAGGGCGACTTCGACGGGGCGCTTGCTGATTTTGGGGAGGTCGTTCGTGTAGCACCGAGGACGGGAGCGGGGCACTACGCTTGCGCGGACGTGCTGATCCTCATGGAAAGGCGTAATGACGCTGTGGCGGTTTGTGAAGAGGCGATGCGCATGGGTCTGGCGTGGAGCGGTTCACGGTAGAGACTGCTTTTGCGGGAGGGCGAAAACGAGGCGCGGTATATGTGATGCAGGATACGGGATGCGAGAAGTGGGAGTCGACACTTCGGAGCGGTGTTGTAAGCTCGGGCCGGGGCGCACTGGTACCATTGTGGTGCCCAAACCCGTGGCCTACTGCGCATCCCGTATCCCGCATCCCGCATCTAGAATCCCGAATCCCGTTTCCCGCACCCCGCTTCCGTTTCGGCCCGTCAGGAATTCGGAATTTGGTTCACCGCGTTTAGCGTTGCCTTGATTGTGGCTTCCACCGTGTCGGTGGACACGCCGCGGCCTCGATACATGACGTCGTCGTGTTCGATGTCCACAATCGCCTCGCCTTGAGCGTCGCGCCCGATCGTTGCGCTGCGAGCCTCAAAATCCTTGCACACAAGTTTTCTACCGGTGATCTTCTCCACGACCGAGAAGGCCGCGTCGATGGGCCCATCGCCGACCTCCAGTTCCTCGGTGAATTGCTCGTCACCATGGCTCAGCGTCAGTTTTGCGCGAGGCGAGCGGCTCGTACCGGATGAGGCTTCAAACGCGACTAGTTTCCAGTCGTCCTCGTGACCGCCGTGCAATTCCTGTTCGACCAGCGCCACGATATCGCCGTCGTAGATGTCCTTCTTCTTGTCGGCCAGTTTCTTGAACTCGACAAACACCGTGCCCACCTGTTCGTCGGTCAGATGGAAGCCCAGGGCGTTTACGCGGTCCTTCAAGGCCGCCCGTCCACTATGCTTTCCCAGCACCAGTTCGGTCCTTTGAAAGCCAACGTCCTCGGGTCGCATGATCTCGTAGGTGGTGCGCTCTTTCAGCATCCCGTGTTGATGGATACCCGCTTCGTGAGCAAAGGCGTTGCGCCCAACGATGGCCTTGTTGCGTTGGACTTGAATGCCTGTGACAGACGCTACCAAACGGCTGGTTGGAACCAGACGTTTCGTGTTGACTCCAGTCTGGCACCGGTAGTAGTCGGCACGCGTCCGGATGGCCATCACGATCTCTTCCAGCGAGCAATTGCCGGCCCGTTCGCCAATGCCGTTGATCGTGCATTCGACTTGCCCTGCGCCGTTTTCCACAGACGCCAGGCTGTTGGCCACGGCCATACCCAGGTCGTTGTGGCAATGGACGCTGATAACGGCTTTGTCGATGTTTGGAACGCGTTCGCGCAGCACCCGGATCGTCTCGCCCATGCGGGCCGGCGTGGCGTAGCCGACTGTATCGGGAATGTTGACGGTCGTCGCTCCGGCCGCGATCGCAGCCTCGACCACTTCGCACAGGAAATCGTGCTCGGTGCGGGCCGCGTCCTCGGGCGAGAACTCAACGTCCTCGCAATACCCGGCTGCTCGTTTCACGCCGGCCACGGCGCGTGTGACGATCTCCTCGGGAGTCATGCGAAGTTTGAATTCCCGGTGAATCGCGCTGGTAGCCAGGAAGACGTGAATGCGGGCTCGTTCCGCGTGTTTGATCGCCTCCCACGCACGGTCGATATCGTCGTCGTTGCATCGAGCGAGCCCGCAAATCGTGGACCCCCGTATCGCCTTGGCAATCTCACGCACGGCCTCGAAATCGCCAGGGGAAGCGATGGGAAAGCCGGCTTCGATGATGTCAACTCCCAGATCCACGAGGGCCTGGGCGATTTCCATCTTCTCGTTCAAGTTCATGCTCGCGCCCGGCGACTGCTCGCCGTCGCGCAGTGTCGTGTCGAAAATCCTGATCTTTCGCTTGTCTGTCATTCTAAGAAACGCCTTTCTTGCGTTGTGGGTTTCGAGGACAAGAGGAATACCGATGGTGGCACTACCACGCACGCCAGCCCTTGGCTGGCGGCGGCAGTAACAACCACGCCCTCGATGGACCGCATGCAACGCGTCGAATTATTGAGAAAGGCGTCATTGTCCTGTCTGATCTCCGAGTAGGTCCCGGCTGCCGGGCGTCAAGTTGGCAAACAAAAAGCCCCGAGGTTTTCAGGACCTCGGGGCTGTTGCTTGGTCTGTCCTTTGTGCAATCTCCCCCTACGGCCCTCTGCCGTCAAGCAATAGCAGCGATAGTAGGGTGAGCATCGTAGACATCGCCATCGTCCTTTGGACAATCCTTCAGAATACAGTATCGACCTCTCTACAACAATCTAGCCACTCGTTTTCTCACCGTCAAGCGAGGTAGATCGCGTCAATACCTCAGAGTTCGCCGCAGCATCCACAACCCGGCTATCGCCAGGATGACATTACCCAACCACACCGAGTAGGGTGGCAGGTCGCCACTCTTGGCCCGGTCGACGCCGTATGCAAGCAGCGGGTAGTAGACGACAAGTATTGGCAGAAAACAAACCGCAAAACTGGTCCACAAGTCCCGATTGCGCATGCGGACAGCCAATGGCGCGCCCACCAAAACAAAGAACAAGCAACTGAACCCATTCGCCCATCGACGCCAGGGCACCGTCTCGAGCCGGTGTAGGCGATCACGGGCGTTTTTCAGTCGCGCATTATGTGAATTCCACTCGGCCGACGCCAGCCCGGCCATGTCGCCCGTGAGCATCTGGAATGCGGCCCGGACGGCCAACTCCTGCTGAAGTTGTTCGATTTCCGCCTCCTGCTTGCTGGTCTCCGGACCGATTCGCCAAAGCGGCAGATTAGAGGTACTACCGGCATAGCTGGCTTTGCGAGCCGCCTCGGTCAACGGGATTTCGTGCGTGATCGTCTTGCCGGGAAACTTCAGTGTCACCTTATCGTCCACTCTGACTTGCCCGTCGGTCAGGAGAACGTTTAACAGGCCATTGTCTTGATCCAACTGCAATTCGGCCTCACGGGCGGTCACAACGGTGGCTGGCGAATCCTCTCCGGAATGGAAACGGATCAACGGTCGGACCAGCTTTCGACCGTCCACTCCTTTGACGTTGATCGAAAACTGCCGCGTGGCATACGATCGTTGCGTACGCAACATCCCATAGGCGATTTGCTCGACCGAGTGCAATATCACCCGCTGCATTCCCCTCTTCCCCCACGACACCGCCACGTCATTCAGCCACACAGCGACCAGGCTCACCAGAAACGCGAGCACGAACGCCGGAGTGACGATCCTCATCGGGGATACCCCCAGCGATTTGATCGCCGTGATTTCGTTCGACGCGGACATCCGCCCATACACGCTGCACACGGCGAATAGAATCGTCCCGGGCACCGCGAACCGCAGAGCATTGGGCATGGCGTACGGCACAAGCTTGATGATCGGCTCCGGCCCCAACCCCTGACGAATCGCCTCCTGGGCAACCCCCACGATCAACATCAACACGGTCATCCCTGCCAAAGTGACAAGAAAAACCTTCAGAAGTTCGCCCAGTACGTGGCGAGTGAGCTGTGTCATGTCAATACTGGCTGGAGCGGGGTGCCAACACGGTGGATGTGCCTCGACGGCGGAGAACCAAGCAAGTCGAGGCCGCAATGCCGGTCTTCAGTCATCATCGGCGCACGGAAACGCGCGTACCTGGGGACTTTAGCAGGTTGCGATCGTTCTTGAAACGACGATTCTACCGGGGGTGCTAGCAGGGAGTGCGAGCGGCATGTTGAATATCGCCTGGCAACCGAACCAGCTACAATAGCTTGGGGCCATCCGAAATGGCATCAGTTACAGGGATACACCATGATCTGGAGAGTCGACGTGCCCCGGCACCAATTTGCCACTACCGTTTTCTTGCTGATACTTGGCATTTGTGCGAACGGGCTTCGTGCGGAATCAATGAAGCCCAACATTGTCTTCATCCTGGTCGACGATCAGGGGTACTACGACCTCGGCTGCTACGGAGCGACGGAGTTCAAAACCCCTCGTATCGACACGATGGCCGCCGAGGGAGTTCGATTCACGGATTACTACGCAGCGGCACCGATCTGCAGCCCGTCGCGCGCTGGACTGTTGACCGGTTGCTACCCTCGCCGAGTCGGTTTGGCGACCTGGGTACAGCGTGCGGATTCGCGAATCGGTCTGCATCCGGATGAGTTGACGATTGCCGAACTGTTGAGCGCGAACGGCTACGCGACAGCCTGCATCGGAAAATGGCACCTTGGTTTTCACGAGCCGTTCTTGCCTCGGCAGCAGGGATTCGATCACTACTTCGGTCTGCTGCACAATCTGGATCCGGTCGAAGTTGTCTATTTCGAGAAAGATGGCGGCGTGCCGCTGGTGCGTGGACAAGAGATCGTGAAACGACCGGCCGATCCCGCAGAATTGACGCGTGCTTACACCGACGAGGCAATCGCGTTTATGGAACAAAACAAAGACCGCCCCTTCTTCCTCTACCTCCCACACACGATGCTTCACACGCCGCTCGGTGTCAGTGACGAGTTCAAAGGCACGTCCAACTTCGGCGAGTACGGCGACGCGACTCAGGAACTCGATCACAACGTCGGCCGCATTTTTGATACACTCAGGCGACTGAGGATCGACGACAACACAATTGTCGTCTACGCCTCGGACAATGGACGAGGCCCGGGACGTAACGAGCGTCAGCCGATTCGCGGTCGCAAGCTTTCGACCCTCGAAGGTGGCATCCGAGTTCCTTGCATCGCCTGGGGGCCGGGACTGGGCTTGCGATCGAGGTGTGAGACTCCCGAGGTCGTCCGCGCAATGGACTGGTACGCAACACTGGCTTCGCTTGCCGACGTCAAGGTCCCCTCGGACCGTGTGATCGACGGGCGGGATCTCAGCCCACTGTTGACCGGGAAGACGGACACCGTGCCGACGCCGGCCGAGGGGCTATCGCTGAACGCTGCAGTCCCTCTC
This sequence comes from uncultured Pirellulaceae bacterium, assembly GCA_964623055.1. Lineage (GTDB taxonomy): Bacteria > Planctomycetota > Planctomycetia > Pirellulales > Pirellulaceae > JADHUC01. The sequence goes on from CAZURK010000036.1 coordinate 23,846, forward strand.
CGTCGGCCGTGGAACCCGCCTGGGGAATGGAAGGACCTGATTGCGCGAGATGAATACAACAACGCTTTTTTCTACCACGGTAGCCATGGTGCGTTGGCCGCGGTGCGGTGGAATCAGTGGAAGCTCTTTCTGAATCCAACGCTCCAGCTCTACGATTTGACAAATGACCCTGGTGAGTCGAAGCCTGTGCGCAACGGCGCAATGATACGAAAGCTGCGCGGTATGGCCATCCTTTTCCAAGAGGAAATGCGTACCGGCGTGCGACCCGCCGGAGAGGTCCCGCGGCGCCATGAATGAAGGCTGACGCCGTATGAGCAGCGGCCGAGTCGACTTGGCTATGCCTTAGTCTCCAGGCCGTGTTGATCGTACTGGCGGATTCCCTCCAGCACGACTTCGATCGTTTTGCGAATGCACTCGCGATCCATGTTGTCCGGGCAGTCACGGCGGTTGTGGTAATAGTCGGCCGGGCGGGGATCCATGGCGCAAAGGGCCGCGGCTGGGATCCCGGCGAGTGTGAAGACCGTCGCGTCGGTGGAACCCAGGTACACGGACGCGTAGCCCATTTCCAGACCACACCGCCGCCCGGCGTCGTGCAACCACTGGCAGACAGCCGGGTCGTGTCGGACCGAGCCGTTGCGGTCGCGGGTGTAGACGCGGAGGTGGTTCAGATCGCGGATCGTGTCGAGCGTCACCACGGCCGTCGGTACGTCCTGCCAATCGTCTTTCAAGCGACGTGTGAATGCCTTGGCCCCTCGCAGGCCCGCCTCCTCGGATCCGGTGATGAGGTAGATGAGTTCGGTGTTTTCGAGTTGGAGCCCACTGGCGCGAAGGTATTTGGCTAGGCCAGTGATGATCAGGGCGCCGCTCAGGTCGTCGTTCGCGCCGGGCGAAACCTGGCGGAACGACGTGAACCAGATGGCGATGAAGATTCCGGGCACAAACGCAAGCTGACTGAGGCCCACGACAGTGCGAAGCTCTGGAGAGCCGGCCCCGCAGCATTCCAGTGCGACGACCGCCGCGCCGGCGCAGAACACAATTGCCCCGCTCGCAAAGGCATACCAGACAAGAAACGGAAAGACCCTGGGAAAACGATAGTGCCACCGCCATTCATAGGCCGCATCCGCGTGTGCATTCAGCACAAGTCGCCGCAAGACCTTGCCCGACGGCCGCTGGGTCCCCAGCACGTTGTGTGAAGTCCGCTTGGGGAACAAGGGGTCGATCAGTTGCCAATAGAGCCCAAGTTCGCAGTACAGAATAACAATCGCAACGGCACTAATCTGCAGGGCCAGCCACGGCGAAATCCACCAGCCAACAATCGCTCCGAACAGCAGAGCCCCAGTTATTCTGGGCGTGGCGAAGAATGCCTTCTGGGCCACGGGGAAAGCCTCGAATCTGACAGGGCCGTCGGTAACTGGCTCGAGTTCATCCCGCAAGAACCGTTGGGCCTGTTCCTCTCCATCGCTGCCCGGAGGACGAGGACCAAACGAATCAACCACCTGCCGCGCCGCTTGCAGCACGTAGTCGGCAGCGCGATCCACCAAGTCCTGAGCAACCATGCTTCCTCCGTACCATTCAGATAAGTCGACTCGGGCACAGCATTGGAGGACATCTCACTTGCGACGATCGCCGTTTGGTGGCCTCTCTGCTCTCTCCGTTCCGCCATCCCGAAGCACGAATGGTGCAGTGCGTCGGCTGAGTCGCCTATCCCATCGTAATTGACGTACTGAGAACCGTCGAGCCATGACCACGAGGACCGACCTGAGGTCTCCGCCGCATCTTGGAGGCGTGTGGTCGTCCCGGCGGCGAGGCCGGAGAAGCGCGCCGAGCGTGGCGAGAGGCGGGAACAATGATCGCAGTAAACTCACAACTCCCGCGCTCACGCTGATACTCGGCATTCCCGCGAGTGGACTACGTGCCGGATTTGTGAAGATAACATCCTCTTCCTCACGGTCGACGATCTGGGTTGCTACGACCTTGTCTGGGATTGAGCCAAAGGGTTGAAATGGGCCTGCGGTCTTCTGATAATCGAATTCGACGTCCGGTAGCCCTAGGGACGCAGAGGATTGTCGATGTGCCCGGAACTGGTAGACCGATTCAGGACACTCTGGGATAGTAGCGATTCCCCGCCCGACGTGTTCGTCTTTCTCGATGAACATGCCGAATCCGAGCTTTCCCAGAAACTCGCTGTACTGTTGCAGGATCAGCAGTTCCGCTGGCAGACGGGGAGTCCTCTGATGGTCGAGGATTACTTGGCCAGAATCCCCGAACTCGCCAGCGACCCCGACATCAAGCTGACACTGGCAGTCGGAGAATTCCAGGCCCGGCGCGACGTCGACTCATTGCCCAGCGTTGGTGAGTTCACGGCCCGGTTTGCCGACATCAGCGATACGCTGCGGAGCAAGCTGTCCGAACTGTCTCCGGATGACATCAATGATGTTCTCCAGCTCGAGGCCACGATCACGCGTTCGTACGATTCGGGATCTACCGTCGCCGAAGATCAGATCGGCAGATACCGATTGGTCAGAGTGTTGGGCCAAGGGGCTTTCGGGCGAGTCCACTTGGCTATCGACGAGGAACTCCAGCGACAAGTGGCCGTCAAGGTTCCGACTCCTGAGCGATTTCACAAGCTGGAAGATGCGAAAGCCTACCTTGCCGAAGCTCGCACCGTCGCCAGCTTGGATCATCCGAACATCGTTCCCGTGCACGACATTGGACGAACCGACGACGGTTCGATCTACGTGGTCTCCAAGTTCATCGAGGGCAGCACGACCAATGAACTTGTGCATCAGATTGTGTCGGTCGATCCTCCACCTCCACGGGAACTAGACCAGTCGATTCCGATGGAACTCGAACGCATCTGCCTGAAGGCGCTCTCCAAGCGATCCTCTGACAGATATGACACAGCAGCGGAACTGGCCGACGACCTGCTCCACTGGCGCCACGGACCGGAACAGGCACACCCGGAATTGAAGGTCGTTCCCAAGGGATTGCGGTCGTTCGGCGCCAACGATGCCGATTTCTTCTTGGAACTGCTGCCCGGACCACGAGATCGAGAAGGACTGCCCGATAGTATCCGCTTCTGGAAGACTCGCATCGAAGAGACCGATCCCGACAAAACATTCAGCGTGGGCTTGATGTACGGCCCATCGGGGTGCGGCAAATCATCGCTGGTGAAAGCCGGATTGATCCCTCGCTTGTCCAAGGATGTCGTGGCGGTGTACATCGAGGCGACTGCCGAAGAGACCGAGGCTCGCACCCTGCGTGGACTCAGGAAGAAGTTGCCCGATCTGCCCGGCGCTCTCGGGTTGGTCGAGACCTTCGCCCTGCTGCGACGTGGCGAGCGGCGCAAGGTGGTGATCGTGCTGGATCAGTTGGAGCAATGGCTCCACGCTCACCGAATGGAGCAGCGGACCGAACTGGTCAATGCCTTGCGGCAGTGCGACGGCGCTGGGCTGCAAGCAGTCGTCATGGTGCGAGACGATTTCTCCATGGCCGCATCCCGATTCATGCGGGAACTCGAGAATCGAATTCTGGAAGGGCGCAACTTTGCCACGGTCGACCTGTTCGACGTGGACCATGCGCGGAGAGTCCTCACCAAGTTTGGGCAAGCCTTCGGTAAACTCCCGTCACAACTCAGCAATCTTACCGACCAAGAGCGCGAGTTTGTGGATCGCGTGGCGACCGGTTTGGCGAACGACGGGAAGGTCGTGTGCGTTCGGCTGGCGCTGTTTGCTGAGATGGTCAAAGGCAGACCATGGGTGTCAGAGACGCTGGAAGAGGTGGGCGGCACCGAGGGCGTTGGTGTCAATTTCTTGGAAGAAACCTTCAGCAGTCGTGACGCGAACCCCGACCACCGGGTCCATCGTCAAGCCGCTTGCGAAGTTCTCAAGGCCCTGCTACCGGAAGTTGGCATGGACATGAAGGGGCACATGCAGTCCCATGCGGAGTTGCTGGAAGCTTCGGGCTATCAGCATCGCCCCGCGGACTTCAACGATCTGCTCCGTATCCTCGATGGCGAACTTCGCCTGATTACGCCCACGGATCCAGAAAGCGTTGAAACAGCATTCGGCGGCGATCCGGGCTCGAAACACTATCAATTGACGCACGATTATCTGGTGCCGTCCCTGCGGGAATGGCTGACTCATAAACAGAGGGAGACAAGGCGAGGCCGAGCGGAACTGCGGTTGGCCGAACGGGCGGCGTTTTGGAACGCCAAACCGGAAAACCGGCATCTGCCATCAGCGTGGGAGTATCTTGCCATTGTCGGCCTCACGTCACGTCGGAATTGGACCGAGCCCCAACGGCGAATGATGAAAAAGGCCGCGTGCGTGCGCGGAGTCCGTTGTTTTGTCGCGTTCGTACTGATCCTCGCGTTATTCGCGGGCATCGTGGTCACTCGCAACCATGTCGAAGAGTCCAGAAACCGTGCCAAAGTCAGCGGCCTGATCGAACAGTTGTTCGTGGCCGATATGGCTGCAGTTCCCGGAATCGTGGCGTCGCTGAAGAGGGATCCGGAACTGAGCATTCCGCTACTGGCGGATGTGGCGGACGATCCGGATCGGCCTGATGCAGACCGTTTGCGAGCGACATTTGCACTGGCCGATCGCCCTGGTGATCAGGCGTCGCGATTGATCGAGTATGCCCTTACTTCGGACCTCTCTGCGTTGACCGCGATCCGCAATCGGCTTGCCCCCTACGCTAGAGCATTGACCGAGGAACTTTGGAGTAGGGCGCGACTCGAAACTTCGACTCCGTCGTCACAGCTTCGAGTCGGAGTGCTACTGGCCGTGGCCGACCCTGCTGGAGATGGCTGGGAGGAGATGGCGCCGTCGGTCGTCAACGCACTTCTGGCCGAAAACACACTCGATCTTGACGCCTGGGGCGAACTCCTGCGCCCGGTGGCACCTGCACTGACGCCGAGATTGCGGGAACGGTTTTTCGATGCGTCGGCCACATCCGCTGAACGGGCGACTGCAGCCCGAGTGTTGGCTCGTTACGCTGACGCCGCTCTTCTCGTTGAACTACTGCTAGAAGCCGACGCTCCGCAGTTTTCGATGTTGTTTCCGGCCACGTCGAAACACCAGAACGCCGTGGTCGATGCGGTTCGCAAGGTACTAGAAAAAGACGGGGACACGTCCACGGTGGATGACCGCATCCGTCGCGCGAGGCGACTGCGAAATGCCGCCGTCACGCTGTTCAGACTTGAGCCCGCCAGCGGTATTGAACCAGTTCTGTCGGCCTCCACCGATCCAACTGCCCGATCAAGCCTCATTTTAGAGATGCGCGATTTCGGCGTTCCTCCGGCGACGTTGCTGAAAGCTCTGGACCAGTGGCGCGATCCATTTGCGCGTCAGGCACTGCTGTTGGCGATCGAACCCTACCGCGGCAAGGAACTGTCTTCGACGATGGAACAGGCTCTGGTCGATCAGCTTGTGGATCTGTTACGAACTGGTCGGAATCAGGCAGAACGCAGCGCGGCCGCATGGCTACTAAGAAGCTGGGAACGCGAAGACGCGGTACGCAGCATGATCAAGGAGCTTCCCAAGACATCCTCTCCTGTGGAGGGCCCAGCGCGTGAGTGGTGGATGACTTCAGAGGGCCACACGATGACGATCGTACGAGGGCCCGTGACTTTCAATATGGGTTCTCCTAGAGGCGAGCCCGGACGGGAAGACGGCGAAACGCTGACCGAGACAACCATCGCCCACAGCTTCGCCGTCAGCGTTCACGAGGTAACGATGCAACAATACCAGCGTTTTCAGCCGGATGCAGGCTTCGCTCGGGACGTAGCAGATGACCCACAATGCCCTGCAAACAGGGTGTCATTCGACGGGGCGATGCAGTACTGCCGGTGGCTGAGTGAACGGGAGGGAGTGCCCGAAGACCAGATGTGCTATCGTCTGCTGTCCGAGATAGAACCGACCGACGCGATCCACTCCGAAGAGCAGCTATTGCGAACCGGTTATCGGCTGCTGACCGAAGGAGAATGGGAATACGTTTGCCGTGCCGGATCGACGACCCGTTGGTTCTCCGGCGCCAGCGAAGAGCACCTGCGGCATTTCGCGTGGTTCGCCCTGAGCGCCGGCGAACGTCTGCACCCGGTCGGCCTGTCGCGGCCGAATCCGTTTGGTTTGTTCGACGTCACTGGCAACGTGGCCGAGTGGTGCCACTCGAGCGCGAACCCGGGAAAGTACGCGCTGCGTGGAGGAAGCTACGACTGGCCGGCCCGACGTGTGCGGTCGGCTCAACGCTACTACCAGTCGAACACGCCGTACAGCTACACCGGCCTCCGGATTGCACGCACAATCGTGTTTGACCGGTGAAGCGTCCTTACTTGCTGCATCGGCGGGCGTCGCCTCAACCACCTAACCGTGAGTCACGCCACAGTTAGGCCTCCAGGACGCGCATGCGGACACTTTCCTCGTGCACGCATGGCAGTTGGTCGATCTCCTGAATTGCTGCCTGGGTGTCGCCTTCGGTCGCCGTGTGCGTCATGATTACCAGTGGTACCGTGTCGGCGTGGGCGTCTTCGTCCGGTTCGTGCTGGATCACCGAAGCGATCGAAACGTTGTTTCGTCCCAGGACGCCAGCTATCTCCCCCAATACGCCTGGTTGGTCCTTGACTGTCAGATGCAGAAAGTAGCGGGCTGGCAGTTTTGCGAAGTCGCGCACGGTCACGCGTGATTTGCCCTTGGACCATAGCTCCAACGTCTGAAATGTAACCTTTGTGCGGCCCACAACCGTGTCGATCATATCGGCCACAACGGCCGACGCCGTGGGGTTCTGGCCAGCCCCGAGACCGTGATAGAACACACGGCCAACGGCGTCGCCCACGACGCTGATCGCATTGTAGGCTTCGCGCACCTCGGCCAGCGGTCGCCCAATGCGGACCAGTGTCGGCGACACGTGTAGTTCCAGGCCTTCCTCGGCAAGCCGGGCAACGGCCAACAGTTTCACCCGGTATCCCAATTCCTTGGCGTAGCGAAGGTCGGCCGGATCCAGTTTGTCGATGCCGACCCGCGGAATGTCCTGCCAGTGTACGCGAGCCCCGAACGCCAAATGTGCCAGGATGGCCAGCTTCTGGGCCGCATCGGTGCCGTCCACGTCCATGGTCGGATCGGCTTCGGCCAATCCGCGACGCTGAGCGTCCTTCACCGCGTCGTCGTAGTCGGCCCCGTGCTCCTCCATCTGCGAGACGATGAAGTTGCTTGTTCCGTTCAGGATGCCACGCAACGAGGTGATCTGATTGGCCGAAAGACACTGGCTGATGTTCGCAATGATCGGCACGCCGCCGGCCACCGACGCTTCGAAAGCAATCGAACGCCCCAATTCGCGGGCTCGATCGAACAGCTCAGGACCGTGCTCTGCCAACAACGCTTTGTTGGCCGTCACGATGTCCTTTCCGCTTTCTAGCAGCCGCAACATGATCGTACGAGCCGGCTCGATGCCCCCGATCACCTGGGCAACCACTTTGATATCCGGATTGTCAGTGACCTTGGACAGATCGTCCGTCAGCAGACCATCGGGAAGCTCCACGTCGCGGGGCGTCGTCACATCGATATCGACGATCTGCTCCAAAACCAATCCACGCCCAGCATGCCGCGCCAAGCGGTCTCCCTGTTCCAGCAACAGACGAGCGACACCAGTACCTATGGTACCGAATCCGACAATTGCGACTTTGGTGTTTTCCATGGAAAATCTGCGCGGATGTGTCCCGCCTGGGACTCGATTAGGAAGACCAGAAAGGCTGGGACTGCCCACCAGCGAGGGGCGAGTCGCGCAAGATCCTTCCGTGCGACCCCCATTACGGCGAGTGAGGTTGCGGGGGCTCGAACCCCGGACCTACGGATTAAAAGTCCGTTGCTCTACCGACTGAGCTACAACCTCCGAAACAAGCTACTATAGGCCGTTACCTCGGAAAGTCTAGGGGCGGTGGGCGTCGCTATTCTGGCGACTCGCTGTCGCGGCTGGCGATACGAAGACCACGGTGGCGGGCTTGAACACCATTGGCACTCGCGTATGGACGAATACCGTTCCCTTGATCAGAGGCGCGAGTGTATTGACAGGCCACCCTGGAAACGTCAGTTTTTCTTGATGACTCTTGCGCGAACGCCAAACTGGGAATATGACGAATCAGCGATTTCTTCGCCTACCGCGACAACGAGTATGTGGACCAGTACGGCGAACCACTCATCGGTAGGTGCGGATGAGCACTACTTGGCTACAGGATGAATTACCCATGTTTTCAAACACTCGAACCAAGAACCGACTGTTGATCCCAGCCCTGCTGATCGTCTGCGTCGCGCTTTGCTACTCTGCCTCTGCCAAGCCCAACGAAACCGATTTGCGGATCGGGCTTGCGTCGGCGAAGATCACGCCCGACGAGCCGATTCGGATGGCTGGCTACGGTTCGCGGAACAAGCCGTCAGAAGGCGTGCTGGCCGACCTTTACGCCAAGGCGATGGCGTTCGAGGATGGCCGGGGCGAGCGAGCGATTCTCCTGACGGCGGACGTGATCGGCTACAACGCCAAGGTGGCCGATTTCATCTGCGGCCAGATCACGGAAAAGACCGCTCTCAAACGCCGGCAGATCCTCTTGAACCCATCACATACGCACACGGGCCCAGTGATCGGCATTCCGGGCGCAGCCGGGTACGATCTGGAGGGCGAAGAGGCGGAATGCGTTCACCAGTATGGCGAGAGACTGGCCGGCCAACTGGCCGAGTTGGCGGCCGCGGCCCTGGCCGATTTGAAGCCGGCCAAAGTGTCCTGGGGCATTGGCGTGACGAATATCGTGATGAACCGACGGGAGTTCACCGAACGAGGCGTCCGACTCGGATTCAACCCGCGAGGGTACGTCGATCGGAGCGTACCTGTGTTGTGTGTCGATTCGCCGGACGGGCGGCTGCGAGCGATGGTTTTCGGTTGCGCTTGTCACAATACGACGCTGACCGGCAAGCACTATGAATTGTCGGGCGACTACGCCGGTTTCGCGCAGCAATACATCGAGGAGCAACATCCCGGCGTGCAGGCCATGTTCATGATCGGCTGCGGCGGTAGTGCGAATCCCTATCCCCGCGGCACGGTCGAGGCGGCAGAGCAGAACGGGCGCAGCCTGGGTGCGGAGGTGTGCCGCGTGGCCGCTGATAAGCTTGCACCGGTGCGCGGGCCGCTGCGTGTGGAATTCGAATACGCCGATTTGCCGCTGAAGCCCATCCCCCCGCGCGAACAGTTGGAGGAGATGATCAAGGGACCGAGCTACATCGCGTTCAACGCTCGGCAGATGATCGAGGCTCTGGATAAGGGCGAATCACTCCCCACGGCGTATTCCGCCCCGATTGCCGTCTGGCAGTTTGGCGGCGATCTCACCATGGTTGCCCTGTCCGGCGAGGTGGTCAACGGATACGTACCGCTTGTGGAAACGGCGATTGGCCCTCGCAAGCTGTGGATAGCCGGTTTCTCAAACGACTGTTTTGGCTACCTGCCCACCGCAAAGGTGCTGGCCGAAGGTGGCTACGAGACGCGATGCCTGTACACCAAGCCCGGTTTCTTCCCGCCTGAGGTGGAAGGCGTGGTCCTCGCCAAAGTCCGCCAGATGGCTGCGAAAGCCGGGCGTGCGACGCCCGACTGAGACATGCCGACGAGTATCTTCGATATCCGTGATGCGATGAATTGCATCGGGTCTGATTATCTCTATTACTTGCGTGAACCGTCGCATGGCAAAGTGAACTGCCAGCCCTGGTCTAGCTGACTGCATAGTTCGCTCACGATATCAGGGTTGCTGCTGGCGATGTTTCTGGTTTCGTCCGGATATGTCTTATGGTCGTAAAGTTCGACGAACAGCGGTTCCGCCTTCGAATCGCGGTGGTCGCGCCATACGACAATGCGGTAGCGTTCTGTGCGCATCGTGTATCCCATAAGGTGATTCTCGAACAGTTCGCGGTTCCACGTATCGCCTTGCTGCTTGATGATGCGCTGCTCGACCTCTTTGATCAGTGGTCCAAAGAAAGTCTGACGCATGCCGGGTGACAACGGATTCGCGGCCCACTCTCGCAATGCGGGGTTGGGGAACTGGCTGAAGGCTGCTCTCTTCCACGGTTGGTTGAGATTCTCCAGCAGCGGTGCAAAACTGTGGCCTTCCAGATGATCGGGAAGCGGTATGCCGGCCAGATCGCAGAGTGTCGGGTACATGTCGACCAATTCCACGAGCGCGTCGGTCGATTTGCCTCGAACCTCCATGTCCGGCGTCCAAATGATCAGCGGCACGCGTGTGGCGACTTCGTAGTTGGTCGCTTTGCCCCAGATGCCCATGTCGCCAAGGTGCCAACCATGGTCGCCCCAGACGATGATGATGGTGTTGTCGCGTAACTCGGCTTCTTCGAGTGCCGTAATCAGGCGACCAATCTGCGCGTCGACATAGCTGGCGCATGCGTAGTATCCGTGAAGCAGTGTGCGGGCAAGTTCGTCGCCGATGGGGCCGGATTTGGGAATGCCATGCCGGGTCCGAAGCTCGAAAGAGGCGTGCAGCCCGGTGGCTGCGCCGTCTCGCGGCGGTTGGTCTTGCGTGGCGAGTTTGATGTCGGCTGGATCGTATAGGTCCCAGTAGCGTTTCGGGGCGTTGAAGTCGAGGTGCGGCTTGGTGAAGCCGAGCGCGAGAAAGAGTGGCTTGTCTCGGTTCTTTTCCAGATGGTCCTCGAATGTGGCGATGGCGAGCCGAGTGTTGAATCCATCCCAGTAACCGTGATCGGGCACATCGGCCGCTTCGTACGCCGGACCGTGGATCAGGCCGCCGGAACCTTCCTGGCCGTACTTCGCCCGCATCTTCTCGCTATTTGCTCGCCATAGTTGCTGGTTCTCCGGCAGGGCGTAGCCGCCGGGGTTCACTGGCCGTTTCACCTCGCAGCGGCGCCAGGCGGGCCTGCGACTCCACGAATATTCGTCGTCGGTCATGCGCGCGTGATAGATCTTGCCGCAATAGAAGGTCTCGTATCCGTGGGCGATGAAATGCTGCGGCAGAGTGACAATGTTCGGATTCAGTTCGCGGAAGTAGGCCGTGTTCTCGATTACGCCGATGGTATCCGGGCGTGCTCCCGTCATCAGGCTCGCGCGCGACGGACTGCAGATCGCCTGCTGGCAATAGGCGCGGTTGAAGAGCAGACCGTCGGCGGCCAACCTGTCAAGGTTGGGAGTCTTGACGATGTCGGAGCCGTAACAAGCCAGCTCCGGCCGCAAGTCGTCAATCGCGATGAACAGAACGTTGGGCCGGTCATCCGCACTACCGCCGCGAGCTGCCGGTGCCAAAAGTAGCGTGCCGGAAAATAAACCTGCGATTAGCCAATTCCCAAACGACATTCGGGCAAACATCATAAGTCCCTTCTGTTTCTGGGTGGAGCGCCGCCTCACGATTGAAACGGCAACCGCTACACTTGTATCGCCTCAGGCGTCATAATTCAACGGTCCTGTCGCAAGTCACCCTTCGAGCAGAGTAAGAACTCTCGGAAGATACGTTTCTACTGAGCATTCGAAGAGAGGTAGGAAGGCAAGCAACATGAAGAAACTCCCCATGACGCTGATGCTTTTTGTACCGCTTGGGACACTCTCCTCGGTCTTCGCCGAAAACCCTGCCGCACAATTCGTGGCCATGGCGTTTGACGACGATCGAGATTCCGAGATCGAGGCCATGGAGAAGATCGCCGACTTGGCGCTCATCCCGCCGACGTTGAACACGTCGCCGTTGCCCGATTACGGCTTCGATCGCTTGGACTACGGTATGACCATCGGCATCGAGCGCACGCCGGGCGGGCGTCTGTGGGCCTGCTGGGTCGCGGGCGGCGACAGCCCTAAAGCCTTCTTCGTGCTGGCCACAAGCGACGATGACGGCGAGCACTGGTCACCGCCGTGTCTGGTCATCGACTCGCATGCCAAGGACCATCCGCGGGACCGCACCGTGCTGGTGGGCAATCTCTGGACCGATCCGCTTGGCAGGCTATGGCTGATCTTTGATCAGTCGATGGATATGTTCGACGGACGTGCCGGTGTGTGGGTTTCCATATGTGAGAACCCTGACGCGAAAGAGCCGGTGTGGTCCAAACCGCGGCGTATCTGGCACGGCGTGACGCTGAACAAACCCACGGTGCTTTCGACGGGCGAATGGATGATGCCGATCTCGCTTGATCAACGCGAGGGCTTCGGACCTTTCAAGGGATGCTTCAAGGAGCTGGATCCTCTCCGCGGGGCGAATGTCTTCATCTCCACCGATCAAGGCACAACATGGGAACGGCGTGGTTGTGTGCGGTTCCCGAATCCCAACTGGCACGAACACATGATCGTCGAACGAAAGGACGGCACGCTGTGGATGCTGGCACGCACCGGGAAAGGAGTTATGCAAAGCACCTCGTGCGACGCTGGCAAGACGTGGTCGGAGCCTTCCTTCCCAGAAGGCATCCAGCATCCTGTGGCCCGATTCCACATCCGTCGCCTCGCATCGGGCCGCATCCTCATGGTCAAGCACGGCGAGACAATGGACAGGCACGAAGGCCGTAGCAAGCTGACGGCTTGGCTGTCAAAAGACGAAGGGAAGACATGGAAAGGCGGGCTCATGCTCGACGAGCGCATGGGCATTTCGTACCCCGATGGCCCCCAAACGCCCGATGGAACGATTTACATCTCGTACGACCGCAATCGAGCCACCGACGGTGAGATCCTGATGGCTCGCTTTACCGAAGAGGACATTCTTGCCCGAAAACTCGTCGGCCTAGAATCGAAACTCAAGATGCTGATCAGCCGCCCGCTGGCTCGCGAAGTGGCGCTACTCCCGAAGTTTGCAGGTCCCACGCCCGGCACGTCGCGCGAGGTGACTATTCCCTCGGTCGATATCTCGGGCCAAACCGAGCGGCATTCTGTCGTCGCTCACGGCAGTGAAAGGGTCTATCACGGGCATTGCGACACTATCTTGTTGCCCGATGGCAAGACGATGTTCACGGCGTGGACCGTCGACCACGCGCGCCTGGTGGGTCCGCTGTCGCGCAGCGACGACGGCGGCAAGACTTGGTCCACGCTGCTGGACGTGCCTGCCAACTGGCACGACACGGCCAACACGCCATCCATCCATCGGATGGTGGATCCGCAAGGCGTGGCGAGATTGGCTGTCTTTGCCGACGGGCTCGACTGGCGGCGCGGAGGCAAGCCGCCTTATCCCATGCACCAGGCCGTGTCCGAGGACGACGGGAAGACTTGGTCGGCGATGAAGCCGAATGGGCTTCAGGGCGAGGTGCCGCCGAAGACGATCCTCAGCTTCGACGGCGGCAAGCGCCTCGTCCTTTGGTCAGATCTGCCCGGCTATGTCACACAGAGCGAATCACGCGACGGCGGTCTGACGTGGAGCCGGGAACGGCGCATTCTTCGGATTCCCGCACGCTGGGGACAGCCAGCCGTGACGCGGTCCCCCAATGGCAAGCAGCTTCTCATGCTGCTGCGAGAAAACAGTCGGAAGTACCACTCGCTCTACTCCGTGAGTGAGGATGGCGCGAAGACATGGAGCGAACCGCGCGAACTGCCGGCGGCCCTCACCGGCGACCGACACGTCATGCGTTACGCGCCCGACGGACGCCTGGTGGTGGCCATGCGAGACAGGGCGAAAACCAGCCCGACCTATGGGCACTACGTTGCTTGGGTCGGTCGGTACGAAAACATCGTCGAACGACGCGAGGGCCAATATCGAGTCAAGCTCCTACACAACGCGGCACGCGCCCGCCAGGACATACCCGGCAAAGGCAATACCGACTGCGGTTACTCCGATCTTGAGGTCCTGCCCGACAGCACCATCGTCGCGACGACTTACATCAAATACCAACCGGGACCTGAGAAAAACTCTGTTGTCAATACCCGCTTCAAGCTTGAAGAGACCGATGCGCTGCTGAAATAGGCGGATGCAAAACCATGAGATACACGCACACGCTTCTCGCGATACTGCTGTTGCCCCTGACCTCCGCCTCGGCCCAATCGCTTCTACCGCCGGAGTGGAACCCGAAACTGGCCGCCGCATGGACACCGAACGCCTGTCGTGACTTTGTGCCGAACGGAACGAACGCCAAACCGACCTTCGATCGCTTCAGCGGCACTTATTACCTCGGCTGGCAGGAATCGACACGAACGGGTGGCGTGTCTCGTTCCGTTTTCAATGTCGACGTCTCGCGCGACGGTAGGGAGTGGGAACGGAAATACCGTTTCAAAACCGAAAAGTCCTTTCAGTATCCGACGTTCCGACAATACAAAGGCGCCGTCTACGTCACAGTGACTCAAGGCGACACCTCACAAAGCCGCAAGGAACGCATCATGTTCGGCAAACTGCATTGAGTCTCTGTAGTTGCATGGCTGGTACAGCTTTCTGCAGATGAGTCTGGTTGGCTGCGATTGTCCCTGAGAAATCTGATCCAACGAGTGAATGAGGCATACTATGCGAGACCTGTGGGAATCGGTTCATCAAAGGCATCTGAGTCTGCTTGCAGCCATCCTCACAACTTGCCTGTTGACATGGACTGCAGCCGCGTTGGCGGCTGAAAGCGAGACGATTCTCCAAAGCGATTTCAGTCAACTCGAACCGGGGCAACCACCGAAAGGCTGGACTTCCTTCACTCCAGGCACCAAGCCTGACGTAGCCGTACTTGACTCGGGCGCCCTCAAGGGGCAGCGTTCGGATGATGGCGGCTTGGTCGCCTTGTCCCGTTGGTTTGACAGGCCGAGGCAGCGCCTATTGATTGAGTTATCGTTCGCGGTTTCGGCCAGTAGGGGACGTGTGTTCCACGTGTGGACACAGGAACCGAATGGCAAGGACGCAAGCCAGTTCAATCTGTGTGTGCAGGGCGGGCGTCTGCAGCAGTTCGATGGGCGTACACGCACATGGGAGAATGTGGGCGGACGAATTCAGCCGTCCGAAGATCCGTCGCGGCCGGTGTGGCATCGGCTGCGGGCGATCGTGGATGCCGAGTCCGGAGGTATCGACATCTGGCTTTCTGAACCCGGCAGCGACCGCTTGTCGGAGAGCCCAATCGCGACGGTGGCGGCCTATCGCACGGAGTTGCCGCTGGGTGGGCTCAGCCTGGTTTCAGGAACGCGGATCGCCCCACACGCTTGGTATCTGGTCGACGATCTTGTCGTGAAGGCGGGCAGCAATTTGCCAGAACCTGGAAAGGCACCCGCGTTGCCGGATACCTATGGCCTTTGGAGCGGCCCGCCGCTTCCAAGAGATCCAACGCAAATCCCTTTCGCCGAAGGCGTCGAGCATCGCACGATCCACCGTCCGGTTGAGGATGGATACAAGTTCCTTCACGGCGCTGCGATTTTGGAGCACGAGGGCGTGTTTTATTCCAATTGGGCCAATAGCCCGGTGAATGAGAATGGTCCCCACGAGACGCTTCAAGGGCGACGTTCCACCGATGGCGGCGTGAGGTGGTCGCCTTTAGAGGTGATTGGACCAGGATTCGACGGCCCGGAACGCCACAGTCATGGCGTGCTGTTCGTGCACGAAGGAAAGATCTGGACGATTTGCGCTCGGTTCGGGGTCGGAGTGCCGGGTAGAAGATTCCCCGGCTTGAAGGCCGAGGCGTTCGTATTGCATCCGCAGACGAATCGCTGGGATTCCCAAGGCATCGTGATTAAAAACTGCTGGCCCTACGACGCGCCGGTAAAGATGGGCAACGGAAGCCACATCACCGGCGGCCAAGACAAGGATGGATTGCCGGTGGTGGCGATCAGTCACGGCGACGACTTCACGAAATGGGATTCGGTCTTGATCCCCTATCATCCGAAGCTCGCGCCCAGCTTTGCCGAGACCACGGTCTGGGCCGAGGACGCCTGCGTGACAGCAGTGATCCGCGGCGGCGCCGGCGTAGCGTGGATTGCGACGAGCGAAGACTATGGCCGGACCTGGACGACGGCACAGCCGAGTAACCTGCCCATGCCGCGGGCGAAGGCATACCTTGGAAAACTATCAACCGGTCAGCTCTATCTTGTGTCGAACTACAACAACCGCGACACGCTTGTCATCTCGGTCAGTAAACCCGGCGAAAGCACGCTCAGCCGAATGTGGCGCATTCGGCACGGTAAGTCCGACGCCCCGCGTTTCGCGGGAGTCGCCAAGGGGAAACAGTGGTCGTATCCCTACGCTCACGAACACCAAGGTAAACTGTTTATCGTGTATTCGGTCGGGAAGGAAGAGTGCGGGCTGTCTGTGGTGCCGGCGGCGTCGCTGGTGAATCCTTGAGGGTGAGAAGACTCGTTCGGAGCAGAGAAGTGTCTGGAACGATCATCCCTTTCGTTTGCCGCGTGTTGTTCTTGGCCCTCTGGACACTGCAGACCAACGACGAGGAGTTGAACTTGATGGCGAAACCTCCCAAACATCTGCCCATGCTGATCGTCGTCGTTATTGCTACGATGGTCGTGCAGACTCAAGCTCAACAGCCGCACGTTCATCAGACCGTCAATCGGCAGGAGCCTGATCGCCACCCCGAACGCATCCGTGACCGGCTTTGGATCTGGGGGCACCCGGCCGGTGTCTACAACGACAGTTATCTGGCACCACTGGGCAAGAAGTCGACGATTGAACCCGTCGCAGCGGCCGAACTGATGGGCATTCGCAGCATGATCTTCGTGCGTTATGGAG
Organism: uncultured Pirellulaceae bacterium; assembly: GCA_964623055.1. Classification (GTDB taxonomy): domain Bacteria; phylum Planctomycetota; class Planctomycetia; order Pirellulales; family Pirellulaceae; genus JADHUC01. Next base: position 40,506 of record CAZURK010000036.1, read on the forward strand.
CTAAGCCTCGGCCGCCGTTCGATGCGTACTACGAACCGTTCAAGAAGCTCGATCGCGTCTACTGGTCGCTGGTGGGCGCTGGGGGTGCGACGTCGGAAGACGAACGCCGACACGTCATTCGGCTTGCAGAACAGAACGAGAACATCGCGGGATTCATCCTGGACGATTTCTTCCACGCCCGCCCGCGGATGTGGCTGGCAGCAAACCATCCTCAGTTTCCCGTGACGCTGACCATCAAGCCGCCGGCGGCGACAAGTTGCGAGCACGTGGAATTGGTCCAAACCGATTGGCGGACGGGCGACTACCGCAGCAAAGATGTCGCCGTCGAGGTTTCTGTGGATGGCCGGCGATACACGTTGGTGCAGGTGATAGAATTTCCGAATGATCCTGCCAAAGCCCTGCGTATTGCGATGCCCGCCGAGCCGTTTCAGACTTTCAGGATCCAGGTTCGGTCAACTCACGATACCAAAGGAGCAATCAGTTGCGGATTAAGGGCCGTACGCTTCCTCCGCGACGACCAGCCCGTGAATCTGCAGAACTGGCGGGCTGAAGCTTCGTCGACCTATCCCGGTTTCTCGGCGGACGGAGTTTTCGAAGACGGCGTGCATTATTCTGCCTCTCTGACGCCGGAACAACTGCGCACGCTCGGCCAACGGCGTTACCGTGGCAAGAAGCTGCCGATCACAGCGGTGGTCTACGTACGCCAGATTTCGCCCCGCCTGAAGCCGTACTTGGACGAGGTCGATCAAGTCAGCCTCTGGACATGGCGTCCGACGGACCTCGATCACCTCGCAGACAACCTGGCTGCGCTCCAGAAACTGATTCCCGGCAAACCTGTGTTGCTGGGTTGCTACACGTACGACTTTGACCAGTGCAAGCCTCTGCCCGTGGAACGGATGAGAATGCAGGTCGAGTTGGGCTCGGGCTGGCTGCGCGAAGGTCGCATCGCGGGTGTTATCTTTCTGGCCACACCCAACGTGGACGTCGGCCTGGAAGCGGTCGAGTGGACGCGGGAGTGGATTGCACAGTTTGGAGATGAGAGACTTATCGGGCGATTGCCTCCACGCCGCACACCAGCGGTTTGCCCTTAGATGCCGAGAAAGAGAGAACAAGAGACGCGATGTACCAGGGACGACGAGCGTCTCTACTTCGGCGAATCGATGTCGCGACTGGCTGTGCGTAGCAGTGGCGCTTCTTTGGCGCCAATCAGGAGCAATCGGTCGTCTTTCAGGAACAGAGGGCACTCAGCGACAACTGTAGCCTGGGGTGGCAGGCTCTCCTGCAATCGCGGCCAGGAATGGTCTGTAGTAAGAATGAAACGATTTCGTCCGTCTCCGAAGAAATCGGATGCATTCAGTTGCGGCTTTGGGCTCCATCGGTTCCGGCTGGACGTGGACGAGTCGGGCGTTTGCAGCACCAATTCGTCGATGGGCCGACCACCATAGAAGATCCAGGTTGGTTCGAGACGACCGAATGCGCCGACGCGCGGCGTGTCGGAGCGCTCGTCGATAACAGAAAGCAGGATGTGGTTCTGCTGGTGACGGTCGACGCGTACCGCTACGTATCCAAAAAGCAGCGTCGTGAAGACAACGGCCAGGGACGCAAAGGAAATGGCCGCAAGTCGAATCCTGGCCCTCGACATGAGCACGAATCCAAGAATCGCTCCGGCCAATGGTACCACACCGATTGCCCCCAACCACGCGTCGCCTGGCAGGTATCGCTGGCTCGCCAGCGGAAGGCCAATCATCATCGCCAATCCAACCAGGCCGAGTGACGCGAAAGAAAGTCTGGGCCAGAGCGGCGAGGCGGCTGCATCACCGCGTGTCCAGTGGTGCATGAAACATCCGGTCAGCAAGGCCAGGGCAGGATAGCATGGCGTGACGTAACTGGGCAGCTTTGTCTGGGCAAGCGAAAACAGGCCGACGTACACGCCAACCCAGCAACAGGCGAAGACGTAGCCCGGTGACCAACGGTCGCGGCTGCGGATACGAGACACAACGCCGATCAATACCGCGCCTGCAAATATTGACCAGGGGAAGAATCCAACCAGGATCGCAACCGGGTAATAGAGCAACGAACCGCTGTGGTTTTCCATGGCACTAGTTGCGCGCCCGAAGTTGTGTTCCCCGAAAAACTCACGAAGGAACTCGCCGTCGGTCCGCATACCGACCCAGACATACCAAGGCAGTGCGACCACCGCGACAACGGCTAGGGCCGTCAGCGGGCGCATCAGCCAGCAAGTGCGCAGAAAATGGAGCGGCGCGAATGGCCGGAGCACGGCCAGTGTTCTTCGAATCCAACTCCGTTCCTTTCCCTCGTCACACCTTGTTGGCAGTCGCATGATCAACAGGAACATACCAATGACCGCCGTGGGCAGGACCAAACCAACCGGCCCCTTAGCTAGAACTGCCGTGCCCATCACGGCGTACATCAACGCCACCAGCGGCCACGACGACGGGAAGTATGTCGTGCCGTCTTTGAACGCGGCAAGTACGTAGATCATCAGGGCCAGTGTCGAGAAAAAGATCAGCACGGAATCCGGCGTTGCCGCGCGGCCGGCCACGTCGAACATGAGGCTCGTGGCCAGAATCACCGCGGCCCACAGGCCTACTTGCCGGTTGAACAGTCTTCTACCGATGTGATACGTGGCGATCGCTGTACCCACCGCCAAAAGGGCAGACCAGAATCGGGCGGAGAATTCGTTCACGCCAAAGACGGTGTACGCGGACATCATCAGCCAGTACAGCAGCACAGGCTTGTGTGCCCGCAACTCGGCATTGAATACCGGAATGCACCAGTCGCCGCGAGCCAGCATTTCGCTCGCGCACCCGGCGTTTCTTGGTTCGTCACGGTCCCAAAGTCGTGGTCCGCCGAGATTGGTGAAAAGCACAACGCCTGCCACGGCCACAATGATGGCGTGATGAAGCCAAGCTTGGCGCACTGCCGACGGTCCTTGGTTGCTCGGCACAGAAAACCTCCGTGTTGGCAATACCAATGCTCTAGCCCGAATTCCTCACCCAACTGAGAAACCGCGACAGTGTGTTGACACAAGCCCGACGCGCCAGCGAGGGTGACCCGCCTGTCGTCCCTCGCTTGCGCGTCGGGCTTGTGTGACTCGTGAGAACTGCGGGCTAGTGTGGTTGGTTTGGGAGTCTAGACAAGCTGGCGATGACACACAATATCATTCTCCGCGTGGTCGCCTCCACCAAATGGGCTTGATCTTTTGCATTTCGCCAAACCGTGCTAATCTGCCCACTCTCGCATGCAGGCCCGGTGAATTGGGAGGAATGTGTTGTCTCGCAGATTGTGTCTTCTGGCCGCTCTATTTGCCATCCTGGTTCCGGTCGCCTTCGCGGCTGACCTTGCCGTGACCTCGTTTTGCCGGGCCGGATGCCTCCCTGGAGACGTGCGCAAGTTGGTTGTTCTGGCCGAAGTTTTCGCTCACGGCGTCGGTGTGGCCTGCATTCTGTTGACCGTTGTCGTACTTGACCGTACTCGTTTGCGCACCCTGCCCCGGCTGGTCGCTTGCGCCTTTGGGGCGGGGCTCGTGGCCAATGTTGTCAAAATGGCGGTAATTCGTGTACGTCCTCGTGACAATCAGTTCACGAGCGTGTGGGAGACATTTCAAGGGTGGTTTCCGTTGTTCACATCGGAAAGCATCGAGAAGGCATTTGACAGCAATCTGCAGTCGTTTCCATCGGCCCACACGGCGACGGCCGTGGGTTTGGCGGTCGCTTTGGGGACTCTCTATCCTCGGGGCCGATGGCTGTTTGCGTGCTTTGCCGCGTTGGCGGCCATGCAGAGAATCGAGGTAAACGCCCACTTTCTCAGCGACGTGGTGGCCGGAGCGGCGATTGGCTGTTTGGCTGCTGCGGTGTGTTACAGCCAAAGAACGCCGGGCAAATGGTTTAACCGTATCGAGTTGGCTTCCGCAGAAAACGAATAAGTTGTGATTTCTCGGACGAGTCGATACGATGGAGTATATGAGGGGCAGCATCTCATCAAACCATCAGGGAACGAACGATGTCCAGTTTGCTTGTCTTGGTGACTCTATGTACCGCCGTTGGGGATACCTATGACACACCGCGTGCAAGCTCCAATAGCGAACAGGTCCAGCCGCGACGGTACAACGAGATCGACGCGGATATTCGTGCCGCACTGCGTGCAGAGGCGCTGGCCGAGACGGACAGGCAGCGTTCCGAGGCGGTTCACAAGATTGTCGCCATCTACCAGGAGTTGCGGAAGGATCCACGTTTGGCGACGAGCGACACGCTGAAGAAGTACAAAGCGAAGTTGTGGAGCCGGATGACGCGCGTCAAGCGGGACCTGGAGCGGAAACTCGCTCGCGAAGCTCGTTCAGCCGAGCGCGGCGGCGATCGCGAAGAGTTGCTGGCAATCGAGCAGGCGACGCGCAATCTGGCGGGGCAGATGAGCATGATGAACTACACGATGGGCGGCCCCTCCTACGTCCTGGAGCGGACTGGCGGAGCCTTTGGAGGTCGTGCGGTGTCTGATCACTCACAGGAACTGATCGACCTTATCCAACGCACCATCAAACCCGATTTCTGGGACGTCAACGGCGGGCCTGGTTCGATGTTCTACTACAGACCGCTGATGGCGCTTGTCGTGCGAGCCACATCCGAGGTCCACGGAAACGTGGGCGGTCTAATGGGAGCGATGCGCAAAGCGGGACCCTGAAGCGTCCGCCTGATCGGCGAGGGGAGAAGCATCGGGACGGACCGGAGATTCTATCGGTCGATCTCACCCAGGACGATGTCCAGTGAACCGACGATGGCGGGGATATCGGCGATCAGGCAACCGCGGCACACTTCGGAGAGGATCGAGAGGTTGCAGAAGCAACTGCTGCGTGCGCGAGCCCGCCATGGGATCGCAGTTCCTTCGCTGACCAGATAAAAGCCCATTTGTCCCTTCGGGCATTCCGTTTCGAGATAGGCTTCGCCCTTCGGCAGCTTCTCGTTGAACTTGGTTGGCGCTCCGCAATCGCCCTCAGCAGTGCTATAGCATTCCATCGCCTGCCGGACGATGTAGACCGACTGGACCACCTCCAACATCCGCACATAGAAACGGTGCCACGAGTCTCCCAGCACTGCCTCCTTTGGCACCGCCGGATAGTCGTGGTCCTGCGGATAGTGGCCGTCCTTTTGCACGATGACTTCATAGGTGTAGCCGTCGTACATATCGGTGTAGCACTTATCTCCGTCCCGGCGCAGATCGTGGTCCACGCCGCTGCCGCGCAAAACTGGCCCCGTGCAACCGTAGTCGATGGCCATTTCGGGCGACAGCACCCCGATTCCCGCTGTCCGCTTGATGAAGATGGCGTTCGAGGTCAATAGTGTGTGGTATTCCTCGATGATCGGCATGAACTGGTCAAGGAATTGCACACACTGCTCGATCCAACCGCTGGGCAGGTCGCCCGTGACGCCGCCCGGTGTGATGTAGCTGTACGTCAGACGAGCACCGCAGACCTCCTCGAACAGATTCAGAATCTTCTCGCGCTCACGGAATGCATACAGGAACGGCGTGAACGCGCCCAGGTCGAGGCCGTAAGCCCCCATAGCCACAAGGTGACTGGCAATCCGGTTCAGTTCGGTGATGATGACTCGCAGGTGCTTCGCTTTTTCCGACAGTTCCAGCCCTAGCATCTTTTCGACAAGCAATGCCAGGCCCAGATTCATGTTCATGCCAGCCAGGTAGTCCATTCGATCCGTGTACGGGATCCACTGTCGAGGCGTGACGTTTTCGCCGATCTTCTCCGCGCAGCGATGCAGATAGCCGATATGAGGCTCGACCTCCGAAATGACCTCGCCGTCGGTTCGCAGTACCACCCGCAACACGCCGTGCGTACTAGGATGCTGGGGCCCCATGTTCACCAGCATCTCGTCCGTGCGAACGTCGAATTCAACGATTCTGGGATCGTCCAACTGCATTGTCACTGTGCGTCTCGCTTTCCGCTTGGCGACCCGGCCGTCTACCGTCCTCGGATTCCGTGGTACTCCAACGGCACTTCGTAGTCCTTGCGCAATGGATGACCAACCCAGTCTTCCGGGCAAAGGATGCGACGCAGGTCAGGATGGCCTACGAATCGCACTCCCGACAAGTCGAACGTTTCGCGTTCGTGCCAAATGGCGGTTTTCCAGATTCCGCTGACGGATGGAATCTCGGGCAGTTCACCTTCCTGGTCGTTCTTCCATCGCGACGTCATTACTTTGATGACTACTTGATCCTTCCGAGCGATGCTCGACAAGTGGTAAACGACCTGCAAGTGAGGTTCCCACGTTGTCTTCTTGACCTTCTTAGGATCCGTCTGCAGGTAGTCGATGACCGTGATGCAGTTGCACATGTCGAACTGCAAATCGGGATCCTCCTTCAAGTGCCAGCAGACATCGACCAGCGCATCGGCCGACACCTCGATCCAAGGATCGATTGCTTCGAGATTCACTCCGACAATGCCATCGGAGAACTTCGCCTTTAGCGTCTCGTGCAAACTTGCCACGTCCATCGCAAACTCTACCACATTATGATTACGGCGTTTTCCACATCCAGAGGCGGCGGTGAAAGCGTTATGGCGATAGAGCCTGCTGGCCCACGAGGTTCGACGCGCCTGGGCCACCGCCGCCCCCGCCTGCGGCCTGATTGCGGTCAACGGCACGCACCCAGTCCAGATCGCCCCGTTTCCACACATAAGCGAAGCCCACCAACAGCACGGCGAAGAACACGCAGATGTCGACGATCGTTATCCACGCCAACTGTTTGGAACTCCGCTTGATGATGTCCGCTTCGGGGGCGTTCGCGTTTGCCTCGCCGGGCAAAGTGGTGGGATCGGGCTTTGGCACCGTTGGATTGCGAACACCCAGTTCGCGATACAGGAGCTTGGCCTCCTCCGTCAACGCGGCCTTGCCGTCCACGGTCTGCACCACCGCCGAAGGGTCATCCGCCATTTCCGCCATGTTGGTCGTCTTGCCGAATACCGTTGCCCAGGGGAAGAAGAACGCCACCTCGACATCGAATATGATGAACAACAACGCGACCACGTAGAACCGCAGATCGTACTGAACATACGAAGAACCAATGGTCGGCTCGCCACACTCGTAGGTTTCCTGCTTCTCCGCAGTGGGATTCGAGGCGCGGACAAAACGCCCCACCAGAAGGTTCACGAATACAAACAGCAGCCCCACGATGGCAAATAGGGCCAAATAGGCCGCTATGCCCACAGAAGATGCAAAAGCGGGTGACATGGGATTACTCTCAATCTCTGCGAATCGGCGCAGCCTCGTTGGACAGCCCAATTCTGCTGTTCCACACTAGCCCGAAGCGCAAGCGAGGGAACACGTTGCAGCAAATCCTTCGCTGGCGCGTCGGGCTAGTGAATCCTCGGGCTTCGCGCCAAAGCAGCGCTGTCCAGCGAGTAGATCGCGGAAACCTCAAAGTTTACCACAAGTTGAACGCGATAGAAGCACGGGCTGGCAGATAATGCGGCTGCGACTGGAGGAACCGTCCTTCGGTGTCTCGTGCCAGTGATTACGTCTTCGGCCCGCCGTGTACCGGTTCAACGACCACCTTCGACTCGGCCACTGCGGTGGGATTGAGCGTCGCCCGGCCCCATGCCACTTCGAGTGGAAGACGTGCGAAGTCCACGATACAACCGTCGCGGCTGTAGCAACTCAGATCGTGCGTCGCACCCATGAAGATGCAATCCGTTGGGCACGTCTCGGTGCACATTGCGCAGAAAATGCACTTCGAGTAATCGATGGCATAGCCCGTGATGCGGAAGCCCTTGCCTTCCGTCTTTCGCTCCTTGCCGATGTAGATGCAGTCGACCGGGCAGGCCCGCGCACAACGATCACATGCGATGCAACTGGTCAGGTCGTATCGGTGGAAGCCGCGGTATCTTGCGGTGACCGGCACCGGCTTCTCGGGATAGGCGTACTTGTCAGTGAAAGTACCTCTGTCCTTCCTGTAGGTTATGATCATATACCTTATCGTGACCCACATGCCCTTCGCAATGGTCGAAATCGCAACGCGGATGTTTCTAAGCCACTCTGACATCTGTCTATATATCCTAAATGTCCCTGCTTTACGGGTTTATCTCTTTTTTTCTAGCTAGCCTTGAACATTATATCTGGGCGGAATTCGATGGCAACTAAGGCACAATACAATGGCAAGAAGTGTCAAGTGTTAGCGAACATGACGATAGGCACAAACGTACCGGTGGTAAGGTCTGCCTACGCAGTGTGTTAGAGGAAAATCGACTCCCTACGCGAGCACGAACTTGAAACCAGCATTTTGGTCGCGTAGAGTGGAGGTTAAGGTGAAATGCCTTTCTGCCGGCGGGTCGATAGCGCACGCACCAAGGGATTGGTCATTTGATCGACTTTGCGGACCTGCGGGTTGGATTAACGTGCTCAGATCCGTGGATGGGTCGGGCAATACTTCAAAGGAATGGCGACATGTTGGTGCTGTCCCGCAAAAAGAATGAGAGTATTGTCATTAACAATGACATTACGATCGTCGTAGTTGAGATCCGCGGGGATAAAGTGCGATTGGGAGTCGAGGCTCCTAAAGAGGTGCCGGTTCACCGCCGCGAGGTCTACGAGGCCATCAAGCGGAATGAAATGGCGGCTCAGGCCAAAGAGCCAGCGAGCGAAACCTAGGCCCCACCCTCCCCCGACACTGCATCTCTCACAACCAGCCTAGCATTCGGGTGCCCACCGCTCTCCTTTCTTCTCGTTGTCTCCACGGTGCTGCTGCCAGAGCGAGCTGGATTACCACTTGACGGACTGCGGCTACGCGTATTATACCTGTTGACCGCGTCAGCCGACGCCTCTGAGATTCCATTTGGCCCCATCGTCTAGCGGTCTAGGACTCCGGCCTTTCACGCCGGCAACACGGGTTCGAGTCCCGTTGGGGTCACTCCCACTTCTTGGGGTGAATCGCAGTCGGGCGCAACAGAGCGCATAACACCGCAACTGGCAAGGCTTTCTGATTCGCCGTCTCCTTCGTGCGCTCCATTGCGTTCTATTGCCGCAGGCTGCTGCACCGCATTTTGCAGCGCGCCGTGCATCGGATTTTGCAGCGCCTGCTCGAAGTGGTTATCTGTGACTTGGAGGTAGTGTTTCCGAGCCACCTTCTCGGAGTTGCCGAGCCACGCACAAACGACATGAGACGGGAACCGTTCTTCCAGTTCGGTCTGCCGGCTTGACCGGAGATTCTGATACAGCTTCGGCCACGAAACCAAGCCGGCCCGCTTGATGATCTTCTGTAGCATCGTCCGAAAGTAGCTCTCGCTCTTGCCCTGCCCCCGGACGATGAGGCATTCCGACGCGGACTTGGTACGCTCCCACACTTCCTCCCAGACCTCTTCCAGGTACGGCCGCAGTTCGGGGAAGATCGGCACCCATCTGCTAGCCTTCCCCTCGTGGTGCTCGGTCTTCGGGGCATGGACGAGAAACCGCTCCCGTTCCCAGTCAACGTCCCCCAGTCGCAAGCGTAGAACCTCTGACGGGCATCTGAGGCCGCCATACCGGCACAAGGCGAAGATCAGCCGCCATTCGGGGTCTGGGCAAGCGTGCAGCACCTTGCTGCCCACATCGGATGTGACGAAGAAGAACCGATCGGCATTCCCTTGTGTTGACGACTTCAGCCCCGCGAACGGGTTCTTGGGGATCAATTCCCGGTCGACGGCATCTTGGAAGAACTGCTTGGCATGGCCGATGCGTTTGCGGACCGTATCAGAACTCAGCCCCTCACTGGCTTCCTTGTCGACATAGCGATTCTTGCGGGCTTCGACTTTCAGATACCGCTCGAAGTCCTTGGCATCGCCGGCAGTGACAGTGGTGATCTGTCTGTCGCGAGTGAAGAATTCGAGCAAGTTCCGTTTGGAGTTCCCCCAGTTGTTTTTCGTCGACCCTTTCACGTCCGCGCGCTTGTCGAAGTACTCGTCCAGGAAATCACCCAAGCGGATCGTCCCGCGCTTCGGCAGCAAACCAACAGCCTCCAGCTTGCTCACCATCACTTCGTCCAGACGGGCCACCCACCTGCATGTTTCGTCAGGTGGTGTCTCCCGGGCGAATAACGCGGCCACCATGCGTTCGATGTGCGTTTTGACGGTTTGAGCCGTTCGCAGTGGCATCTTCCCCAGGCGGATGGTCCGGCGCTTGCCATCAGGGGACTTGAACTGAATTGCCTTGCGGCCGCCTGGTTGTTTGATGATGCTGGCCATCTCGTTACCTAACCTTTCTTTGCTTCTCGCTAGTACTTCTGTCGCTGGTCGCTTCCGTGCGATTTGTAGCGGCTGCCCTACGGCAAAAAGAAAGCCGTCACTCCCAGATTGTGCGGGCCAACCAAGCTGGCCTGCGATGCGTCGCCGCAATCGCGATCTGAGAGTGACGGCTCTCGTCTTGCTTGTTCGGTTGTCATCTTGGCTGCCCGTTGGACATTTGCACTGTTTGGAGGTTACTCAAAACCCGTGGCGCTAGCAATCATAAGAAACAGCTAGCGCCCAACCCCACAAACACGCTAGCGCGGTCGGGGCGGTATATGCCGCCGTAGCAATGCGATGATTGCGCGGGTCGCTGGTACGATACTGTCTACGGTCAGGTCTGGTCGGCTCAGTAGCTCGTCGGCTTCGGCAATGACAGCCCTCGCGGTATCCGGACTGATGCCGCCGAGATTCGCCTCTATTGCCAGGATCTCCCAGTCGGTTTGATCCATCGCAGACATGGCCCCGCCAGGCTGCGAGATATGGTTTCTGACAGGTTTCCGCCGTCGACGGTTTGTTGGTTGTTTCAATTGGCTTGCGATCATCGTGTCCTCGCTGATGGGCTGCCCTGCAGATTTGGCGGAATTTGACACGTTATCACGTCTCTCGGCATTGCGGTCATCATCATGAGCAAGTTATCGCTCCGCCCGGTCGCCTCCTACGAGACACATATCATGGCATTCGGTGGCCGGGCTTTTTCTTAGGATTTCGGTTTCCGCCGCACTGCCTTGGTTCATTCAAACTCTCTCTAACCCGCGTTAGTGAGCATACCCCTCCGCTGATGCGGGCTTCTCCGTTTCCTCGAAGCGAGCAGTTGCCGGATGCCGATATTGAACAAAGACGACTCCTTTCCACCGTCGCGTTCCCATCTACGCGGCGGTGTTTCGTTTCCAGTCGCGAGCCTTCCAAGGAGCCTTTCATCTCCAGTCGCTTCCCCCGCTGGCTACTCTTCCTCGCTGTCCTACCGGCAGTCATGCTCATTGTGCTCGCCGTTGTGACAGTCATCCGTATCACGAAACGCTTCCTACCCACCTAAGACCACCCGCCTTGCTAACGCATCTCCTGCGCAAAACGCACGGTGAGAGGTAACGGAACAGACTGTGCGGTCAAAGTGTCGGATTCTTCGTCCGTCGCGCAAAAGTGCTTCCTGCGATGGCCTTCAGCAACTTCTCGGGCATTTCCTGGCTTGATTCCGGCCGCGATAGTCTCTTGGGATGTCTGGTAGAACTGGGGAGCCCTGAACGACTCGCCACACTCACGTACCAACTGGTCGCAGCATTGGTCGAGTCCAGCGGCTTTCACGTAGTCTGGATCCAGCCATTTTGACTCGACGTTCTCTGGCCGCTTGCCAAACCGATACACCCAGAGCGGGCATTCGCGGATGACGCAGAGCTTTGCTTCTCGCGCTGAGCCGCCTGAGCAGTCGAGGCATTTCGCCCGAAGTGCCTTCATAGGCGTGAGGTTCGCGGACATGGTAGTCTTGGTCTTGCTGCCATGCAGATACGAGACCTTGTGACTCCTGGCGCGCGTACCTCTCCCGATTGGCAACGGCGGTCGCTTCTCCTTTCGTGGCGCGGCAAGTGCGGTTTGAAACGTAGCAGGCATAGTCAAACTCCTTTTCTGAAAATCCGTCTGACGCAAATGCAAACAGTTGAATCCGAGCGCCCCCTTGAAAACTCGAAAAAATCTCCGGGGGCGATATACAAGTGAACCGGGATGCGATGGGGGGCGCGAGGGGGCGTGTCACCAGTGCTTCCACGCCACATGACCCGCAAGCCAAACGCCGGCTAACCACAACAAAACACGCCCCACGACACCACCGCAAACGACTTCAGGAAAGTCTGAAGTCGGCTACAGATCGCCTATCGTGAAGGAACCGCACGCTGCATCAAACACGCGAAATCGACGCCGTAAACCAGCGCAACAGCCACCTCGTAACTAGCAATCAGCCTGGTTGACCAAAAAAGTCCAGAGGGCACATAACAGTTGTCTGGGTCGCGATGGGGGCCTACCCCCTATGGCCACAGCGGGACGGTTGCTCCAGCATGTGACCGTGGCTTCTATGGCACCTACGCTCGTAACACGCTATGACACATAGACATAGGGCGGGCCACTACACACCCTTGCACGAACGTTCTTGAGTCTGTCGCGACCCTCCATCCCCATCCCCATTGTCGGCGTCTGGATTCGATCGGCCGCGCTGGCCGGTCGGCATCCGCGCGGCCGCGCTGGCTTGCATCGGCGCGGCCGAACTAGTTTCGATCGGCTTTCGCGACAATCCTCCGCGCGCGGATTTCCACGCGCGAGCGTCTCTCCTCGCAAGCGTGCGCGCGGAAGGTCGGAAACCCCTTTCACGATGTCGCCGTCGCATCGGCCGATCGGCCGGAAAGTCTCACTGGGTTCCTTCGCGCGGGAGTCATCTATCGGCGTGCCTGCAAAGCCTGAAGATTTTTCTGGTGCACTCCCGCGCGAATCAGCGTCATCCCGTCGCCGTGGTTGGGCGGCTCTTGGCCGAATTCGCCTAAGGGTGGAAGGCGAGTTTTTCGGCCGGTTTCGTTGATCGACCATCGCCCCAACAAGTGAGCCCTGATAGCTGACACTACCAGGGCTCGGTGTCACCAACTGATAGGAGTCAGTGACATGAGTAAGTCTACCGTTCTCGATTTGGCATCACAATGGTTTGGCGAACACACGAAGTTGGCTTATTGGATCGCGGGGAAGGAACTCACCAATCAGGTACGAGCAAGGGGCATGAAGCACTATGAGATGGACGAACTGATGCAGGATACCGTGGCCCGTGCCTACGGTCGGTTCGTGGCTCGTTGCGAGAAACGAATACCCAAGCCCGACGAGAGGAAAGACTGGGTCGCAACTTGCGTGCAATTCGCGGTGAAAGACACGATCCGCAACAAGTCGACTTTCGGCTACGATCTGGAATCCGACCGCTACGCGGTTCGCAGCGACGCAACCAGCCAATTGCGGCGAACCGAACTAACCGCCGAACCGCACACGCCCCCTGATACGCATCCCATCGAGGACTGGGAGATTCAGCGGGTTGTCGAGCGGGAGGGTATCCCCAAACGGTTACAGGCTACAGCATTGAATGCGGCGATGGGCTTAACACAGCGGGCATCTGCTAGGCGACAGGGCGTGCATGAGAGGACCATCCGCAACCGCCTGCGGGACATCCGAGAGCATCTCAGCCCCAACGTAATCCCGAACGCATACGCCACGATCGTCGCCGCGCTGCAAGCAGCGTAGCCGAACCGCCACAACCGCCGATCCGCCAAACGCCCGGTTCACGCCGGGCGTTTTTCGTGCGCCGAACCGCGCCGGCCACCATTGCCGGTTTTCGTCGGCATAGGCGACGTGTTCCGATTGGCGATGTGCGCCCGTCCGCCGTTGTGTTACGGCAACGCTACGGCGACATGCCAACCGGTACGCCCGTACTGCGGCAAGCGAGAATTCATGAGTGCCGCCAGCGACCACTTGAATGGCAGCCACCGTGACAAGAAGGACACAACCCAGAGCATTGATATCGCGTTCTGGCAGTGCTACGTTCGGATGTGTTGGGAGGAATACGACAATGGCCATTCCAGAGCACGTCGACATCGTCAGGCAAGGGGCGGAGGCGATACGGGAGTGGCGGAAGAAGAACCGTAGGATGCGACTAGACCTCAGCGGGGCGAAGCTCAGCGAGGTGTATTTCGGGCATGCGAATTTCACCAAGGCGAATCTCAGCGGGGCGAAGCTCAGTTCGGCGGATCTCAGTTTCTCCAATTTCACCAAGGCGAATTTCAGGCATGCGAATCTCACCAGGGCGAATCTCAGGGAGGCGGATCTCAGCAGGGCGGACCTGAGCAACGCGGATCTCACTTCGGCGGATCTCTTCTGCACGGTACTCGAAGGAGCAACACTGGTTAAGTCGCGTTTACATGGGGCCGCTGTTCAATCTAGCACGTGCATCGACAAGAAGTGGCAGTTGGTGAGGCGAATCGTAACACACGGCGTTGCCGGTGAAGACCTAAGTGGGGCGGATCTCAGCGGGGCGGATCTCAGCGAGGGGAATCTGAGCGGGGTGGATCTTAGCGAGACGAGGCTCAACGGGGCGAATCTCACCGGTGCCAATCTCATCAGAGCCGACCTCAGCCGTGCCGATCTCCGTGGGGCAAACCTCGACGATGCGGATGTCAAGCAGGTCAACCTTGACGAGGCAGACTTGACGGGCGCACACCTCAAGGCCAAGAACCTGACTCAGGCGAAGTTTGGTCACCTCACGCTCCGCGGGGCCGATCTTCGGAGAGTTGACCTCAGTGGCGTTGACCTCAGCGGGGTGGATCTAATCGGCGCAAACCTGGATGGCGCGGACCTGCGCGGGGCCAACCTGGAGGGGGCTGATCTGCGAACGGCCCACTTGCTGGGAGCGGATCTTCGTGATGCGAAGCTGGCAGGAACCAATTTGCGCGGCGCCTATTATCGAGCAAAGTCGACCTGGAATCCATTTACAGCGAGGAACGCCACACGATGGCCGAAGGGTTTCAATCCGAAAAAGGCGGGTGCCGTCAAGGCATGACCGGGCAAAGCGATAGACGAGGCAGGAGCCTACCGCTGGCGACGTACCCAACACTCATTGCGCCCTTGCCCTGACGAGCGAGGGATTCGCGATGCCGCCAGCGATTGGCCCCCAGTGCGAATTAGTCGAATGCTTCTGGCGATGTCGCCACCTTTACCCAGACATATACATCCTCAAATCTTGGACCGAACAAACCATCCCTCATCAATCGTTTCGGCCCACCGAGTTGGAGGCGGATGCCCTCTGGACCGACCGAAGCTACGTCATCATATTCGATTTCTATTTCGGTCCCATCATCCAAAGACCATGTGCCGTCATCGTCACATACTGCAGTGACATCAAAATCGAGAAGTCGTTGAAGGCGACCCACATAATCGCCAAGTCCGATGGCCGATACGTCTCGCTGGCGGAAAAGTCCGACTGTGAAGCGGACGTGCCTCCCTAGATTGTCAAGCGTCTCATCGAAGAGTTCTTGGATCAGTTTGTCTGCCGTTTCCACCGAGAGCTCCCCCTCTGCTACCCTGGACAAGATGGCGTGTGTAGACATGAGACATCTCCCCCACTTGGCGCGTTTTCTTCTCGGGCCGACGTGCCCCGTTAACCTGTTCGCCATTGAACCATCGGGGGAGTGGCACCGCAAGCATTTGGCAAAGCATCGGGCTGCGCCAGACGTCAGATTTGCGCCAAGCAGACGGGAAAATGCTTGCATGGCTGCCTATTAATGGGAGCACGAATGGGTGGCGAGGACGGGATCGAAGAGGGCAACATCATGGCCGAACAGTTCAGCGGGGAAATCGAATCAGAAGAAGCGACCATTTCCGGGCAAGGTTCGTTGCACTGCTCCTAGAAAAAGCCCCGGTCCCGAACCATCTCCACGATGTCCGCCTTGACCGCCTCGGGCAGGTCCGGCCAAGCGTCGATTACGGCCTGCAGATCGGCGTCGGTGTGCGCGTTTTTCGTTTCAACTGCGCCCACCAGTGCGCCCACCGACACAGAAACGGATCTTGGCATTCTTGCGTTTGTCGAGTCCTACGAGGACACGCACCGCACTACACAATCACATGCCAGCCAACAACTTGCGGCTTCTCCATGCCAGACGCGCTGCAAAAAACGATGCAAACGACGCCGTTTACGGCTGATTTTGCCTTCATGTCGTGGGCTCGGGGGGTACACCGTTCGCCGGTCTGATAACTACGTAGCCCTGCGATTCCAGCAGCTTCGCCAACTCCTCTGGATTACGCTGAATTTGTGCCGCTAACGCATCACCCAGGAACACATCGAGTTCGGCATCGCTCATCTCGCCAATCACCGTAGGCTGGAGTTTTTGGCCCAACTCCATCATTTTGAATAGGACCGTGAATGACCGCAGAACGAGATGATCACGCTTACTGTCCATGGCACGCCGGACGCAGTCGTGCCAAGTCTTCGCCACCTGATCGATCCCACCAAGTCGTTTCACCTGTTCATCTACGAGGTACGACAGCCGTCGCCAACTACGTGCCCGCACCCATTGGCTGAGTGCCTTCTCAAATGTTTCGCGCCGATGGTTCAATCGCAATAGGCGACGTTCCTCGTTCACGCATTCACGGCAGCGGCATCGTCGTACTTCACTACCTGTACGGCGCCGGCGAAACTCCGTGATCGGTAGTTGTCGGCAACATGTTGAGCATGTTTTGGTTGTGGCGTTGTCAATGACTACGGGCTGATCCATTCTACCCTCCCCTCTACAGTGCCTTGGCCCTCTCCAGGGGTAGGAGAGGTTATGTGATGTCGCATTGCCTAAGAAGAACGCGACACTTGCGTATTCTCCTTGAAGACCGCACGTTTGCGCGTTCTATGTGTGTTGGGGGCCAGTGCATCTACCCTCTTAACCACCGGGCGGGGAGCCACTGGGGCTCAAGTTTGATTCCGTCCAGGGCAGCGCACATGGGCCATATTGTCATGTCGGAATATGGTCTATTGGCCATGTGGGCTCGGGTTCACAGCAGACAGCCCCGTGGGCGCCGCCCAGTATCTGCACCCGGCGCGCATGTACACAGTCTCGTGTAATTGTGTAATAATCCCAGTCGCCCCGCCGCGGATCGCGAGTCACTGCCGGCGGGGCCAAGTTCCAAATTGTCAAAGAACAGATCCCGATCATCGGGATGGTGTGTTGCCGCCAGCCGGTACAGGTGCCTTGTAACGGCGTCGGGTCGAATCAACTGGACCAATCTGGCCATTTTGTCTCTCGCTGGCCTGCTCCGCTTCGCGCATTCGTCGCATGGTCGACAGAAACTGGCGGATCTCACGCTTGCTGTAGCGATTCGGTTTCACGGTGCTCACCTCCCCCCCCGAGACCAGTGACACACACACACCGGCCCGCCTACTACGTAGGGCGGGACCAGTGTGTGTGTCACACCACTGGTCTAGACTGGACTGGCCACTGACGAGACCAGTGTGGCCAGTGATGGCGGACCTATATGTCCGAATTGTCGCTGTCATCCTCGTATACTCTCTTGAATCCCGGATACTTCTGCCGGTTGGACTTCGTCACCTCGCATTCGGTCAGCTTGCCGCTGTTGGTGAGAGACAACCACGCTGCCTCAAATATCTTCCCCTTCCCCGCTCGTTCCCGTATGTTTCGTTGTGTCGCTCCGTCGGGAAAGTGGACGAACGTGTCGAGTATTTGCTTCTCTTTGGTCGCAACGTCTGCCGATCGGTCGGCTGTCTGTCGTCTGTCCCGTTCAGTCTTCAGGGCTGTCGGGTCCAGGTCGGTGTCAGGCGTCCACAATGGCCACTCCCAGCGCAGCGCCATTGGTTTCACGGGGGGCCATGATCTGACGGCCGCATCTAACACAACGGCATCAGTCTCGACGTGGGGACGCAGAATGAGGTGGGTATCAGTCGCGCGGGATTGCGAACCAGCACCAGCCCCTACGTCAGTGACCGACTTGGCAGCCTGGTTGCCTTTGGTGGAGTGGTGGACGCAAGCGAACCCGCAATCCAACTGCAACGCGTATGCGTCGATCTGGTTGTAGACTTGGGCGATGGCGGAATTGTCGTTCTCACTAACGCCTGAGGGAATGAACCGATACAAGGCATCCATGCCGATGAGCCGATACGTGCCGGGCTCAATACGATCCAGCACCCGCGGCCCCAAATCGTAGATGTCCGTCAGGCAACCACGTAGGGTGACGACGTGCAGTGAATCAGCGTAGTCCCTCTGGACAAGCCCCAACGCCTCGGCCACTTTGTTAACCCGATAGGCGATAGTCTCATCATGCAGCTCGTTGTCGATTATCAGCACCTTCCCCGCTTCCACCTCGTACAGATCAAGCCACTTGCGGCCAGTAACGATCGCCAGCGACAAGTCGGCAACCAACCAGCTCTTGCCCACCTTTGGCGATGCAATCACGTTCATGGTCTCGCCTTGACGTAGTAGACCGTGGATGACGGGAGGGCGTAGGCTCGGGTGTTCGCCAATCAGTTCACCGATGCTCTGGACTATCAGGGATGCCGATCGTGCAGCCGACTTCTGTTCCGCTTCTGGTCCCCGATTGGGCTGCTGCCTTTGCTGCAAAGGTGGATCGTAGTGGTCGGGGGCTGGCTTCCCGAGCATCTCGCGGTAGTCATACCATTTGAGCCCCTGACAACCGTTGTGTTTGCACTCGTAGGTGAGCAAACCGGAATCTGCCTGAATGACGGCTGATTCCCCGTTTCGTCCGTGTGACTCATCGAAGGGGCACTGCACGAGGTACGCTATGCCGTCGTTGAGCCTTTTGGTGCGGAACTTCACACCGCGGGCCTGAAGGTAGCACGGAACGTCGAGTCGTGGGCGTATTTGGCCGTTTCCGTTGTCGCTGGGACGTTGGGTCGTGTTGCTGATGTGCGCGGGCGGCTCTGGCTTGTACTTCTCGACAAAGGCGCGGATCCGCTCCACGGGTACAACTTCGACCGGGCACTCCTCGATGGGCTCGTGATACTCGCAACGTCGGTGGGGTCGGTCAGTGGTGGAGTCCCCTTTCCGATTTATGGTTCCACCGACACGCAAGATCCTGGATGCGTTGTGAACGGTCACATCGATTTCGCTGTGTGGCCCGTCCGGGTCGCTCTCGCCCAACGTAGCCTTGACTGCGACGTAGAACCTCTTGAGCAGTTCGGTGGTCTCGTCATCATTTGGCAGATCGACACGATAGAGCAGATAGCAGCCATTTCCGGAATCGACGGTCAACGGGTACGACCAGCCCTCAGAACGCAATGTATCCTCGATGCTGCCTGCCAGTTCGCCAGCCGTTTCGCGCTCAGCGTCGGTTGCTGCAATGCCGGACGGTCGCTTGGGGTCGATGTCAATGAACAGCCAGCGCCGGCACGTCGCCTCACTGTCCTGCGTAGTGGCTTTCGGCCGATCGGCAAGTCGGTTGTTGGCCCTCGCAAGCAGCGCGGGGTTGACTGGGTTTAGGGTCACGTAGACGCCAGCCGCGCCTTTCGCATCGCACGCTTGGGCTGCTTCCGTGGCCTTGGCCAAGTCATCGAAGTAGCCGGACGCGGTGTTGGCATATCGGCCGCACGGAACGTTCAGCGCTCGAATCTCAAACACGTCGCCCGATTCGTGAAGCAGTTCGAGCGATCGCTGGATCTGGGGCTGGCGTCCACTCGCTGCCGTCCGGACCGTTTCCCTGTCCAAGCTCGTGGTCATTGCTATGATGTCCTCATCAACTCCGTTTCGTCGCCGCGCCCGCCAGCGCGGCGTACTTATGCGCGGGTCAGAACAGGATCTCATCAGACCGGCATCCACCATCTCCCCCGTGGAATAGCCGGGCCATTGCCTGATTCTCAAAGTGGTCCGCCAAGCGGCGCAGAAACTCGGTGACATCGGCCTCGCGATCTGGCACGACACACCACCCCTGGTCGACGTAGGTCTCAGCCGCCTTTAGCACGTCGCTCCGTTCGTTCGTCCGGATCCGTCGGTGAGTATGGGGTCTCATCGTTTCTTCCGTTCCTTGGATAATCGCGCCACAAACGCCCACGCGAGCCGTCCATTGCCTTCGCTCACTGGCTCAACTCCAAAACTCGATCCGTATAGGCTTTGTGGAGACGATCTCGAAGTCTCTGGTAATCCGGCCCGCCGCCGGTGCCCCTCCAAATGATCTCTTCGATCTTGAGCCAGAGGCGCCCGTATTCAGGCATGGAGGTGGAGACGCCCATTCCCGCAATGATCGTTTCGGCCTCACTCAAAAGGCGTTCCGTCCGTGTTTCCGTACTCATCGTCGCTCCGTCGGTTCCATCTGATGATTCACGAGTTCTCGCGCCTCTCTCCATCGTCGCCTTGCAGCGGTGAACAGGATCCGAGCAACCTATCGACCGGCGCGTTCGTGGTTTCCGGCCATGACGACCGGGAGCCCCGCCGCAATCCAACCCAGTAGCGAGCCCAGCGCCGCTTGTGGTGTGACCTTGCCCCGCCATTCGCCTTGTTCAATGTCCGGCCATGTTGCCTCGACAACCAGCGCACGGACCGGATAGGCGAGTAATCGTTGGACCTCTCGATCGAACCGTTCACGCTCCCGGCCGATACAGCACAGTAGATCGGTCAGGCTTTTCCTTTCCACGGCCACGACATGCTCGAGCCCGCGGACCGAGTAGTCCCCAGTGGCCAACGTGCCCGTAACAGTCCGCAGTGGATCCAGGTCAAGCGGCGTCTGCTCACGTGTGTCGATCACCGCTGTGACCGTTTCCGGCTTCAGTTCGGCTGGCAGTCGGGCTGTCGTCCGTGTGGGCATGTCAGTCCGTTTCCTCAGTCGGTAGGTCCGTTTCCATGTGTCGCCGTGGCCGCCAGCGCGGCTTTTTCGTTGCGTCTTACCCGACAACCCTTAGCTTCGGCTTGGTTCTCGCCTTTCGGGCCTCCTGGACTTGTCGCCGGGCCAATCGCTTCTGGATTGTCGAGGACTTCAGGTCCACGCACAGATTCAGCCGCAGTGTGACGAGCGGTTCCCCCTTGGCCCGGTGCTGATTCAGGTTGCCCATTTCGTTCAGCCCGTCCACGATCGCTTGGACCAACGCCTCGTCATCCCCTCGCTTGCACCGCTTCTCGATTTCCTTGGCCAGCAAGTCGAGGTAGCCTTGCCGCTGTTCTGGCGTCGCGTTGTCCCGGTTGACCCAGAGTTCCTTGCCGTCGTCACCCATGAAGTTCAGATGCGTTCGGACGTTCAAGCCTTTGGACATGGTGTCTCCTTTCGTTTATGCGGTTTCCGAGTGCTCCTCGACATCGCCTAGTTCGCGGTCAAGTTCATCAGCCATACGGTTGACAGAATCTCGTGTCAGCCTGACCGCCCTCTTAAGCATGCCCTTGTGTTTCTGAGAGAGGCGGGAGATCCAAGCGAGGGTCATGTCACCATTGCTTCGCGAACATCGATTGGCGAGTATGCCGCATGCTGCCTCGGACCGGATGTTGTCCAGTAGCCCCAGAATCTCGCGCCATTTTGGAGACTTGCGCAGTCGGGGACGTTCTCCATTCTGTTGGTCGTGGTCGCCATCGTGATCAGGATCAGACTGGACTTGACCGTCAACATCGTGATCGCCGTCGCCCAGGTCTTCATCAGCACCGCGATCGTCCAACTGGTCGCCATCAGCACCAGGATCATGGTCGTAAGCGTCCCCGAACGAGCCACCGTCCAGTAGGTCATCTTCGCCGCCCTGGCCGTTGCCGCTTGCCTGATCGGCCAGCCATATTCTGACCTCATCGATGGGATACAGGCGAATGCGATTGATCTTGACCGAGGGTGGCCCGATTCCTTCGGCCTCCCAAGTCGTAAGCGTCCGCTGCGAGATCCCAAAGGACGGCGCGAGTTCCCGGCCCAACAAAGCGAGTCTCGGCACCGGTTCGACGCTGCCAACAGGGACAATTAGGTCGTCGTTCATGCGGGGGCTGCCTCCTTGCGACGCTCCGTCAGAGGCGTCGCGTCTTGCCCCTCGCCCTCGGGTGCGTGTTGTTCCTCCTCGGCTTCGTCCTGCGCTTTTCGTAACTTCGCAGCAGCCTGTGCCAACTCACGATAGGCGGCCTCTTCCGCGAGAGTGAGCTTCCGTTTTGCCATAGAATGGTTCCCCGATTAGGTCGCAATACTCTTGCCTCAACCTAACCAGGGAACGGGGGTAGTGTGCGCGCAAAGATACCCCCGCCATGTCACTCAAAGCGTGTATTTCACCGCATGAAACGCAGTTTCAAGAAAAGCGCGAAAGTACCCCTAAGCATACCCCCGCTGGTCATCGTCCGAGGATACGTTTTCCTGCCCCCGCCGGTCAGACGGCAAGCGTGTCGTCCCGTGTTTAACGGCCTTCTTGCCAAGTTTTCCCATGCCGGCCTGGTAATGCTGGCGGACCGTCGAAGGGTCGCGTCCAAGTTGCCGGGCGGCTTCTGCGATGTTGCCCTTGCACTCGCCGACGATTTGAACCGCCTCGGTCTGCTTCGCGGTCAGTGGAGGCGGCGAATCTGCCTTCCTTCGCCGGCGTTTTCGTCTTGGCTTCTGCTGTTTCTTCTCGCCACCACTCGACTCGCAACTGCCGCACTTCTCGCCCTCTGCCGGCGTTTCTTCAGCGGCCTCGGTTTCCCTTTTCGCCTCCGGCCTGACTTTCGTCTCGATCGCATCGCCGCCACTCTGATCGGCAGCAGTGCTTTGGGCCCGCCCGCCCAGCTTTGCTTTGACCCAGCCCCATATCTTCTGCAGATGACCGCGACCATCTTCCACGCTGACTTCGCCCTTGGGTGCGACATACTCGTCTGGATAGTCTTCTTTGGCCACGGCCCACAGCAGGCGATAGGCGTCGCGGACGACTTTTCCTACGTCGTTCTCAAAGCCGCCTTGATCTTTCTCCGCACTTTCCGCGTCCATTCGGGCCAAACGCTCGGTCGCTGCCAGTCCGCCGTCAAGTGCCATGTTCAGCCATTGCAGCGCAGCTTCGGCGGTGGGTTCCGAAGGAACTATCGGCGATTCCCAGTTCAGGACATGCGAGCCGCGCAGTGCCAGTTCCCTAGGCGTGTTCCAATCACCGGTCTCCTTAGCTCGGGCAATCCAAGCTTCGTCCCATGCTATTCTGTCGACGAGGAGAGGATATCCGGGCAAACCTGGCGGAGAACACGCTTCAGTGTTGACCCATATGCCCTCCTCCTCCAGCCAAGCGTCAACCTCCTTCACCGCTACCCTTAGCTGGCTGACCAGATTCCCGATCTGTGCGAAATGGGATTGGACAGCTTCATAGTACGTGGACTGAGCCCCAACGCCATCTTCCCGTTCGTCGTGCGCCCACCCTTCGTCGTGCGCCCATATGGAAAACAAAACAGCATACTCGCGGGAATGCGGATGCTGACGTTCCCATTCCTCCTTAAAAGCCGTGACAAACTGCATCAGCGACACGACTTCTGTTTGCCACTGCCGCCACATATCGAGACTGATTGAAAGTCTGTAGCCCGAAAACCTCCTGATTGCCCGATGCGACTGGATCAAGTCGTCTGTCCATGGGGCGATCCTCACGGTCTTGCCCTCGTGCGCGAATATCCGTGTCGCACGAAGCGTATCGGCAGTCTGAAGAACGCCAGCGTCTTGCTCCATCGGTACGTAGGGAGCTTCTGGCAGAGTGATCCTATCCAGTTCTTCATAGCATTTCTGTTCGACCTGCGCATGACCAGCGCTCTCCTTACGGTTCACGATTGCCTCGCGTAGCCTGCTGGCTCGCTCCAATTCACTCCCACGTGCATCCTGTAGTATCTCAAAAGCCTGTGGGCAATAACCTCGGAGTGCCCTCACATAGTTCGTCACAGCCGGCTCGATGGCGCACCAGTATTCGCTGCCCGCGTCGGAGTTCGGCGAAGCTTCCCGAACGGCCTCGCCCGATGAATAGAACTTCTGGAGCGCAGACAAGAGTTGTTTTCGATCGCGCTCAAACCGCCGTTTGGCGACCGCCTCATTGACCGAGGGGGCAGATGCGGTCGCGGTAGAGTCCGCTAATGAGTGTGTCGTCCGTGTTGACATGCCACGCGCCTTCCGTGGTGCCTAAGGAAAGGAGAAAAGCGCGGCGGACCGGTAGGCTGCCGGTTTCGGGAGCGACCCTAGCCGCGCTCATTCCATTGTCCCTGTTTTGGGCTGTTTGTCCACAATTGACCGCGCGGTTCTTGGTGAAGAACGGCGCCAAAACTTGGACTACAGGATGGAGATTTCCAAAGGAGGAGACATGCGTGTGCCGGTACTTTGCTCTTGACGTGGGAGGGCTATGGGAGCCGATCGCCCCTGCCCTCTGACGTGGCACTCGTGGCGACACGAGGGGATTCAACATCACTCTCTGCTAACCCCTCCAAATACCAGGTCTTTCCACCGACAAAGCCGCACCATTCGGGAAAAACGCCAAACCACACACAGAAAAACGCTACCTTACACAAGCAAGAATCCGGGGGACATTTGCGTCTGCGACAACCGTAATTACGGGTTGCCACCCAATCAAAAGCATGGATCGACACATCGGTACAAGTGCGCTGGCATAGATCTGCAGGGAACGCAAACAATTCTTCTGCAGTCACTTACGTCGATAGCAATGGGATTACGGCACCAAGAGCAGATCTACTCTCGGCTCGTCGGAAACAGCATCCACGCCTGCAGATTGGGGTCTACGCCGCTTCCTCCCCAGTGCATCGCATTCAGCGACGCACAACGACACCCGTCGCCAATATCCTGTCCCGTCCGACTTACACGCGCCGAAGCGCTCCGTCAGGCGCCGTCCGGTTCCGTTGGGGCTCGACGCATTCGGGCATGTATTCTCGGATCAATCGCAGCATGACATCGCGTACCCATTTTCCCGTAGGCTGGTAGTGGTGTCTTGCTGCGGACTCGATGATCTCGCGTTCGTCTTCCGAGAGCCGAATCTGGAGCCGGTAGTCGCGCCGTCGGTCGTCTGAGAGTCTAGGTCTGGCCATTTCAGTCGGTTTCCCGTTGTTCTGGGCTTCGCAACCACGTCCAGCCTCATTCTACGCTTTGCCTCTTCGATCGTCGCCAACCCCGCCCGGGGCGTTGGTCGTGTCCTGTATCGGAGCAGTGCGAGTATTCCGCAAGCCGCCG
Organism: uncultured Pirellulaceae bacterium; assembly: GCA_964623055.1. GTDB lineage: Bacteria > Planctomycetota > Planctomycetia > Pirellulales > Pirellulaceae > JADHUC01. The sequence continues at coordinate 65,434 of CAZURK010000036.1, forward strand.
GCCGGACATCCCGCATGGTTGCCACTGGATCGCTGAACAGGCGCTCCGCTTCGTGCATCGCCAGGCTGGCCACGCGGTATACCGAATTGGCAACTTGCCCAGCCGTTGCCGTAGTCCTGGCGAGACTCTTGATTGACGGGCTGGCAAGAGTTAGCGTGGTGAATAGGACTTGGACGGCGCTATCGACATCTTGGGCGTGGGTGAAACCGATGGAGTTCAACTGTCCTGTCTGCCGGGAAGTCGTCAGCGTCCCAAACGATGCAATAGACACCGATTGGGAATGTCCGTTCTGTCAAGAAATGTTTCTCCCAAGGGCTGTGCTAACAAACGTCGGGCATCCTAAACTGATGCCCTGCCCCGACTGCGGTCACGTCGTATCCCGCCGGGCAAGCACCTGCCCAAAGTGCGGAGCCCAACTCGGACCGCCCTCTCCGTCTACTTGTGACTGCCCCGATTGCGGCCAGTGGGTCGCCAACAATGCGAAGGTCTGCCCTAACTGCGGTGCGCCGATGCTGCCACGTCGAATTCCACTGAGTACGAACGGGGACCGGGCATCCGCAACACAGAAACGCAACAACCCGTGGGCATTGACTGGATTCATCCTGGGCTGTTGCAGCATCCCACTGTCGATCATTGGGATACTCTCAATCGCAGCGGTCGTGTGCAGTATCGTTGGCGTCACTCAGTTTGACGAGGAAAGACACACGAACAAATGGATGGGGCCGGTGGGCATTGTGCTCGGCTGTCTGGGGTTCCTTGCGTACTTGGCGGCATACGGGTACTTACGGTAGAGTCCAATTAACGGGGGACGCATGAATGGCAACTGGGAACCCAAGGTTGACAACTTGCCCCGACTGCGGACACACGGTATCGCGTCGTGCTGATTCGTGCCCCTCGTGCGGTGCACCACTGAAGCCGTCAGCGCACACAAACAGCCCAGCAGCAATAGGAACGGGAACCAGAAGCACTCCCCCAACAGCGGCTCCCGAATGGATGAAGCCGCTAGGGTATGTCGTTTTCGTAATCGGTATGCTGGCGTTTGTAGCGTCGTTCTGGGTCGATCTACAGTCCTCCCCGCACCACAAACACGATGACCTTGACCAATGGTTGATTTCCGCATTTGTGGGCTTATTCAACCCGCTGTTCTTCGTGGGCGTTCCCTTGGGTCTCTATTGGCTCTCGCGATGTGGCGAACTGAAGCGACTGCTTGGCGGCCCGAACCAGCCCTCGAAGCCGTTGTTGAAGCCGACGACACCAAAGCCGCGTCGACCTGTATCGAAATCAACATTGCGGCTGCACGCAACATTTGCGTGGTTTGTCTTGTGTGTAGTGGTCTTCTTGCTGGTCATCATTGTCGGTCTTTTCGTGTGCGATCTCCTCGATGAGCCAAGACCATTCAAGGACGCAGGAAGCCCTTCGCCACTGGACTACGACACACGAGAAGCAGACAACGCGGGGGTAGCCGCGAAAACAGAGCTAATTGCCGCCTCGCCTGCGTCCGATGACACGACAAGCGATCTCTTGCGAGACTTCACCTTTGCGGAATCAGAAGTTCCACAAGTGCCTGGAGAGCCGGACATGACCGGGGTTCTCGAAACTGGGGCAGAGTCGACCCAGACACCCGAAACTGAGCCCGGTGCCATTCAGCCGCACGCGACTGGCTCAATCACCGATCTCCGCGCATCCAGTGCATACGACATATGGTGTGAGGGTACGTTCGCACGAAATGTGGAGGGTATCGCGGGCTGGATGAAGATATACCGTCCTCGCCTTGCCCCCGAAGTTGGGAAACGGGAAGTGGGTAAAATCCGGGTATTTCGCACGAAAGGCAACCAAGCGATTGGGAGTTGCGATGGTTTCTTGCCACGCGTCGGAGACGTGGTCGAATTGTATCGGAGGGATCCCGATCTCTTCGAGTCTGATGTGACGTTCGAGTAGTTCTATCTGGAAACAGGGCACCGCCGCTTCACGCTTTCCAACTCACCCTTCAACCTTTCGTTTTCCATCGCCAGCGCAGAGCCCCATTCGAGAAGCACACCCGCCAATTCCTCAGCCGAGTCCACCTCCGGAACAAGCCCGGTTTCCTCGTAGACCAAGTTGATTGCTCGGTTCAAGTCGTCCGTCATTTCCGCCTCGCATTGGATTGGCTAGCGGGGGTGAATCTGCTAGCCCTATCGGGCGGTTTGTGCAGTGTCTTGCGGTTCGATAGGCAGTCCGAAGCAAAGGAACTCAGAAGATGCGATACCATGTGATCTACTCCCTTCCAGAGGCGGCTGTTTACGAAGGCCCTGGAGATGATCCAGATTGCCGATACGACACATTCGAGGAAGCGAGGGATGCGGCAATCGCTGACCTTGAGCACTGGCTCGAAGCAATACAAGGATTTCTTGCCGACCTCAAAGCGGCGAAGAGCATGGATGATCTTCCCCGCTACAAAATCTAGGATTCCCAGGTCCGTGGGCCAATCTGCGGCGAATATTCGCCAATCGTTCTGGCGTCCACTCCGCTTCGTTATGGCCAATTGGAACCTGTCGCATGTACCTGAACTCTTCCTCGGTCAACGTGCCGAGCGTAGGGTGCTGGATTGTATTCACTTACGCTCCTCCTTTGCGGAAATGCGCTGCTCCCGTTCAGATGGTGGTTCCTGCTGATTCGGTTGCCTGAACCACCGCCAGGATATCCGCCTTGACCGTCTCGGCCAGATCCGGCCAAGCGTCGATAACGGCCAGCAGATCCGCGTCGAAATCCCCGTTCCGTGCGCCGGATGCATCGGATTTTGCAGCGCGGGAATCTGGTGTATACTGTAAGTCGTTGTCCGTTAAGGTATTTACGTTCCTCGGTTCGAGTCCCGTTGGGGTCATTTGTCCTCACTCCTCAGCAACACCTCCTACGATGCCGTCTTGATCGTGGGCTTCGGCGGCCCCGAGTCCCGCGATGACGTTATTCCCTTTCTGGAAAACGTCTTGCGCGGCAAGAGCGTTCCCAAACAGCGAATGCTCGAGGTGGCCGAACACTACTACTATTTCTGCGGTGTGAGCCCCATCAATCAGCAGACTCGCCAGCTAATTGCGGACCTGCGCGAGGAGCTGTTATCTGCCGGTATCGATCTGCCCGTATACTGGGGGAATCGTAACTGGCACCCTCTCCTGCCGGACACGGTGCGTCAAATGGCCGATGACGGCGTGGGCCGAGCGCTGGCGTGGGTCATGTCGGCTTACAGCTCCTATTCAGGGTGCCGCCAGTACCTGGAGAATATCGAAACCGCACGCCGGCAAGTGGGACCCTCGGCACCTGAAATCGACAAGATTAGGGTCTTCTTCAACCATCCCGGGTTCATCGAAGCAACAAGCGATCAGGTTGGGGGCGCTCTGGGACGAATCCCGGCCGAGCGCAGCTCCAAAGCTGTGGTTTTGTACACAGCACACAGCATACCTCTGGCGATGGCACAGAACTGCGAGTACGAGGTGCAGTTGGGCGAAACGGCGCGGCTAGTTTCCAACCGACTGGGACACGGAGACTATCGGATCGTCTACCAGAGCCGCAGCGGGCCGCCAAGCCAAGCTTGGTTGGAACCTGATGTGTGCGATGCCATCAAAGGGCTGCACAACGAGGCCCAACCGAAGGATCTGGTCATTGCACCGATAGGATTCCTTTCGGACCACCTGGAGGTGCTCTACGATTTGGATCTAGAAGCCAAGCGATTGTGTGATGATTTGGGCATCAACATGGAGCGGGCCGCAACCGTTGGCACGCATCGGCGATTCATGCAGATGATCCGCGAACTGGTCGCCGAACGGATCAGCCAGACTCCGATTCGAACGGCGATGGGTGTCTTCGGTCCAAGCCACGATGTTTGCCCGCCCGATTGTTGCCGCTACGAGCCCCAGCGGCCCCGGACGAATGGGAGGGTGTAGTCCACCATCCGGCCATTACCTCGCGACTGTTGTTCTTGTAGGTTGGGCATTCCTGGCCGACCTCAAGCAGACGGGCAGGAATGCCAGCCTATCCCGAATATATTCACCTTCTCTGATTTGTCCCACTGGCCAAGTGATGCCAGGGTTAATTAGAATTGAATGGGAAATCCTGGCGAATTCGCCCGTACCAGCCGTTTTCGTTTTCTGGTGGGGCGAAGGTGTGTTATCATAGCCTTCCCCCACAGGACAATCTTCGCGGCATTCCCTCTGCTGGCGAACAACGTCCGGATTGTTTCATTGCCCACGCAGATGCCGCCCCCTGCATGAACGAGTACGCATCAGAGGATAGCAACTTGACGATCACCTCTCCTTCGGGACGGGTTGCCGAACGAGCGGCGTCCGCCACCGCCCCGAGAGAATCCCAACGTCGCAAGACGACGCATCTGAAACAGGTTCCCGATCAGCGCTCGACGCGCGAACGGATTCGTGCCAGGTGCGCCGAAGTTGCATTCTCGCTCGACAGATCGAATCCGCTGTCCAAGGATGAGATGGAGCAGATTGCGCGTGCAGTATTGGACGAATTTGCCTTGCCCGAGGAGCATGTTGGCTGGACGATGGCCATGCTGGCCTCGGAGTTCTGGCGAGATCAGGTCGCGGCGACGCTACCGTCACGCCGTCTGTTTCTGCTGCCTCATTGCCTGAAGCACTCGGATGGCTGCCCGGCGGACTATGATGAAGTCGGCCTTGACTGCAAGGAATGCGGTGCGTGCTGCATCGCGGATTTTCGCGCTGCGGCCGAAGAGATGGGCTACAAGGTGCTGGTCGCCGAGGGGTCGCCGATCGTCATGAAGATCATCGTCAGCGGCTCGGTGGACGCGATCATAGGCGTCGCTTGCCTGAACGTTCTGGAGAAGGCGTTCGACAAGATCCTGTTGGCAGGCATCCCGTGCATGGCCGTGCCATTGTTGTCCAGCGATTGCCGCGATACGTCTGTGGACGAAGACTGGGTCCACGACATGATTCGCTCCCAGCGAGCACGACCGGCCCAGCAGACTCGCACTTACCTCCATTTGATGCGAGCGGCAGCGAAGATGTTCGAGCCGGACGAGTTGGACCGGCTCGTACCACGTACCCGCGGTGGACCTCGATTGTCGGAAATCAATGGGCAGGGATTGGGAGCGTTGGATCCGATCGCCGCCACCGAGACGGTCGCTTACGACTTTCTCGCAAAAGGGGGCAAATACTCGCGGCCTTTCATCACGCTGGCCGTATACGACGCGTTGACTGGCGGAAAGGGCATGTTGTGCGATGGCGCCGAGCACTTGGCCCAATTGCCTGACGCGGTCAAACGCGCCGCCGTGGCCATTGAGACATTCCACAAGGCGTCGCTGGTCCACGACGACATCGAAGACGAGGACAACTTCCGCTACGGCGAAAAGACCCTGCACCACCAATACGGAACGGCGACCGCCATCAACGTGGGCGATTACATGATCGGCATGGGTTACCGGCTGGTGAGTCGCGAAGCCGGGAGTCTGGGGTCGGACGTGGTGGCCGATGTTGTAGACGCCCTGGCCGAGGCTCACGGGAGACTGACGGAGGGTCAAGGGGCCGAACTATTGTGGCGAGATTCGCGCAGCAAGCGTCTGAAAGCGATCGACGCATTGAAGATCTACGCATTGAAGACGGCGCCGGCTTTCGAAGCCGCGCTGTACCTGGGGGCTCGGCTGGCTGGTCCGGCCGACGGCTACGTCCAGCCGATCAGGCAGTTTGCACGCAATCTGGGCGCTGCATTTCAGATCGTGAACGACTTGAACGATTGGCGAGGCGACAACCACAACAAAATGTCGGCGGGCAGCGACACCATCGGCGGGCGGCCTACCGTGCTGTGGGCGCTGGCGATGGAAGGTCTACCTGCGGAGAAGCAGGACGAGCTGATTTCGCTGGTCACCGAGGATGGGCGCCCCGCTGCGGTTCGCATCAACCGCGTTCGGCAACTCTATCACGAGGCGGCCGTCTTCGAGAAAGCTCGTCGTCTGGTCGACAAACACCAGAAGCGAGCCGCGGCAGTGGCGGAAGAAATCGAACCGGAGTCGCTACGCCGGCTTTTCAAGTATCTGGTCGACGTCGTCTTGGACCCGCCCACGGAAGGCACTTCCGGTCGAACGTCGCCGGTCTTTTCCGTCCAATTGCCCGTGGCGGCCAGTCAATAGGCCGAACGCCGCCCATGCCTTCGTTACCGCTGCCGCGTCTCACGGTTCAGCGCGTCCAGTAGTCCACCACCAGCACGTTGTCTACATGCGGGCCGGCTACCGAAATGAACTCCTTATGCGCCGCGTGCGGCAAATAGATTGCCCGTTCGGCTTCGCTCCGGAAGGTGACCAGGAAACAATGCGTAAAGCCGGCCGATTTGCCCTCGACGCTCACGTCCGTACCGAATTCAAAGTCGTAGATGGCGTTGATCTTGCCGGGCAACGCGGCAAAGCTCTCTTCGATACGCTGAACATCCTTCTCGGTTGTGCCGTCCTTATACTTGAACATCACCACGTGCCGCAGCAGACGACCCGGCGTCACGCCGCCGACGCCCA
>CAZURK010000037.1:0-70763 GCA_964623055.1 uncultured Pirellulaceae bacterium
TCGGAATCGAGAAGGACTTACGGGCGGCGGAGGCGGAACACAAAATCGCCCAGGCAAACCGGGAAGCTGCAGAGAAACGACTGCACATTTTCGGGTTCACCGAAGAACAAGTGCAGGAGATTGCCGAGACGCACCAAATCCACGCGGCCATCACGTTGTATGCTCCGATCGCCGGCAAGATCGTGGAAAACAATGCCGTTCTTGGCGCGCTGATCGATCAAGGAACAGAAATCATGAAGATCGTCGATCCAACGCTGTTGTGGGTCGATGCACTGATCTACGAAAAGGATATCTCGAAGGTCAAGATCGGGCAAAGGGTCGAAATCAAAGTCCCAGCTCACGAGGATGACATATTCCACGGCACGGTTAGCTACATCGGAGATGAAGTGGACGATGAAACACGCATGATCACCGTGCGAGCGGAGGTGAACAACGAGGACTCAAGGCTGAAACCGGGGATGTTCGCCGATGTGCATATCCTGTTGAACGGGAACGCCGAGACGCTGGTCGTTCCCAAGTCTGCCGTGTTGGAGGAAGGCCGCCAGAAGTTTGTCTTTGTCAAGGTGGAGGATTCCTACCTTCTACGCGAACTCGAGACGGACCCCGCCAACGGCGAAGACTACTTGCCAATCCGGTCCGGACTCGACGTCGGCGAAGAAGTGGTAGTCACGGGGGGCCATCTGCTGAGGTCAGAGTTGAAGGAGGATCTTCTAAGACATGCCCATCATCATGGACATCAGCATTGAGAACGAACTAGGAGAAGTGGACAGTGATTCGAGCAATCATCGATTTGGCACTGCGTAATCGCCTCCTTGTCCTACTGTTGACGGCGCTGATCTCACTGGTAGGTGTCGTGGCCTACGACCAGATGCCCAAGGACATCTACCCGGATCTGAACGCGCCGTTGGTGAACATCATCACCCACTGGGAAGGGATGGCGTCGGAGGACGTCGAGCGCCGGGTCACGATCCCGCTGGAAAGCCTGATGAGCGGCAGCCCGCATGTGACCCGGGTCAGGTCGGAATCGACCACCGGCGAATCGATCGTAACAGTCGAGTTTGATTGGGGCATCGACATCTACAAGGCTCGCCAAATCGTGGCCGGCAAGCTGGATATCGTGGCGGACCAGCTACCGGCCGGCGCGGAAAATCCGGCCATGGGACCGGTCTCGTCGCGCATGGGCGAGATCTTCGAATTCGCTGTGGTAGGCGATGGCGTGGACCCGATGCTACTGCGAAGCGTCGCCGACTGGACCATCAAATATCGGCTATTGGGCGTCGAAGGCGTCTCGTTTGTGGTCAACCTGGGAGGTTTCGTCCAACAGTTTCAGGTGTTCCTCAAGCCCGAGATGCTGCACCACCGCGGAGTCACCATCGCCGAGGTCAAGGAGGCCATCGAACAGAGCAACCGCAACTTCTCGGGCGGCGTCATTCGAAAGTCGAATCAAGAGTTCATGATAAAGGGCCTGGGACGAATCGAAACGATCGACCATATCAGAAACACGGTGATCACGTCGCGCAAGGGCACTCCCGTTTACGTGAGGGACGTGGCCGACGTGAAGATCGGAAGGATGTTCTCGGCAGGAAACGCTGGATTCGATGGCCGGGATGCCGTGTCGGTGGTCGTGCAGAAGCAGTACGGCGGTGACACCCTGAAGACCATTAACCGGGTGAAGGAATTCCTCAAAGACGTAGAAGACGACCTGCCACTGAACACGAGAATCGAACCCTATTATGACCAGTCCGAACTGATAGACAGCTCGCTGGAGCATGTCGAGATCTCCATGCTCGAAGGCGGCGTGTTGGTGCTGGTGGTGATTCTGTTGTTCCTCGGCAATGAGCGGGCATTGTTGATCGTCGCCTTGACTATGGTCCCAGCCATTCTGCTCTCACTGACAATGTGGTACCTCTTTGATGTCTCGATCGTCGTGATGGTGATTGGCCACGCGCTGCTTCTGCTACTTCTTTCGCTTATCGTTGTCGAGCTGCGGGCGCCGCTGATTGCTGCGCTGACGATTCCCATATCCGTTTTGTTTTCGTTGGTATTGATGTACGTGGGCGGCGTCTCGTTGACCATCATGGCGCTGGGCGGTCTGGCGATCGGAGTCGGCAAGATGGCCAGCGGGTCGGTGATCATGGTCGAGAACGTCTACAAGCACCTCCAAGGTGGCGAGCAGGACGCATCTCCGCTGGACCTGACGGCCCGAGGGGCGAAAGAAGTCGGCCCTTATCTGTTTTCGGCGAACTTGATCATCATCCTGGTCTTTCTGCCGCTGCTGACTCTGGAAGGAATCGGCGGCAGGATGTTCCGGCCCACGGTATACGCCTTGGTCGCCGCCTTGCTCGGCTCGATGCTCATGAATATCACCCTCGCGCCTCCTCTGATGTCGCTGTGCATCAAGCCGACGGCTCGTGTAAGGAGAAGGAACCGCATTGTCGAGTTTGCCACGCGCGTCTATGTCGGCGTCCTGAAGCTTTCGTTCCGTCTCAAAGCACTGGTGCTGCTGGCCGCCTTGGCTGTCATGCTGGTCGCAGGCTGGTGCTATCGGGATCTGGGAAGCGAATTCGTGCCCTTCATGGACGAGGGCTCGATCATTGCGTCGACGGTCATGCTGCCCGAGACGTCGATCCACGAGTCAGTTCGTGTTGGCAAAACGTTCGAGCAAGTCTTCATGGAATTCCCGGAGGTCGAACATGTCTGCCGGACCACGGGGATGGCCGAGGAATCGGAACACGTTCATCCCGTGAATCACAGCCATTACGTGATGAAGCTACGACCACGGCAAGAGGGAGACCGAGGCTACGCTGAATTGACGGATGCCATGAGGGAAAGACTCGACCAGATGCCGGGCAAGAGCCCCCACATGTTCGAGCAGCCGATCGGTAACAAGTTGGCCGAGATGCTTACCGGCACCGAAGGGCAAATCTCGCTGAAGGTCTACGGGCCGGACCTGGACAAGCTGGACGAGAAGGCTCAAGGCATCGCCGAGATCTTACGCGATATCGAGGGAATCGAAGATCTACAGGTCGAACAGACCAGTGGGATTCCTTTGCGTGTGATCACGCTGAAGCGGGAGGAGTTGGCTCGTCACGGGATCAAGGTCGACGAGGTGGCCGATGTGATCGAAACGGCGCTGGGCGGAGTCGAAGTGACAGACGTAACCGAAGTGGACCGGATGACCGCCGTCCTGCTTCGTCTGCCCGATGAGTACCGTCAGGACATCGATTCGGTCAAGAACCTGTTGGTCGACTCACCCTTGGGGCATCGCGTACCACTGGACCAGATCGCCCACATTGATCCAACGGCAACGGGACCTCAGACGATCTTTCGTGAGAGCCGAAGTCGGCGAAAGACCATCCTGTGTAACGTCGTGGGACGGGACGTTGGCGGGTTCGTCGAAGAAGCGACAGACAAGATCAACGCAAGCGGTTTGTTCTCGAAGGGCGAGGGCTATTCGTTCAAATTCGGCGGCGAGTTCGAAAGCCAGCAACGAACCATGCAACAGCTCAAGTGGATGATGTTGATCGTTGGCCTGAGCGTGCTGGTCGTACTCTTTGCCTCGCTGCACTCGCTGCGCCAGTCGCTGCTGTTGCTGTTGAACATCCCCATGACGCTGGCTGGTGGTATCATCGCCCTGTTCCTGACCGGGCAGACGTTGAACGTCTCGTCGGTGATCGGCTTCATCGCCCTGTTCGGAATCGCTCTGCAAAACGGAGTGGTTCTGGTCGGCAAGATCAACGACCTGCGACGGAACGGTATGGAGTTGCACGAGGCCGTGATCCAGGGCGCGGCCTACCGGTTCCGGCCCATTTTGATGACCGAGCTGATCCTCATCCTGGGCGTTCTGCCGCTGGCAATCGGAATGGCGCTCGTGCCTGTGCCCCCGAGCGAAGGCTTTTTCGGAGTGGTGCCGCTGGCTTGGGAGAGGAGCTTCGGGGCCGAGCTTCACACCCCCTTGGCCGTGGTCTACATCGGCGGTTTTGTCGTCGCCATCTTCTTCGAACAGATCGTCCTGCCAATCCTGTACGAATTGTTCGCCCGGCTTGGGAGAGAACGCTTGGCCGCCTAATCCCCGCTCTGTCTAGGAGAGTTGATGTTCATGATAGCATGAGGCATTTTCCTCGTTTAACCGCCGTGCCCAACGGGCCGCGCGTCGGCGAGGACGTTGCGTGGCGTTTTTCGCCTACGTAGAAAGGGATTCCCGTTTCAGCTCAACTGCCACGCGGGCCGCTGGCCCTGCGGTTAAACGATGTGAGGCAGGCGGAACACGAACCTGCAAGAGAGCAAGAAGAGAAAAAGTGAACTAGATCCCGTTGACTTCGTTGCAGAGTCTGGTAAACTGACGCACGGTGAAACTGAGACGCATTCTCAGTATCAACCAGAAGCCGCCTCGCGGGTTAGCGAGATGAGGACACGACTGGCATAAGACGATGTATCCCTCAGTGCGAGTTGCGACAACCTGGTTTGTTTTCGGCTGGTGCACGCTGGCCTTGAACTTCGCCGATGCGCTCCATTGGGTGCCTGGCATGGGGCATTTCGAGGAGTTGGTTCCAGGCGTCGTCGTGGCCCAAGGCGTGGCTTTGCCGAAGGCGGATGCCTCGGATCGCGGCCGCGGCCTTCAGCGACCGGTTACTGACTCGCCTTGCGTCTTGTGCGCGGCTGATTGCCCGATTTGCCGTTTGTCTGCCGCAGCCAAGCCGAAAGCCGGCGGCACCGCCTTCTCCCTCGCACTTCCCTATGTCGACAAGGTGATCGCCTTGTCGGACTCTAATGCTCACGCCGAAGCCTTGCGGACCTGCCAGGCGCGGGCTCCTCCTTTCGCCTAGCGATTTCTCGTTTGGCGTTTCCTGCCAATCGCCGTCTCATGCAACTCTTTGTGCGTTGCGCGAGTCACTCCATCCGTCGCCGTGTGGCGTCGTCTGCGAAAGGCATCCATCATGACTGAGGAACCCGACAATCAAGCTCTGTCCGACGATTCCGGATCTCGCTGCCAGACGCTTCCCGAAGCGGCGACAGTCCGATCCGGCGACCTTCTGAAAGGACGTCGCGAATTGAGGATTTCACATGCCGGTGAGATCTACCGGCTGTTAGTCACTCGCAACAACAAGCTGATCTTGCAGAAATAGCGCAAGAGTAGGCTGACCTCTGGACTTTCCTTCCCGAGCTAGCCAGCCCGCCCGACGGTTTGTCTTCCTTTCGGTGGAAGCATCCCAGCCAGCCAGCCGCTCGACCGGTGACCGATTCACCGGTTTCCAGTCTTCGCTGGAGGGCCGCCTCAGCGAAGAACCCTCTATCAACGCAACACGTGCGGCAACGCATGCCACTCGTGCTGCATGGGCGGCAAGTACGTTTTTGTAACTCTTGGCTGGGAGTCTATGTCATGCAAAGGAAGAAAACTGGTTTTACGTTAGTCGAACTGTTGGTGGTGATTGCCATCATCGGCATCTTGGTGGCTCTTCTGCTTCCTGCGATACAGTCTGCACGCGAAGCGGCTCGTCGCACCGAATGTGTGAACAACATGAAGCAGGCTGCGCTTGCGCTGCACAACTACCATGATACGCACCGAAAGTTCCCCGGGATCGGAACGTCAAGTAGTCGCGCTTTCTCCATTCTGGCGAAGAGCCTGCCGTTCGCCGAACAGACGCATCTGCACAATCTGATCGACTATGATCAGCCGATCTACAGTGGCGGACATAACTCTCCGCGAGCGATACACTTCGCAAATTCAGAAGCCGCCCAAACGTTGATCAACATGTTCCGCTGCCCCAGCGACGGGCAGAAGGATCTGTTCGACCAATGGGACTGTGACCCTGCGACCGGTCAAGCTTACCGCGGTTCCAATTACGTGGTATGCACCGGATCGGGACGAGATTCGTCTTGGGATATCCGCCAGGAAACCGATGGGCTTTTCTACTACAACTCGGCCAAAGCGTTTCGCGACGTACTCGACGGTACGAGCAATTCCTTGTTGATGTCGGAGACTCTGCTGGGCAATGGCATCGCCAGCGGCCCCAGACCGAAGAAGCCGCACGAGGCAGTCGCTTGGATCGGCCATCAGCCCACACTCAGGAACCCCGATGTGGCCGCGCTCTCAGCGGGTCCAGTCTGGGCCTGGCACGGATATCGTGGTTACGCCTGGATTTCCGCAAAATCGTATTCGACAACATTCAACTCGTACGACCCGCCAAACCCCCACCATCCGGACGTATGCGCGCTGGCATACGGTTGGTTCGCCGCACGAAGCCTCCATCCCGGTGGCGTGAACGCCTGCATGGTCGATGGCAGTGTCAACTTCATCAGCAATGACATCGAGCGGACGAATTGGAACAACATGGGCAGCATCAAGGACGGGGAAGTGCTTGCTGACTTCTGAGTAGTGATCGGCGGGTGTGGGCGTTCATTCCGCGATGGCAGGTCCCTTCGCGGAGTGAGACGCAACTATCTAAATCGCGATTTCCTGTGCAAGAGCAAGCCCGTTAGCAAAGGTAGGGCCGGTTCCCACCGGCCGATCGACAATCGAACGCCCGGCCGGTAGTAACCGGCCCTACTCGGCTTGAGGTTCCTCGAATCAACGGAAACGGAGATGACGAAATGAAACACAGAAAGAAGAAGACCCGTGGCGGGACAACGGATTCGCCGCGTTTCAAACGGATATCCATGGCCATCAGTATCACTGTGGCCGCGCTTGTGACGTACGCCGGCTGCGGCGGATCGGATCCAGACGGAGTACGCGTGAGCGTGCGTGGCGAAGTGAAACTTGACGGTCGGCCGTTACAGGCTGGCGCGATCGTATTCCATTGTGGCGACGGTGAAAACGAGGTTACCTCTGTCGGCTACATCGAGGATGGATCCTACGACATCGCGTCGGACGAGGGCCCCTTGGCAGGCACGGCACGGGTCGAGTTCCAGGCCAAGCCGGTTGACCAGGGGCAATTCGAAGAGGCCATGGAGGAAGCCGCAAAGACTCGCAGACGGCCGAATCTCGCTGTGGTCGCGATTCCGCCTCACTACGGCCCGAACTCGAACCTGACACGCGAGTTGACAGTGGATGGCGAAAACACGTTGGACTTCGACCTAACGAGCCGACCGTGAGCGTCGGCTTGGCTGGGTTTGAAGTGAGCGGCAGATGAGAATTCATCCAAATACAAGCACGACGCGCCAGCGAGTGAGTCCCGAAAGACACTTGCTTGCGCTGCGTGCTGGTATGAATTCACCTGCCGCTCGCCTGGGGCGATTCGTGTGGGTCTGGTAGAAGCAATACGAAAGGCATAGTACTCATGTTCAGACGGCTTTTTGCTGCGTCGCGATGGGTGCATTTGTACCTTGGTCTGTTCGTGTTGCTCTATCTGATCCTGGAGGGCATTACGGGTGTCCTCTTGAACCATCCGACGTTGATCAGCGGCTTCTCGGTACCTCGGTGGTTCGTACCGCCGTCGTACCGTATCGAGGATTGGAACCGAGGAAGTCTGCGGACAGTGGCCTTCTCCGAACGAAAACCGTCGATGGGCTACTTGGCCGGCTCGGAAGGTGTGTGGAGGACGGCCGACGGCGGCGTTACGTTTCAGCCAATGCCATCGGGCTATCCCACGTCCAGGGGCTATCGCCGAACCAATCATATCCTGCTGTTGGAAGACGACGGCCCAGGACGGTTGCTGGCCGCCACACGCAACGGGCTGTACGGCTGCTCGCTGGAAACCTGGGATTGGCAGCGGATCGACTTGGGCGATGGCGTGGAAGACGTGCGCAAGATCCTCCGAATCGACGACCGGCTGTTGGTTTTCACCGACTCGTATGCGTACCAGTCCGACGTGGGGACGAGCGCGGATGCGATCAAGTTCCAGCCCGTTCACTTGGCTCGCACCGAGGGCGGCGAGGAAGAAGGAATCCGTCTGGTAACATTGATGTTTGGCCTGCACGGCGGCGAGATCTGGGGCCTGCCGGGGCGTCTCTTGATCGACGCAGTGGGCATCGGACTGGTGTTCCTTTCAGTCTCGGCAATCTACATGTGGTATTTCCCGCGGGTCCGCAAGTGGTTTCCACGGGCATTCGGGAAGAAGCGCAGTTCGGAGGCCAAGAAACGTCGGGTTTACCAGTGGCTGTACAAGTACCATGTGGACTTGGGCGTTTGGACTACGGTCTTTCTGGTCGTGATCGCGGCGACAGCCCTGTTCATGCCGCCGTCGCCCTTGGTCTTCCTGACGATTCGTAAGGAGGTTCCCCGGGAATACTGGCCCGGCCCTCTTCCCAAGGACCCTTGGCACGAGAGCATCGGCAATGCCGCCTACGATCCGGTGCACAAGGAGATTCTGATCGAAGCAAAACGCGCCTTGTGGCGTGGCCCGGCCGATTTCAGCGGACCGTTTGTCAAGGACGAATCGCGGCTCCCCCTCTCGGCCATGGGGACGAACGTGCTGGAGGTTGCTGACGACGGCGGCCTGCTCGTCGGCTCGTTCAGCGGGCTGTTTCACTGTCATCCGAACGATGGGCCGGTGATCGACTTGAGCACGGGCAAGCCTCACGTTCCCAGCAGATCGCGCAGGCCCTTCGGAAGCTGGCGAGCCGTCGGGCATTTCCGGACGCCTGCGGGCGAGCAATTCGTGGCAACGCACAACGACGGCATTATCGGCATCGACGGGGCTGAACTGAACGGCCGATTCCGTATGCCGGACCAGATGGTACAAGCCTATCGCATGCCGCTGTGGAGCTTCCTTTTCGAAGTGCACAACGGCCGTATCGTGCGCGATTGGGTCGGCAGCAAGTACTATCTGATTTCCATATTTGGCGCGTTGTCGCTGTTGGTGATCAGTTTCACCGGTCTTTACGACTGGGGCTACCGCAAGTGGAAAGTCTCAGCCAACCGGCGAGAACAAAGCGTGAAAGAAACACCGTCGGCTGAAGAACAGCCGGAACCGGAGACACAGGAGATTGGCCATGCATGAGTTATTGACGTCGTTGCGCAGCGTTGCGACGGGTCATCCGATCGGGCTGTTTGTATTGGGCTTGGCTGCACTTAGTATCCTCCATGCAGCCGTTGCTCTCGGGCGAGCCCGCCAATGGTACGTTGTGCCCGTGTTCTTCGGGCTGACGGCCCTGGCGGGCTTCGTGCTCAATCCGTTCGCCGATGCGAACACCGCGATGGATCTGCGTGCGGAATTGACCAGCTACGAAGCACTGACGATTCTGTGCATCGTCCAGTTCCTGTTGGTCGCCGCGTCGATCGCTATCGGCTTCCGCATGAGCGACACGGGCCACCAGCAACGGGGCGCCTTGTCTTTGGCCGTGGTACACACGATTCCCGCGCCGGTCTTGCTGATCGCGATGCTGCTGATCGAGCAGACCGCACTGGCCGGCTCGGCCAGCGCCCGCCCCGAAGCCGTGGGGCGCGTGGTGGGGCTGACGGTCGCCACGGTCCTGACCGTGATCAGCGTCGCGGCAATGCTGCTACCACGCCGGTGGCTCGCAGGCCCGCATTATGTGCTTTCTGTGGCCTTGCTGCTGGCAGCGATGTTCGTGCCGTTTCTCGAGGAACCGTTGCCTCAGCCCATGGCGATGCTGAACTGGCAATCGCTAGGGCTGCTCGTGTGGGTCGTGCCGATTGCGGCCGCGATCGTGCTGGTGGGTTGCTTCTGGTCGCGCTCCTCATTTCGTTTGAGAGCCGATGCGTGAACCGGTTCGTAGTGCCGCCCTTAGGCGGTCTGAATGCAGGACGCCAAGAAGAGCCGCCTGAAGGCGGTACAACGAACAATCTAACCAACGAAAGGGATACCTATGGGAGTTCTAACCAACGTCTTTTACCTGATTTCCACTTCGCTGTTGATTCCCGTGATGCTGGCGTTGCTTTGGTTCTTGATGCGAGTGCTGTTGCTCCTAGGCCGGACACTTCGGGAGCATTTTGGTCGGAGCTCGGTGAGTAAAGGACTGGCGGACTTTTCGCACGCGCTGGAGCAAGGAAGCGAATCGCTGCCGGACGTGCCCAACAAAGGCCTTGTTGCCGAAAGCCTGGCAAGACTCCGGAGCGTGGCCGACAACGGCGTGCTGGCCGAGAAGATCGTAAACGAGTGCCAGCTTGTTTGGCAGTCTGAATTGGAGCGATTGCGAGGCATAGCGCGATTCGGGCCGGCCCTGGGGCTGATGGGAACGTTGATTCCGCTAGGCCCGGCACTGGTTGGTCTGGCAGCCGGCAACCTGGAGATGATGTCGAACAATCTGGTGATCGCTTTCGCGACCACCGTCGTCGGGCTCCTGGTGGGCTTGCTTGGCATGGGCCTCCTGAGTGTCAAAAAGCGATGGTACCAGGCCGACGCTCTGGCTGTAACGTTCGCCGCGAATCGCCTGCCGCAGCTCGGGCGATGCGAGGCCGAGTCCGATGAGTTTGATTACGAACCACACTCCGATCCGATCGCTGAGGATGATCGAGCCGCTGAGCCGGCGCTCTCAGGCGCGAACTAGTGGGAGTACGTAGGGCCGGTTCCTACCGGCCACTCACGAGAGGACAAGAGATGCGGCCGGTGGGAACCGGCCCTACTCGCTAGCCAAAGGAAAGATGAGATGTCCAGTGAAATCGTGACGCGTCGGCAGATTCGTCCGCCCTCTTTCTTCGAAGACACGGACGGGGGGGTGAATCCGCTGTCTGGGATGGCCAACTTGTTCGACGTAGCCATGGTCTTTGCCGTGGCCTTGATGGTTGCCCTGGTGTCGTATCTTCGAGTGCCAGCCTTGTTGCAGGACAAGGACTACACAGTGATCACCAACCCAGGCGAGTCTGACATGGAAATCGTCGTCAAGGAAGGCGAAGAGATTAAACACTACGAAGCCACGGACGAAACCGGCTTGGGCCAAGGCGAACTGCTGGGCAAGGCATATCGCTTGCCCGACGGTCGCGTGGTCTACGTGCCGGCCGAAACGGAAACCGGCCTGTCCGCCGAACAGCAACCCACCGGAGAGGACTAATGCTCCAGAAACTAAAACGCCCACTGTTCGCCCTCGCAATTCTCGCTGTCCTGCTGGTCGGCGGATTGGCAGCCTATCACCGCTACCTGCGAAAAGTTCGCATCGCCTTCGTCGGCTTCCGCGATACCTCGTGGGCGACGTACGAGGAGATCGGCCGCGATACGCCCTACTCCTTGCATCGGATCGACCGAGACGAAATGGCCACGGCGCCGTTGGCAAGCTACAACGCTGTGTTTGTCTGGGGAATGGGCTTGAACTTGACCGAAGACCAGATCGACGGACTCGAAAGAGCTCGCCGCGGCGGCGCCAAAATCATCATGTCCTCCGCCACCAGTGCCACATCCCAAGATCAGAGCAATCTGACGGACGAAGAGAAGGAGACGATCGAGAACTACCAGCGTCACGGCGGCGAGCACAACACCCGGGCCATGTTGCACTATGTCGCCCGGCATTTCGGCGGCAAAGACGTCGAAGTCCCGCCACTGGAAGAGAAGCCCAATTCCGGGTTCTTCCATCTAGGAGATGTCGTGTTCGAGACGCTGGAAGAGTTCGAACAATATGTCGCGGAAAACGGCCCGACCTTACCGGACGATGCCTCCAAGATCGCCATCGTGGGCGCCTTCGTGAATCCTGGGAACAAATTCGATCGGCCGCATCTGGACTACTTCATTCGTAGTTTCGAACGACAGGGCGTTCGCGTCTATCCGATCTTTGGGTTTCGGCGGGCGACGGATCTGCTGAAGCAAGTCAAACCGGACTTCGCCGTTGTGTTCCCGCACGGCCGACTGGCATCAGGCAACCAAACGCCGAAATTGCTAGCCGAATTGAATATCCCTTGTGCCAGTGCACTGAGCATCTTCACGAGCACTGACGAATGGATGGCGGACGAGCGAGGCATGTCCGGCGGAATGTTGGGCCAGTCGATTACCATGCCCGAGTTGGATGGGGTGATTGAACCCATCGCCATTACCGCCCAGGAGCCCAACGAGCGGGGCATCAGCGTCCGAGCGGTTATCGAAGACCGGATCGAGAAGTTCACGGCCCGCACTATGAACTGGCTGAAATTGCGACGCAAGCCGAACGCCGACAAGCGACTGGTCATCGTGTACTACAAAGCGCCGGGGCTGTCGGCCCTGGCCGCGGCAGGCTTGGAGACGTGCCCGTCGTTGTGGAATCTGTTGAAACGTCTGGAAGCGGAAGGGTACGACCTGGGCGGAGCGATCCCCGAAAGCCCTGACGCGCTGTTCGATCTAATTCAGCAAAAAGGCAAAACGCTGGGCCAATGGGCCATTGGCTCCTACGAGCAGTTTCTGGAAGAAGCCGATCCGGAATTCATCCCGGCAGCGACCTACGGAAACTGGTTCAGAAACGCCCTATCGGAAAAGCGGCAGAAGGAAACGATCGAGCTGTGGGGACAGATTCCCGGCAAACAGATGGTTGCCGAACGCGATGGGCTGCCGCATATGGTCGTCAGCCGTATCCAACTGGGCAACGTGGTGATCATGCCCCAACCCACGGTCGGAGGCGGCGGCGAGGATGAAGACGAGGTGAAAACGATCCACGGCACCGATCAGGCCGTACCGCACTTCTACCTCGGCGCATATCTGTGGGCACAACACGGATTCAACGCCGACGCGATCGTTCACTTCGGTACCCACGGATCGCTGGAGTTCACCTACGGCAAATCGGCCTGCTTGAGCCGCGACTGTTGGCCCGACATCCTGATCGGCGAGCTGCCTCACATCTATCCGTACATCATCAACAACGTGGGCGAAGCGTTGGTGGCGAAACGTCGTTCGTACGGTGTGACCGTATCGCACCTCACGCCGCCGTTCACCGAATCGGGGCTGTACGGCGACCTGGCCATAATGCACGAGAAGATGCACACATTCGAGGAGGAAACCGATCCGCTCTTGAAACGTGAGACCCGCAGGACGATCACGCGCATGGTTCGGGAATTGGACATCGCCAAGGACGTCGATTTGCCCAAGGACACCGGCGCCGACCGTCTGCTGACGGATGAAGAAATCGAAAAGATCGACCGGCTGATCCACGAGATGCACTCGAAGACCATCACCGACGGGCTGCACGTGCTGGGTCGGCCCTACACCGACGATCAGATCGCCAATACTGCGATGCTGATGCTCGGCGAGCCGAGCTACGACACCTTGCTGGAGCTGACCGGTCATCCGGACAACGAGGAACTGAAGGAATGGCGTCACAACCTGGCACGGCCCCTGGTCAACGGCGTGCTGGCCGGTGACATCACGGCCGAACAGTTCTTCCCGGATACGGAACTGGCGGCACTACGAGAGGCACAAGAAGAAGCCGAGGAGCCCGAGGCAACAGGACCGATGGGCGGTGCTGTGGCGAGGGCTGACGACGAAGGTAAGCGTGATTCCGCGGTGTCCGCCGAGAAGGCTGAAAAAGGCAGCGCGACAGGCGCTCAAACAACGAGCACGCATCAACATGACGAAGGTGGGCCCCACGATCACGGGGAACACCAGCACGACCACGCTCATGGGGACCACGCTCATGGGGACCACGAACACGGGGATCACGAACACGGAGACCACGCGCACGGGGCTCACGCGCACGGCGATCACGAGCATGGCGATCACGAGCATGGCGATCACGAGCACCCGCATGAACATGGGGACAAGGAGCACTCGCACGAGCATTCAGACGACGGGCACTCGCATGAACACGCAGATGACGGACACGCCCACGAAAATCCGAATGACGGGCATTCGCATGAACACCCGCACGACCACTCGCACGGTCATGGGGAGTCTGGGCATGTCCACAAAACGCCGGTGGACCTGGATACGTTTTGGGGCACGGACGCTGGGAGTCGGCCCGAAATCAACGGAGACGGAGAATTCAAACTTGCCTTCCTCACAGTGCTCGACGACATCCAGCAGAACGCCGACGGCCTACGAAATTCCCCCAAGTTGGAACTTGACCGTATTGCGATCGCTTTGAGTGGCGGATACGTTCCGCCGTCGTCCGGGGGCGACGCGTTATTCAATCCCCAGGCGGTTCCGACCGGGCGCAACCTCTACTCGATCAACGCCGAGCATACGCCCAGCGAAGAGGCGTGGCGCGTCGGCAAGCTGTTGGCCGGCCAGATCATCGCCAGACACAAGGCCCAGACCGGCAACTGGCCCAAGCAAGTTGCATTCACGCTCTGGGGCAGTGAGTTCATTCGCGGCAAAGGAACGACGCTGGCCGAGATCATGTACCTGATTGGCGTCCGCCCGGTACGCAACTCGCGCGGGACCGTCTACGACATCGAATTGATACCGGCCGAGGAGTTAGGTCGGCCGAGGATCGACGTGTTGGTGCAGACGTCCGGCCAGTTCCGCGACGCCGGCGCCAGCCGTATCACTCTCTTGGACAAGGCCATCACGATGGTGGCCGAGCTTCCGGACGAGAGCATACCGAACTTCGTGCGCGACGGGACCGCCGCCACGGAGCAGGAACTAAAGAAACTCGGCTTCGCACCCAAGGACGCGCGAGAGCTTTCCACGGCCCGCATCTTCGGCTCGGCGGCGAATCAGAGCTACGGCACTGGCATTATGGGCATGGTGGAAAAAGGCGACACGTGGGAGGACGAAAGCCAGATCGCCAATCGTTACATGCGCAACATGGGCGGAATCTACCGCGACGACAAAACGTGGGGCACGTTCAGAGAAGGTCTGCTGGGCGCTGCCATGCAGGGCACCGAGGTCGTGGTCCAACCTCGATCGTCCAACACCTGGGGCCCGTTGAGTCTGGACCACGTGTACGAATTCATGGGCGGAATGACGGCCAGCATCCGCAACAAGACGGGAAACGATCCGGTAGGCTACTTCAGCGATCTGCGTTCGCGCGGCCGCCCCAAGGCAACAACCGCGGTGGCTGCCATCCGCGAAGAGGCACGAACCACGCTGTGGAACCCCAAGTACCTGACGGGCATGCAACGCGAAGGCCCCGGCGCTGCGGCCGATCTAACCGAAACCGTGCGCAACATGTACGGCTGGAACGTGATGCAGCCGTCGGCAATTGACCAAGAGATGTGGGACGAGACAAACCGGGTGTTCATTGACGACAAGCACGGCCTTGCGATGCGCGAGTACTTCGAGCAAACGAATCCTTACGCGCTTCAGGATATGACGTCCGTCATGCTCGAGACGGCTCGCAAAGGCTACTGGACGCCGTCCGAAGAAGTGCTGCAGAAACTGGCTCAAGTTCACGCAGAACTAGTGGCCAAGTTCGGCGCGGCGTGTTCCTACGAGACGTGCGGCAACCGCAAGCTCCAGGAGTTCCTTAATGCCAAACTGGTCGCCCCCGGCAGCGAAATAGCTGCCGACGTGCTAGACGCCTACTCAGCCAGCTTGGCTGCCGTGTTGGAATCGGCCCAGCCCATGCCAGACGTGGAAGGCATCGAACTGGAAGAGAAAACGGAAGTTGTCGAGAACGAACCAACCGTAATCAAGCCGGCTCAGACTGTGGCCTTGGCCGGTTGCATCATACTATTGGTCATCGGCACAGTGTTCGTCGGCGGCCGACGCGAGAGAAAGGCCAACCGTCCGGCTGGCGTCTGAGTTATTGGTGAGTTGAGGTGAACATGGGCGCTGATTTGAGCCGCCGCAAGAGGTGACAGAGCTTTCGTCGCGCCATCACCCGTGTCCAGCGACAGTCACGTATCGGTTTCCTGACGCAGCCTCGGACGAGCCTGTTACCTCGTTTTCACTGGGTCCGCTGGGCGATCGGGCAGGCGTTTTGGGTTTTTCTTGATCCGTTTCAGGACCTCTTTGATTGCCCGTTCCAGTTGGGCATCGCGGCCTTGTAGGACGGACTTTGGGTCGTTCTGGACTTCGATGTCGGGATCGACGCCGTGGCCTTCGATGATCCAGCTACCGTCCGGCGCGTTGGTGGCCGACAGGGGAACGTAGACCTGTGCGCCGTCCAACAGGGGCCCGCGGCTGGAGATGCCCACCACGCCGCCCCAGGATCGTTTGCCGATCAGCGGGCCCAAGCCGGCCTGGCGGAACCGGTAGGGAAAGATGTCGCCGTCGGAGGCCGATGTCTCGTTCAGGATGCAGACCATATGGCCGTGGAAGACGGCCGCGGGATATGTGCCGGGGTCGTCGCTGGTGCTGCCGAACCTGGTGCCCAGCAGCTTGTTGTCCAACCGCTCGATAATCCACTGCGAAACGTTACCGCCCCCGTTGGATCGCACGTCCACGATCAGGCCCTCCTTGCGGATCTGGGGATAGAACCATTTGATGAACTCGTAGATGCCGTCGGCGCCCATGTCGGGTAAGTGAAGGTACGCAACGCGGCCCTTGGTGGCCTTGGTCACCTTGTCGAGATTACCCTTGACCCAATCGAGATACACCAAAGAAGTCTCGCTCGCGAGCGGCCGGTACGTGACGTTTCGCGCACCTTTGGGGTTTGGCTTGTCGTTGACCGTTAGCGTCACGGGGTCCGTCTCGTGACGCAGCAATCGATAAGGGTTGTCGTTGGCCTTGAGCTGCTGGCCGTTGATGGCCAATACGTACTCGCCTTCGGACACCTCGACACCGACTTCGGTCAGCGGGGCCCGGTACTTTGTTTCCTCGTTCTCGCCGCGGTAGATCTTGGCGATGCGATAGCGTCCGCTCTTGTCGTCCAACTCGAAGCGGGCCCCAGGCAGGCCGACCTTGGGACGGTCCGGAATCTCGAAATCGCCACCCTGGATGTAGGCGTGGCCCACGTTCAACTCGGCGATCATTTCGCTGATCACGTAGTTCAAGTCACTGCGGTGTGCCACGTGGGGCAGCCAGGCCCGATATCTCTTGCCGATTGCTTCCCAGTCGTAGCCGTGCATGTTCTTCACGTAGAAGAAGTCTCGGAAGCGGCGCCATACTTCGTCGAAAATCTGGGCCCATTCCTCGGCCGGAACCCGGTCGACCATCAAGCCCTTGGTCGAGATCGTCTTCTTCTCTTTGGACTCCGGTTTGACGTCCATCAAGTGGTACGCGTCTTTCTGGCGGATCAGCACCTTGGAGCCGTCGTGCGACAGGGCATAACCGGCCACGTCTTCCGCCAGGGTAGAGACTTTGCGCTCCTTCATATCGAAGATCTTCAATGTCGGTTTCGTGTAGCTCTCGCGGCCGTAGAAGGACGCGCCCCGGTCGACGAACAACAGCATCTTCTTGACGGCCGACAGCCCCCAACGATTCTCGGCTTCGACGGGTACCCGTATCACGCGGTCGGCTAGCCCGTCGAAATCGATCTTGACGCATTCCAGTTCTTTTGTGTCTTCCTTGGATGCGTCGCTGTCTTTCGCTGGCTTGTCATCGCCGCTTTTCGTTTTGTCCGGATCTTGCCGTTGCTTCTCTTTCTGGTTGGTCTTCGCGTCCCCTTCCGGATCCTTGTCGGCTTCCTTTTCTGCGATCGTTACTTCGTCGCTTTCGGGTGCGAAGGGATTCGCCACATCCTTTCGCAGCGCGAGTGCGAAAACTCCCTCCTGCCGGTTGCCGGCGAAGTTCCACTCCACCGAACTGATCTGCGGTGCGAACTGCCGCGCGGAGCGGAAGAAGAGGTAATTGCCTTCGGGGTCCCAGGCGGGGCCGTATTCGTCGGCGTAGGGGCCTGTGATCCTTCGCAGCTTGGCGTCGGGCAGGCTCCAGATGTAGAGCGAGCTGTGCTGTGACACATCGCGGAGCGAGAATGCCAGGTGGCCGCCGTTCGGTGACCAGGCGTAGTCGCGCAACGAGCCACGCTTCTCGTCGGCAACCTCGACCACACTCTTGTCCTCGATGGTCAGGACGTACAGTTTGCCGTCTTTGTCCGAGAAGGCCAGACGTTTACCGTCCGGCGACCATTCGGGAGCATACAGCATTCCCTTGAACTGCTTTGTGAGTTGCTCGGGCTTGCCAGTGCCGTCCTGGTTGATCAGATAGACCTGGTCCTCGCCACTGCGATCCGAAATGAAAGCAATCCTGTCGCCATCGGGTGACCACCGGGCCCATTTGTCGTGAGCGCCGGACGAGTTGGTCAGGTTCCGAGTCGCGCCTTTCTCGATGGGCACTGAGAAGATGTCGCCGCGGGCGACGAACAAGGCCCGCTCGCCTTTTGGGCTCAGCTCAGAGTCTTCGATGTTCTTTGCTGCCGAATAGCGTGACGGTCGCATGGACAGGCCGTCGTGGGGGACGGAAATCGAGATCCTCTTATCCATCCCCTTCTTGACATCGTGGACCTGCAACTCGCCGTTCAGTTCATAGACGATCTTCTGCTGATTGTCGGAACTGGCCCAACGGACATCCCAACGCGTGTGTCGAGTGATCTGCGTCACCTGATCCGCCGCCGGATCGTACTTGAAGAGATTCAGCGTTCCGGTGCGGTCCGATACGAAGTAAATGGAGTCGGCAATCCACATCGGATCGCGTTCGGTGCGTTCGCTGTGGGCGACCGGCCGCGAGTCGTGGCTCTTGAGATCGAAGATGAACAGATTCTGAGCCCAACCGCCTTGGTAGCGTTTCCAGGTGCGGAAGTCGCGGAACAGCGGGCTGTAGACGATCCGCTTTCCGTCTGGCGAAAAGTCGCCGGCGCCGGCGGTAGGCATGGGCAGCCTCGTGGGCAGCCCGCCATCGACCGGCGCCGAGTAAAGCGATGTATTGACCGTGCCCCCGTTCGCGTCGCGCCACGAGAGGTACAACACGGCTCGACCATCGGGGGTCCAACCATAAACCTGGTGATCGTATCCCCAGCGAGGTGCCAACGGGCCTCGGGCCGGGTAATACGTGAGCTGTTTGGGGATGCCACCCTCAGCCGCCACAACGTACACCTGCTCGTCGCCGTCGTACTGTCCCGTAAAGGCGATCCACTTCCCATCCGGCGAGAACTTAGGGAACAACTCCTGCCCTGGATGGGCCGTCACTCGCGTGGCCGGCCCACCGTCCGCCGGCGCCCGCCAGAGATCGCCACCGTAACAAAAAGCGACCTGGTTGCCGTGAATGTCCGGAAAGCGAATCAGCTTCGTCTGGGCGGATGCAGTCGAGAGGAATACGATCGTCAGAGCGAATGTCACAAGACGAATCAATGCGGTCTGGAAGTTGAGCATGAGCGGTGTTCCTTGGTGCGAAGCATGGGAAAGCTGGCGCGGATTCGCCAATCTACAAGGTTAGTTCACGGAAGATCGCCGCTCAACGTTTCGGTCGCCAGAAAGGCGCCATTAGAATCAGCACGCGGGAGACCAGGCCCAAAGTGACACTTACTCCGGCCGCTCCAATCCTCCGCTCAGCAGCATGCCTTCAAGCTCGACGCTTCGCGCCCAGAACTCCTTCAAGCTCTCCAGGTACTCCAAGCTTACGCCGAAATAGGTCCGCTGGGCTGTCAGCAAGGTAAGATACCCGAATTCCCCAGCACCATAGCCGATGTTGGCCAATCGCAGTGACTCGTCGGCGTTCTTAACGATGCTGCTGGAGTACACCTCGACTTGGCGACTGGCGTTGGAGTACTGTTCGAATGCTTCGGCGAGCCGATTGCGCAGATCCAGTTCGACCCGTCGCACTTCGTTCTGCGCGACAGCCAATTCGGACTGGGCGGCCATGATGTTGCCTTGGTTGCGATTGAACAGAGGCAACGGGACGCTGATTTCCACATCGGCCAATGTGAAGCGAGCGCTCTCGTCATACTTGACCCCGGTCGCCACCTCGAAGTTCGGCACTCGCTCGGCACACTGAAGCGCCAATTGGTTTCGAGCCGTCTCGACTGCGGCGTAGGCTTCGGCAAGTTCTGGGCTTTGAGTCAACAGGTGGTCGAGCGTCTCCCGCCAATCGAACTGCGGAAGGTCTTTGTCCACCTCGCCGGCCAGGGCTTGCGGTTGCATTTCCGGCTTTCCCAATACGGCCGTGAGCTTTCGCCAAGCGGCGTCATGATGATTCCTCGCTTGGTTCAGGCTGAGTTGGGCCATCTGGGCCTCGATCTGGGTTTGCAGCACCTCGGCTTTGCTGATCTGCCTGGCTGCCAGACGTCTTTCGGCAAGTTCAACACCCCGTTGTCCGATTCGCACCAATTCGTTGTTGACGTCGATCGTCCTCTGGGCCAACAGTACATCGTAGTAGCCGGATCGGATGGCGTTCACCACGCGCCGACGCTGTGATTCCCAGGCAAGTTGGGCCTGCTGGATCTCCGACTCGGCCACGGCCATCGCCCAGACGCGTTTGTTGCTGGTGACAATCTCTTGGCTGACGCCCATCCCTTGCTGGCCGGAAGTACCATCAAGTCCGATGTCGCCGCCCTGGTATGCGATTGCTGGGTTAGGATAGAGGCTGGCCTGAACATATCCCCCTTCCGCCGCTTGCACCGCCGCGGTCGCCTGCAACAGCGTGGGATTCGATTCCATCGCGATGTCGACCAGTTCCTCTAGGGTCAACGTAGATTCCGCGGGTGCTGGTGGCTCTGCAACCACTACTGGCGGTGGAGACGTCGTTGGCGGCTCGGCTGGTGCCGTATCCGGCGGTGGAGCTGTTTCGGATTGCTCGTAAGCGGGCAGCTCGGCCGGCAGCGCCTCCGGCTCGGCGTTCAAAGGCACCGGATCTTCTTGCGCCGGCAGCGCGAACGGTAACGGTTGGACGGCCACACACCGCACGACGGGCGAATTGACTGCGTCACCTGCCCGATGCGGGCGTGGCCAAGTTCCCGAATCTTCAGCCACGGCTAGCGGCACGTTTACTGCCGCAAACGTCAGAAGCAGCGCAGCGATCAACGGAAGCGATCGCATGATAAATCCCCCCTTCAATTTCAGAACTCCAGTCCTTGTATATCGGATGTTCCGGATTCTCCGGTTGAATCAATTGTGCAGACTTTGACGATTAGGGGAAATCTGATGCTCCGCACGGAGAACCTTGATCATGGATCGGCTGGACCCGGGGTATGTGCCGCTTTCTGTAGTAGCGTAGGGCCGGTTTCAGCCGGCTGATCTGACGACGATCAGACGCCGGCCGGTAGGAACCGGCCCTACTAGACTTTCTGTGGGCATCCGTGTGCTACTGGTGCGTTTCACTTGCAGTTGCCGCCTCATATCCCCTAAAATATGTGTCAGGGCAGGGCACACATCTTTGGAGCGGTCGCTTCCGGAGGCGATGTCATGAGGCGGGATCTCTCGTGCGGTGTTGCGGTATACTTCTCGTTGGTTTTGACCTTCCTTCCGGCGACTGTTGCTTGGTCTGCCAAGCCGTCTACGCCGTCGGAAGACGAGGCGGCTTCCAAAGCACTCGTTCGCCGCGCGCTTGAATCGGAGGTGGCGGGCGATGCCCAAGGTCGTCGCGACCTGTTGAAGCAGGCCATGGAAAGGGTACCTGAATACCCGCCGGCCAACTGGCACTCGGGGCGCGTCCAGGTCGACGGGGGGTGGGTGACGTTGGACGAGGCGGCGCGTCTGGCCGCCACCGACGAACAACTCACGCAGTATCGCAAACTTCGCGAAGAGGCATTGGGCGACGCGAAACGCGAACTGCCGTTAGCTCGCTGGTGCGCCCGCGCCCGGCTTGACGAGGAATCAAAACTGCACTTCACGCGCTTGCTCCACATCAACGGAGCGGACCAGAAGACGCGCGCCGTAGCGATGCGCGCACTGGGCCTGCGAAACATCGGCGGCCGATTGGTCAGCGACGGGGACATCAAACACCAGCGCGAGGTGGCCAAGCAAATCCAGCAGGCCATGAAACGCTGGCAGCCGAAGCTCCGAGCCTGGCAACAGGTAATCGACGGCTCGAACGACAAGAACCGAGAATACGCTACCGAGCAAGTTGAGCAGGTTGACGATCCCGACGTTATTCCCGTCTTGGAAACGTTCCTTTTCGAAGGTGGACCGCAATTTGGCGAGGCCGCAGTCGGCCTGCTGGGTAAGTTCCCGCATTACGAGTCAACTCAGACACTCGTCCGGTTTGCCGTTCTGTCCCGATGGCCAAACGTCCGCCAAGAGGCGGCCCTGCAAATCAAGCGGCGGCCGATGCATGAGTACGTTCCGTTGCTGCTGAGAGGTCTGATCTCCCCAGTCAAAACGCAATGGCGCGTCATTGATGGTCCCAACGGATCGGTCCGCTACGAACACTACTTTTTCCGCAAAGGGGCTGGGGAGAACTATGCACTGAAGACCGAACACGTCTCCCAGCCTCTTACTCATGTGGTCGACCGGCGATTGACGCGGCCTCCCATCAACCCAGAGACTCCGTACTTGTTTCATCACCGCGAAGACTTGGACCAGACCGAGGAAGACGTCCAAAGGGCCGCTTCCCTTCAAGAAGCGTGGGAACGCGAGAGCGCCATCGCCCTAAGTAACGCGAGAACCAACGAAAGCAACGAACCGGTTTTCGTTGCGTTGGAGCAATCCACTGGGATGCTCGTCAAACGCGATCCCGTGGCTTGGTGGGATTGGTGGCAGGAGTACAATGAGGTCTCGTTGGAAAAGCCCACCCGTTACTTGTATCGAAGTTCGCGGTCGTACTTCACGAACTACAACCGAGTCTATCTCACGCCGTTATCCTGTTTCGTTGCCGGTACGAAAGTCTGGACGCAGCAAGGTCGCGTCCCAATCGAACAGATCAAGATCGGCGACCGCGTGTTGTCGCAAGACCCCGATACGGGCGAGTTGGCCTTCAAACTGGTGCTGAACACCACCCTCCGCCCGCCATCACCGATGATCAAGGTCACGGTGGAGGGTGAAGATATCGTCACCACGCTGGGACATCCCATGTGGGTTGCCGAGAAACGCTGGCAAATGGCCAAGTTGCTGGAAGTGGGCGATCAACTGCACGGAGTCTCCGGCGTACTGACTGTCGACGGGATCGACGACCAGTTGCCCATGAACGAGGCTTACAACCTGGTCATCGCCGACTGGGCTACGTATTTCGTGGGCGAGAAAGGCGTGCTGGTCCACGACAACACATACCGTGCACCCACGCGGGCCCTGGTACCGGGTTTGCTGCCACAGGATGAGTAGGGCATTCGTGACCAGTCCTCACGACTTGCAGCAATCGCCGACCATCCCCTAAAATGCGTATTGGGGCAGGCACACTTCTTTGGAACGGTCGCTTCCGGAGGCGATGTCATGAGGCGGGATCTCTCTTGTGCTGTTGCGGTGTGCTTCTCTCTGGTTCTGACCTTCGCCCCTGCACACGTCGCATGGTCTGCCAAGCCGTCGGCGCCGCGGGAAAACGAGGCGGTTGCCAAGGCCCTCGTTCGCCGCGCCCTGGAATCAGAAGTGGCGGGCAACAGCCACGGTCGCCGGGACTTACTGAAACGGGCGCTGGAAGCGGCACCCGATTATCCGCCCGCCAACTGGCATGCGGGACGCGTCGAAGTCGACGGGGGATGGGTGACATTCGATGAAGCGGCGCGGTTGGCCGCAGCCGACGAGCAGCTTGCCAAATATCGCCAACTTCGCGAAGAGGCATTAGGCAACGCGAAAGGCGAACTGACGTTGGCTCGCTGGTGCGCTCGCGCCGGGCTCGACGACGAATCAAGACTGCACTTCACGCGGCTGCTCAACATCAACGGAGTGAACCAGAAGACGCGTGCCGAAGCGATGCGCGTCCTGGGGCTGCGAAACGTCGGCGGCCGAATGGTCAGCGACGACGACATCAAGCACCAGCGAGATGTGGCCAAGCGAATCCAGCAGAGCGCGACCCGATGGCGGCCGGAGCTTCGCGCCTGGCAAGCGGTCATCGACGGTTCGAACGACAAGAAGCGCAAACATACCATTGGACTGATGGAGAAGATCGACGACCCGGACATTGTTCCCGTCTTGGAGACGTTCCTTTTTGAAGGCGGCCCACAGTTCGGCAGGACCGTAGTCGATCTGCTGGCCAAGTTCCCACAGTACGAGGCGACTCAGACGCTTGTTCGCTACGCAGTCCTGGCCCGATGGCCCAACGTCCGAGCTGCGGCAACCCGACAACTGGTACAACGTCCGATGCACGAGTACGTGCCGCTGCTTCTCGATGGGTTGATTTCGCCCATCACCACGCAATGGCAAATCGCGGAGGCTCCGGATGGTACTATTCGGTATCAACACCGTCTTCTCCGCACCGGGCCAGGCGGCAACTTCGCTCTGGGATTCGACCACGTCGCCAACCGTGTCCCAGTGGTTGCCGAGCGACGTCTTACACGACCATTCAAGGAAATCAACGAGGGCCCGAACAATCGCTATCGCTACACGTGGTTCCCTGTGAGGGCTGTCGAAGACCTGGAACATCTCGATGAAATTGAACGGCAAATCGAGGCGATGACCAGCCTGGAGGAGGCGTGGCAACGTGAGAGCCACGTCGCCCAAGTCAACGCACGAACGTTCGTCCACAACGCTCCGGTTTTCATCGCTTTGGAACAGGCCACCGGCCGGTTCCCCAAACGCGAGCCCACGGCCTGGTGGGACTGGTGGCAAGAGTACAATGAGTTAGAGACCGTTTCGGTGAAACCGACCTGTTACCTCTATCGTCGGTCGCAGTCGTACCTAGGGGACTACTATCGCACCTACCACGAACCAGTCGACGTCTACCAGTACCAGAGCCAGTCGTCTCGCCGCCGTTGGCCTCGGTTGTCGTGTTTCCCTGCCGGAACCAAGATTTGGACGCAGCAGGGGCGCGTTCCAATTGACCGGATCAAGATCGGTGACCGTCTGCTATCGCAGGACCCTGACACGGGCGAGTTAGCCTTCAAGCTGGTGCTGAATACCACCATTCGCTCGCCGTCGCCGATGATCAAGGTTACGGTGGACGGCGAAGATATCGTCACTACGCTGGGACATCCCATTTGGGTTTCCGAGAAACGTTGGCGGATGGCCAAGTTGCTGGAAGTGGGCGATCAACTGCACGGCGTTTCCGGCATACTGACTGTCGACGGAATCGACGAAAGGGTACCCATGAACGAAGCGCACAACCTGGTCATCGCCGACTGGGCCACGTACTTCGTGGGCGCGAAAGGCGTGCTGGTCCACGACAACACGTACCGCGCACCCACCCGAGCGCTGGTACCGGGGTTGCTGCCGGAGAATGATGAAGGGCAAATCGCCGACGCTGCCCGCGGCCAGTAGTCCGCTTAAGATCTCCGTTCGATAGCTTCTGATCTCCGTGCGTTCCACCTTGTTGCAGTGCAGAGTGGACAATACCACGTGCGGGTTGGTAGGATATCTTCCGGTGCCTTCGTAGGACGGTTGTGGTATTCCGCAAGGTAGTGAGAGCTTGACGATGGACGAAACAGACAGTGCATCGCGCGGACTTGCACCGCGTGGCAGTGCGGTCGGCGAGCCGGCATGGGATGTCGCTCTGCTATTCCCTCCTCAGGGCGAATGGACGGAGGAGGAGTATCTTGCGCTCGACACCAACCGGATGGTCGAACTCTCGGATGGTCGCTTGGAGGTGCTGCCGATGCCGACGATATTCCATCAACTGCTCGTCAAGTACCTCAGTGCGATTCTCGATCGCCACGTGTCGGAGCAGAATCTCGGCACGGTCTTGTTTGCCCCGCTACCGGTGAGACTGTGGGCCGCAAAGTACCGAGAACCTGACATTGTGTTCCTGCGACACGATCGAGCGCGCCGAGTGCACGGACAGCCTTTCGGCGCAGACTTGGTGATGGAAGTGGTAAGTGAGGGCGAGGAAAACCGCGAGCGAGACCTTGTCACCAAGCGCCAGGAATACGCTACAGCCGGCATTGCAGAGTACTGGATCATCGACCCTCGAGACCAGCGCGTGACGGTTCTTGCGATGGACGAGGGTGCCTATCGAGTCCATGGCGAATTCGCTCCGGGCGCAGCCGTTACGTCCGTATTACTGCCTGGTTTTGAGGTAGATGTCGAGTCGGTTTTCGCGGCAGGCGAGGCGGATTGAAACAGCCCGACAGACCGACCGTCACACGCATCGCGGCGTTCAAGACGCACACTACGAATGTTTGATCTTCGCCTGCTCCAACTCCTCTAGAAGCGCGTAATAGTTGGCCAAGCAGGTTTGGACGGAGTTTTGGAGCTTCTGATACTCCTGGCTCTGGGCGGCGGTGGCCGACAGCAGCGGTTCCATCCAGTTGTTCATCACCTCGAATTGGCTCTTCACCACGTCCAGGACCGAACGCGGCACCTTGTGCTGGACGACCACTTTCTGCGGCGGCAGTTCGGTCGGGGCGGTGAGTTCGACACGTTGTTCGGGCGATTTTTCCGCTGCTTCCTTGACCGCGTCTCCGATGTCTGCCAGGTTGCTCCGTAGGCCGGCCACCTGCTGCATTAGTGCGGTCAGATGGACGTCTCGTTGCTCGGTATCGCGCTCGGAAAGGTGCTTTACGCCCTCGCCCATGGCCTCGCGGATGGCGTGCAGACCGTCGCTGAATTCGCGGAGTTGAAGGATCACCTGGCCGACCTGGTCGCCGGCGTCGATCCCCTTCATCTTCACGTTCTGCTCGTAGGTCCGCTTGATGCCGGCCCAGCGTATGGCCTCGGCCTCGTCCTCGGCGAGAATCCCCGACATCTCTTTGAACTTCAGCATATTCGCTTCCGTGTCGGAGGTGAGCGTTTGGGCGTCCTGTTCGTAATTGGACAGGATCAGCGTCTGCAGTTCGTCGTCGTTCATGATCGGCAACACGCGCTCGGCGATCCGGTTCATGTTGCGGTACGAGCCCTGCAGCAGGAACGGCGGTTCGGTGCGGTATTCGTCGGCTTGGGCGGCCGAGCTGATGTACTGCTGGTTGACGCTAAGCACCACGTCGCGCACGCGCATCAACTTCTTCATCGTCACGACCATCTCGTTGATTTCTTCCAGCGAGTAATTGCCCTCCAGCTCGATGCCCTCCTGCGTGTCCTGCTCGGCCATTTTGATCACCGCGTACACGTCGTTCTGGCTGCGGCTGGCCAGCTTGTTCAGCACCGGATTGGACGTGATGCAGTTCTCCAGATAGCTCATTTCGAACGTGTCGCGCGTCTCGCCGATGATGTCGCCCAAGTTGTAGATGTCCGCCCGGTTGGACAACATGTCGGGGATCTGGAACTTCTCGCCGCTTTCCGTGTAAGGGTTGCCGGCCATGACCACGCACACCTTGCGGCCACGCAGATCGTAGGTGCGGGTATGGCCCTTGTAGACGCCTTCGATCTTTCGCTGAGCGTCACACAACGAGATAAACTTCTGGAGGAATTCCGAGTTGCAGTGCTGGATGTCGTCCACGTAAATCATTACGTTGTCGCCCATTTCGAGCGACAAGTTCAGCTTCTGTACCTCCTCGCGCGCCGCCGCATTGGGCGCTTCGACCGGGTCCAGCGACGTGACCTGATGCCCGATCGCCGGGCCGTTGATCTTCATGAAGATGATGCCCAACCGGTTGGCGATGTACTCCATCAAAGTCGTCTTGCCGTAGCCGGGCGGCGAGATCAGTAGCAACAGCCCCATTCGGTCCGTGCGTTTCTGTTCGCCCGTAACCCCCATTTGCTTGGCCAGGTTGTCGCCGACGAGCGGCAGGTAGACTTCGTCGATCAGTCTGTTGCGCACGAACGAAGTCAAGACGCGTGGGCGAAACTCGTCAAGCCGCATGGCGTCGCGAGCGCGATCGACAACCTCCCTCTTCAACTCGATGTACCGGCGGTACCGCGGTACGGTGTTTCCTTCGAACTGTTCCAGCCTGAACATGAAGCGGTTGTAGTTCAGATGATAGGTGCCGCCCTCGGTCACCGGATGTGTGCCCACCAGGCCCGAGATGTCGCGGTTGACGTGGCCGTCCACGATGCATGCCTTACTCACTTTTCCCGCCAGCAGCAACTCGGCCACCTCGTCGACGTACTCCAAGTCCTCGTCGTTCGTGTCCGGGCGATGTTCGATAAACGCTTCGACCCAATCCCGCGCCAGCAACAGTGCGCTGCCCGAGTCCCGATTCACAGCGCGAACCGATTTGGTGAACGGTTCGGTGAAGCTGTTCTGCCGCAAGTGCGCCTGGAATGCGTCCTCCAGATCCGCCGCTCGACGACTGACAACGAACGTACCGCCGCCCGACAACTCGCAGAACAGATACTCGGCCGCTCCGTCGACCAGCGTATTGGGGAACAGATCGCTCCGGTCGACGAATTCGCCCAGCAGGTCTTTCAACTCGGCGACGTACTGTGATTGAGCCGTGGCGTCAGGAAACAGTGTTGCCACCGAGCCGAAACCGTTCAGTTTGGCCGCCACCAGGGCCTTGTGCTTCTTTTCGCCGAAATGGCGCCAGAACACCTTAGCCATGGCTCGGGATCGCGTGTGGAAACGCAACAGGCCGATGGTTGTCTTCATTTCCAGCAATGCGCGAAGGATCAAAGCGGCATCGTGATCGTGAACTCCCTTCGAGTACGCTTCGCTGTAGCGCGGCCCCATGAAACGCTGGACAGAAGCCATCAACTGCGCCTGCTCGCACGCCAGGAGATCTGCCGCCGTGACCTTGCCAGTTGGGGCTTCGTCCGAGGATTCATCCGTCCCGCTCGATTGGATCGCACCAGACCCGACCTCGCCGCGGTCCAATGCGCAAAGCAGTTGGTATGCCAGATACTCGGCGCGGTAGACGGCGCGGTTTTCGGAGACCACCTCCTGGTCCCAAACGTCTCGGGTCGCCAGCAACTGCTCGTCATCGACGGGCTCGAAGAACTTGGTGCCGGTCAAGTGCAGACACATCTCGCCGTCGCGCAGCACCGTGGTCAGGTCCAGTTGCTGGGCGTTTACCGAGAAACGGTGTTTACCCAACTTGATGATCATGGCACCGTCGACGAACAACTCCTGGCGGTCCTTCAACTGGCGTACGGAATCTTCATGGATGGTTTTCAGACGGCTTTGAATATCATCCACCTTGACCGAGTCCTCTAACTCGCCAAGCTGGCCGACGATGTCCCGGACCTTCTCGATCATCAAGTCCGACGCAAAATAGCCGTTGATGTCCGTGACCGAATCCATGCTGTCGACGCGCGATCTGATGCCTTTCAAGATGCGGTCGGCGGCGCTCATCAGCGAAGTGGCTCGTTTGTTCCGTTTCTCGACCAACTGCACCTTGCGCGTCTCGAAGGCGTTGTAGATCTCTTCACGCTTGTCGGTAAGCTGCACCACGAACTCGTCGAACTCGGCAAAGCGTCCTTCGAGTTCCTCGATCTGAACCATCACCTTGGTAAGGAACTCTTCGCACTTGTCGGGCGTGTCGCAGACGTCCAGATAGTTGACCACGCCCTGGTTCAACAGTTTCATCTGCGAGTTGAATTCGGCCACGCCTTCGACCGACAGCAGCTCTTTCGTCCTGCGTTTCAGCCCCGCCCGCGCGGTGTTGACCTTCGCGAAGATCCCGGAAATGCTGTCGATGATCGTGGTGCGGTGAGTGGCATCGTCGATTTTCAGATTGCTGACGATGTCGATCAGCATCTCCAATTCGCCCGCGCTGCCTGCAATCTCGTCCTCCAGCTTTCTTGCGTCCGCGACCTTTTCCAGCGAGTCGATCTTGGCCGTTTGCCCGTCGACCCGTTTGTCGTAGGGTTGGAGAGCTTTGGGATCAAGCAAGAACGTGACGCACCGCCCGGCAAGTCTTTCGTTTTGCTCGACGACGTCGTTCTCCAATTGGACGATCAACTCGGCATCGGCATACCGGAGATCGCGCAACGAGATGATGTCGCCGCGAACGGCCCGCATGTCGGCCAGACAGCCGACGAAATCGTCGATGACGTCAAAACGTTTGCGGTGAACGGCCGCCAGGATCTCCTTGGTCTGGCGATGGACTCGGTTCGTTTGATCGGCTGTGTTCCGCTTGACTCGTACGACCTTGTCGAATTCGTCGATGGCGGCTGTTGCCGTGTTGCGGATCTCGATCAGCACTTCTTTCGGGCTGAAGCACTCGGGGCTGCTAATCCAGAAATACGAATCGACGATATCGCCCGCCAGCTTCGAAAGATCGACGAACAGATCGGCGTAGGTATCCTCTTTGGCGATCAACCCCAACACTTCGTGACACTCGGCCATTCCGCGCACCAGGTCGCGGTTGCCGATCTTGTAAAGAAACGAATCGGTGTTCGTCTCGGGGACGTAATCTCTGCCGACGTAGGGCGTTTGCCAGATCTGCACGGCATGGTGCTTCTGTGGATCTTGCTGGGCCTTGAAGCAGACCATTTCGCCACCCTGGAAGAACGCTGTCCCGTTGCAGATGATCGGCGTATCGACGTGTTGTTCGATCAGGTTATATCGCAGGAGGACGTAATCGCCCGATTCGCGATTGTAGAAGGCGAACAGGAAATCTTCGCCGTTCGGCGCCATCAGCCGCCGCTCGAACATCATGTCCGTCAGTTCGCTTTCGAAAATCTTGCACTCGC
Organism: uncultured Pirellulaceae bacterium; assembly: GCA_964623055.1. GTDB lineage: Bacteria > Planctomycetota > Planctomycetia > Pirellulales > Pirellulaceae > JADHUC01. The sequence continues at coordinate 30,266 of CAZURK010000037.1, forward strand.
CGCTCTGCAGATAGTAGCCGTTCGAGAAGATGATCCCATGGTCGTCCGGCAGCAGAACACACGCGTGGGCGATGGAATCCAATCGCATGGCCCGCTGGATCTTCTCGTTGTAGACGATGTAGCGGTAGGCTTTTTCCTGGTAGGGGCGAATCCTCAGTAGAATGATGTTGCCGACGATGGCGTAGTAGATTTCCGCGTCGTCCAGCGTCTGGTCTTCGTTTTCCACGTTTTCGGAATAGAGACCTTCGCCCGAGTCCGTGTTGTCTTCGATTTTGATCGTCAGGTCGCCGCCCACCGTTTCGACGAATACGCGGTCTTCAATCGAAACATGCGGGTGCTCGCCAGCCACGTGCTGGTCGCGAGTCGTGCGGACCCAATCGAAATCATGCTGCGCCGGCAATTGGAATTCGTGATCGCTTCGGTTATCCAGATAGACCAGCGAGTCGTCGTGGACGGCCCACTTGAACGTCTTGACGTCCGCCATGGTCTTGCCAACGCGGAATGCCATGAACAGATGCGGGCCGATGGTCGAGAACTTGGCAAATACCGCATTCTTATAGTAGCGGTAGATCTCCTTGAAGTCCTTCTGGAACCGTTCGTCGGCGAGCAGGTCGAGTTCCAGACGATGAAACGCGTTGTCGCGGAACTCGTAGATCGAAAAGACGTCGGACAGATCCGTCTCGATTTTCAGCCCCAGGTGGACGTTGTATCCGAAGATGAACCGGTTGCCGATCGAGACCATATCGCGCGGGATACAGTTGTGATCGGTGGTGATCCGCTCGGTGCTGAGCAGCGTGGTCTCGATCGAGCCGAAAACTTCCTTGCGGGCGGCGTTCAACTGATCCAGACGGGAACGCAGTTCTTTGGCATGGCCGTTCAGCCGGTTGCGGATGATCTCGTAGGTCCCGCCCTCCAACTGAAGCTCCGGAGCTTCGTCCGGTTTGGTTTCAACTTCTTCAGCCATCTTGAGTCATCCCCTTGGGAGGGCGAAGCTCCCGCTGAGCCAGTTTCGATGCAGGCGTGACGGCTCGACGGGAGCCTCGCCTTCCCGTGTTCCGTTTTACGGGAAGGAGCCATGCGCGAAAGGGCCGGGAACCTGATTCGCCCCGGCCCTTCGCGAGTGAATCCACCGCTATGCCTCGCTCGCGGCACCGATATTCAAGGTGGAAACCCTGCTCTCCGAGACGCCCAGCCCTTTGACCATGTCGAGCAACCGCGTCAATTCGCCCTTGGTCTCGCCGCTTTCGGTCATCCCCATCATCTTAGCAATCAGGGCGGCGACGGACAGATCCTTGACGTCTCCGGCGCTCAGGTTGAACTGGTCAATCAACTGCTCCAGCTTCTCCTTGAAGTAGTCGGGATTGCCGTTGAAGAAGGTGTTCTTCACATCCGTCAGCGTCTCGCTGTTGTGGACGAAGCGGTCGACGGACTTGCCGGCCTTGATCGAATCGATGATCCGGTCGAAGAACGTCGTTTCGCCGCCCACGATGTCGATGCGGGCGCTCTTCAACGCTTCGCCAACGATCTCGGATTGGTCGGAAGCGATCTGGCGTTGCGCCTGGATCGCAGCAATCTCGATGTCCTTGTCCTTGTTCAGTTTGAGCTTGAATTCCTCGTGCTCCTTGCCGACGCCGTCGAACAGCTTCATGGCGTTGGCCTTTTCTTCGATGCCCTGTGCCTCGCTGCTGAACTTCAGGTGCATCACCGTGGCCTCGGCCGTGCCGTCTTTCTCCTTGGCCGTCGCCATTGCTTCGACGCCTTTGGCCTCGGCGGTGGCTTTCTTCTGGTGCACGCTGGCCTCTGCCGTACCGTGCTTCTCGAATGCCTCGGCCTTGACCGAAGTCACCTGTGCCTCGGCCAAACCCATCGCCGCCTCGTCGGCCGTTTTGGCCTCGGCCAACATCTTGGTGGCATGCATCTGCTTTTCGGATGCTTGCCGATCGGCTTCCGCTTCGATGACCAACTGTTCGGCCTTCAATTCTGCTGCCGACTTGGCAGCTTCCGCGGCCTTGACCTCTTTGACCAAAGATTCTTGAGCCGTCATTTCAGCCCTGGTCACCTCGACCCGTTTCAGACGGTCGGCGCCGGCGAATTGCTCGGTGTCCTTGATCCGCTCCTGTTCCTCGACCACGGACCGTTCGACCGCGACGCGTTCGCGGATCACCTCCTGGATGTTGCGTTTCTCGACCTCGATGGCCTTGTCTTTGTCGATCTGTGCCAGCGAAACGACGCGTTCACGCTCCGTCGCCTCCAGGCCACGGTCCTTTTCCACTCGCTCGACCTCGACCGCATCCGTACGCTCTTTGTTGCGCATGGCAACGATGATTTGCCGGTCCTTGTTCTGATCGGCAACGTTCACCTCCTCGTCCGTCCGGATCCGGGCCGCTTCGGCCTTCAACCGTTCTTCTTCCTGGACCTTGCGACCCTCGGCCGTTTGGCGAGCGGTGACTTCCACGATCTCGCGCTGCTGCTTCTGCTCCGCTTCGATCTGTTGACGGTCCAATTCCAGGATCGCTTCGCGGGCCTCGACGTCCTGTTTCCTGATCGTCTTTTCTTTCTCGCGCGTGATGTCGTTCGACAGGATGTGCTCGCGAGACGTCAAATCGGTGATCTTCTTGATACCTTCGGCGTCCAAGATGTTCTGCGGGTTCATCAACTCGAGCGGAGTCTGCTCCAGATAGTCGATGGCACAGTCGTCCAAGACATAGCCGTTCAGGTCGGTGCCGATCACCTTGAGGATTTCTTCCTTGAACTTGTCCCGTTCCTCATAAAGTTCAACAAAGTCGAAGTGCTTACCAACCGTCTTCAAGGCTTCGGAGAATTTCGCGTCGAACAGTTCGATCAGAGCCGGCTGTTCCGAAGCGCGTTTGCAGCCCAAGGCCTGCGCCACTTGAAGGATGTCGGCGCGCGTGTTGTTCACACGCACGAAGAATGCAACCTCGATGTCAGCCCGCATGTTGTCCTTACAGATCAATCCCTGTTCGCCCTTTCGCTTGATTTCGATCCGCTTGACGGACAAGTCCATCTGCTCGGCGCGGTGGACCACCGGGACCACGAACATGCCTTTGCCGGTAGCACCCTTCAGTCCTCCGGCACCGGAACGAACAATTGCTTCTTCGGGGCCGACCTTGCGATAGAATCGCGAGGCGGCGAAGAGGAACGCTAGGCCACCAAAGAAAATGATGACCGCTATGGTGATTCCGATCTGCATGCCTGTCATGGTTATACCTCTGATTTCACTCTGGTTACGAAGTAGACATTCTCCTCCGCATCATGATCCACAATCACCGCCACGTCTCCTTTCGCCAGCGGCTTTTCCCGCGTTCGAACGTTCAGCAGCAAAGGCGCTGCGTCTGTTTCGTATTTTGCCTGTCCGAAGGACTTGTTCACCTCGGTGGTCGTGACCACGCACTCAGTGCCGATCATGTCTTCCACCTTGTTCGGTTCTGATGGGTCGAATTTTCCTCGCAACGGTTGTGTGAAGATCTTCGTCAACACAACGGCTATGGCGAGATTTCGCACTCCGTATTGCGCCGCGTATAACAACTCGACCCGATGGTTTGGGTCGTCCAAGAAACGGTCCAGCAGCACGGACAGCAGCCAGTAACTTGTCGCGAAGATACTGACCCACACCATGATCGGCACGCGACCGATGTTAAGGAAGCGGAGCACCACGAAGCCGATGCCGAGTGTGTCGGACAGATGCCCATCGGCATCTGGGGCATCTATGTCCATGTCCACATCAGCATCGGCGTCCACGTCCAAATCGATATTGAGGAAGTCCAGGTCCAGCCCAGCAAGGATCAGCATGAGCCAGTAGAACATCACCAGCACCAACAAGGCAGATGCCGGCAAGTTGGCGCCGGAGAAGCAAAGCTGAAGGTATTCCGTAACCTCGGCCATCATGAAAATCAGAATCCCGTGTCGAGTGGGTACGCAGGCTGGGCCTGGTCTCTAACTGCCTAATCGTTCATTTAGGTGTTAATTCAGCAAGCCTACGTAACCTTTTTGCTTTATGTGGACAGTAGCGAATATGTAAAGTGTACGCTTTCAGGTAATCCTGCACGATATGCCGCCACCGGGACGGTTGCTTTTCTGTCGATTTCAGTAGTTGAACGTTTGCCGTAGCCGAACTCGCCAAGAGTTCGGGGAATCGGCGAATCGCCCGAATTCTTGCGAATCCGGCTGCGACTACTCCTTTTGGGAAAAGAACTCGGACGCCGCCGGGTGTAGCGCGAATCCGCGCCAATGCATCGCTTTGTCCGCAGTAATCAGCCCAAATCTCTTCACCAGAGGGTTTTCACCGTATAAGGTCTCCAGCATCTTGGTCACAAGGACGTCCGGAGCATCGCGCCGGACGGTCAGAAACGTGGCGGTGGCCAGCGTATGCACGTCCTGCAGCGGAACCGGAGCGCCGTCGCCCGATTCCGATTGCAGACTTCCTTTGCGAATCGTGTACTCGCGAAAGCTTGGGAAAGTGGAGAGTTCCCCAATCAGTGCGGCATCCAACGAAAGCAGTTCGAACTGCCCGCTGGTAAGGAGTTTCCGCAGGTCATCGTCTTGCGGACCGATCGTGATGATTGCCGCGTCCAGGTCGTTGTCCGTGACCAACTCTTTGAAATAGGCGTCGGTTTTGCCAAGTCGCTCAACCGCCACCGTGCCTTGCTCCTCCAAGATCCTGAGCGCGCTAAGCCGCATCCCTGACAGGTCCCGGCCCAACGACACGTTCTTGTCGGCCAAATCGTCTAGAGAGGCAATCCCGCGGCCCTTGCGCACAACAAAATGCACGACTTCATAGTACAACGGCGCCACGACTGCGATCTGATCGCCGGTGATTGCGTTTTCCTGAAGCAATGCTGCCTCCGCATCACGCGACAAGAGCAGCCGGGCGTTCTCCACGGATCCTCGCGTCGGCAACACTGGCGCCGAACGTTTGGTGAGGTCACCGAGCAACCGTCCATAGGCCTCGGCAAAATCGTGATACACTCCTCCCGGGTCGGCCGATGCGATTCGTATGCGTCGGGGCAGCGGTTTCGGCAGGACTCGATACAAAGTGAAGGCTACAACGAACATCAAGAGGATCAATATGATTGCGGCGTTTGCCCGGTGTTGGCCACGCGACGGCTTGACCGCGCGCCCACCAGTTGCGGCGGCGATCATCGGCACGTTTCGTATCCACCGCGCGGCGTGCGTCATGCACCCAACGGGTTTGGCGTGGATCGGCTCGTCGCGCAGATAGCGACCCAAGTCTTCGGCCAATTCCTGTGCCGTTTGATACCGGCGTCCGGGCCGCTTCTGCAGGCACTTCAGGCAAATGGTCTCCAGGTCGCGGTCCACTTCGGAATTGATTGACCGAATCGGCGTCGGGTCCGTGTGGATCACGTCGAACATCGTTTCGACCACCGTCTCCTTGCGGAACGGAGGTCCACCGGTCAGCAACGCGTACAGGATCGCGCCCAGCGAATAGATATCGCTTGTACGGTTCACTTTGCTACGGTTGCCGGCCGCCTGTTCCGGCGGCATGTAGCTGGGAGTTCCCAGCGTGGCCCCCGAGGCCGTCAATCCGCTGTCGTCGCCCGCCAGCTTCGCCAGTCCGAAATCGGTGACGTGCGGCTCGTCGTCACCGTCGATCAGCACGTTGGCGGGCTTCAGATCGCGATGCAGGATTCCATTATCGTGAGCAAGGTGAATGGCCTCGGCGATGGTTTGGAGGTAACGTGCGGCGCGTTTGGAGTCCTGCGGTCCATCTCGCACGAGATCAGCCAGACTGACACCGTCGATGTAGTCCATCGAGTAGAAGTGACGGCCGTCCAGTTCGCCGATCTCGTAGACTGTAACTAGGTTCGAATGCGACAGGCGGCCGGCAGCTTGTGCCTCGATTTGAAACCTCTGTACGTCGCTCGTCGAGGCCAATCGGCCCTCGAGGATCATTTTGACGGCGACCGTACGATTCAAGTTGACCTGCCGTGCTCTGTAGACGACGCCCATCCCGCCACGGCCCAAAACCTCCAGTAGCTCGTAATCGCCACATTGACGGGGCAAGCACTCGCCCGGTACATCCGCGGGCGGAGTGGGTTCCGAAGTGTGCGTGATCGTCTCGTGTAGATCCGAGTCGGTGGCGTAGTCGACTTCCTGGTCCCGTTCGGCCTGTTCACAACTGACCACTGGTCCGGCCATCTGCTCGACTTTGTCCGCTATGCCGAGCAGTTCGTCCAATTCGTCGGCAAAGTCCGGATGCGCGTTTAGGAAACGCTCGCGATCAACACTCTCGCCGGCGTCGATGCGCCGGATGTACTCGGCCAGGACTTGATCGAGTTGTTCTTCGCGATTCACTTTCCCCGCCTCGTCAGAGCAGATCGCTGCTGGAAACGTCGTCGAAGTACTTACGAAGACCGCGCAGGCCGCGCTTCAGCAGACCGGCAACCGCCACCTGCGATCGATCGAAATGTTCGGTGATTTGCGCCAATGTCCACCCTTCCAGATATCGAAGTCGTATTGCCTCGCGTTGGTCATCCGGCAGAGTCTCGATGGCCCTGGCCAGCGCCACAGCAGCCTCGCCGCGCATCGCACGCTGGCTTGGTGACGACTGTTCGGCTGCCAGATTCGCAGGCAAGACCCCGTCGCCGGGCTCCGTCAGCGGTCTCTCCTTTCTGGTGGATCGTCTCTGAGCACGGACATGTTCGCCGACCGTTTCAGACACATTATTCTCGAGTATGCGCCGCAACCATGCGACCAGCTCCGGCTCGGCTTGACCGCGGAATCCTGTCCAGTCGCGATGCGCGTCTAGAAACGCTCGCTGCACCACGTCTGAAGGGTCGACGCGAGCCTGCAGTTCTGAGCCGATCCCGCGCTGGGCGAGAAGACGCAAATAGGGGCGGTACCGGTCCAGCAACACCCCCAACGCCTCGTCGCTGCCGGCGCGGGCTTCCGCAATCAGTTCATCTGGAGTGAGCGAGTCCATAATAGCCGCTCAACAGTAGTAGGCTGAAACAAAAGCCCCGTTAGGCGCACCTTCTCAGAAATATCCTCGTGGGCGATCCATAAGATGCACGTGACAAACGACTTAGCCACAAGACACAGAATCCCGTCATTGGTCATTGGGGTTTGGTCATTGGTCATTTCCTTCACGCCAAACTGTCCCATAGTTTCTGGAACTCGTCCCCGAATTGCCTGATCAGACCAGTATCGTACGCCACCACAAGGTTCTCTTCATTGTATTCCGCGGCGCTGCGAGTCCAATTGTAGCTGCCGGTCGCGACGCGGGATTCGTCGAAGACGGCAAACTTGTGGTGCATGTGATCGCTGGTGCGATCCACGCGGACGGGGATACCGGCTTCGCGAAGTCGATGGATATCCGAGCCGCGATCCTGGGCCTTGTCGTTGTCGGTGATGATTCGGACATCGACTCGCCGGCGATGGGCGTCCAGGATCGCGTCGGCGATGCGGTTGTCCGTAATGGTGAACACGCAAATGTCGGCGGTACGCCGCGTCTGCTTCAACAGCCCCGCAATTGCATTCACGCACGCTTCACCAGGGCTGAAGTAAGCTCTTGGCGAAGGCGTCGAAACGTCCGGCTTCGGTTGCAGGATCTTGATAACGTCTTCCAGCCAATGCAGCACCGCATCGGCCTCCGGCCCGAGGACTTCGTTGCGAGCGATCTCGAACGCCCGGTGACGCAGAAACGCGCATTTCTGCGCGTCGGCATCCATCTCTTCCAGCACCGAATTGAGCACCCGTCGTTCGCCGCGCGATACCCGATAGTCACTGAGTGTGTGTTTCAGGATCCTGTCGAATTCTTCAGAGGACATGAGAGCTTACTCCCGCAGTGCAACACAACCCTACAGCTAATCCTGAAATGGTCCACTCAGTTTTCTCAAACGCTCGACCGCCTCGGCAACCGTGTCGATGGCGAAGTCGACTTCTTCAAGTGTATTGAAACGTCCCAGACTGAACCGCAGGCTTGCCCGCGTCAAATCGTCGCTGAGCCCGATCGCACGCAGCACGTGGCTGGGCGCCGGATCGGCCGATGTGCACGCGCTGCCGCTCGATACGGCCACATCGCGCATACTCATCATCAACGCTTCCCCGTCCACTCCGGCAAAGCTGCAATTCAGGTTGCTGCTCAGACGCGTGTCGGGATCGTCCAAAGCGGGGCCGTTCAATTCCACGCCCTTGATCTTCGCATTCATGCCCTCGAACAGGCGGTCCCGCAAGCAACGCAACCGCTCCGACTCGGCCGGCATCTCGTCCGCGCACAACTGAATGGCTCGAGCCAACCCCACAATACCGGGCACGTTCAACGTCCCGCTCCTCAGGCCACTTTCCTGACGCCCGCCATCGATTTGAGATTCCAGACGCACACTCGGCGCACGCCGACGCACATATAGGGCACCGATGCCTTTGGGGCCATAGATCTTGTGTCCCGAGAAGCTCATCAGATCGACCTGGAGATGTTCCACGTCGACTGCCATTCTGCCGACCGCCTGCGTGGCGTCGCAGTGCAGCAGAACGCCGTGTTGCTTGCAGATACGTCCGATCTCGGCCAGCGGCTGGATCACTCCGATTTCGTTGTTAGCGAGCATCACAGAAACCAGGACCGTGTCGTCGCGGATCGCACCAGCAAGCTGCTCGACATCGACCACGCCCGCGTCACATTCGCCGTTTCGCCTTACGGGCATCAAAGTGATGTCGAAGCCGCGTCTGTCCAGCTTGGCCAGCGGGTCCAGCACAGCTTTGTGTTCGGTGACGACGCTGACGATGTGATTTCCCTTACGACGTGACCGATCGCAGACGCCGCGGATCGCCAGATTGTTGCCTTCTGTGGCACCGCTTGTGAATACGATCTCCCGGCGCGCCGCCCCGATCGACCGAGCGATGGTTTCTCGTGACGCATCCACTGCATCCTTGGCGTCCCAGCCGAACACGTGGCTCGTGCTGCCGGCGTTTCCGTATTTCTCACCGAAAAACGGGACCATGGCATCGACCACCCGAGGATCGACCCGCGTGGTAGCCTGATTGTCCATGTAAACCGGCGTGTTCACCATAGCAGCCACTGTCGAGCAAGAGATTCCGGCCTGCCACTGGAAGCAGTGCCATGTTACAGATCATAATACGCAGCCGAACTGAACGAAACAGGCACTTGGTTGATCTTCTGGTTCAACGAAAGGACCAGAGCGTCCTTTGGGATGAGACGTCATGGCCTCGAAGGCTAACAATTCTGGCCGTCCGCCCAGTTCGCGACCGCGGTTCATCGTAATCGGCAATCCCGATAACCGCCGCATTCACTTGTTCCAAGCGGCGTTGGCCCGCCTTCGCCTGGAGCCAGCCACGGTTTTTTCCTATGTGGACCTTCTCACGGGACGCGTCTCGTTGCGTGGTGCCATCGAAACACCAGCAATCGTGCGTATTGAATCTCCAGGAGAAGACTTTGAAGTGGAACGACGACTCCTAGCCGCCGGCGCCGATATCGCTCGTGCGGAGGGAACGTCTTACTTGCCGCGCAGCCGAATCGACGGACTGGCGTTTGATCGTGGGCTTCTTCTAAACTCGCGGCAGTGGTATCTGGGATTCGAACGTTTGCTGGAGCGAATCGACCGGGAACTGGCTGACCGTGAAACCGTCACGAAGATGAACCAGCCGGCAGACGTGGCAATCATGTTCGACAAATGCCGTTGCCACTCTCTGTGTCGTCAAGCCGGAATCCCCACACCGGAATCGTTCGAGCCGATACAGTCGTACGACGAACTCGTTTGCCACATGGAGAAGTCGGGCAGACGGCGGGTGTTTGTCAAACTGGCCCACGGCTCGTCAGCATCGGGCGTCGTGGCTCTGTATCGAAACGGCAAGCGGCAGCGGGCGGTCACCACAGCCGAGTTGGTGTGCAATGACGGCGAGGTACGACTCTACAACTCGCTTCGGCCACGCTGCTATACCGAGCCAAACGATATCCGAAGCGTAATCGATACTCTCTGCCAGCAGCGTGTGCACGTCGAGGAGTGGTTGCCGAAGGCTTCCTTGGGCAGGGCCACATTCGATCTCCGCGTGGTAGTGATCGGAGGCGTCGCGCGACATGTGGTGGTGCGACAGAGTCGCGGCCCGATGACAAACCTGCATCTTGGCAATCGCCGGGGAGACGTCGTGGAGTTACAGCGGCGAATGGGCGCCAGACGATGGTCGAAGATGCTAGAAACATGCGAGCGGACGATGGAGTTGTTTCCAGGCGCGCTGTACGCGGGGGTCGACGTCTGCCTGTCTCCCGGATTCCGCACGCATTCCGTGCTGGAAGTCAACGCCTTTGGAGATTTGTTGCCCGGTGTGTTGTGGAATGGCAAAGACACCTATACAGCCGAAGTGGAAACTGCTCTGGATCGTAGGGGAGCGGCGGGGCGTTGAGTGCATTTACGTCGGAGGCGGACTATGGCCATCTACGAACATATGACTGAATTCGCCGGACTTCCGGTGCGAGATTTCGATCCGGAGGTGCCGCTGGAGGATCCGGCGAACGCCGTGTATCGCCTTTCGACAGCTCCAGAGCGGCAACCGTTTCAAGTGGAAATGCTTGGATGTGTTGGGATGTTGGTTGGCGTGGGCGCTGGAATTGCGTTCTGGATCGCGACAGGCAAGTTCTGGTGGGCGGTCGCAGTTGCCGTGGTGTCGGCAATCGTGCTTGGTGTACTGCCCACTCTCGCATGGTCGATCATCCGCCGCTTCCGGCCATCTCGGTGCCCTCACTGTGGGACACCGCTGCAGCAGCAGGAGACTCGTTGTTGTTCGGCATGCACTACGCGTTGGCAGCAAGACGATGAGGAACCTCTGGCAGTCGACGAGGAGATAATGCGGGAGCTGCAGGCAGATCCCAGTGGTTTGGCGACTCTGTTGGGCAAACTAATCACAGAGCCCAACGCCGATCTCATCCCGGGCCTGATTATTTGCGATTTGAATTGGGAAGGGCTGAAACAAGTGGGCACCGATCCCATGGTTAAACCGCTGGTAGCCGTGCGCGAGAGACTGCCGAACTTGAAGGCCTTGTTCCTGTCCGAATTGACGGCCGATGAGTGTGAAATCTCGTGGATCGATCACGGTGACGTGTCGCCCATTTTCGATGCCTATCCCGAACTCGAGCATTTTCAAATCCGAGGCTGTGGCGGCCTGAGCATGGGAGGATTGAGCCACTCAGCCATGAAACATCTGGTTATCGAAAGCGGCGGGCTGAGCGCCGAGGTTGTGCGCGAGATTGCGGCGGCTGATCTGCCGCTCCTGGAGCATCTGGAGCTTTGGCTCGGAACACCGATGTACGGAGGAGACGCCACGGTTGAGGACATTAAAGCTCTGCTCTATTCCGATGGGTATCCGCGTCTGGATCACCTTGGCCTGCGAAATTGCGAGGTACTGGACGATGTAGTGGCTGTCTTGGTCGAGTCGCCTTTGATAGAGCGCCTGCGTGTCTTGGATCTCTCGCTAGGATGCCTGAGCGACAGAGGAGCGGAACTCCTTCTGGCTTGCCCGGCTGTGGCCCGCCTGGAGAAACTCGACATTCACCACCACTTCGTCTCCGATCCGGCGGTCCGGCGTCTGGAGGCATTGGACATCGAGATCGATGCCAGCGAATCTCGAGACCCCGAGGGACTCGAGAACGACAATGAGGAACCCGAACGCTACTGCGCAGTGAGCGAATAGCCCGGCGGGATCGGCATCGACGTAGCAGCGCAACGCGGGCTGAAGTTGACTGGCGGTGAGACGACGTTAACATGGGGGCTGACAACGAGGAAGGCGCAGGGCACATCGGGAGAGACAGGAGACGCGACCCATGTATCGGCACGGTGATCTAATAATTGCAGCAGCGAAGCAGATTCCGAAAGGTGCCAAGAAGCGGCCTGATCGCGTTCTGGCAAAGGGAGAAATCACCGGCCACAGTCATCGCATCGAGACGGAAGGTGTGGCCGATCTATTCGAATTGGGTGATGATGTGTTCGTACGTGTGGCGGAAAGGCCCGCTCGCGTAGTCCACGAAGAACACGATACCATCACCCTTCAGCCGGGCTACTATCGCGCGTGGCGTCAACGCGAGTACACTCCGGAAGAAATACGCGTTGTTCGCGATTGAGAGAAATGGTCAGCCCGGACGAAGCCAAGAAGCTCATCGCAAGCGGCAAAGCCCCAGAGGATCTCTCGGTCGATGGATGCCTGAGCTTGCGAGGCGTCAAGACGCTGGAAGAATTGCCCGAAGGTCTGCGGGCAACGTCGCTGGACGTACGCGGGTGCGTGGCGCTGCGAGCGCTGCCTGCTGGGCTGCAGGTGGCCCGTCTGGAAGCGAATGGTTGCGAGAATCTGCGCACGGTGCCCCCGGGGCTCCGATTCTATGAACTGAATCTCACAGGCACGGCCATCGAGTGCTTGCCCGACGACATTCAGGTCGACTACAGGCTCGACCTCAGCCAGTGTCACAAGTTGACGACCCTGCCGCGGGGGCTGAAGGTGGGTTCGCTTGTATTACGTGAATGCACTTCCCTGTGCGCTTTGCCCGAGGGGTTGGACGTTTGCTTCTTGGACATCGAAGGGTGCAGCCAGCTTGCCTCGTGGCCCACGCAGGCCAGCATCCGCATCGGCCGGTTAATCGCCCGGGGCTGCACCAAGCTGACAACGCTGCCGATTGGACTCCGCAGGATTGCTCAACTCGATTTGCGCGACTGCGTCGGCATCCAGGAATTGCCGGAAGGGCTTGAGGTCACGTCCTGGATCGACATCGCCGGCACGGGGCTGAGTCGCCTGCCTGACTCGATGCACAACGTGCGAATTCGATGGGGACGCGTATTGATCGATCAGCGGATCGCGTTTCACCCGGAAACGCTGACCGCTGACGAAATCGTGGCGGAACGCAATGCCGAGCGCCGCCGTGTGATGTTGGAGCGTTTCGGCTTCGATCGCTTCATGCGAGAAGCCGCCGCGGAAGTGATCGATCAAGATCAGGACGCCGGTGGCCTGCGGCAATTGTTGCGCGTGCCGCTTGAGGATGATGAAGATATGGTATGTGTTTCTGTTCGATGCCCTTCCACCGGCCGGCATTACATAATCCGTGTGCCGCCGGGTATGCAGACTTGTCGACAGGCCGTAGCCTGGACCGCTGGCTTCGATAATCCAGACGATTACGACCCACTCGTCGAAACTTGATCGGTTATGACCGTCTCCGCAATTCGGCTCTCCGGAGGTATTTGACGCTGGACGGGTGTCCAACTGTTCGAGCTGGGGATGCGTTCGAGCAGGCCGTTACCGAAAACCGAATCCAGACCAAGCCCCGGCAAGTGCGCGTAGCCGATGTGGCAACCGCAGGTGTCGTTTGTGCAGGCCCGCCGTTTTAGCACGTTTTCGAATCCCGGCTCGTAGAGATTGCCCAACGGTTCAGCGACGAAATGGCAGCGTCGGACTGTCCCCGCGCCGTCAACCGCGATGACCGATTCGCCCGCGCGGCAAGTACATCCCTTGCTGGGGTGATCCCGTATGTTGAACGAAAAGAGCGGATCGACCGTCTCGAATCGTTGGATATCTTCGCTTGAATAGTAGTCGGGTTCGTCTTTGTGGGCGTTGATCCAGAGGTAGACGTCCGAGCGCAGTGCGCCACGCAATGCTTCGGCCTCGGCGAGATGTTCTATCAGGCCGACCATGCCGACGCTGTACGGTACGCCCGGTGCATCAAGCCGCCTGCACTGTGTAAGGAACGAGTCGCGTGCGACCTGTCCGGGATGATAGCTGCACCATAAAGCAAGTCGCTTGTTGTCACATCGTTCGATCCAATCGAGATTGCACCCGAGGTTCGTCTGTGCAGCCACTTTCGCTACCTGCGGCAGGTGGCTCAACTTGGCCAGTGCGTTCTGATACCACGGCCGTATAAGCGCTTCACCCCAGGGAGTAAACAGTATCGAGAGCCGGTCTTCGTTGCGCGAGGCCACCCAGTCGACGAATCGAGCCAAGGCCGCTTCATCATTGGCCAACTCCAACTGGCCCTGGTGACGCTTGGCAAATGGGCAGTACCAGCAAGCGTAGTTGCAGCTTGCCAGCGGACCCCGGTACATGATCGAGAGCTCTAGCACGTTTGGTACGACTCCATCAGCCTGTGAACCTTCGCCGAATACAGCCACGGCCCGATGGTATCGGAACGTTCGATACCGGCTTCGTTCAGGCGGATTTGATCAGTGGAAAACGTCGTCAGCCCGTTTCGCTCCAATTCCGTCAACTCGGGCAAGTCGTCCAGGGGATCTCCGCCAAAACGTCTGGCGTAGTCCAGGCGGCTGAGACCTTCGCATAGAAGGAGAGAGACAATCACGTAGCGGCGACGTTGGTCCTCGTCGTCCAAGCGAAATCCGTAGTCGGCGAAGCCGAACGATTCCGCGGTGCGTCCAACGAACTCCTCCAAGACGGAACGAACGGCCGATTGATCCACAGCGTATCTCGTGGAGTAGTGAAGCGATCGGGTGTACGAACGGGCGCCACATCCCAGACCCACCATTCCGTCTTCCTGACAACGATAGACTGGAGCATCCACGTCCGTCGCGTGCTTTGAACGAAACATCCGCATCGAAATCTGCTCGTATCCCTCGTCGAGCAAAATCGCCCGCGCTTCGCGATACGCCGTCAAACGCTGATCCTCCCACCGACCGCAGCCTCGTCCTAGCTCCGTTGACGGGCGCACATATAAAGGATAGAGGTAGAGCTCTTCCGGCCGATAACGTATTGCCTGGCGCACCGACGACAGCCAATTTACGATGGTTTGCCCTCGGCCGCCGTAGATCAAATCGATGTTGACCGTGGCAAACCCCATCCGGCGTATCGCGTCCAGCGAACGTTCCACCTCGTCGCGCCGTTGGATGCGTCCGATGGCCCTCGCCTCGTGTTCGTCGAACGATTGCACTCCGATGCTCACACGGTCCACGTGGTAGTCCCGGAGCAGGTTCAACTTGTCTGAGGTCACAGTGGCGGGCGAAGCTTCGACGGACACGGGGATCCTCTCCAATGGCGCACCCATGATCTGTACTGCCGCGTCGAACAGCGATCGCAAATCGGCCACATCTAGTAAGGTGGGTGTGCCCCCTCCAAACGCCAAGCGAGCGAATTGAGCTTCCCCCAGCGCATCGCGCACTCGGGTTGCTTGTCGCCTGATGGTCGACAGATATTCGTCGATCAGACGCGAGGGTGGATTTGCGGCGGAGAACAAATTGCAGTACCCGCAGCGCCGCTCGCAAAACGGCACGTGAAAGTAGAGGAATAGTGCGTCCCGGCACTCCGGCGCCCAGAGTTTCTCCAGCGGGACCGGTTTCTTCAGCGGCCGGTGCGAGGTCTTGTGGGGATACGAGTAGGTGTAACCTACGTACGGCGCGGCTTCGAGCAATTCGGCCAACGAGATCACTGTTCCGCCCCCGCCCGCCGAGGCAGCACAAACTCGGCGTAAGGAACCGTCCATACCACCGGATGGCACACCCGATGGCCCCAGTAACCGTCTTCCCCGTACGCCGTTCCGTGGTCCGAGCATAGGATGCACATCAACGGAGTTCGTCGGCGCATGGCATCGATCAGTGTCGGCAAGTGGTTGTCGACGTAGGCCAGGGCAGCGGCCTGCGTGTCGATCGAATCTTCCGTCGCCCCCGGAACGAAGATGCAGTTCGGCTGGTGCATGGCCGACACGTTCAAGAACATGAACAGCCGCTGCGAAACCGGTAGCCGTTCGACGATCTCCAGGCCCTTGCTGACTTGGTTCTCCGTCGAGGCCGCATCGCTCACGGAAAACGCTTCCGACCAAAAACTCTCGTCGAAGAAGCCCGGTAGCACGGACCCAAGCGGCGACCGCTTGTTGAAGAACCCGACCCCGCCAATGCAAACCGTCTTGTACCCGCAAGCGGCCATCCCCGTGACGATATTCGAGGCATCGAAGACATAAGTTGTATCGCCGGTCGTCTCGCTGCCGGGAAACCGAGCGGCGAACAGACGAGCGTGCGGGCCTGGGCCGATGGGCGTGGGCAAGAAACCGGCGAAAAACGCCTGATGGGCCGCGAACGTGAAATTCCCCGGCGTGTGCCGAGCCTCCCAGTTCCGTCCTGGCAGAAGCCGGGCCATATTCGGAGTCATGTCCGTTTCCAACGCGGCCTGCGCCACGTCATAGCGCAGCGCGTCAAGCGTGACGAACAGCAAATCGTGCGTGCCGACGATCTGGTTGGCGTCGATCATGGAAACACCATGTTGGGTTCCAAGGCGTATTCAATCGGGCCGAATCGAGCAGGAATGTCCACGACGTCGTCACTCGCCTACGGCCACATAGCGGTACGTTTCCCCGTCGTACTCGTCCTCTTCCTGCTGATCGTCGACATTCACTTCAACGCTCAAAGCATCGAACTTCTCCATCATCTCGTCTGACATGTAGTGGAATTCCAGATTCAGTCGCTTCAGTCCGGGTACCAATGACGAGTCCAGCAGCGCCTGGGCGCCTTCGTCGGTGAGTGTGCCGAGCGATAGATCAAGTTCGTCGAGCTGCTTCAATACTGGCACCTCGGCGACTGCCTTGGCGATTTCGTCGGCGATGTAACTGTCTCGCAGACCCAAGTATCGCAGTTTAGGGAATCTGTCACCGGCCAGGATGGGGGTCAGATCCTCTGGTTGGGCGTTAGCGCCATACTCGTCGGTGCCCAGCCAAAGCTCCAGGTGCTGAAGCTCGGGCAGTTCTGCAGCGGTGACCTCTCGCACAACCTCGGCGTCAAGACCGCCGGTCTCGATCACCAGCGATTCCAGAGCCTTATGCTCCAACCTGCCCAGGCTCAGACCCTCACCGCCTCGTACGCGGAAATGCCGCAGGTTTGGATAAGCGTCCCACAGCGGCGACATGTCGGACTGATTGATCCACGATACCTCGCATTCCTCGCAAACCATCTCTCCCATGAACAGCGCGGCAAGACTGCTCAGCTTTTCGCGCGCGGCCACGAGAGCTTCGACAAACGCGGCTGAATCGTTGCCTTCGGCGCTACCTCCCCAATCCCCGATGATCAGTCCTGCCACGCTTCCAACTGCAGGATCATCAAGGAACTGCGGCAGCAGGTCCCTGAGCGTTCTCCCCGCATCGTAGTCTTCCCAGCCAACGCGAAGTCGATAGACCGCTCCGGCACCCGGCTGGATTCCCTGGTCCGAATCGTACTCATGCACAGGCATCCCGGCGAAAGTCGCAACATGTTCGTCGATAGTCATGGTTTTGGATTCCTTAAGAGCACGTGAAGGAGTCCGTCAGAACTGAGGATCGCTGCCGAAACAAAACGGTCGTTTAACCACGACCCAGCGGGGAGCGCGTGATGCGGCAACCGACGTCGACTCCGACGCGCTCCCCGCTGGGTCGCGGTTGAACGAAAACTGGCCGTGTGGGTAAATACCGGTTTCATTTCGGCGCCGTTCCTAAACAGCCGAATTATCGCCGACGTGGACTGCAGCCGCAAGATTGTCGGCCTGCTCATCTCCTCGTCACGACGACGGCAGACGTGAATCTGAGGGCTGATATAGTTCCGCTCGATGTGAACGCCCGTATAATGACCTCAATCACCAGCAAACGCGGACTTCCCTAGCCGGTCATCGCCCCACATGTCTGCGGCAGTTTCCGAACATCCCGAAGAGCACTTGGCCCAGTTTGGCTTGTCCTCGTTCCGTCCTGGGCAGAGAGAGGTCATCTCGGCAGTTCTGGCCGGTCACGATTGCATGTGCATCATGCCGACCGGAGGGGGAAAGAGCCTCTGCTACCAGCTTCCTGCGATTGCGCGACAAGGCCTGACATTGGTTGTGTCGCCTCTGATTGCATTGATGAAGGATCAAGTCGACGCGTTGGACGAATTGGGCATGAGGTCCACTTTCGTCAACAGTTCGCTCTCGGTGGCCGAGCAGCGCACGCGACTGGCCAACATGGCCGGCGGACACTACGACTTGGTCTACATTGCCCCGGAACGGTTGCGAAACCCTCGTTTCTTGGAGGCCGTCCGCAAGACGCAAGTCCAGTTGTTGGCCGTGGACGAGGCCCATTGCATCAGCGAATGGGGGCATGACTTTCGTCCCGACTACGCTCGCCTGGGCCGATTCCGCCAGCGGCTGGGATTCCCGCAGACCATCGCTTTGACCGCCACGGCAACGCCCGATGTTCGCAAAGACGTAGGCGAGCTGTTGCTGTTGCGCAAACCCAAGGTCTTCGTTACGGGATTCGCACGAGGAAACCTGCATTTCGAAGTACAGTACCCCAGCGACCAGCGAGAGAAGGATCGACTGCTTCTGGATTTCCTGCGCGAGACCCCCGGTGCCGGCATCATCTACGCCTCGACTCGCAAGAAGTGCGGCGAACTGACGGAGTTGATTTCCGGCGAATTGAAGCGAAGTGTCGGAACGTACCACGCCGGGCTCGCGCCCGACGAACGCCGGCACGTGCAGGATGCCTTTATGCAGGATCGCGTCCAGATCGTGACCGCCACCAACGCATTCGGCATGGGTATCGACAAGTCCGACTTGCGGTTCGTTGTCCACTACAACATGCCGGGCAGCCTCGAAGCATACTACCAGGAGGCCGGACGGGCCGGACGCGACGGAGAACCTTCACGCTGTCTGTTGCTGTACACGTACAGGGATCGTTTCATCCAGGAGTTCTTCATCGACAACGCGTATCCATCACGCGAGATTGTGGCGCAAGTCTACGAGCATCTTCGCTCGCTGGACGACGATCCGATTGAAATCACGCTGGAGGACCTGAAAGAGCGGCTTTCGCTGAAAATCGGTACCGAAGGCGTAGGCGCCAGCGAACGGCTGCTGGAGAAGTGCGGCGCCATCGAACGCATGGATTCGATGGAGAACAGAGCGTCCGTGCGGATCGACAGCAATCTGCCCACGCTGGTCGACCTGCTGCCCAAGGAAGCCAAGGTGCGGCGCAAGGTGCTTCGTCAGATGGAACAGGAAGTGGACGAGATGCGATACGAGCGGGTGTACTTCCACCCGCAGAAGATCGCAGCGATGGCCGGTCTGGAACGCGACCCCGTGATGCGGGCACTGCGCGAGTTGACCAAGCTGGAAGCATTCGACTACGTGCCGGCGTTTCGCGGACGAGCGATTCACGTGCTCACGCCGGATACGCGGTTCGCCGCCCTCGATATCGACTTCGAGGAATTAGACCGGCGCCGCAGTGCCGAGCACGACAAGCTGGACCGTATGCAGGGGTTCACCCGGGCCCGAGGTTGCCGCCAGTTGGAGATTCTGGCCTACTTCGGCGATCCCGACCGAGCGAGATGCGGCGTCTGCGATAACTGTGCGGTCCCGTCGGATGCATCCACCGACGCACCCGTCCAGCACACTGCAGCGCCAGTTTCGGACGATGTGCTTAAGGCCGTGCGCATGGCGCTCAGTGGCGTGGCGCGCACTAAAGGACGGTTCGGAAAACACGTAGTGGCCAAGATGCTTCGAGGCTCCAAGGCGGCTGAAATCGGCAAGTTTCGGCTGGATCGGTTGAGCACTTTCGGTTTGCTCAAACACTTGAAGCAAACCGAACTCATCGGTTTACTCGACGCTTTGCAGGAAGCGCGATTGGTTCAAGCAACCGACGTAGACCGTCATCGTCCGGTAGTCCAGTTGACCGAATTGGGCGGTGATGTGATGCGGAGCAAAGCGGAACTGCCAGAGGCGTTTGTCTTGCCCGTCGAGTTGTCGGCCAAACTGGGCGGGCAGCCGCAGCCAGCCTCGCCAAGGCCCAAAGGGGCCGACACGCACAGCGGTGATGCGGAATCGCTCCCACCCGGTGATCCACTGTTGCTCGAGGCACTGCGCCAATGGCGGCGCGATACGTCCCAGGCGGCCGGTTGCCCGGCCTATCGCGTTCTGACGAACGCAGCACTCGCACAAGTCGCGGCGTTGAGGCCCCGGTCGCGGAATGAGCTATTGGCGATCAAGGGAATCGGCGAGGCGACTGCCCGAGCGTACGGGGACAAACTACTAGAACTGACCGCTGGGCATTCTGGCCAACAGGCAGTGTACCGGGTCTGTGAGAGCGAAGCTCCGGATCGAGGCCCGACTCGGCGAGACACGCCGGACGAAGCGGCGGGACGCGCGGAAACCGGAGGCGAAGTATCCGAGCCGACCGTACCGACGGTCGACACACGGACTTCGGCCATTGCGGTCCAACAATTCGAGCTACAGGCGACGAAGCCGAATTTCTACTGGACATGGCGTTTGCTGCACGACGGCTACTCGGCGGAGCAATGCGAGCAGATTCGGCACGTGAATACCGAGGACCTGCTGGATGACGCTTTGCTGGCGCTGGAGCATAACCTGCCTGTCAAAGCCGAGTGGTTCTTGTCGGAGAACGAATTGGCGACGCTCGAAAACGCGGTTGGGGAA
Source organism: uncultured Pirellulaceae bacterium (assembly GCA_964623055.1). Classification (GTDB taxonomy): domain Bacteria; phylum Planctomycetota; class Planctomycetia; order Pirellulales; family Pirellulaceae; genus JADHUC01. Next base: position 50,651 of record CAZURK010000037.1, read on the forward strand.
AAACCTCCCAGCCGCATGCGAGGCTTGCTCGATCAGTTGCCAGATAACATGCGCTACGAACACGTGCGACTGTACATCCAATGCCGCCAGCAAGCGACGGACGACTAGTGCTCCGTCCAAATTCGCTCGGCGGAATTGCCGTTTACGGCGAATCCGATCGCGGTGGTTATCTTGACGTCGGGCTACAAGGACGAGACCATTCGCTTACTCCGGCGTCCGCACAAAGGCGGACTCTGGTGTGGATTCTTCACAACGACGTAGGGGGGCGGGGAAGCGCAGCGATCATTCTGGATCTTGCCGCAGTGTGATGATCGGTTTGTTGTTTGGTTCGGCGAACGGTCCGGGCGGTATTGTTTGGCCGATGGTTGGCGTGTCGAAGTAGTCGCCGGTGACTGCCTGCTGGCGGGGGGCCAATGAACGCTTCACGACCGGGTTCTGCTGGAGAGTCCACGTGTTGCGGTCGAACTCGAAACTCGCGACGGTTTGACTACTGTGTGCGTCCCATCCGGAATTGCGTTGCCATTTGGCGAGCGCGAATGGCTCGGCGTTCGGCGGGTCGATGAAGAGGTTGTGGTCCGATACGTTGTCAGGGTCCTTGACGTAGGGCTGCGCCTTGGCGGCGTAGAAGATGTTTCCGACGATCCGACTCCGCTTGCACGAGGTGACGCGTCCACCGATGATGCGCGTCCCGCCCCCGCCCTGCATCCGGAACGGTCGTCCAGAACACCTGCCGATCAGGTTATTGGCGACGATCAACCGATCGCAGTCGTGCTGGTAGAAGCCGTCGGAGTTGCAGTTCCAAATGATGTTGTGGTCGACCATGTTCCAGTATTGCGAGCCTTCGAAGAAAAACGCTCCCCACGGCTTCCCCAAATCGCAGCCGGAGATGATGTTTTGGGTGCATCGCGTGTTGTAGTTGCTATGATCGATCCAGATGCCGGCTGCGTCGATCGTGTCAAGTGCGGCATTGCGCCGGACGAGGGTATGATGGCAATAGTGCAGCTTGATGCCGGCCGACTCGCACAGGCGTCGTACCCGCTGCCACCCGCTGCGGACCACCACGTTGTCTTCGACCAGTCCTTGGATCAGGCCGAGCCCCTGCATGCTGCACATGCCGCAGTCCTCGAAGCGGTTGCGCCGGATGACATGCCCGATTCCGCCGGGTTTCATGTCGAACGTCCTTGGGAGCCGGAAGCACTGTCGGTGCCCGAAGTCGAGAGCCAGTGCGTTGATCTGCCGGAAGAGGTTGTCTTCGAATACACAGTGATGTCCCCTCATGGCAGAGACGGCGCCGAGTTGCGGCATCGGGAACCTTCCGGTCACGTATTCGACGATGAATCCTTTGAAACGAATAAAGGCGAGCCCCTCCTCTCTTGGTGCGAAAGCGTGGACTCGCGCGGTCAGTTCAAAGTCGGCCTTGTTGGGGTCGATGTCGTTGAACGGCCGAATGTGGAGACGTCTTCCCTTATCGGACACGCAGTACGTGCCAGCCTCGTCCGACACTTTCTTGCAGTCGGCAATCTGACGCATTCTTTGGCCATTTTGGTAGACTAGCCCTTGGGTCAGCGAGTAAGGAGGCTCGGTGCCCAGTTGGGTGGCCCAGGGCATGGCCTTTGCCGCTTCGATCGCCAAATTGGGCAAGGCAAATGGATTGACGCCGTCGGTGACCTCTTTCGGGATCTCGGCTGTCCACACACCTTTCGCGGTTCCGCAGGCCGCGTCAATTGACGGTTCCCATTTCCCCGTGAACCGCTCGGATCCGCGGATGACGACCTTCTGCCCCTGGGCCGCTTCGTAGGTGATCATGGCTTCGGGTCCGTCGCCCCCACGTGCCGGCGCTATCCGTTCGCGATAGACTCCTTCCTGGACGATCACACGCTCGCCCGGCGCGAGCGTCGCAGCCGCCCGTGAGATCGTCTTCCACGGAAGCTCCTGCGTTCCGGGGTTGTTGTCGTCGGCCTTCGGGTGTTGCCGCGCAACATAGTATGTGCGCGTGTGTCGGGCCGGTTGCTCCCACGTCTTGAACTCGCGTCCGTCGGGAAGCAGCACTGGCGGGTCGAGTGAATGTAACGGAAACTGCGCCTGTTCGAGGAAACCCGGAGGCATCAGCGACATCGACGGCAGTTCCTGGTTCTCGACCTGCTGCACCCAGACCGTGCGAATGATGCCGGGCTCGACGGAAATTGGTACGCCGTCGATCAATTCCCTGCCCAACATCACCATCTCCTGCGACCCGTTCAGCGTCACGATGTACTTCTTCTCCGGCTCGACGACGAACCACGCGGGCATTTCGTTCAGCCGGGCCCAGTCGAGCGTGCCGGTCGGATAGACGCATCGAGGCCGCTCGAACCGGAGCTTGCCTTGGTAGGGCTTTGCCGATTCCAGGCTCAGCACCAGGCCTTCGCCAAATGGCATCCCGCCGATGCGAAGCCCCTCTTGGAACGGCTCGTGCCGCACACCCTGCGAGCAAGCCATCATGTGCGTGCACAGGCAACGACCGGTGCTGCCGTCATCGTGGGCGTTGAGGTAAGGGCCGTATTGCTTGTCCAAGTGTTTGCGGTGCTCGCTTTGGAGCGTCATCCAATCGAGCCATTCGAAGACTTGCTTGTCGAAGATCCCCAGGCGATTCGTCAGGATGATCATGCTTTCGTGCGAATCGCTCCAGGTATCGCGGTGTGCAGCGTGCGGCCAGAGTCTTGCTCGTTTGTTCTCCTCGAAGTTCTTGCGATTGTCGAGAAGCCAGCGAATCGGCTTTTCGATGGCTTTGCGGTAGCGGTCGGTGCCGGTCGCGCGGTCGAAGTTCTCATACGAGAAGAGCACGTATCCCCACGTGTCCGGTGGTTGCAGCCAGACGGTGTTTCCGTTCTCGTCCAAGTCGCCGCAAAACAAACCAGTCTCCGGATGGGCACTGGTTTCCAGGATCTGATCGAGGACTTTCATCAACGGCTCGCGATACGACACAGCCCGCTTGCTTCCGAGTTTGCATTCGACGACAAAAAGCTCGGCCAAACCGGGGATCATTTCGCAGCCGTGGTCGCGGAAACTGTCCCGCCGTTCGACCATTTTTCGGAACGTGTCGATTTTCGGATCCAGCAACAGCGCGTCGCCGATCTCCTCGGCCGCCTCCAGATAACGCTTCTCGCCCGACATGACGTATAGCCTGGAAAGCGTCTGTAGCATGTTGCCCAGCGTCTCCGTGCTGCCAGAGCATTGGTGATACAGCCCACCACGCTCTTGGCCGACGCGGATCATGGCGTCGCACAGCCGGCACATCTCTTCGTACCAGATGTTGTCGGTCCCGAGATTCTCGACGATTCGTATCAATCCGTCGCGCAACCATTCGGAGAGCGCGAGGTAGGTGGCTTCGCTCTCGACTTTGCCCGTATCGAAGTAATACAAGCCCGGAATGCCGTTCGGTTGCGTGCAGAGTTTTTTTGAACTCAACAGGGTCTCGTGAAGATTCGCACCCGGTTGAATGTATTCCGGCGCGACGTGATTGGAGACATGCACCAACGAGGAATAATAATCGGCCGCTACGTTATGATAATCCCAACACAAACGCCGGTTCCCAGTCTTACGGAATATGAGCTTCGTCTCAGGATCATAGTTCTTGTCGATCCATCCCTGCAGAAGTCGCCTGGCACTCAGCCCGCATTCGGCATAGCTCTTTCCCCGCTTGAGGCATTCATCGAGAAGCGCATCTGGGATGATCTTTTCCGTGGGCCTGACCGGCGTATCATCCGAGCCGGCCGCAGACATCGCCAAAAACACAACTGATACGAGGGCGAGAAGCCGGACACGGAACCCACGCACTAATCGCCGTTCGTTAGCCATCCCATCATCCTCTTTTTGACGCGTCGCCGGCGATGAACCTGTAAAGCCGATCGAGGCGACTGCTGCTTGCCGTCGATGGCCGATCATTCAACCGGATAACCCAGATTCTTCAGATTGGCCTTCACGTGCGGATAGATCCGCATCGCATTCCGGAAGTAGATCTTCTCCAGCACCTCGACAGGCAATGCAAGACCTTGAATTGTGCGTTTCCCCTTTTCTCCCATCCGGACGCCGCTCTGACCTTTCGTCACGTCAACGAAATCGCTGGGCACGACCTTGTCGGTTTCCAGGTAATCGAAGTATCGCCTGTAATTGGCCGCCCTGGTCTTGAAGTTGTCGGCAGCCCCGCCGAGATCGGGGCCGAACCATTTTGTTCCCATGTCGGTGCCGAAGAGGACCCGATCGCAATACTCGATCATGAAGTCCCTTAGGTTATCGCGATTCACGTAGTAAAGCATCTCCGGAGTTGTGGCAATGTCCACGTTCAGGTTTGGGTACGTTTTGAGCATGTAGCGCAGATAGTCCAGTTGCTCGTCGGAAAAACAAAGCCATAGCATGTGAGCATTGACCACCACCAGCTTCGGATGTTTGATGAGAACGTTCTCCCATCTGCGCTGGTGTTGCCAGAATACAACCGGATCCGGAATCCAGCCTGTGGTCCGGCGTCCGTAGATCCCACACGGATTGGCAACGTGCACCGAGGCCCCGATCATTCCGATCTCTTCCATCTTGGAGAACGTCGGATCGTTGTCGGGGTGGTCCACTCGAATACCGGGTTGCCAGCCCGGGTAGAATTTGAAGCCCACCACGCCTTTCTTCTGCCAGTCTACGAGCTCCTGCTCCGAAAACTTCAGACCGTCTGAAATCTTGTAGTCGCTGATCGTCCACAGGAACCTGCCGTTGTACCGCTTCTTGAGTTCCTCGAGGTCGGGCGGCTCCGGACCGTTGAGACTGATCCACATGGCCATCTCGACGTCGAACTGCTTCTTCAGGGCGTCGCGCAGTTCCATGTACTCATCAATCACCTCCCAGTCCGGGCGGATATGGGCATGGACGTCGACGCGCGGCATGGTCGAGAGAGTGAACGGGCTCGCAGCGCGCGCCAAGGACGGAACACACAGCAGGAAGATCACAGTCCAAACGAGTCTACGACTGAAGTGATGCATCGCTACGTCTCCTTGGGGAAACTGAACTTCCGAACGACAGATTGACCCACCATTGCTATTTGCACTCGGTGCGATTACGCTCCGAGCAGCAGATGTACTCGCATGTTATCAGAGTGGATTGTGACCTTCCAGCTAGCGAACCGATTCATAGCCGATCAGGAGACGTTGCGGGAGGAAGAATGTACTCAGCGGGCAGTACGACTTTGATGAGGAGAACAAAGATGAAACACTTCACGAACGAACGCCTGGCAATCCTGATGATCACGGGGCTGATGGCGGCGACGGCGGCGGCCGATGAACCGCTGACGCTGGAAAACGTCACGCCCCTTGAGGCCAACCGTGCCGATGAGCCAATCCGCGACGATTTCTCGATCGACGCAGCGGTCCGCTTCCTCGACGCCGCCGCACTGAACTGGCAGAAGAGCCGCAAATGCTTCGCGTGCCATTCGGACTATGCCTTCTTCTTCGCCCGCCCGCTGGTCGACTGGAAGGTGCCCGCACATGAGCAACTGCGGTCGAGACTCGAGCATCTCGCCGAGCATCCGCGGGATGTGAAGTACCGCATGACCGAAGCGGTGATGGTGGCGTCGATGTTGGCCCAGAACGACGCCCTCACCACGGGAAGGCTCCACCCGGCGACTCGCAAGGCATTGGACTACATGTGGACGATGCAGCGCGAAGACGGCGGCTTCGACTGGATGAAATACAACCAGCCGCCATCGGAAATCGACGACCATTACGGCGTGACGATAGCTGCTATCGGCGTCGGCGCTGCTCCCGATGGCTATGCCGAGACTCCGGCTGCGAAAGCTGGACTCGGTAGAATCCGCAAATACTTCAAAAGCAATCCACCTGCCAACCTGCATCACCGCGCCATGAAACTACTGGCTTCGCGTAGCATCGACGGTATCATGACCGAGCCCGAACGGCAGCGAGTTGTCAAGGGTCTATTCGCCCTGCAGAAGCCCGACGGGGGCTGGGGCGTAGTCACCATGGGCAATTGGGAACGGTCCGACGACAAGACGCAAGATATGGAATCCAGCGACGGCTACGGAACCGGTTTTGCGGTCTACGTGCTCCGCCAAGCAGGCGTCCCAGCCGACGATGCGCGAATCCAGAAGGGAATCGCCTGGTTGAAGACCCATCAGCGCGCCAGCGGTCGCTGGTTTACCAGATCCATGTGGAAGGACAGCAAGCACTACATCACCCACACCGGCACCGCTTACGCCATCCTGGCCCTGGCGGCATGTGGCGAGATCGAGCCGCCTGGGACACCCCGTAACCCGTAGCTGAAGTCGCAAGACTTCAGGGTCTGGCCGACAAGGTCCGAATTCTTGCGAATCCGGCTACCGGAGCCCTTAACGGCGCTGCCCGGGGGGCTCGCCAACACGTGAGTTGGCGTCTTGACGCGTCGCAGTTTGCCAGTCAGAAAATGGGACGGATAGCCAGTGCTTTGGCTCGTTCCAGCGAAAACCCGCATCCGCATCGTACAGATTCCCTTCAGCCACAAATTCGTCCGGCGCGTAGTTGACAGCGACGTTCAACCCAGGGCGGGCGTTGGCGATGATGTTGTTCTTGATGACGAAGCTCTGTTGCAGGAATGCCTCCTGACGTGGTTTCGCGATTGCGATCGCGGCTCGTGACCTGTCGAAAGGGCCGTACATAGTATTGCCGACAATCGTGATAGTACCGGGCTGCGGGCCGCCGCCGTTACACGCTCCGCATAGAATTGCAGCTCCCCAGCCGACGGTTGTGGTAAACAGATTGTTCGTGATCGTCGCGTTTTCTACGGTTTGGTGCGCCGGGGCTTCCGGGTAGCCCTGGATCTTGACCCCGAGCCGAGGCCAAGTCCAACCGTCATACGTGCCTCGAAATACGTTCCGGTCGATCACGATATTGTCCAGCGTGCGCTCGAACGGGTAGCCTTTGGCGAAGGGCTGCAGGGTGACTCCCAAGTCGATCAGCACGTTACCGCGGATCGTCCAGTCCTGAGTGCCCTGGCACACGCCGATACCGCTCACATGGCCCACCGGCTTCCAGGCATGGGCATTGCAGTCCAAGACGTTGTCCAGGATCTCCACGTTGCGATGATGTCCCCAAAGTTTCCAACCGGTGACGAAAGACTCTCGTGCCTTTCCGTACATCTTCAGGGTGTTGTTCTGAAACCGGAAATGGCCGGCCTCGTCAGGCGGCGCGCCTCGGCAAAAATACGACGAATACTCGTCCACCAGGTTGTTGATCACAGCCACGTGAGTCATAGGGCCGCCCCAGAAGTTGATAACGATCTTGGCCGACGAATCCTCCAGGCCCTTGTTGATCGACCGAAACTCGACGTCGTGGACGTAGATATGGCTCTGAGACCCGGTGCCCCAGCGAAACAGTTTCAATGCGCCGCAATTGTCGTCCTTGTAACCATAGTCCTTCACAGTCAGATGGGCGATTTCGATGAAGCTCAGCTTCTTCTGGTTGGCGATTGCCCAAGCCAGCGTGTGCTGGCCGTCCAGTACAGCCGTGTCGTCGCGGTCGTACGGCGGATACTGTCCATCGCCGTCCTTGTCCCAACCGATGATCATGGTCGGGTTTCGGGGGAACTGAAACTTGTCGCGTTCATAGTAGCCATCGGTGCCTCCGTGACGCATTTCCAAGGACTCGTGAAAGGTCCCTGCGATGCAGATAATGTCCTCGGCGCCGTCTTCCGGTCCGTCGGCGGAATCAAGGGCCTTCTGAATCGTGCGGTAGGGCTTGGTCGGGGAACCATCGCCCGCCCGATCGTCGCCGTTTTCTGAATCCACATATAGTACGTCTTCTTCGACGCCGTCACCGTCCGGATCGCGGGTCTTTCCATCGCCAACCATGCGATCCGAGGGTTCACCCAGGACGCCATTTCGGTTCATGTCGAAGCCGCAAGGCCGTGCGACGTATCCCTTCCCCGCATCCCTGATGAACTTGGCGGCGAATTCTTGTTCATTCGCCGCCGACTGGTCGTCACATCTGGCAGCTTTGAATCGTATCTCGTATTGGCGGTCTGGATCGTACTCGCGCGGATTGGGAATCAGGATGAAGTCGTCTGCGACAACGGGCTTCAGACCGCCGTCGTCAATGATCTCGATATCCTTCAACCGGTATGGAAGGATCTCGACAATCGGTCGCCAGCCTCGTTGCGAACCGTTTGTGTTGATTGGCTTGAATGAGTCCGCGCCACGATTGCCGCGAATCGTGAATGTGAAGACACCGTCGCTGACATCAAGTTCTTGCTCGTAAGCTCGAAAACCGTCTGCCATGCGAGCAGCCCACGCGGGATCGCCGTAAAACGCTACAACGTCACGATCGAATTGTAGGCCGCGCTGGTTGCCGATCTCGTTGTCGAGGCAGTACACCAATGCGTGGTGATTCGCGAAAAACGCCTCGGTGAACGTGTACCGCCCCGGCTGTTCGACGAAATAATCCAAACAGCCCCAACCAGCGTAGCCAAACCACGTGGGCACCGTGTAGCCGATCATCTGGTGGACGCCGGCGCTGTTCATCCAGGCCAGTGTCATGGCGTCAGGGCCGTCGATGTGTCCCATCAGGCAATTGCCAATCGGCAGATACACCTTAGGATTCGTCGAATGGATGGGGTACGTCTTCCCATCCGTGTCGTGCCCCGTCAGCTTGCCCGCCTTGGACCTGAAAGAACCGTTGCGATATGCATAGCCGATCTGCCAATCGCGCTCGGTGGCGTGTCCGGAGGTCACGAGCAAGTCCGCGTGGTACTCGTTCAGCGTGTCCACGATCGCTTTGGTTGTGTCGTCCGGCCCCTTCTCCTCGACCGCTTTGCCGCCCGGGCGTTTTCGCACCATGCGGTTCTTCTTCAGTTCGCAATACCACACGCCCTCTTCGACCATCTCCATGGCGATTTCCGTACCGGACGCCACCTTGCGAACCGTTAGCGGCTGTTCATGCCTCGCAATTCGCAGGGCGCACTTTGCGTCGAAACCTGTCAAGATCCCCCACAACGTATCCGTGTACGGATCGTCGTCCAGCTTGCGCGTCAGCCGATGAACACTGGCCACAAATTGCCGAGTTGCCTCGCTAGGGCGAGCCACGAAGCACGTGTATCGTGGGTGCTTCCTGGCCAGAGACGGCAGTGCCTCATCAACGTCTTGCTGGTAAACGACTGTCGTGGCTTTGTGTTTGGCAGCCAAGGCGTCGACCACTTGTTTCCATTGCGTATCCGCTTGCGTTTCGCGAGACACAACGACCGCGTAACTGCTAAGCGACGAAGAAGTGGTGCGAATGGGTGTTCGAGATTCTTCGCTGTCCGCTGCTTCTACCATGGCTGTCGCGAACGCGCCGGCCACTGTGGCCACAACAATCGAGACGATGCGGTTTTTCATATCCAGAGTCTTTCGTGTATTCAGGTGTCTTTCCTGTCCCCAACGCACAACACACGACCATCGACCAGCGTCAGGATCACGCGGCCGGCACAGTCCACAGCCATGCCCCACGGCATGGGCGCTGCGGGGAGTGCGTGGCTCCAGATCTGTTCGCCGTTGTCAAGTTTCAGCGCCACCACGTGCGACGTATCGGCGATCACGACGGTTGCTTCTGATACAGCAATGGCCACGCTGTCGGGACAGTCATGTTGCCAGAACGGTTTTTCGGCCACGCTGAATTCGCCCCACGCTTGAGTGATGTGACGTGGGCGTTTTTCGTCGGTCACACATCGTCTCAACGCGTCTTTGTCGAGCGGCGGATAGCAGACGAGCTTGCTGTTATCCAACCAGACGATGTCGCGCTCCCCCGCAGACGCATGCAGGACCTTCTTGGTGACCGTGTGGTCATACACCGGGAGATCCGGGTGCTGGTAGAACGGTCGTCCACAAGCGATGACGCGATCGCCAACCAGGAAGAGTTCCCAACCGCGTGGACTGGTCGACTCGCAGTCGGCCAGCGGCGCCGCGTCATTCAGACACTTGCCATCTCGCGTGTCGTAAACGGCCGGTGACACGGCGTTGCCGCCTGCGAGATAGAGTTTGTCCTGATGGAGCAATAGGTGCCCCTGCACGCCCACACCCGTACGAGCCTCCGCGTCTAGGTGCCCAGACGTATCGTTGCACCAGCGGACATTTCCTGTGACCGGATCCAGCGCGTACACGTAGGTCCCGTCGTAGTTCACAAGACCGGCCGCGACATAAGCAGTATCGTCTTCGACCAGGACCCCGCTGGCCGCGGGCCAGGTGGACAGTAGTCTGCCGTAGACGGGGATCTTGCGATCGGCCGGTGCGGCTCGAAATCGCCACAGAAGTTTTCCGCTGGCAGCCTCGAAGGCGTACACCCAGCCATCACCTGAGCCCACTAAAGCCCGGCCCTTCCAGACGGTCGGCGGGATGCGGATTTCGCCGCCCGTGTACGCCTTCCATTTCTCCTCTCCGGTGTTGCCGTCAAGTGCCCGAACAACACCGTCGGAACCTGCCAGCAGCACAGTATCTCCCACCGCAACAGGAGCCGTTGGCCGCACACCTGCAGATGGCTGTGTTTGCCAGGCTAGCCCACCGGTATCGGAGATAACCGCCTTGGTCGTAGCGGTCCGCTGGTTATTCCCGCGAAATGTCGGCCAGTCCGCAGGAGACGCCGATAGCTGCTCGACCGAGGTGGTGTCACCGGTTCCCTTCTCCAGCCGATCCGAGCCTGTACTGTCCGGTGCGAAGTCAAAGTCGCCCGCCGACGCAAGGCAAGTCACGCCGTTAAGCGAGAGTTGGCAGTCGCACGTATACGGCCACCAATACAGAAGGCCGTTGGCGATGGTCACACCGTCGTGACACGGCGGACGCATGGGCGAGACCCATCGCGGACGGGCGCTGGCCACGTCGAAGCGAACCGAGCCGCCCATTGCGCGGAACAGGAGACTGTCTGCTGTGGCCGTGGGGCGGGTGCACGCTCGGCGCCCCGTCGGGAGTTCTGCCAGAATCTCGCCGGTCAGCGGATCGAACTTCTTGCTCTGGTTCTCTCCCCACGGGCCGCTGATTCCGTAAAGCCCGTCCGAGTGAATGATCAATTGGAAATTGTCATACGGGTGCTGCCAGAGGATCCGGCCGTCTTCGGCGGACAAAGCCATCAGTTTAGTCATCTGAGGGCCAGCAAAGTACAACGCTTGATCGCTACACCTCAGATAAACCGTCGTACGCCAGTTCGTCTGCCAGCCTTGGCGAGGTGAGTATGCGCCGAGTGCCTCGAACAATTCGGGCGAATCGGCCTTTGACTTGCGCCACAAGACCTTGCCCGTTTTCGCGTCGAGGCAGGTCAGATAAGTCCCGAACCGGAAGCCGAAGATGCGTCCGTTCTTCATGCAGACGGCACGGGCGTCCATCGGTTCGTCTTCGCGGTAGCGCCACAGGACCTTCCCCGTCGTCGGATCCATAGCCAGCAGGTTGCGTCCGAAACCCCAGGGATGCTCGGGCTGGTTGTAGCCTTTCGACACGCCGGTCCAAGGCCACCCGTGGGCTTCGCGTTTCCACCGCATCGTTTCGTCTTTCGGTTCAGCCTCGCCGATAAGAGCGTACAGAACTCCGTCTTCCAGCGCCATCCATTTCCAGAACGTGCCTCCTGCCACGTCGACCGGCGGAACGATCTCGCCCTTCGTTTCACCCGTGGCGGTGTCGATCAGCTTGCAGGACTTGTCATCGCCCACATGAAGCGTATCCGGCGTGGCGATCATGGTGTTGCGGTGGACCATAAGGCCATCGGGCAGAGGCCGCTTCCATAGGATCGTCCCGTTGAATCCGTTGAAGGCCACCAATGCGTTCAGAAACGGCTCTTCGCGTTCGTGCCAGGCCACATGGCCAAATGCCTTAAACACGCGACCGGCCGCGGCAACCGTAAGTTGTGGGGCGGGACCGTACCGGGGGTCGGCAAGGAACTGCGTCATGTACGGGGCGCGGATCAAACGATCTTCGGAAACGGGATTGTTGTCCGGGCCATGATAAGCGTGCGTCCAACCGTCCATTCCGTCAGGCAAAGGCTTGACTAGTTCTCGCTGCCGAAGCAAGGCCCGACCTCCCGGTCGCAGGACGCGCAATGCCTCACGTTCCGACAACCCTCCAGCATCGCCAGCGGCCATCAGTGCATCGGCCACGTTGCTCGCCAGATGGAGTCGGCTTGGATCGCCCTGGCCGATCTGCAGCTTCGTCGCATCCAGTCCAGACGATTCGGCCGCTCGCCGCGCACGCTCCACAAGTTTGGTGTCGGCCAACTGCAAGTAGACCAGCCATTCGCTGCCACGAGCCAATTGGAATGCCTGTTGACAACACGACTCGCCAACGACGACACAAATGCCGCGTTCCACGCCCAACTGATCGAGCAGGCGTTTGGCCGTATCGCCAGTAATTGCCGGCCTGACGAAGACCGCAGCAGCGAGGAGTGCATAACACAAGCAAAACACAGAACGCTTTGTGCGAATCATTGAGATCCTCCCGTGTCTGTTTTCGACAGCATGCAATTGCCTCTACGAAGAGCCTCCAGAATAACCGTTCACGGCCCGGACTGCAAAACTGTTGTCAGCCCAATAATGATGCCCCGGTTTTTCCAGGCCGCCCTTCATCTGGTAGAATCGAATTATGGCTCGGAGGTGAAACCTGGGATGGTCGCGATGAGTGATAGTCGAACAATGGCCGAGAAGGAACCGCCCAAGCTGCGCCGGCTTCAGTTTGGCGTGGGACACCTGCTGGCCGGTACGACCGCGGTTGCGATTGGGTTGGCGTTTTACGGAGCATGGGGCTGGTTCGGCGCAGCTCACTTTGTCGTCTTGCTTGTGGCCATTTGGGGAATTGTACGTTTCTGTCGAAGACGCTCACGGGTGGCACTCGGAGTCTCTCTAATCGCGATGGGATTGTTTGGGATCGAGTTGATCGTCTTGCCGGCGATTCAATCCTCGAGAGGATTGGTCAACTCCCATCCGTCCTGCAACTACTGTCTGCTGAATATCGCACTGGCGCTCCAGAACTATCACGATGATTATGGTTCCTTCCCGCCAGCCTACATTCCGGACAAAGACGGCAAGCCGATGCACAGTTGGCGCGTTCTTTTATTGCCCTACCTCGAGCGGCGGACGCTGTATGAGAAGTACCGGTTCGACGAACCGTGGAACGGCCCGAACAACCGTAAACTGGCGTTGGAGAAACCGGCATTGCTACTCATGTCTTGTCAATGACCCAAACTACTATACATCGGGAATGACGAGCTATGTGGCCGTCGTTGGGCCCGGGACGGTTTGGCCCGACAACTCGTGTGTTCGTCTGCCCCAGGTCACAGACAATCATGCGGGCACGCTGATGGTGGTGGAGTCTGCTACCGCCCGTGTGCACTGGATGGAGCCGCGTGACCTCGATATCCGTACGATGCCGGTAGCAGTCAATCCGGCGACAGGTATCGGAATCTCCAGCAAGCATCCGGGCGGCGCGTATGCATGCTGCGTTGATGGTTCGGCTGTGTTTCTGCCGGACGCGCTTCCGCCGACTGTACTCCGGGAACTGCTGATCCGCAACGACGGCAAATCGCCTCTTCGGCCTTGGGAATACAAAGACAGGTGATGACGTCCCTAAGAGACGTTCAACGAACGCAGTTCTCGCTGGAACGTCAATAACGGGCACTGCTAGCGATTCGTCTGGCCGACACGACGTCGCCCCGATTTTCCATACAACCGTTACATCTTAACTCCCCCGTGAACCGATACAGGGACAGCGGGAGTATCTGCTCGCATCGTGCCAATTAGCATGGAAGCATGGCAAGTTCTTGCGGCATCACTGGTTTGCGGTTCACGCTGCTAGTGCTAGCGGGCTCTCTGGTCGCTGGGTGCGCCGCGCCTGCGCACTTTGGGCGGTGGCATGTGGCCACGGATCTGGAAGCGAGAATGGGGCATGAGTTCGGGCCGGAGAACTCGTCGTGCGAGGTGGCGATTCCAGAGATGGTCACGTGGGAAGACGGGCTGTCCGAGGACGAAGCGGTGGTTTTGGGACTGTGGAACAACCCAGCATACCAGGAGCTGCTGGCCGACCTGGAAATCACGCGGGCCGATCTGATCGAGGCTCATCAACTGGCCAACCCGGAAGTCTCCACCATGTTCCCCATCGGCGTAAAGCAATGGGAGCTTGCGCTTTTGCTGCCGCTCGACGTGCTGGTGCTCAGGCCGCATCGTGAGGCAGCCGCGCAGCTTGAATCCAACCGCGTTGCCGAACGTTTGGTCCAGGACGGGCTGGACACGATTCGCGACGTGCGTTTGGCGTATGCAGATGTGGTGTTGGCGGATGGGCTGCGGCGATTGGCCAGGGAAGGTTCCGAACTTCGCCGTCAGATTGCCGAGATCGCCGAAGCGCGGCTGCGAGCCGGAGCTGTCGCTGAGTTGGACGTGTCGGCAATACGACTGGAGGCGTTGTTCGGCGAGGAGGCGGTCGTGCGGGCCACTCGTGATGCTGACTTGGCTCGGGAGCAACTGCGATACGTGCTGGGCATGCAATTGGCCGATATCGACATCGAGCCTGTGGGCCTGACCGAAACGCCGACTTCCGATTTCGACGTGGACGAGTTGGTCAGTGAGGCCCTTGTTTCACGTCCAGACCTTCGAGCGCTGAACTTGGCTCTCGACGCAGCCGCCAAACGAGCCCGTCTGAGTCGCTTCGACTACTTGAACTTTCGGGGCGTGCTGCCCGACATCAACGCCGAGGGAGACAAGGGATTCGAGGCAGGCCCCGGCCTTCGTTTGACCATTCCCATCCTCAATCAAAATCAAGGAGCGACCGCTCACGCGTTGGCCGATGTCGAGCGCGTTCGACGGCAGTGCATCAAACTGCAGGACCACATCGGACTGCAGGTAAAGCAAGCGTACATCAAGCTGATGCAAGCACAGCAGGATTTGGGCATCTGGCGCGAACAGATTGTGCCGCAGGCCAAACTCGCCGTAGCCAGTGCGGAAAATGCTCTGAAAGAGGACGGCGTATCACTGCTGCTTGTTCTCGAGACAACGCGTCAGTTGATCTCCGCCCGGCAGCGCGAGTTGGAAGCAGCGATCGAAGTTCACCGGGCGATTGCCGAGTTAGAGCGTAGCGTCGGCCGACGGCTTATCGAAGAGCCGTTGGCAGACGAGACCGTCGAGGAGGTCGTGCAATGATAGGCGAATGGCAGAAAGTGCATTGTCCATCTCCTCTTTGTAGGACGGCGAGCCAGAACTCGCCCGACAAAACTCGGTTTGCGGCGTGGGATAGGCTTCCAGCCTGTCGTTCTTCCTATGCTCCCGACAGGCTGGAAGCCTATCCCACGAGTTTTGTCGGGCTCGTCAGCCAAATCCGACCCGGACGGACTTGGAGGTCTGTCCTACGCCGATTCCCTCTGTTCGGCAAACCCGGGTACGTATTGACGCTATTGAGTATTTGCATCGTTGCGGCTGCCGGCTGCCAGAAGACAAACAACTCGGCATACAAGAAACAGGAGCCTGCAAAGGTCGCCCAACCCGGCGACGAGCAGACCCTTAACACAATCACGTTGACCGAAAGGGCCAAGGAGCGACTGGGCATTCGCATTGTCGAAATGGAGTCCACCGACAGGCAGCGAAAACGGACACTCGGCGGCGAAGTGGTGGTTCCTTCCGGCCAAACGATCGTGGTATCGGCTCCGATTGCGGGAACATTGTCGGCCCCCGACGGCGGCGAACTGCCTTCGCTCGGCAGCTCCGTGACGGAGGGTCAGGAGGTTCTGAAGTTCACCCCGATGCTGACACCGGAACGCGAAGTGCTGACGCCCGCCGAGCGTGTCCGCGTTGCCCAATCAAAGGCGGACATTGCGACAGCACAAATCGAGGCAGAGCGTCAAGTCGAAGCGACGAAGGTACAAGTCGAAGCCGCGCAGATCGCTTACGACCGTGCGGTTCAGCTTCTGGAAAGCAAAGCTGGCAGTCAACGCACAGTCGACGAAGCCGATGCCAAATTGAAACTGGCCCGCGAGGCGCAGATCACCGCCGAAGCCTGCTACAAGTTTCTGTCAGGCATCAGCTTGGACGAAGACGCCGGTGAATTGGAATCACGAGCGATCACTGCCCCGGTGTCGGGAGTTCTGCAGATGATCGATGTGGCTCCGGGCGAGACGGTGGCCGCAGGAAAAACCCTGTTTCACGTTGTCCGGTTGGATCGAGTCTGGATACGGGTTCCCGTCTACGTCGGGAATCGCCTCGACATCGACACCGAGCACGACGCGTCGATCGCCGAATACGGCCAGGGGCCTGACGCACCGACACGTTCGGCGAAATACGTATCGGCCCCCCCTTCCGCCGACCCGGCCGCAACCACGGTCGACCTGTTTTACGAGTTGGCGAACGACGATGGGCGTCTCTATCCGGGGCAGAAGCTCGCCGTGATGCTGACCATGCGAAGCGAGACACAGAGCCTGGTCGTCCCTTCGTCCGCGATTTTGTACGACATCCACGGCGGCGCTTGGGTCTACGAGCAGATTTCCCCACTGACCTATGTGCGCCGTCGCGTCCAGGTGGAGTATACCGACAAAGAAGACGCCGTGCTGGCCGCAGGCCCAGAGCCCGGGGCGATGGTAGTCACCGACGGAGCTGCGGAGTTGTTCGGCACAGAGTTCGGAGTTGGAAAGTAGTGTTACGGGCCATCGTATCCACATCGCTGCGCCAACCTTTTTTGATCCTCGGGTTGGCGGCTGCGCTGTTGGTAATGGGCTATCGGCACCTGCGCAACGCACCGCTGGATGTCTTTCCCGAGTTCGCTCCACCGCTGGTCGAGATTCAGACCGAGGGACCCGGACTATCGACCGAAGAAGTCGAGAGCCTGGTGACCGTTCCGCTGGAGAACGCGCTGAACGGCACGCCGCACCTCAAGACGATTCGGTCCAAATCTGTACTGGGTCTATCGTCCATCGTGCTGATTTTTCAAGACGGCACGGACCTGATGCAGTGTCGTCAACTTGTGCAAGAACGGCTGGCCGTGGAGGCGTCGCGGTTGCCTGCCGTTGCGAAACCGCCTGTCATCCTGTCGCCTCTGTCGTCTACCAGCCGCGTGCTGAAGATCGGGATGTGGTCCGAGAAACTGTCGCAGATGGAGATGACCGAACTGGCCAAATGGACCATCCGGCCACGTCTGATGGCCGTTCCGGGCGTGGCCAACGTGGCGATATGGGGCGAACAAGACCGGCAATACCAGGTGTTGGTGGATCCCGAACGGCTGCGGGCCCACGGCTTGACGATCGAAGACGTCGAGCGAGCAGCCGGCGATGCCGCGTTGGTTTCCGGTGGCGGTTTTGTCGATACGCCCAATCAGCGGCTGGCCGTGCGGCACGTGTCGACTATCGTTGAAGCCGAAGACCTGGCTCGATCGGTCGTTGCGTTTCGCGGCGGGGCGCCGATTCGCTTGGGCGACATTGCCGAGGTGAAAGAGGGGCATCCCCCGCCCATTGGCGACGCCATCATCAACGATGTCCCCGGCCTGCTGCTGATCGTCGAAAAGCAGCCTACCGGCAACACGCTTGACGTTACGCGCAATGTCGAGGCGGTGCTGGAAGAGATGAAGCCGGGCCTGAAGGACGTACACGTCGACTCGACCATCTTCCGCCCAGCCACGTTTATCGAGATGTCGCTCGAAAACCTAAGCTGGGCCATGATTATCGGCTGCATCCTGGTCCTTGTCATTCTGGCGGCGTTCCTGTTCGACTGGCGTACCGCTCTGATCAGTTCGACAGCGATTCCCCTTTCGCTGGTCGCCGCCGCACTGGTCCTGCAACAATCCGGCGTCACCTTGAACACCATGGTGCTGGCCGGTTTGATCATCGCGTTGGGCGAAGTCGTGGACGACGCGATTATCGACGTGGAGAATATCGTTCGGCGTTTGCGGTTGAACCGCGCGGCGGGCAACCCGCGGTCCGCCTTCCGTGTGGTTCTGGATGCGTCGATCGAAGTCCGCAGCGCGGTGGTCTACGGCAGTTTCACGGTCATGCTGGTGATCATGCCTGTGTTCTACCTGGAAGGACTGGCGGGCTCGTTCTTCCGCCCCTTGGCGATGGCCTACGTCTTGGCCATCTTCGCGTCGCTGGTAGTGGCGCTGACGGTCACTCCGGCCATGTGCCTGCTGCTGTTGCCCGGCAGGTCGGACTGGCATCGCGAATCGCCGCTGATCACATTCTTGAAGCGCCCCTATCGCGCGAGCCTGCCGTCGTTGATTTCTCGACCGGTTTTGGCGATCGTCGCTTTGGTTGGCTTGGTTGGCGCCAGCGTGCTAACGGTTCCGTTTCTGGGCGAGGAGTTCATGCCCAAGTTCCAGGAATACGACTTCCTGATGCACTGGGTCGAAAAGCCCGGATGTTCGATCGAGGCAATGGACCGCATCACGATCCGAGCCAGCAAAGAGCTTCGAGCGGTCGACGGCGTTCGCAATTTCGGCTCCCACATCGGCCGAGCGGAAGTGGCCGACGAGGTAGTCGGGCCCAACTTCACAGAACTGTGGATCAGCCTCGACCGCGACGTCGACTACAAGAACAAAGTCGCAGAAATCCAGGAGATCGTGGACGGCTACCCGGGCTTGTATCGCGACCTGTTAACCTACTTGCGCGAGCGCATCAAAGAGGTCCTGACCGGTGCCAGCGCCAGTATCGTCGTACGCATCTACGGCGACGACATGCAGCAACTGCGCGAGCACGCCCAACGAGTGAAAAACGCAATTGCCGACATAGCAGGCGTCAGTGATCTGAAAGTCGAACCACAGGTGCTCGTTCCTCAGCTCGACGTGCGTCTCAAACTTGAATCCGCCGAGCAGTTTGGCCTGACTCCGGGCGACGTTCGCCGTACGGCTACGACATTGATCAAAGGCCGAACGGTCGGCGAGGTGTATCGGCAGCAGAAAGTCTATCAAGTGGCCGTGTGGGGCGTCCCCGAAGTCCGCTCGGATCTGGCCTCTGTGCGCCAGTGCCTTGTGGAAACACCCACCGGCGGGCACGTGCCGCTGGGCGAGGTGGCCGACGTGGCTATCGTCGGAGCGCCGAATACCATAAAACGGGAAAACGCGTCGCGACGAATCGACGTGACCTGCAACGTGCGCGACCGCGATCTGGGCAGCGTTGCCCGCGACATCGAGAGTCGCGTTCGTGAGCTGGAGTTCGATCGTGGATACCATCCCGAATTCCTTGGCGAGTACGCGGCCCAACAGGAATCACAGCGTCGGATCATCATGATGGGTGCGATCGCGCTGGCGGGCATCATCGTGCTGCTGTATTCCGAATTCCGCGCGTGGCGATTGGTGCTGTTGGTCATGCTCAGTTTTCTGTTCGCCCTCGTCGGTGGCGTGCTGGGCGTTTGGGTAGGCGGCGGCAATCTGTCGCTGGGCTCGCTGGTTGGTTTTGTTACGGTGGTCGGCATCGCTGTGCGCAACGGCATCATGATGGTCAGCCACTATCGCCATCTGGAGGAAGAGGAAGGAATCGCGTTCGGTAACGAATTGGCGATTCGCGGGGCCGGCGAGCGATTGGCCCCGATTCTGATGACCGCACTGACCGCCGCTCTTGCTCTGCTGCCGCTGGCCATCGCGGGCAATCGTCCCGGTCACGAAATCGAATACCCAATGGCCCTGGTGATCCTCGGCGGGCTTCTCTCATCGACCCTAATGAACCTGTTCTTGATGCCCGCCCTCTATCGCGCGTTTGGTCGTGTGCAAAAGAGTACTGCCCTGGCCGAGTAGCCAAGAATCCCCCTCGCCTCCCGAATCTCTCTCGCGACCCATCTAGAGACGGCGACGGGAAAGCCCAGTGTCGCGCGTTGTGCCTGCCTCGTCGGTGTAGTACATTCGCGAGATTACGGCGTCCTCGTTCTACTACTTTGCAGATTGTTGTTTTCTTGCGCGCATTTTATGCGGCGAGTTTTGTTAATTCGCTGGTTGTGGCGTTGGCGGCGGCTAAGAGGGCGGTGAGGGATTGGCGGCCTTTGTTCGTCACTCGGTAATGATGGCTTTTGGAAACCTTTTCGATGATCCCGTGAGCGCGGAGGAGGCTCAAGTGCCGACTGATCTTCGACGCGCGGCGACGTTTTTCCACAGGGTCCGATGGGTCGGCGCCGTGCAGCGCGGTCCTCAGGTCCCGGTTGCGGA
>CAZURK010000038.1:0-70674 GCA_964623055.1 uncultured Pirellulaceae bacterium
TGTCAGGTTGGGTGGCCGGGGCTGGACTGAGCGCCAGCGAGGGAAGCCCCGGGGTTTCGGGCTCGCGCCCTCCAACCCCGGCCACCCTGGCCGCAATCTACTTGACAAATATCGACAGTCGCACCACTACCGGTTGCTGGCGATCGCTGTACTGAGTAGGTAATACGCTACGGCGCCAGTCCGGGCGAAACGCGAGTTGCTCTGCCCTTCTCGTCATACAGGACCAGTTCGGGCGAGCCATCCTCTGCAACTCGCAGCACGGCTCGGTTTCGTCCACGGTCGTCATGGAGGATGATGTTGGCGTTCTCGCTCAAGGTCAGGGCGGGGCGGCCACCCTCGTGGATCGACATGCCGACGCGGTTCCTTCCACCTTCGTCGCGGAGGAGCAATGCAACACGGCCGTCCGGGAACACACTCAGAAGAAACGCATCCGACTGTGTGTCGGACCTGGCCGAGAACCTGACGACGTTGCCGTTGTCGATACCGATCTTGGCGCGAGTCCGTCCGTCGTTGTCTCGCAGCACAAACTCCTTCGCCTCGACACGATCGAAAACACCTACGGGCGGTCCATCTTCCTTTGGATCCGAGGCCACAGATTCCGTCGCCGGCGCATCAACGATCGAGTCCTTTACAGGTTCTTTCAGCCACGGATACTGAAATGCTTGAGGGTCAATCCTGTCCTTGTCCTTGGACAGGAATGCGCCGTGAGGCATTGTCGTCCAGTATTCGTAGAACTTCGCACGCAGATTCGGATCTGTGATCTTGAAATCGCCTTTCTCTTCGTGCTCGGTCAGCCAACGGTGCATCGCGTCGAACGCCTCCAATCCCGCTTGTTGCCAGAGAACGCGACCACCACCGTACCGCGAATAGAGATGGCGTTGGAACTTGAACCCGGACAGCCAGAATGTCGCGAAGGAAGTGACATGTTCGTCGAGCTTCTTCTCCGCCGCTCGCTGCTCTTTCTCAAGCTGACGTCGATCCGCGTCGCCCAGAGTCGCATCGTCCAACTGTCTGGTAATGCGATCAACTTTTCGCATTGACACGGCGAAGGCACCAACGGCGTTGTCGGGATCCCCTCGATACCGCTCCTCAAACGTCCTGCGAAAGTGAGTCACTGCGGACCTGAACTCGTCCTTGGTCGGATCAATCTCCTTTCGATTGGCTTCACGGTACTTCAACATGACCGGCACAGTGAACAACCGGTGCAGTTGGTCTCTTGTTCCGGAATCGTCGGCAGCATCAATCTGGTCTCGGTAGACAGGCTGTCCCAACACTTCGCCAATCTCGTCACGTTTTTCGGGTTCCCCCGCAGCGAAAGTCGGCATTGTGGCGATCAGGAGCGCAGAAATGAAGGCATACTTCATGACCGAATCCTTCTGTATCAGGCGGGAAGTCGCTGGACGTGCGGTGAGGCTTCATCCGGCGAAACGGACTTGGTACGTTGAACTGCCATCCAGTTTATCCATAATGGACGCGTCCGAGAAGTGAGACCGCTTCGTACAACGGGTCCCTCTGCCCACTTGAACAAGGAGATTGTGCCATGAAACGAACCCCCTTTCGAAGTCTCCTCAATTTCGTCTTGTTCGCGGGCGCGTGCCTGATCTGCGACGGCCGTACGGATGTAGCCGAGGGAGCGGACCAAAACCGTAGGCTGTCGGTGGCGGAATATCGGGACAAGATGGCGGCGGCCTGGGTCGGGCAAATGGTTGGGGTTGGCTGGGGTGGTCCTACCGAATTCAGATTCAAGGGCGAGATAATCCCCGAGGACAAGATGCCCCAATGGAAGCCTAGGCTGGTCAATCAGTTCAACCAGGACGACATTTACGTGGAAATGACCTTTCTGCGGTCGATGGAATTGTACGGGCTGGATTGCCCGATTCGCCAAGCCGGTATCGACTTTGCCAACAGCGGATACAATCTCTGGCACGCCAACCGCGCCGGGCGAGACAATTTGCGTAGTGGTATCGCGCCGCCCGATTCAGGGCATCCGCAGTTCAATAAACACGCGGACGACATCGACTATCAGATCGAGGCCGATTTTTCGGGCATCATCGCGCCGGGCATGCCCAATCTGGCAATCGAACTGGGCGAGACGTTCGGCCGGCTGATGAACTACGGCGACGGCCTGTACGGCGGTGTGTTCGTCGGCGGCATGTACGCCGAGGCGTATTTCGAGGACGATCCGGTCAAGATCGTCGAGGCCGGACTGAAGTGCATCCCGGCCGAGAGCCAATACGCCGAGACGATTCGCGACGTGCTGGCTTGGTACAAGGCGGAACCGGACGATTGGCAAGCGACCTGGAAGAAGATCAACGACAAGTATCACCTGAACCACGACTACCGATGTTTCTCGTGTGGCGGTCCGGAGTCGGCGTTCAATATCGACGCCAAGATCAATGGTGCCTACATCGTGATGGGACTGCTGTACGGCAAGGGAGACTTGGACGAGACGATCATCGTCTCGACGCGTTGTGGGCAGGATTCCGACTGCAACCCGTCCAATTCCGGGGGTGTCCTGTTCGCAACTGTGGGATTGTCGAAATTGCCCGAACGTTTCACCTCCGAACTGAACCGAGAAGCCGTCTTCTCTCATACCGCGTACAGCTTCAGCAAGTTGGTCGACGTGTGCGAGCAACTCACGCGCAAGGCGGTTGTCGACTGCGGCGGTCGCATCGAGAAGGAAGCCGATGGAAGCGAAGTACTCGTCATTCCGATCCAGGAGCCGAAACCGAAGAAGCTCGAACAGTGCTGGGAGCCTGGCCCGATTGCAGAAAGCCGCTTCACCGAGGAGGAGATGGAGAAGATCGAGGCGTACTCTGTGGCGAAGCAACTGCAGAAAGACTGCGAAAAGGTCTTCCCGGGGTGGACGATATCTCGGTGCGGACCGGATATGGACCCGGGCTTGCGATCTGAATACCGCGGCAAGAAGAACGTCTTCATGACGCATCCGTTGAATCGAACGGTGGGCTGTTCTTTGAAGAAGACGGTTGAAATTCCGGAAGGCAAGAAGACAGTGCTCCGGATCGTCGCGGCTCATGACACGCGGGGCGACTGGACGCTTGTGGTCAAGGCCAATGGAAGGCAGATCACCGAGAACAAGATTGGTCCAGAGACGGCCGACGAAGGCTGGATCGTGCTCGAAATCGACTTATCCCGGTTGGCGGGCGAGTCGGTGGAGTTGGAGTTGGTGAACCAAGCCGATGATTGGCGGTTCGAGGCAGCGTACTGGTCGGAGATTGCCGTGGAGAGCCGGTAGATGTTTCAAACCGGCACGCTGTGGGACACTCTGACGCGGGCAACGGTGGACGCGCTCGATTCCGGTGCGCTTCGCTCGATTCCGACGGAGTATGAATTCGTCGAAGACGCCGGCGTCCGATTCCTGGTGCGCGTGGTGACCAACTTGGCGCGAAAGCGCTACGCGAAGGTCGAATCCGGCGGCGGTGGCGGCAAGCGGTCAAACCCGTTTCTGCCATACGATCCGGAGATGTACGTGGCTGACGCCTCGGAGACGCATGTCTGCCTTCTGAACAAGTTCAACGTAGTCGACCATCATCTGCTGATCGTCACGCGGGAATTCGAACACCAGCAATCGCCATTGAATCGCGCCGATTTCGAGGCATTGTGGAGATGCATGGCGGAATACGATTCGCTGGGGTTCTACAACGGCGGGACGATTTCGGGGGCGAGCCAGCCGCACAAGCATCTGCAGTTGGTGCCGCTTCCGATGGCACCCGAGGGCCCACCGATTCCCATCGAACCGCTGCTTGAGAGAGCGAGTTCTCAAGAGGACATTGGCCAGGCTGACGGTCTGCCGTTCCCGCATGTCTTAGCTCGACTCGGCCCTGAGCTGTCTGTTTCGCCGTCAAGTGCGGCGGAAGCGACGCTTCCGTTGTACCGCAGGATGATGAGAACTCTGGGGTTGCATCCGGACGCGGCGCAGAGTGATCGGATCGAGCGCAACTACAATCTGCTGGTCACGCGGCAATGGATGCTGCTGGTCCCTCGCAGCCGCGAGCGTTTCGAGTCGATTTCATTGAACGCGCTCGCATTCGCCGGTGCGCTGCTGGTTCGAGAGGAATCCGAAATGGACGCATTGAAGAATCACGGCCCGATGAAGGCACTGAAGTATGTGACGGAATCGTGAACTGCCTGGTTCTGTGGCGATCCCACGCTTCGCTCGCCCCTCAGCGACCGTCGCCCTTCTTCAACACTTGAAACAGACTGTTGCGTTTGTCTGTCCAGAATACGCTTCGCCTTTCGGGAGAGAGCTTCGCTTTCTGGATTGTGTCTAGCTGGAGCGAGGCAGGTTTGCGTGAGAGTAGCTCCCACACGGCACGGCTCGTGCCCTGCTCAACCTCTTTCGGCGATGACACACAGGCCACCCTTAAGTCGAAGCTCTCGGCATGACCGGCGACCACACGGCGCAGGTCCAAGTGAACGTTCGATGCGTGGACGGCCAGGACGCCATCCGGCTTGAGGTGCTGCAGGTACAACTCGAACGCTTCATGTGTGAGCAAGTGTACCGGCACCGCGTCGCTGGAGAAGGCGTCCAGAACGAGGACGTCGAACTCCTGAGGCCCTTCGTTCTCAAGCTCGTTTCCGAGGCTCATTCGCGCGTCACCCTCGACGAACTCACAGTCCGCCTTGCATGCTTCCACATATGCGAAGAACCGTCTTGCCAAGTGGATCATGTCCCGGTTGATCTCATAGAATCTGTAGGCGTCCCCTTCGTTGCCGTAGGTCGCCAGTGTCCCAATCCCAAGGCCGACGATGCCTACCCGTTTGGCCTCGCCGCGCCGATGATTTCGGAGGATCAGTCCGACGCCGGATTTCTCGCCGTAGTACGTCGTCGGCCACAGACGTCTCTTCTCCGAAGCGAACTGTTTGCCGTGCATCGTGCGGCCATGAATCAACTTCAGGATCAGTTCGTTTTTCGCCCAGTCTACGGGTTCCGCTTTCACGCGAGTGACACCGTAGAAACTGCGATGGATTTCCTGAACGTCTGAGAACGATCGCACGAATAGATCCACCTGGAAGCAGACCAGGGTCAGGAGGCCGAGAAGCAAGCAGGCCCATGCCCATCGGGGCCTGCCGCGGCATAGCGTCCACGAGTTGTCGCGATAGAAAACAATGAGGATCAAGACGGTGCAGCCGACCAGTCCCAGCGGCAGTTCGACGTAGGTTGGGAATACCAGCGGGGCGACGACGCCAACAAAAAATCCGCCGGCCGCGCCGCCTGCGGCTAGAGTCAGGTAGAACGACGTCAAGTAGGTCGGGTGGGGCTTCAGGCGTACCAACTCGCCGTGGCACAGCATGGCGCAGCAGAACAGCAACGTGCAGTATGCAGCGATTTGAGCGCGAACGGGCACGGCGTTTACGACGGCTTGCCCTTTGTACATGACGGGGACGATGGCGATCACGGCCACGGCCCATCCAATCGACCACCACGACCGCGGGCACCATCGTTCGCTATGGAAACACAGAATGAATGACAACAGGTACAGCGTCAGCGGCAAGACCCAGAGGAAGGGAATGACAGCCACGTCGGTGCAAATCTGATTGGTCGTAGCCAACAGCATCACCGACGGCACCATGGCCAGCAGGAACCATAAGACGCCGTCGTTCCAAGTCGGCCGCGTTTTGCCCGTGTCATCTCGTGTTTGTTCTCTGACTAGCTCCTTGACCGAACCCAGTCTCAAGATTCGCCAAGCACACAGCCCACAGCCAATCGCGAACGCGCCAAACGCCCACGACCAGACAACCGTCTGCTGGTCCGCTGCGAAGTTGGGGTCAAACAAGAACGGATAAGAGACGAGCGCGATTAAGGACCCACTGTTCGACAAGGCGTACAGCGGGTAAGGCGAGCGATCCGGAAGGACTCGGTGGAACCAAGCCTGAAGAAGTGGCCCGGTCGATGATAGAACGAAATAGGGCAGACCGACGCAGGCCGTCAACAAAACGATGATTCGCCATGTGGGATCACCCGAGCCGCTCGGCTTCCAAGCGTCGTCGGGCGTAATCGGGAGCAATACGAGAGCCGACACCAGGAGGACCAAGTGCAGAATACTCTGCGGCATCTTTGGAATGAGACGCGTCGTCAAATGCGCGTACGCGTAGCCGCCGAACAGCAGCAGTTGGAAAAACAGCATACAAACGGTCCAAACCGTCGGGCTGCCGCCAAACCAGGGCAGAATGTACTTGCCAATCAGCGGCTGGACCTGAAACAGCAGGAACGCGCTCAGGAAAACCGTGATGGCGAATACGTAATACTGTCCGTTGGCTCGAAATCGCATGCTGAATAAGGTCTACCGACGATCCGTGGCATCAGGAGTGAACGGGCAAAACGTCAGTCCGATCCCTAACGCGAATTGGATTCGTCGTCCTCTGTCGAACTGTCAATCACGTAGGAATCGATTACCTGCGAACGCGAGTCGGGAGATTGCCGGTCGCCGCGATTCATCGTTTGAATGCTGAACCGCGTCTTGAACCAGTGGACCAGTCGCTTTCGATAGAAAGCCCGACACGGCGGTATCAGTAGAGACAGGCCGAAGATGTCCGTCAACACGCCCGGCGTCAATAGCAGCGCACCGGCCACGAAAATCATCACGGCATCCAACATGGATTGCGCCGGTAAGCGGCCGGTCCCCAGCTCCGATTGAATCTGCCTGTACGTGCGCCAGCCTTGCGATCTGGCCAGCACGGAACCCACCACGCCCGTGATGACGACCAGGGCCAAGGTGAACCGCCAATCGGTCAGATCGGCGATGTACAGCAGCAACGCCAATTCGACGAATGGCACGGTTATGAAGAGGATAAGGAGTTTGAACAGCACAGAGTTCTTCTTTGCTCGGAAGGTGGATTCGTCTAACAGCCCGTTCAAAAACCAACTCGTAGGCCGGAACGAGCGAAGCGCTGTTCCGGCAAAGCTCAATTTCACTGGGAATCAGTGCCGGAACTGCGTCGCTTACGCTCCTTGTTGCCGGCCTACAACTTCTCAAATATGCCGCTAAGATCAAGGGTCGCCTGTACTCCAGTATCCTCCGCGGGCGTGGTCGAATACGGCTTCGCTGCCTAGTTGCGACGAGTCGAAGACGCCGTCTCGGAACACTTCGTGCCCCATGACCCACGTGCGTACGGCCCAGCCCTGCAGTTCGGTTCCGTGCCAAGGGCTCCAACGGCACTTGGCCTGTTGGTTTTCGTCCAAGACAGTCGCTCGCTTGTTCATGTCGACCAGGACCAGGTCGGCGTCGTAGCCAACCTCGATCCGCCCTTTGTCCAGAATGTCCCAGACGCGAGCCGGTGCGTCGCACATCCAGTGCACGACCTGCTGGATCGTGCAGCGCCCACGATTCACCTGGTCCAACATCAACGCCAGCGAGTTCTCGACCGCAGGCAGGCCGGACGGAGAATCCGGGTACGCTTGGTTCTTCTCCTCCAACGTATGCGGCGCGTGGTCCGTGGCAATCACCTGAATGTGATCGTCCAACAACGCTTGCCAGAGTTGTTCGTTATCCGCCTTGGTCTTGACTGAGGGATTCATCTGTATTCGGGTGCCAAGCCGCTGGTAGTCGTCGATATTGAAGAACAGATGGTGCGGGCATACCTCGCCGGTGATCGAATCGTGCTGTACGGCCAGCAGTTCAGCCTCAACACCGGTGGAGATATGGAAGACATGGAAACGGTGATTGTGTCGCACTGCCAAGTCGATTGCACGTCGCGTGGCGATGATGGCAGCTTGATGATCGCGGATGCGAGAATGGTCTGCCACGTCTCGCGTGTCGGCAAACCGCTTCTGATTCGCAAGAATCGTTGCCTCGTCTTCGCAATGTGCACAGATCGGCAGCGTTGTTTCGGCAAAGATCCGCTCCAGGTCATCCTGCCGCTCGACCAGCAAATCGCCCGTGCTGGAGCCAATGAAGATTTTGATGCCCGGAGTGCGGCGGGCATTCTTCAATTCATCCAGATTCTTGGGCGTTGCCCCGATGTAGAAGCCGTAATTCACCAGGCTCTTCTTGGACGCAAGGGCGAGCTTCTCTTCCAACAGCCGCTGCGTGGTGGTGCTTGGCTTGGTGTTCGGCATCTCCAGGAACGTAGTCACGCCGCCCTTGGCGCACGCTCGGGTGGCGTGCGCCAAATCCTCCTTGTGTGTGAGCCCCGGTTCGCGGAAATGGACCTGGTCGTCGATCACGCCCGGCAGCAGATGCAGACCCGCTGCATCGACCACCACATCGGCCTGAGCTTGAATCGCCGGCCCCAGATCAGCGATTTTGGTGTCCTGCAGCAGAACGGAGGTCTGTAGGCACTCCGACGGCAAAACAACCGTGGCGTTTCGGATTAGCGTTTTCATGGTTGGACTGCGAGAGTTTGCCTTTTCCTGCCCGTTTTCGTATTCTGATTAGATGAATAGCGAATGGTTCTGCACGCAGCGAGAATCTAACATTTCGGGGGCTCGCATGGGAGCAGGGGGGCCTCTGGCGAAAGGTGAACGTGGTCATGAGTTCAGCCAGGATGTCGATGGCGAGTGAACTGCAGACGGGCGATCGCATGACGCGCGAAGAGTTCCATCGCATCTATGAGCGAGCGCCGGAGGATTTCCGAGCCGAGTTGATTGGGGGGATCGTCTACGTGAGTTCACCACTCAAACTGGCACACGGCGAGAGCCACTTGTTGTTGGGGAGTGTTT
Source organism: uncultured Pirellulaceae bacterium (assembly GCA_964623055.1). Lineage (GTDB taxonomy): Bacteria > Planctomycetota > Planctomycetia > Pirellulales > Pirellulaceae > JADHUC01. The sequence goes on from CAZURK010000038.1 coordinate 8,684, forward strand.
TCGCCGCCTACCGAGGAAGCACTCCCGGCGTCCAGTGTGGGGACAATACGACCATCCTCCTGGGCGACGAAGGTGAGCCTCAACCAGACTTATTTCTCCGCGTTCTCCCCGAATTCGGTGGCCAATCCGATACCACGGAGGATGATTACGTACAGGGAGCTCCCGAGTTGATCGCGGAGATCGCCGTCAGCAGCCGATCGATCGACCTGCATGCCAAACGAGACGATTACGCGCGGTACGGCGTTTGCGAGTACCTCGCTCTCTGCCCCCGCGAGGAAAAGCTGCGATGGTTCGACTTGCGAAACGACCGCGAACTGGATCCCGACGACGATGGAGTCTGCCGCATTGGTGTGTTTCCCGGTTTGTGGATTGATGGCGCGGCCGTTCTGACTCGAGATCATTCCCGGTTGATGGCGGTCCTGCAAAACGGACTGGATACGCCCGAACATGCCGAGTTCGTGAGTCGCCTGGTCGCAAATCGGCAATAGCGGACGGCGCCAAATCAATGACACACGCGGAGTCGATTCTCAGTGATTTCCGGACGTGCCGCCCAGCAGAGGCCGAATTTGCGTGATTCTTATGAGGCCGTCGCGACCGGCTGTCGCGAGGCTATTGCCGTCGGGCGAGAATGCTATCGAGTGAATGGTATCGCCATGCGACTTGAGGACGGTTTCCAAATCACCAGTATCTGAATTCCACAGCCTGACCACGCGGTCGTCGCCGCCCGCCGCCAGCAGAGCGCCCTTGGGCGAGAACGCGACACAGCGCACCACGCCGCGGTCGGTGTGGATTGCGCTTGCGTGTTTGCCGTCGGCGGTGCGCCAGAGGTTCACGGTGCCGTCGTAGCCGGACGAGGCGACCGTCTTACCGTCCGCGGCAAACGCAACGCAGAGCACTGCGTCAGTGTGTCCTTGCAGTACGGCTCTTGGCTCTCCGGTGTCGACATCCCACAGCCTGGCCGTCTTATCGAAACCGCCGGCCGAGGCGAGCGTCTTGCCATCCGGCGAAAACGCGACGCGATGCACGGTGCTTCCGTGGCCTTCCAGACGCAAGACTACTTGGCCCCACGACACGTCCCACAGTCTGATTAGATGATCGCCACCGCCCGATGCCAGCAAGCCGCCATCCGGCGAAAACGCCACGGCCCACGTGCCATCACCATGCGCCTTGATCGTTCTGAGCGTCCGGCCGGAGCCCGCGCTCCATATGCGAATGTGGTTGTCGCGACTGGCAGACGCAACCGTCTTACCATCCGGAGCGAACGCTACGGCGCGGATGTCGCCTTGGTGCCCGACTCCTGGTGGAACTTGGATCTGTATCAACAGTTGCCTTACGCGCAACCGGACTTCCGCCGATTTGGTCTCCCGCAGCAGACGCTGCAAGTCGTCTTCGACTTCGTGAGCCAGGGCGGCGAGTTGCAGGAAGGCTTGCTGCCGGACATCGAACAGGTCCGCGTCCAAGTCTTGCATTAGCTGGCGTCTGCGCCGCTGTTCCTCCCGCGGTAGAGGCCGCTCGATCAACGGCCATAGTCTGACCGTCTTATCGGCACTGCCCGACACAAGCATGTCCCCGTCCGGAGAGTAGGCGATGGAATACACGCCCCCCGTGTGCCCCTTCAGGAGTCTGGACTGCGGCACTTCGGGCGGTGCCCCGGCGAAGGCTAGAGTGGCGAGCAGGCTGAGTACTAGCGGCATACGCATGTGATGGAGTATCTTTGGCCACGTGTTTGGTGAACTACACTCGACCATTTGAGTGTTCGGGGCTTCAAATGGCAAGAGCGATGGTGACGGAGTTAAGCACTTGGGAGATGTTATTCACGTGTACATCAAATTCCGATTCGCAGCCGATCTGGTATTCTGCTGGTTCTATTTCGCTGCCCTTTACTGCATCGCCCCCGCTGCCGCCAGCGAGATCGTCTCGGTCGGCCAAGGCAGCTATGCGCTTCGGCCGCCAGCCAACGCCAAGATTCCGCAGCGCATGATCTACGCGTTACCAGCGGTTGGATCCGCCGACAACGAAGCACGGCCGATGCCAACCAACGATTGGTGGAGTTCGTTGGCGTGGATGCCGTTTTCCGAGCGGCAGTATCCCCATCCGCTGGCAGTAAAGGCCGAATCGAACGGCTTTCGCGTGTTCTATCCGGGCCCGACGATAACGGCGAACGACGCCGCCATTTTCGGCTTCATGCCGGCTGCAGGTTTCGACGATTTCGTGATCGGGCATTCGGCCGTTGATGCGTTCAAGGACGCTCGAGTGGGCGCCTTCAGTGACTGGTTTGTCACAGCCGTGCTGGGAAGCGAATCGGACAAGCAACTCGAAGTCACCTATGGGCACGGCTCGCCGTTTGTCTTCGTTCGTGTGGAAAAGGGCGATCCGACCATGACCTTTTCCGTACCGCCAAATACTTGGCGTGGTGGGGAGGATGAACCAACTCTGGGCATAACCGTGGGCGGCCGTCACTACGGTGTGTTCGGACCGAGTGGTTCCAGTTGGTCGGATCTGGACAAACGAGAGTGGACGAACTGCGCCAACGGCAAGGGCTACTTTTCGGTCGCCGTGTTGCCCGATGCATCTGCGGAGACCCTGGACTTGTTCCGCCGGTTTGCACACAACCACGTTACCGATACGAGAGTGGCGTGGCGATACGACGAGAGAACCAGCATCGTCGAAACCACGTTTTCGTTCACGACGGCGTCCCACGAAGGACAAGAGAATGGAACGTTGTTCGCCCTGTATCCACATCAGTGGCAACACACGACGGCCCAACTGCTTGACAGGACCTATGATTCTGTTCGCGGTCCCATGAAGCTGGGCGAGGGATCCTCGTTCGCGACTCGGATGAGGTTCCCAGGCATCCTGCCAACGCTGCCGGATGTGGGAGTCTGCGACAGAGCTCGAATGCGTGTGTTCATCGACGAAGTCGTGCAAGAGAAAGTTCCCAGCGTGATGGATACGTATTGGCTGGGCAAACAACTCGGAAAACGGGCAACGCTGATCCCGATCGCGGAGCAGGCGGGCGATCGAGGGGCTGTCGATGCGCTGTTGATATGGTTGAAATCGCGAATGGAGGATTTCCTGGCGGCGCGCGATTCGCGAGGCAGGCCGAAGCAGCGAAGCCTGTTCTACTACGACAGACTTTGGGGCACGTTGATCGGCTACCCGGCCAGCTACGGCAGCGATTCCGAGCTGAACGATCACCATTTCCACTACGGCTACTTTGTGCGCGCTGCGGCCGAAATCGCGCAACGCGAGCCCGCATGGGCGTCCGATGAACGCTGGGGAGCCATGGTGCAACTCCTGGTCAGGGACATTGCCAGCCCGGACCCCAACGACGCGATGTTCCCTTTTCTTCGCTGCTTTGATCCCTATGCCGGACACAGTTGGGCGTCCGGCCACGGGAAATTCGGCGACGGCAACAACAACGAATCCTCCAGCGAAGCAATGAATGCCTGGTACGGGATCATCTTATGGGCAGCGGCAACCGGCGATCGACGCTTGCGCGACCTGGGTATCTACCTCTATACCACAGAGATGCACGCTATCGAAGACTATTGGTTCGACGTGACCGGCCGGTTTCATCACGCCGGCTATGCACCGTCGGCGGTAACCATGGTGTGGGGCGGTAAGGGCGCGAACGAAACGTGGTTCTCCGCCAATCCGGAGATGGTGCATGGCATCAATTGGCTACCGATGCACGCCGGGTCACTCTACCTGGGCCGCTACCCTTCATACGTGCGCAGGAACTATGCGGCGTTGGTGGAAGAAAACAAAGGGACTCAATGGGACGCCTGGTCGGATCTCGTTTGGATGTACCTGGCGCTGGACAATCCGGGGCAAAGCGTGCGTGAATTCCAGCAGCACGCGTACGATTATCCTTTGGAGGCTGGTAACTCACGCGCCAACGCTTATCACTGGATCCGCACACTTGATTCGCTTGGACGCGTAGATCGCTCGATCCACGCGGACAGCCCTTTCTACGCAGTATTCACCAAGAATGGCCGGAAGACCCACGTCGCCTATAACATGAGCGCAGAGCCACGTGTGATCAAATTCTCGGACGGTACGATGGTCACCTGCGCATCAGAGAGCTTCGCAGTCAACCATGGTGACTAGTTGCCGCCGATCGGGTTTTTGCGTTCGGCCCAAAGGAGATCTTCCCGTTTCTTGACCAGCCGCAGGTCGATGAATCCGGCGATGTTGCCAATGATTGGCAAGGCTGGGTTTAAGAGCTTCGTCCCCTTCAGATTCGTCTCGGCGTCCACGAAGAACAGGTCCTGCTTTCGCAGCTTTTCGTTGCGGTCTGCCGGCGGAACGGGCCGCACTCGTTTCAGCTTGCTGTGGAGGAGTTTGGCATCGCGGTACGAGCTTCGGTCCTTTTCGCCGACGGCGATCAGGATGGACAACCGTTTTGTAATGGCCCAATGGGTGAGGGCCTTGGTGGCGGTCATCCCCTCAGACGTCTGTCTCGGGGACAGCAGAACCAGCGCCTTGACATCCTGCCCCTGCTTGAACGCGGGCATCTGCGGCCAACTCCAATCGATCGCTGCCCAATTCGCGGCGACGATCGTGCCTGCTTCCGCGCCAATGACGCACAACATTTCGATGTTGACTTCTTCGTCATTGTTCTTCTCCATCAGGAACTTCTTGCAGGCTTCGATGTCCAAATGCATGTTGTCTCTGTCGAACTTCGTAAACTTCCTCGCGTCGTCGTGTTTGATGGTCTCTGCGTCGCCGTTGGGAAGTTCTCGGCTGGTGCTGCGCCCGTGGCCCCGCAGGTCGGGTACGATGCTGGCATGACCAATGGTCTGAAGGCGGAGCGCCAAGAGACTGTAATCGCTGCCCTGCCCACCCCAGCCGTGTATCATGATGATTGGTACGGTCTCCTTACCTTTGCGAATCTCCGGCTGCGGTCCGTAGTAAGTGCAGTAGATCTTCCACCCATCTTTGGTTTTAAGCCAAACGCGTTCCGGTTCCGGCGGTTTCGGCGGCTTTTTCTCCCCCTCCTCTTCCTTGCCCTTCGAAGCAGGACCTTTGGCAGGTGGGGCCTTCTTCGCTGGCGGCACCGCCGGTTGAGCCCAGGCCGGAACATTGAGTAGCAAACCGAACAACGCAATCGTGATTCCACGAAAGACGATACGGACTCCGGTATGGTCGTACTGGACACACGTCGTATTCGAGTTCTCCATCATTGCTTCTCTCCCACACAGCGCGATTCGCCGGATTCGCCCCTTCCCGATCTAAATCCTAGATCGGCGACGGTGACACGTCAATGAAAGTACTTCACCCGTATCGCGTTTGGGTGAAACGGGCCGAGTAGGCTGAGCGGATTGACTGCGACGGTTTCTCGCTGCAATTAGCTATTTCGAGTGATATTGAACTAACTCTGCGTATGTAGTCTTGGGCCGGGATTTGCGAGTTGCCTCACGGCGACAACTAATCTGAAGCACTTCAGGTGTGTCCAAACCGGGAAAGGGAATAGAATTGCGAGTGGGACCGAACCTATTACACGGGCGAGTTACACGGGTTGCGCAAGCCTGATGTGCGAGCAGGTGTCAAATCAAATCCAAGAGGTGCGACGGAAACGGGAGGAGCAGCCGTGAGCGTATTGGGGAACCTTCGAACATGGTGGCAAATGCAAACGGGTGAAGAGGAAACGCCTTTCGACGGCGACTCGGGCGCGTTTCTTGCCAGCTTGGTTTTCCATCTCTTCCTGCTTCTCGCCTTGGGGCTGATCCCGCTGGCTTTCCGAGACCGTCAAGTCACGCTGACCGTCTCTGCCCCGATAGACGAGATCCTGGAAGACGAACTCAAGTTTCAGGAGGATTTCGCCGTCAGCGATCGACCGATGCAAGACATCGGCGCAAACAGCGTCGGCGATTTCGAAATGGCCTTGTCTTTGGCGCCCGTGGTTTCCGACGTCTCCGATGTTCCCAGCCCCGTTGATCTGACGCCGTCCGAAGTCGGCAATATCGAAATCAACAACGAGATTCAAATCGCCACCGGACTGAATTTCAACAAGAACCTCACGGTGCGCGGCGCAACGGGCGAAGGCGTCACTGGTGCTTCCGGCGCCATCGACCGGCTGACGGAGGAGATTCTGCGGTCGTTGGAAGAGCGGAAGACACTTGTCGTATGGATGTTCGATCAATCGGGCAGCCTGGCTCGCCAACGCCAGGCTATCAACGACCGATTCGATCGAATCTACGAGGAACTGGGCGTGATCGAGGCGTCGGGGAACCCGGCGTTCGCCAAACATGAAGACAAGCCGCTTCTGACGTCCGTTGTGGCGTTTGGCAAGAATGTGACATTGCTGACCGAGAAGGAAACGGACAATCTGGCGGAGATCAAAGCCGCAGTGGACAGCATCGAACAGGACGAATCCGGTGTCGAAAAGGTCTTCACGGCGATTTTCAGGACAGCGGATCGATACAAGAACTATCGAATGCGAGACCCGGTCACCGATGAACCCGAACGCAATGTGATGTTGATCGCTTTCACGGACGAACGGGGCGACGACTTGGCGGGTATGGAGACGACGATTGACATTTGTCGGCGGTACGGCATGCCGGCCTATGTGGTCGGCATACCCGCGCCGTTCGGGCGTGAAGAAACCCTGGTGAAGTATGTGGATCCGGATCCACAGTACGATCAGACCCCGCGGTGGAGCCCGGTCAACCAGGGGCCGGAAACGCTCATGCCCGAGCGGGTCAAGGCGCACTTCTGTTCGGCTCGCGAGACCGTCGAGCCGATCGATTCAGGCTTCGGACCGTTTGCCTTGACCCGGCTCTGCTACGAAACCGGCGGAATCTACTTTGCGGTTCACCCGAACCGCAACGTCTATCGCGAGGTTTCGGAACATGAGGTCGATGAGTTTTCCTCATACTTGAAGTACTTCTTCGATCCACACGTGATGCGGCGATACAGGCCAGATTACGTTTCGCCCGACGAGTACGTGCGCCGAACGTCGGCCAACAAGGCTCGATGGGCACTCGTCAACGCGTCAGAGAAGTCGTGGATAGGGGCCGAGGTCGAGCCTGAACTACGATTCGTCAAGCGAAGCGACGCGGCGCTTGCCCAATCGATCACCAAGGCGAAGAACAATGTGGCCAAATTGGGACCGCTCCTGTCGGGCATCTACAAGACACTGAAAATGGGCGAAGCGGACCGCGAGGAGGAAACGACGCCTCGCTGGCAAGCCGGCTACGATTTGGCCATGGGACAGGTTTTGGCGTCGATGACGCGGGCAGAGATCTATAACGCATTGCTTGAGGAAGTAAGGGTGGGCAAGGCGTTCGAGGAGCCAAGAAACAATACTTGGAGGCTGGTACCGACGAACGATATCAAGCTCGAAGGACAGCAATCCACTTTCGCGACGCAGGCCAAGGACTACCTGCAACGCGTGATTGACGAACATCCCGATACCCCATGGGCGGCCCTGGCAAAGTACGAGTTGGACAGGCCCTTCGGCTGGCAGTTGATCGAAGATTACACCGACCTGACCCCTCGCCGTGGCGGCGGTGGCGGCGGCGCGGGAGGAGGCGGCGGTGTCGGCCGCGGCGTCGCCGGTGGCCCCGCTCCGGCCCGCCCCGTAAGACGCCCCGTGCCCAAGCTGTAACGCGACCGAGTGCTTCGTGTCTCTTGTCCTCGTAGGTTGGGCATTCCTGCCCAACTCCAAGCAGGCGGCTCTCACGCGGCAGCCGTTGATCGTTGCGGAAATCGATATAGCCGGGCGTTACCCTGTTTGCCGACTTGCTCGACGATTCTCATCTTCCGGAAGCAATACGCGATCCGCTGGGCGAACCAGCGATCGATGCCGAGCATTTTGGCGAGATGCCCAGTGTGGAAAGGCGACGGGAGCCCAGGCGGGATCAGCGCGGTCAAGTCCCGGCCGGTGCGAAAGCGATGCACACGGTGCGTCTTCGTCAGCTTCTGATCTTCCACTTGAAAATCGTTGGGTCTGCGCCGGCGTCTGCGCCCGTGACCGGGGAATCGCCACTCTTCGGTGTCCACCAGCGGAACCTCCAGCGACAGGTTCTTGTGCGGGAAGACGCGAGTAAAGTAGACCAGCTCGTGGAAGATGTCCAAAACACCACCCCGTTTGGGGCTTCGGCGCCGGCTGACGATACGACCGCCTTTTGCGTCCTGTTTGACGAGCAATTTGCGGACGACGATTGGCTTGACGACCAGCACTCGGTAGTCTTTGACCAAAATGGCTATCTTGTCACGAATGGCGGCCAACGAACCATGCTGAATTTCGACGAGTTCGTCACCAGATATCACGTCGATCCTGAATCCGCGGACGGGGGCCTCCAACCGAGCTTGACCATCGGCGTAGATCTCTTTCAACTGTCGGTGCAGCGTGGTTTCCATGGTGGTCGCTGGGATCGAAGAAAGTGGTCGCCGGGCACCAGCATGTATCGTCGACAGAATGCGACACCCTGCAGCAGGAGATTCGAAAAACGCTCAATCGGCTGGCATGCTGCTTTCAACGCACCGAAGTTGCGACGGCGGCGGGAAGACGGGTACTGATGCGCGGAATTCCGGCTCCTCGTTGATACAGGAGCGTTTCCCGTGGCGAACGCTTGCGGGGTTGTGTGCGTAGTACCGAAGTACTGTTTTCGCCATCGCAAGGTCTTCGTGGCGAGGCGTTGCCACGTTTTTCCCGATGTTATAATAAAAGGTCCGCTCCGTCCTTGCTCGTCTGGACAATCGCATGAAAGTAGCTCTCGTCTTCAATCCCTTCGCCTACAAGCTCCACGAAGAGAATCTTCGTATCGTCCAGCGGTATTTTGGGCTGTTTCCGCCCCTGTCATTGGCATGGGTTGCGGGTATCGCCGAGCGGGCGGGGCACGAAGCGATCATCATCGACGCGCGCACCCTGCAATTGAGCCCGGACGATGTGCTCAAGCGGTTGAAGCAGTGGAAGCCGGACGTGCTCGGGTTCATGATGACTACGTACATGTACCGAGAGACCCTGGATTGGATCCGATACCTTCGCGGTGGCTTGCCGAACGTGAAGGTGATGGTCGGCGGCTACAACTTGAGGGTCTACCCGACGGAATCGGTGATGCCGCCGGAGATCGATTTCGGCTGCTTCAATTCGGCGTATCACACGGTGCCTCGGCTGTTGGAGGAGCTGGATGGCGGCGGGCATTTCGATGATGTGCCCGGCTTGATCTTCAAACGCAACGGGGACGTGGTCCAGACGGAATACGGCCCTGAACCCGACTTTGACGACTACCCCAATCCCGCGCGCCATTTATTGCCGAACGAACTGTATGCAGAGTTTCCCACTGAACGCAAAAACTTCTCGGTGATGGTCACCAGCAAGGGCTGTCCCAAAGGCTGCCTGTTTTGCGAAGCGGGACAAACGGCCTACAACCCGAGAAGTGTTCAGACCGTCATCAGCGAGATGCGTGAGTGTTACGACAACTTGGGGATCCGCGAGATCGACATCTTCGATTATGAATTCCTCATCAATCGAAAGCGGTCGCTGGAAATCTGCCGCGAGATGCAGAAGCAGAAATTGGACATACTCTGGGCATGCCGTGCGCGGATCGATTCCGTGGACGACGAATTACTGAAGGAGATGGCTGCGGCCGGCTGCGGCCGGATCTATTACGGCATCGAGTCGGGCGATCAGGACATGCTGGAACGCGTGAATAAGGGGATCACTCTGGAACAAGCCCGCGAGGCGATTCGTTTGACCAGAAAACATGGCATTCGGTCGTTGGGATTTTTCCTGATTGGCAGCCCCGGCGAAACGCGAGAGACGATCCGCAAGACGCTGAAATTTGCGAAATCACTGGGCTTGGACTATGTGCAGTTCTCCAAGACCACCGCAAAACCGCTTACCAGCATGTGGCATGACATGGTGGCCGAGACGGGTTACGACTACTGGCGCGAGTACATCCTGGGGAATGCCGAAGAGCAGCCGCTTCCTCGCCCGTGGACGGAATTGACAAACGACGAAATCGACGAGCTGGCCCACAGAGCCTACATCAAATTCCACGCCCGTCCGTTCTTCCTTCTTAGACACACACTAAAAGTGCGTTCCTGGTCCGAGTTCAAGAGGAAGTTCTTTGCTTTCTACGAAATGATGTTCCGGCAGGAGAAGACCTCCCAAGCGGATCACGCGTTCAAGTGCTACGGCGAGGACAAAGGCAAGTTGAACTGGTATAAGAAGATCTCCAAGTGGAGCCAACCGTTCTGAATGAACGTCACACTCGTCTACCGCGGCCGCTATCTCGTCCGCGAAGCACTGGACCTGGAGACACTGTCCGCCGTGCTTCGCCGCGCCGGGCATGACGTGACGTTCGTCTACGATCCGGACACTTTCGGGGTCACGGACAACGTTTTTCAGATCCCGACGTTGGCACGGCTGTTTGCCAGCGACAAAAGAACGATCCGTCGCATCGTGCGGGCCCAGCCCGACGTGATCATCTTCAGCGTGCTTTCCAGCACATACACCTGGTGCCGCGAAATCGCTGAAGCCGTCAAAAGCGAGACGACGGCGCCCATCGTCTTTCTTGGGCTTCATCCGTCGCTCGTACCGGAGCGCGTGATGCGCGATCCGTTTGTGGACTACACGATCGTTGGCGAGGCCGAGGAGGTCGTCAATCCGCTGATCGAGGTGATCGGCACGGGCGGCGATGTTTCAGAAGTGGGAAACCTCTGGCATCGGACGAACGGCGAGGTGTGTCAGACCCACCGGGCCGACCTGGTGGATCTGGATGCATTGCCCCTGCCCGACAAAGACTTGTTCGCCCCGTTCGCTTCTCACCGATATAGCTACTCGGCCATGGTCAGCCGCGGCTGCCCGTACAATTGCTCGTTTTGCGAAGAAACATGTTCAAAGAAGCTGTACGGCGGCACGTACTTTCGCCGAAAAAGCGTCGACACGGTGATGCATGAACTCGTGGCCGGTAAGAAGCGTTATCGTTTTCGCGAGGTGATTTTCAAGGACTCCTACCTTTCTGGCCACAAGTCGTGGCTTCGAGAGTTGATGGACCGATATCGCAACGAAATCGGCGTTCCGTTCAAGTGCTTTTGCACGATATCCAGTTTTGATGATGAAACAGCCCAACTCTTGAAGGAAGGGGGATGCTACTCGATCGAATTCGGTCTGCAGACATGGAACGATGGTATCCGTCGCGACGTTCTCAACCGCCGGGAGACGAGTGAGGATGCACTGCGAGCTTTCGAATGCTGCGATCGGCAACGGCTGCGGTACGACATCGACCACATGTTCAATCTGCCCGGTGAGACCGAAGAAGACCACATCCTGGGAGCCGGAACCTACAAGCAGTTGCGACGCTTGGGGCGGATCAAAGTGCATTTCCTGGTGTACTACCCGACGGCCGACATCCTGGAACAAGCCGTCGCATCCGGCGAGTTGCCGCAGGACGCGCCGCAGCGGTTGGCCGAGGGAGAGGAGAGTGATTTCTACAAACAGTCAAGTGGTGGCAAACAGACGAGGAATCTCGTAGCCGGCTATGCGGCGCTGTACAAGGTCCTGCCCCTTCTGCCGAGCTGTCTAGTCAGGCGGTTCGCCAAACGCGGGCGGTGCCGTTATCTCCGATGGATACCCTCTATGTGTATGGCACTGCTCCAGGCGGCCAACGCCGTGCGTTGCGGCGACCTGCGATTCGTGGCCTATCTGAAGACGTATCCAATGAAAGTGCTCCGCACATTGCAGCGGGCGGCGCCCAAGCCGAGACGTGCGTTGAGGTCCGATCCATGAACGTGACGAATGGAAAGATCGCCGGCCGAAAACGCATTATTATCGCCGGACTTATCTCTCTGGCGATCGTGGTCCTGCTGGCATGGAAAGCCGGCGTTCGCGTGGAAGCGTTGGGAGAGCAATTCCGCCGGCTCAATTGGACCCTGCTGGCCGTGACGCTTGTTTTTTCCGCCTCGTGGCATGTCTTTCTGGGGGCCGACAAATGGTGGCGGATACTTCGTGCCCAGGGCGCCCGCGTCGGCTATTGGGAGGTATTTCGCGTCCGTTTGGGATCCGACCCTATCCGCTTCGCCGCACCGATGAAGGCCGGTGAGATCGTCAATGCGGTCTATTTTTCCAGACTTAAGGAACTCGGCTTCAGTCGCGCGGCCGGATCGATTGTGTTCGACAAGTCATTGAATTTCTTCGGAACGGTCTTCTGGCTGTATGTGGGAATCGTCGCCATGACCGAACTGCCGACCGCCGGCTATCTGGGCCTTCACACGGCCATGGGGATTGCCGTCTTGGTTGTCATCTGCGTCCGGCCGGTGCGGCAAGCTGCGAAGGTGCTGGCCACCAAGATCCATCCGAAACTCGGCAAACTGGCAACAGGAGTGCTTAGTGCATTCGAGGAATTCTCGCCTTTGAAGAAGATTGGATTCCTGCTGTACGGAATCATCTTCCAACTCCGCCCGCTGAGCGTGCTCGGTTTACTGTTCGTGGCGTTTCACCCTGATCGCATCCCCTCGGTTCAGGAGTTGCTTGGCCTTGGATCGGTCGTCGTGCTGATGAGCAACATCCCGTCCATGGGCGGAATTGGACCGCGGGAGGCCGCGTTGGTGGCGGCCTTTACCGGCTTCGCCGACGACACCGTGTTGCTCAGCGTGGGTTTGTTGATGTCGTTTGCAGTTCAGGTGTTACCTGCGTTTCTGGGCATCCCCTGGATGTTCCCGTTGCTGCGCGCGGTGACCCCCGAGAATCAGAAGACCGCAGACCGCAAGACACCGGCTGTGGCCGCGGAAAGACCGTTGGCTCCGGTTGCTGGCGATCCTGTGGAGTAGCCGCTGTCATGGACCTGAAGAACAAAGCGTCGCTGGGACTTTCCGTGATCCGGTACAAGTTGACCGGCAAACGGACTCCCGTTGCAGTCGCTTGGCTGATCACCGGTCGGTGCAATCTCGATTGCTGCTACTGCAAATGGAAGGACCTGCGCCGTAGTGAAGAACTCGACACGGCGGCCGCGAAAGACATAATCGACCAGATGAAGCGGGCCGGCGTGCGGCTGATTTCCTTCACCGGCGGCGAGCCGCTGGTGCGAGCCGACATTGGCCAGATCATCCGCCACGTGAAGGACAGCGGCCTGGTCTGCAAGCTCAATACCAACGGCATGCTGGTCGAATCGCGGTTGGACGATTTGCGACGGTTGGATCTACTTCAAATCAGCGTCGACGGACCGCCTGCCGTTCAGGACCGATTGCGCGGCGAGGGCACTTCGGAAAAGGCGGCTCGGGCGATCAAGCTCGCCCGCGACGCGGGTATCCGCGTTCAATTGATTGCCTGCCTGACGCGCGACAATGTGGTCCGTCTGGACGAAGTCTTGGACTACGGTTTGGAAGTTGGTGTGGGCCTCTGCTTCCAGCTCCTAACTCCCAAGGAGCTTGACGACGAGGCGGCCGACGAATCGATGCCCGAGAAGGACCAGTTGATCGAGTCGCTGGAGTACCTGGTGCGTCTGCGCAAGGAGAAAGATCCTCGCGCCGCGGCAATCGCCAGCAAGAAGTCAGAACTCGATTACTACATTGATCTGCTGAAGAACGGCTCGCCGGGCTGTCAGTGCACATTGGTCACCGCGACCATGATGCCCGACGGTCGGTTGATCTTCTGTGGCAATGCCAAGAACATCGAAAGCTACGACGCCGTGGAACTTGGTTTCTCCGAGGCCTTCTCGCGACTGACTATCCCCGATTGCGATGGCTGCGTCTGTGTGGGCAAGCTGCGGCTGTCGAAGGTGTACCAATTCGACCTCTCGGTCCTCAAGGAGATGTTGGGGCTGTGGCGATGAACTCCGCGGAAACACGCAAAGTCGTGCTGATCAATCCTCGGGCGACGTACTACAACGAAGTCGCTCAGAAGTGCTTTCCGCCCATGCAATTGTTGTATCTGGCCGCGGCACTCCGTGACGCCGGGTTTGAACCGGTCGTGCTGGACGCCAACGCTTTCCGGTTGACTGATGCTCAGATTGCAGAGGAGATTCGCACAGCTCGCCCGCTGCTGGTCGGTCTGTCGGTCTACTCGGATATTCTTCGTCAGGTGCGTGACATGACGGCACTGGTCCGGGGGGCGTCGCCGGATTCAAGAATCGTGTTGGGCGGCCCGCACGTCTCCGCCGTGCCGACCCGCACGCTGGAGCAGTTCGCCGAAGCCGACTATGCCTTGATTGGCGAGGCCGAGCAGTCGCTGGTGACGCTCTGCGAGAAGATCCTTGGCGAAGGCGACGTGAGTCAAATCCCCGGCATCGTACACCGCGCAGACGGCAAGGTGATCGTCGGGCCCGAGCCGATCTTTCCAGAGGTGGCCGACGTGCCCCGGCCCGCCCGCGACCTGGTCGCCCGTGCGTATGACGAAAAGCGTTACTACTCGATCATGGTCCGAAAGAGACCGATCGATACGCTGTTCAGCAGTCGCGGCTGTCCGTTCCATTGCGGGTTCTGCTACAACTTTCGACAGAAATACCGTTACCGAACGCCGGGCGACGTGATTGACGAACTGACGCGCATCCGCGAGCGAGGAATCCGTGACGTCGAAATCGCCGACGACACCTTCACCGGCCGCCGTGGCCGGGCGTTGGAGATCTTTGATCGGATCATCTCGGAGAAGCTGGACATTTCATTCCGCATCAAGAGCCGCGTCGACGTGTTCACCGAAGAGCTGGCCCAGAAAGCCCGGCAGGCGGGCGTCTATCTGGTGGCGTTTGGCATGGAATCCGGTTCGCAGCAGATGCTGGACGCCATGAACAAGAAGACGACCGTCGAGATGAACGCTCGGGCCTGCGCGTTGACTCGGAAATACAAAATGTTGTCCCACTCGAGCTGGATCATCGGTTATCCGGGCGAAACGCCGGATACGGTGGCCAAAACGCTCGACTTCATCCGAAAACACCACCCCAGCACGGTGAACCTGGCTGTGCTGCGCCCGTATCCCAACACCGACGCCTACAAGATTGCCGCTTCGTCTGGCGACCTGGTAGGCGACTGGGATCCGGACAGCGACCAGATGCCCTGGGTCCGCCTGCCCTGGGCGCCAGAACGCAAGATCCTGGACGACCTCTGCCGAAAGGCGATGCGAAAAGTGTATTTCACGCCATACTACGCCTTCGCATTCACCAGCCAGATCCTCCGCCAAGCCAATTGGAAGCTGGCACAATACGCCTTCCAAGAATTCCGCCGAACTCTGAGGCCGCCAAAGTCAAGGAAGTCGTAGGGCCCGTTCCCACCGGCCGGTCGAACGATGATCAAGCGCTGTCCGGTTTGGGTGTAGCCGGAGTCGCAAGACTTCGGGATTCGCCGCATCCGCCCGAAGTGTTGCCACTCCGGCTACGACAGTCGTTTCTCAAACGATCCATGGTCTCGCTTACGGACGGCTCACGCTTCATCGCGACCTGCGTTCTCCTTCGTTCCACTGCTGGACTGCCACCTTGGCGGCTTCGCGATCCCGTTGCTGCCTCTGACGATCAAATCGATGTGCGCGGAATAGGAATCCGCCGAACCAAGCGATGCTGCCAATGATCTGCAGCGTCAGAGCCTGTGGCATGGGTAGCTTACAGAGTTCCAGCAGCACAAACCCAGCTATGGCGATGCCAAACCACCACAAGCAGAACAAGAGGAAACGAGTTTGGCCCGGTTCTGCACCAATACGTTTCAACACGAATCCTTGTCGCGGGGTATTGAATCGAAGAACGATCCACAACAATGCTGCGATCAGTGGAACGGCCAAGATCCGAGGCTGCGGGAGTTGCCGACAGTACACGATTCCAATCGCGGCACAAAGGACTGTAAATGGGAAGAAATACCAATCCCACCGACGGCGGGTGAGTGTCACTTCGTCCGGGCCGGGAGGCCGATTGGCTAGGACACCGCGATCTCGAAGCGGAATGGCGATCTTGTAGCAGAACAAGTCCCAGTCTCGTTGGATGGTCTCGGGCAGTCCGGTTCGGACACGTCGGATGAGCCACAGACGCTCCGTCGGTTCGAAGTTGTCGAGGTAGATCTTCAGCTTCTCCATCACGGTTCGAAGGGTGATCTTTCCTCTTTTGATGACGATCCAGTGGACGTCTGTGATATCGGCCAAGTCGATCTCTTTCTTGCCGATCACTCCCTGTTGAATCACGTGCCCATCTCTGATCGTCAGACTCTCGCGGTAATAGGCCACCAGCACCCACAGCGACAGACCAGCCATGAACCCCCAGACGCTCAAAGAGAAGATCAGGAGATAAAGGGCATGGACTCGTCGGTTTGGGGGCACTTCCGACCAGATTCCCCAGGCAGAGGCAACACCCGTGAAGACAAAGAAGAGCAGGCAGACAATCCCAAGATTGCGGTAACCCTTCCGAAGACGAAACACGGTTTCCGCTCCGCTGTCCGCCGTGGCATCGGGATCAATCTGATAGTTGCTGATGTCGTTCACTGCTCTGGCTTACTCTGACGAACCAGCGGAGGGGCGTTGGTCACGCCTACGTATTGACGTTCGGCACGGGCTGTGCACCGGGCGGTCGTAGGGCCGGTTCCTACCGGCCGATCAAACGACGACCAAACGCCCGGCCGGTAGGAACCGGCCCTACTCGACTGACGAACCGTTGGGCCTCCGGCCGGGCTACGTTCCCCTGGCCAAGCCAAACCACTCGATTTGCTTGCGTGGACAATACCGAAAATCATGTTTCGAGCAATACGGCTGTAGCCACTCGCCGATTCGTGACAGCGTCTGGACGTCGGTCCCCAGCGGCATTAGCATAACGCGTCCTCGGTCGATATGGGGGAATTCTTCCAGGTATAGCAGCACTTCTTCGCAATCCTCTTGATCGTCGACGACGAATTTGAACTGGTAGGTGTGTTCGCGAATCAGGTGGCGGATCACGTCTGGAACGTGGCGAGTATGGTTGTGTCTTAGCCGCCATTCCGGCGTGGGCTGTCCGGCTGGCGTCGAATTCGAGAGCTTGGGGCTGACGGACATCAAGTCGCAATGGACAGGGAGGTACAGCGTCCCCGCCGTTTCGATGGTGATGTGTCGTCCGGCGTTGCTCAGCCGCTCGCACAAAGGGATCAGTTCAGAGAACAGCATGGGCTCGCCGCCAGTCAGGACGACGTGGTCGCATTCGTAGCCGGCGATCTGTTCGAGCATGTCTTCGACCGACAGGTCGTTGCCCTCGGGAAACCAGGAAGCGTACGGCGTATCGCAGTACCAACACCGAAGATTGCAGCCCGCGGCGCGCACGAAGACGCTTTCGGTTCCGGTCAGGAATCCTTCACCCTGAATCGACTTGTAGATTTCCGCGACGCGCATAGACCTCTTTCACTCTCAGGCAATCATGACAAAATGATGGTTTGGACGAAAGGAGGACATCGATGTCGGAGACCTTCCGCGATACGTTGGAGACGTTTCAGAATCAGTATCCCGAGCGGGATTATACGATCGAGATACGCTGCCCGGAGTTCACTTCGGTGTGTCCGAAGACGGGCCAGCCCGATTTTGGCGTGCTGACATTCACATATACGCCGGACGACAAGTGCATCGAGTTGAAGAGCCTGAAGCTGTACCTGCAGAAGTTCCGCAACGAGGGAATCTTCTACGAAAACGCGACCAATCGCATTCTCGGCGATTTTGTGGCCGTGATCCAGCCGCGGCGTGTGAAACTGGTTGCGGAGTTTACCGCTCGCGGCGGCATCACCACGAGCGTGACGGCGGAGTACGAGAAGGGGTGATAGAGTCGCAGTCTGTGGCGTGTAAGCCCCGTGCGCCCGTCTTCGTAGGGTGGGCCAAGTCTTCGCGGGCCCACCGCTGGGTACGTGGTCCGCAGAATCGTAGGTCAGGCTCTGCCTGACGCACTATCGGGTATCGTCATGCAAAGCATGACCTACATGTCTCAGATCCCGGTGGGCCCGCGAAGACTTGGCCCACCCTACCGGAATTGCGGCCGACGGGGATCGCGGCCAGGACGGTCAGCTAGAATCGATCGCCGCCGCCTAGTTTTTCCTCCACTTTGTCGGCCTGCCAGGCTACGGCGGTCATCACGCGGGTGACTTCGAGAGGGTCGGCCGTGTCGGCCAATTGGTTGGCTTGCACCACCACCATCTCGCCGGAGCCCGTATTCTGGACCGCAAACGCGCCATGAACCATCTTCATGTTGTAACGCAGCAGCGCCATGGCGTTCTTCTCTGAGGCCGGTCCGCAGATCGATGTGTAGGAAAGCACGCTGTGGCCTTCCTCGTCTTTGCTGTCGAAGTCGACCGTTACCGTTTGCTTGCGCAGCGCGCCGATTGGCACCCTGATATGCCAGAGGTTCCCGGCTTCCTGGATTTGCCAGCCGGCGGAATCGGCGATCGATCGCACGATTTGCCTAGGGTCCGCAGCAGCGGCCGCCGGTGCAAGATCATCAAAGTTCATCCCGCCGGCGCCACCCGCAGCCGCTCCGGCTGCCGCGGCGCCCGCGGCTGGAGCCCCCGCAGGAGGCGGTCCCTGCGCTCCTGCCGGCGCGCCTTGCTGTGGCATCATCGGATTCTGACCGCCGCCCATGGCCTGCTGGATCATGGCGGGCATCATCATGCCGAAGCCGGCACCCATACCCATTCCCATCGCATTGCCACCGACGCCCGAGCCAGATTGCTCGGCCATCTTCTGCATGCTGTTCGCGGCTTGGTACATCGTGAACGCCTGCAAGTCGCCGATTGCGCCCATGCTGCTGCGGGCGTCGATCGCCTTTTGCACTTCCTCAGGCGGCGTGATGGCGTTGATGAAGAAGTCGGCCATTTCCAGCCCGTACTTGCCGAATTCGTCGCCCAGCTTTGCCCGAGTACCGGCGGCGATCTCGTCGAACTTGGCCGGCAGATCCAGCATGGACACCTGCATTGTCCCGAGCAGATCGGTCAAACGAGACACGATCAGGTCCTTGAGGAAGGACGATATTTCGTCGGTGGTATACTTGCCCTGCGTACCGACAAGCGTGTTGATCAGGGTCGCCGAATCGACCACTCGGAACGAGAACTTGCCAAAGCTGCGCAGCCGCACAATGCCAAAGTCCTTGTCCCGAACCGTGATCGGCTGCCGCGTGCCCCACTTCTGATCCAGGAAGGTCTGCTTGCCAACGAAATACACCTGGGCCGTGAAAGGCGATTTCTGCCAGGGAATCGTCAGAATGCGCGTGATGATCGGGACATTGGCGGTGGTCAGCGTATAGCGCCCCGGCCCAAATGTATCCATCGCCTTGCCGTCTCTGAAGAAGACCGCTTCCTGGCTTTCCTGGACGATCAATTGCGCGCCGTATTTGATGTCCGCAGAACCCTCGGGCGGGATGCGGTGGACGATCGAACGATTTGACTGGTCGAAGAATTCGAGGACTTCCAGGCGGATTCCCATGGCAAAGCTTCCTTCGGCTGGTAACAAGTGCAGAGCCCAAACCTCTAATGATTCTACGGATTCATGCCGAAAACGCCAACGACAGTCGGTGGATTCTTCACGACTGGTTTGGCAACCAGGCAATTCGGGATAAAATGGCGGGATGAGCAACGATGGTGGCAAATCTGCCGGGGAACGTCTGGCCACCCCAGTGCAATTCATCAAGGGTGTGGGGCCGCAGCGGGCGGAGTTGCTGGAGCGCATGGACCTGCGCACCGCCAGTGACTTGCTGTTCTACTTCCCTCGTGACTACCACGACGCGAGCCAACTCGTGGCGGTACACCAGCTTGTGGAGAACGAGCCTGCCAGCGTATGCGGCGTCGTCGAGGAAATCGACTTGCGAAACACCGGGCCGGGACGATCATGGCTGGGTATGCTGGTCAGGCAGGACGCCGAGTATCTGAGGGCCGTCTGGTTCAACCAGCCTTGGGTTCGTGATCGCGTGTCCGTGGGGGCTCGCGTCTTGTTGTCGGGCGCACCGCGATTCAACGGCGGGCGTTGGGAGATGGTCCATCCGCGCGTCGAATTGCTGGACGACGACCAGCAGCCGCCCACCGGACGGATACTGCCCGTCTATTCGCTGACCGAAGGCATCCGTCAATGGCAGATGCGCCGAATCGTGCAGGGCGTCACCGCGGAATACGGCGACTGTGTGAACGAGGTGTTTCCGGAACCGTACCGTCAAGCCCACGGTCTTCGCCCCATCTCCGATGCCCTGCAAGAGATTCATGCACCACGCGACGCCAATAGCCTTGCGCAGGGCCGACGGCGATTTGTCTACCAAGAACTGCTGGTTCTGCAACTCGCTCTGGCGTTGCGCAAACGGGAGTTGACCGAGCGTTGCAGTTCGGCACCACTGCCCGCTACGGCCAAGATCGACTCGCGCATTCGGCGGCTGTTCCCTTTTGAATTGACAGCGGCGCAGGATCAGGCCATTGCCGAGATTTCGGCCGACATGGCGCGATCGACGCCCATGAATCGGCTGTTGCAGGGGGACGTGGGAAGCGGCAAGACGGTCGTCGCCGAATACGCCATGCTGTGTGCCGTGGCTCACGGCTATCAAGCGGCAATCATGGCACCGACCGAAGTCTTGGCGCGCCAGCACGCGCGTACATTAGCCAGAGACCTGCGCGAGAGCCGCGTTCGCATCGCTTTGTTGACCGGCTCGATGGGGACGGCCGATCGGCGTGACACGCTGGAACGGATCGCGTCGGGCGACGTAGATGTAGTCATAGGCACGCACGCTCTGCTGCACGACGATATCGCGCCGCCCAAACTCGGGCTGGTGGTGATTGATGAACAGCACAAGTTTGGCGTGCGGCAGCGAGCCGCCCTGCGCGGCTCCGGCCTCGACCCGCATTACCTGGTGATGACCGCGACCCCAATCCCGCGCACGATTTCCATGACGCTGTTCGGCGACCTGGACGTGTCGACCTTGCGGGAATCGCCGCCAGGTCGGGCCGTTGTCCACACGTATCTGGGCGATGACGATCGACGCGAGAAGTGGTGGGATTTCTTTCGCAAGAAGCTCCGTGAAGGGCGACAAGGCTACGTGATCGCTCCGTTGGTCGAGTCGAGCCACGACGACGGCACAGCCAGCGTGCAGCAATCGTTCGAAGCGTTGGCCAACGGCGAATTGGAGGCGTTTCGGTTGGATCTGATACACGGCCGGATGAATTCGGCGGACAAGGAGGTCGCCATGGGGGCTTTCGGGCGAGCGGAAATACAGGTTCTGGTGGCAACGTCGGTGGTCGAAGTCGGCATCGACGTACCCAATGCCACCGTCATGACGATCGAAGGTGGCGAACGGTTCGGATTGGCTCAACTTCATCAGTTGCGAGGGCGGATCAGCCGCGGCACGCATCCTGGCTACTTGTGTGTCTTCGCGGAAGCCAAGACTGACGAGTCCCGCGGCCGTTTGGAGGCGTTCTGCAATACGAACGACGGTTTCGAGCTTGCCGAAATCGACTTCCAACTGCGCGGGCCAGGCGACCTGTTCGGCGCACAGCAGCACGGGTTGCCCGCGTTCAGGATTGCGGATCTTGTGCGTGACAAGGATGTGCTGGCCGAAGCCCGGAACGACGCGCGGGCCTTGGTGGCCGAGAATCCGGGGTTGTCTGCCCCCGAATTCGCGCGGCTGCGGGACATGGTGATCCGACGCTACGGCCGGGCGCTGGACCTGTCCGACGTGGGGTAGCGCGGCGTCAAGTCATGTCTGGCGGGCAAATGCGTAGGCCGGAACAAGTCCGCGCAGTTCCGGCACGAAAACAAGAAGACGCCGGAGCTGCGCGGACTTGTTCCGGCCTACCTGTCACTCTTGATCTGACACGGTGCTGGGTTTGCCGGTGCTCACGTTGATTCGACGGGCGATGTCGAATAACATGAGAATCCTTGTCATTGCTATCCTCTGACGGCCAAAGCAATTAGCCAGGAGCCATTGGCGATATGAAAGAACTGACAGCAGACGATATTTCGCAACGGATTTTCGATTTGCGACTCTTGGACTCCCGTGAACTGGATGCCGTGTGGACCGAATTTGGCACGCGCGACGTCAGTTACGAAGAGTTCAAGGACTGTCTTCTGCGAAAGGAGCTGTTGACCAACTTCCAGTTGGACAAGGTCGAGCGGGGGCACCGCCAGGGCTACTTTTACGGGCGATATCGTGCCCTCTACATCGCGGGCGTGGGTACGTTCGCTCGCGTTTTCCGTTCGGTGCACCGCGACAAGGGCGGTGTGGTAGCCGTAAAAGTACTTCGCAAACGCTATCGCGACAACGCGGAGCAGGTCGAGTTGTTCTTGCGCGAAGCCCGCATGGGCCTGCGACTTAGGCATCCGAATATCGTCCGTGTCCATGAGGTCAGCGACGACATCAAAGAACCCTACTTTGTGATGGAATTCGTCGAAGGGCAGACTCTCCGCGAGTTGATGAGAACGCGGAAGAAGCTGGATGTGGAGACGTCATTGAAACTGATTACGGACGTCGTCAGCGGCCTGGACCACGCGAGCAAGGTGGGGATCACACACCGCGATATGAAACTGTCCAACGTGCTGGTAACCTCCAAAGGCGAAGCCAAGTTGGTGGACTTTGGGCTCGCCACCATTGCCGAGACCGGTGGCGACAAGATCAGCGCTTCTCCGAATGCTCGTTCGATCGACTACGTGGCATTGGAGCGAGGTACGGGCGTGCGCAAGAACGACCCGCGCAGCGACATCTATTTTGCCGGTTGCATGTTCTACAACATGTTGTCCGGCGTGGGGCCGCTCCAGGAAACGAAAGACCGTCTTATTCGAATGAGCATCTCGCGTTTTCAGTCTTTTGAACCCATCGGCAAGCTTGAGCCGGACCTGCCCATCGGCATCGGGTCCATCATCAACAAGGCGATGACGCTTAACCCCGAGGAACGCTACCAAGAACCGGCGATCATGCTGGCCGATCTGAAACGGGCCAGAGTCATCTTGGACAAGGGAGAGGACGAGGCTCCGGCCGAGGGACCTGCGTCGGCCGAGACGGGTCCCGCGCCCACCGACCCGGAAGAGGGAATCGGGCGGACCCTGCTGTTCGTGGAATCGAACTCGGAAGTGCAGAACGTGTTGCGCGAGCACCTGAAGAAACGCGGCTATCGCGTACTGATCACCAGCGATGCGGCCCGCGCGGTTCAGCGCGTGGAAGACGAGGCGCGTTTGGCCGATTGCGTCATTTTCTCGACGCAAGACTTGGGTGGCACTGCGGTGGCGGCGTTCAACCGGTTGGGCGATTCGGAGACGGCGTCACAAGTCCCGGCTATCCTGCTGGTGGACAAGCGGCAGAAGCGCTTGGCCGACGCGGCACAGACCAACGAGCATCGCGTGCTGCTTTCGATGCCGCTGAAGATGAAAGAACTGCGGAGAACGTTGCTGAAGCTGTTCTCCCAGAAAGGGAAGTCGTAGCCCGAACTATTCACGAGATTGTAGGCCGGACCGAGCAAACGCCGTTCGTGCCGGAGCTGCGGTCGCTTTTCTTGGGTCGCTCAGTGCACGTCTTGTCATGCAGCCTCGATTGCGTTTGCGCTGTTCCGGCAATACGTTGCGCGACCTTGATCCGGCCTACGTGAATAGTCCGGGCTATCGGCGCGGGATTTCTAGCCCCATTTCGCGCATCAGCATTTTCATGTCTTCCCACGCAGCTCGCTTCATGTTTGGAGAACGCAGCAAGTATGCCGGGTGGTACGTGGCCATGACCCTGATTCCTCGATAGTCGTGAAATCGCCCACGCAACTTCCCCAATGCTTGCGTCGTGTTCAGCAATGTTTGGGCAGCGACCGCACCGAGGCAGCAAAGGAATTCAGGCTGAATGATCTCTAACTGCCGTTCGAAATACCCGCGGCAGTTGGCTATCTCTTCAGGCGCCGGCGTTCGGTTACCGGGCGGTCGGCACTTCAGGACGTTCAGGATGTAGACATCTTCGCGTCGCAATGTGCAGGCTTGAATAATCTTGTTCAGCAGTTGCCCCGCCGCACCCACAAACGGTTCGCCTTGGCGGTCCTCGTCCGCTCCGGGCGCTTCGCCCATGAAACACAAACGGGCATTCGGGTTTCCAACGCCCGGCACCGCCTGGATGCGCGTCGTCGCCAATTGGGCACATTTGGTGCAAGCGGCGATTTCCGGGCCAAGTTGGCTCAGCGTGTCAGTGGGCTGCTCGCGCGTTGGCGGCTGCTCCGAAACATCCCGCGTTTCCGGCATATCCCGACCAGCCGTTTTCGGGATTTGCGCAACACCGCACCTCTGCAGAGACTCAAGCTTCTGACGAATCAACCGTCGTGCCCTCGTTGCATAATCGTTGGAAACATTCATGATTGGCCACCATCCTTGTGATTGTTACGGCCGCCGAGTATAGGCGAACCACGAGGATTTGTGCATATGAGGTCGAGAGGAAGATCCGTGGTCTGATCGCAACACAAACTCGACAAAGGATTTAGGTTGACAGATCTCGCTTTGCACGAAATGATTAACAGAGGGCGGTTTGACTGCAAACGTTGGAGATTTCGATGTTACGAGGCAACAAAACAGCTATGTATCGACGCAGCCTGATAGTCGTATTTGCCGGAATCGCTTTCGGATCGAACCACACACTCACCGCGCAGGGCCAAACGAAGTATGAAAAGCTTCCCATCGATGCGCGGTTTCTATTGGCCGAGAAGGAAATATCCTCGGATATGGACAAAGTGGAGCAAGACGAGATCCGGGCGGCGATGAGGGGGAAGAACGATGTGCAGTTTCAGGTTGCGAGCATTATGCGCGGCTCAAAGCCAGTCGATGTGGCAGACGATCAAGCCATGTACTGGTTTAATCTGTGGCACACGGGGTACTACTTCGCCACCTTGACCCATCCAGAGCATTTGGACGAGTGGCCCAAGAAGCGGCAGGAGTTTCTTAAACGCATGGAGCAGGCTGGCTCGGACGCGGTTCACGGGCATCTGTTGGGTTTGACCCGGCAAGTCATGTTGACCATTGTCAAAGGCAACTACCATCCCGTGGCACGGTACAACGCCATGCTTTTCATCTGCCAATTGAACACCAAGGAGGTGTCGTTCGTTGGAGACAAGAACCCGCCGATTCCGTTTGTTCAGGGCTTGACGGACGCGATCAGTGAATACAACGATCCGAACCAGATCGATGCTGTCCGAGTCGCGGCGTTGGTTGGGATGTTGCGTCATGCCGAACTTGACAGGCAGTTGGTGGATCAGGCTTCGCCCTTGGGTGGGCTGCGAGAGCAAATCGAGAGTTTGACGCTGGCCCTCGTCAACGCCAAAGAGGCACCGGCGGGGCGGACCCAGGGCGGTCACGATTGGATGCGGCGCCGGGCGATCGAGATATTGGGAACGCTGGGGGGCCTCGGTGCGGGCGGAGAAGTCGTCGCTGCTTTGCAGGCCGTCTTGGAGGACGACGAGGCACCGATATCGCTCCGATGTTGCGCCGCCGAATCGTTGGGACGACTCGAGTATCCGGAGAACACAACCATCAACGTCGCCGATGTGGCCAAAACCATGGGCGCGGTTGCCGCCCACGTCTGCTACGATGAAATCGGTCGGGTCGAGGCCCAACAGGAACGCGAACAAGCGGAACGCGAGGCGGGTGTTGGTGGGAGCATCGGCATGGGATCGCCGTACAGCCGGGCTCCAGGGGCGTTTGGTGCCCTTAGCTCGGTTGGTGGGGATGTCTTCGATCCCCTGGAATATCGAATCGCCTTGACTCGTCGCCGCATCAAGGCGCGGGCATTGTCGGTCAAGAACGGCTTGGTTGGGGAGGAAAAGAAGAAGCCGTTCAGGTTCCCAACGTTCACCAAGCCCGAAGAGGGCGCTGAGAAGAAACCGGTCGAGGAGGAAGAGGAGAAGGACGGGATTCTGGCTCTGGCAAGTACCGACGCGGACAAAGAGTACGTGCAGAAAGTCGCCGATAGTGTTGGTGACATTATCGGCCAGGCGGACGACGCCAGTTTCAAGGATCTGTCGTCGCTGGTTGCTGAAATCCGCAAGAAAGCCAAAGCCCTGGAGGAAGACTGCGGAATCGTGGTCAACGTGGACGAATTGGAGGTCGAGGCGAAGGAGACGGAGACGCTTCTGACCAATCCTCTGGAGGATCTTGGAAATCTCGGTGAGATGCCTCCGACAGAGCCGCCGCCGAAACCAGCCGACGACCCGACGGCAAAGACGCCCCCAAAGGCGACCCCTGAGACGCCGGTCGCGCCGCCCAAGAAGACGCCAGTGACACCGCCACCCAAGAAGGCGACTCCTGCTCCGCAACCGTAGTTTCAGAAGTAGGGAGAACGCGGAAATACGCGCCGTAGCCGGATTCGCAAGAATTCGGGCGATTTGCCGTTTCCCCGAACTCTTGGCGAGTTCGGCTACGGGAAGCCGTCAACTACAGAATCTGGCTCGTCGCGGACCGGCCCCACTTCGGACTATGTGTCGGTCTCTTCTGGCCGGGTCGCGTGTTCGAGCGCCTTGTCCGTACTTGTCGGGTCAACGCCCCGGCAAGTCGCCGTCAGCCGGTCGACAATGTCTCGTAGGTCGCCTGCCCACTCGTCTCCGGCCACGTCGGGCGGGCATAGTTGTGCGAATTCGACGGCCAACAGGATCAGACGCAACAAGTGCCGAAAGATGATCCCCTCCTGCTTCTGCAGGCCCTTGCCTGTGACATACTTGTTGAAATCGCCGCCGAATTCGAGCACCTCGCCCGCCGCCCAAACCGATTGGGTGCGTACATCGTGGACACCGGGAAAATCGTAGTCGAACAGGCGACGTAGCTTCTCGGCCAACGTCAACACGAATACTCGCTCTTCTTTCTGAATAAAGCCCCGAGAATCGCGATCGGGCTGTTCGTCTTGGGCCGCTCCCAGTTCTTCGGCCGACGCCAAACCTAACTGAAGCAGTTGAACGTCCAGCCGTGTCGTCGCCAGCGGTCCTGGCGGCAATTCCTCTTGCGATGGCACCCGAACCAATCGGACGACCGATCCCGGAAGTTCCAGTACGCTTTCCATCGCCTGCAGACGTTCGTTCCGATCCGCGATTCCCAATTGGTTGATCAGAAACACGCCGTACAGCGGGTTGAGGCCGCGCAACAAAGACAGCTTCTCCAGATCGGGCGTTGGATGCGCCAACTCGGGTCTGTACGGCGGCGGCTGGTGATCAGCATCCTGAGATGAATCCTGGCCTTGCGCGTCCTCTGCCGTCGGCTCGTCTGATTCTTTCGGTGGCGGCGGATCCAGTTCAACGTACCCGGCGGTCCACAACGTCATCAACATGCGGTCGAGAGCATTCTGCCCGGCTTCCAGTCGGCGGCTGTCCATCAGTCTTTTTCCCACCAGTGTGCGCAGGCGGCCAACGTCAGGCGAGGCATGCA
The DNA here is from genome assembly GCA_964623055.1 of uncultured Pirellulaceae bacterium. Lineage (GTDB taxonomy): Bacteria > Planctomycetota > Planctomycetia > Pirellulales > Pirellulaceae > JADHUC01. Next base: position 35,949 of record CAZURK010000038.1, read on the forward strand.
GCATGTGCGCCAGAAGACGCCAGGGCACCGGTCCACGGCTGTACAGCTTGCCGGGTGAAGCTGCCGCCAGTTTTTCGAATTGGGCCTCAGTCCAGTACTGCTGGTTCGTCCTGCGGCGGGGCATTTTCTTTTTCAACTGTTTCTTGGCTTTCAGCAGTCCAGGATCCTTTGTGTCTTCGGGAATCCGATCGTATTTCTCGCGCCACCTCCCGATTTTGACGTCATCTTCATGAGCCAGGGCGAAAACGTAGCCTTGACTATCGTACTGAGGGCGGCCGGCGCGACCGAACATCTGGTGCGCCGAACTGGCTTCAACTAGTTTTTTCTTGTCGGGCGGCCCTTTCAGCAGGCAGGGTAATACGACACTGCGGGCCGGCAGGTTGACACCGGCCGCGAGCGTCTCGGTGCATATAGCGACCGACAGCAGCTTCCGCTGAAAAAGGTCCTCGACGATTCGTCGGTACCTTGGCAGCATCCCGGCGTGGTGTACACCGACACCCCGCAGCAGGATTTGCCGCAGTTTCGGGCCTGCGCCTTGCGACCACTCGTATTTCTTAAGCTCTACTGCAAGTTGGGCCTGCTGGCCGTCGACCAACAGCTTCTTGCCCTTCATCTGTTCGGCAACGCTCCAGCATTCCTCGCGGTTGAAGCAGAAGACAAGCGCGGGCGTCCGTCGGGCGTCCTCGTCGCCAGCGGCCATCTGCTCAAGCTGCTCGGACAGCAGACTGTCGCCGACCCAGCCGAATGTCAGCGGCACTCTGCGTTCCTCGCTTTGGACTAGCTCTAACCGTCGATTGTGGCGATGCGAGAGCCAATTGACGAACTCGACTGAATTCCCAACCGTAGCTGACAGCAGCAGCAGACGAACCTCTTCAGGCAACAGCCCTAGCGTGAACTCCCAGACAATGCCACGCTCCGGATCGTTGAAACTGTGGAATTCGTCCATGACGACGGCCGATACGTCACCGAATTCAAACGTCGGGCTCAACAGCCGATTGAGGAGAATCTCGGCGACGACAACCAGAATTGGGGCGTCGGGGTTGATACTGCGATTGCCCGTTACCAGACCAATCTTGCTGATCCCGAATCCCCAGCGGATAGCCAAGTCCTTGAGGTCATCGAATTTCTGATCGGTCAGCGCGATCAACGGCGTGGTGTAGTACAGTCGCTTGCCCGTATGCAAAGCCTCGAACACCGCCGCCTCGGCAATCAACGTCTTGCCCATGCCCGTAGGCGCACAGACCATGATTCCTTGATCGGAAGTGAACCAGGCCAACAGAGCGTCTTCCTGAACCTGATACGGTTCAAACTGCAGTTGGTCAAAGTACAGGGCGGCGATCTCGTCTCGCGTTAGTTCGGCGGGCATGAAAAACCACTTGTCAAATCAGCAGAGCGTCATTCGAGAAATAACTGTCCGATGCACCCTCGCCCCGTTGAACACGTCCTGCCGCTGAAGGTCTGATGTGACAACCTCTGTCCCCTCGCCCCGCTTGCGGGGAGAGGGTCAGGGAGAGGGGTCGAAAATGCGTCAATCATCTCTGGAACGATCCAACGTCAGTGTACAAGGCGCTCGCGTGCGGCGGAACGTCGCGGGCTCGAAAGCCCCCATATTATGCGCGCACGAAATTGTCGAGTCACCGTGACTCGATGTCGTGTTTTCAGCGGTGGTCGCGTCAATCATGCTGCCTGCAACGGGGCAAAGCCGGCCAACTTCGGCTTCTTCGGCGAATTCCTTTACACTCCCGAGACTTGAGACTAGGATGAAACCGATATTCTTATGGTGGACTAAATAGCCCACCCTGACTGCCGCGTACTCTGGGTGAGCGGTTGATGAGGAGCCAGCGAATGCCGAAACACACTTGCTGGCGCTGCGTGCTGGTATGAATTCACCTGCCGCTCGCTTTGGAGCGAAGTCGCCATGAGATTGCGTGATGCAAGACGTCGTGTACGGCAATCCAAGCGTTCTCGCTGCTTGCGTGTTCTCCCGCGAAGACGCCGGAGCAGCCGTTGCTGGACCAGCGATCTCGTCTTTTCTCTCGTCGAATTCATGCGCGACTGGTTCTCGCCACCGTCTTTCCTCGGGCTCAGAGCAACGTGGCGAGGACGGAGAGTCGCCTTTGAACCGTTGGAAGACCGATGGATGCTCGCGGCTGTGCCGTTCTCCGAGCACGCCGTGGACGCGGACTTCAATGGCGCGACCAGCGTGTATTCGGAGGACGTGGACGGTGACGGCGATTTGGACATCCTGGGCGCCGCGTTCGATGCCGACGCTATCACGTGGTGGGAAAACACGGCGGGCGATGGCAGCGTTTGGTCGGAGCACACCGTGGACGGAGATTTTGATGGGGCGCACTGCGTATATTCGGCGGACGTCGACGGCGACGGCGATATGGACGTCCTCGGCGCAGCGCATTGGGCGGGCATCACTTGGTGGGAGAATACGACGAGGGACGGTAGCACGTGGACCGAGCACAATGTGGACGCCGACTCCATTGGCGCGGCAAGTGTGTATTCGGCGGACATTGACGGCGATGGCGACTTGGACATCCTCGGCGCTGCCCAAATGGACGACGATGTCGCGTGGTGGGAGAACACGACAGGCGATGGCACCGTCTGGACAGAACATTCAGTCGACGGAGACTTCGATGGTGCCCACAGTGTCTATTCGGCGGACATCGACGGTGACGGCGACTTGGACGTCCTGGGCGCTGCGGTCTACGGCGATGACATCACGTGGTGGGAGAATTCGGTGGGAGACGGCACGGCATGGATCGAGCACACCATCGACGGCGACTTCTCCGGGGCGATCAGCGTGTATTCGGCGGACGTCGACGGCGACGGCGACCTGGATGTGCTGGGGGCCGCGTCCGAGGCGGACGACATCACATGGTGGGAAAACGTGGCACGAGACGGCAGCGTCTGGACCGAGCACACGATAGAGGGCAGCTTCGAGGTGGCGACCAGCGTGTACGCCGCGGACGTGGACAGTGACGGCGACCTGGACGTACTCGGCACTGCGGCATACGGTCTCGACGATGTCACATGGTGGGAAAACACGTCCGGAGACGGCAGCGTCTGGACCAAGCACACCGTGGACGCAGTGTTTGCCGGGGCGTACGCCGTGCATTCGGCGGACCTGGACGGCGACGGCGACCTGGACGTACTCGGCGCCGCACGTTCTGCCGACCAAATCACGTGGTGGGAGAACAAGACGATCCATGCAAGCACGTTTTTCACAATCGACTTCGAGCACACTGTGAGCGGAGACTTTTCTGGTGCGTACAGCGTGCATTCCGCGGACGTGGATGATGACGGCGACATGGACATACTCGGAGCCGCGTACCTTTCCGGCCCCGTGTGGTGGGAAAACGAAACGGGCGATGGCAGCATCTGGACCGAGCACACCGTGGACGGATCGTTCTATGGGGCCAGCAGCGTGTATTCGGCGGACATCGACGGCGACGGCGACCTGGACGTCCTTGGTGCCGCACGCTTTGATGACGCCATCGCGTGGTGGGAGAACAGTTTGGGCGATGGCAGCGTGTGGATCGAGCACACCGTGGACGGAGATTTTGACGGGGCGTCCGCCGTGTATTCAGCGGACGTGGATGGTGACGGCGACGCGGACGTTCTTGGCGCCGCGTTCCGTGACAACGACATCGCATGGTGGGAAAACACGGCGGGCGATGGCAGCGACTGGGTCGAGCATCGGGTGGATGAATGGTTTCTCGGGGCATCCAGCGTTTATTCGGCGGATGTGGACGGGGACGGAGATCTGGACATACTGGGCGCCGCGTACGATAGCGGCGTCATGTGGTGGGAAAACGAAACCGGCGACGGCAGCGTCTGGATCAGGCGCGGGTTAGACAGATCGTTTCATGCAGCGACAAGCATCTATTCTGCGGACATGGACGGAGACGGCGACCGGGACATACTCGGCGCCGCGGAATACGGTGGCATCAACTGGTGGGAGAACACGGCAGGCGATGGAAGCGTCTGGATCGAACGCAACGTAGCTCAGGGCCTTCGCGGGGCGAGAAGCGTCAAAGCGGCAGACGTGGACGGTGACGGTGACCTGGACGTTCTCGGCGCCATCGCGTCTTCCTCTGGCCATGTCAGGTGGTGGGAAAACACGGGCGGAGATGGCAGCGTCTGGACCGAACGTGCCGTGGCCGAAGGCAGCGACGGGGCGATTAGTGTCGATTCGGCCGACATGGACGGTGACGGCGACCTAGACGTACTCGGCGCCGGGTGGAATACCAAGGGCGTCACGTGGTGGGAAAACAGGTTGGAGGATGGAAGCGACTGGACCGAGCACACGTTGGGTGGACTCTTTTGGGGAGCGAGAAGCGTTCATTCGGCGGATGTGGATGGTGACGGGGACATGGACGCACTCGGCGCGGCCTACTGGGACGGCATCAGGTGGTGGGAGAACTGGTCGGGCGATGGCGGCGTTTGGATCGAGCACACCATAGATGGGAACTTTCGATGGGCGAGAAGCGTGTATTCGGCGGACGTTGACGGTGACGGTGACGTGGACGTGTTGGGGGCCGCGTTCTTGGACCGCGAGATAACGTGGTGGGAGAATGCGGCTGGCGACGGCAGCGACTGGATCGAGCACATCCTGGACGGAGATTTTGCTCAGGCGTCCGGCGTGTATTCGGCAGAAATGGACGGTGATGGCGACATGGACATCCTGGGCGCCGCAGAGTTGGACGGCAAGATCATGTGGTGGGAGAACACGATGGGAGACGGTAGCGTCTGGATCAGACACACCGTGGTCCGGCGCTCTTTCGGAGCTACCGAAGCAGAAGGCGTTTATTCGGTGGATCTGGACGGCGATGGCGACATGGACGTGTTGGGTGCCTTCTTAGGCCGCGAGATAGCGTGGTGGGAAAACGCGGCTGGTGATGGCAGCGACTGGAAGTGGCACATCGTGGACGACGATTTTTCTCAGGCGTCCAGCGTCTATTCTGCGGATATGGACGGCGACGGCGACATGGACATCCTCGGTGGTGGGGCCGCGAGCGGCGTCGCGTGGTGGGAGAACCGATTGGGCGATGGACGCGAATGGACCGCGCACACCATAGACGCAAACTTCGCTGGGACGAGAAGCGTCCATTCGGCGGACTTCGACAGTGATGGCGACATGGACGCCGTGGGCGCCGCGTCTCGGGCCAACGACGTCGTGTGGTGGGAGAACACGGCGGGAGATGGCACCGTCTGGACTGAACACACCGTGGATCGACACTTCGATGAGGCAAGCAGCGTCTATTCGGCGGACATGGACGGTGACGGAGATTTGGACATCCTGGGCGCCGCCTTCGATGCCGACGACATCACGTGGTGGGAGAACCGGGGTGGCCAGTTCGCCTTGGTCACAACCGATGCCGCCCCGGCAACGATCAACGACGGGCAGGCCGATGACGTGCTGAGGATCGTTGCGGTTCACCGCGGCCGGATCGGCGATTCCGACCTGGAACTGGTCGCCTTCGACTTGCTGTTCGAGGAATCGGCCGGTGATCCGTTGACGACGGCCGAGGCGAACAACCTGATCGCGAACCTGATGATCTACGTCGATGCGGATGGCAACGAAACCTTCGATGTCGACCACGACACGCTGGTGACAACGGTCGACTCGTTATCTTTGAATGCGGGTGTCCAGACCGTTTCGTTTGCTGATGGTGATCCCAACGTGCAAGTACAAGTTGGCGCGCCGCGGACGTATTTCGTGGTCACGGAGTTGACGGGCGATGCCAGCAGCCAGTCGCCAAACCAGTTTCGGATCGTTCATCGCACTGAAGCGGGCAGCATGGCCGAAGACCGCGTCTATGACATCGAACTCACCATGGAATGGGCCGCTGACACGGCGTCATCCATCGTCACAGCGTCGCCGGTTGAGGTTCAGTTTTCGCAGACCACGTTCCGGGCGAACGAGGATGGTACGCCATCCGGCTCGCTAGTGACGTTGACTAGAAATGCGACCAGCGGCACTTCCCAGGTCCAGATCGGTTTTGGTAATACGGGTACGGCAATCGCCGGAACTGACTTTGATGACGCACCGATCGACGTGACGTTTGACAGCAGCGACGATACCGCGACGGTGACCATTCCCATTGCGCGGGACAGTATTGCGGAGTTGGACGAGACGATTGGGCTAGAAGTCACTGCGATTTCGGGGGCGGTCATCGGAACGCAGAACACCGCAACGCTGACCATTGTGGACGACGACGCGGCTACGATCTCCATCGACGATGTGGCGCAAGACGAAGGCAAAGCTGGCACGACCCAGTTTGCCTTTACGGTGACTCTGGATGCGGAAGTGGATACGCCAGTTCTGGTTGACTTTGCGACGGCCGATGGCTCCGCGGAGGACCAGAACCTGGACGGCGACTACTACTCCGCAGCCGGGACGCTGAGCTTTGCGGGGCAGGCTGGCGAGCAGCAGACGATCACGGTGAACGTCGCGGGCGACGACGTGCTGGAGCCCAACGAAGACTTCTTCGTGAACCTGACGGGCATCGCTGCTGGTGGGCGGAACGTGACCTTCGCCGACAATCAGGGACGCGGGAGGATCCTACGTGACGAATCACTGCGAAACGCCCTGACGATCGCCACCGCAGAAATCGCCAGCACCGGCCAGATCGACGAGTATACGCTCGATCTGACGAAAGGCCCCGCCAACGGTGTGTACAGTATCCAAGTGTTGGACTACCGTGGCGATGGTCTTGATCCGGACGTTGCGGAGGTTCTGGATGCGAATGGTGACCCGATTCCAGTACGACAACGGGTCGCAGACGCGACTGCCGACGGGGCGTCGGCCAGCGCCCTGGTGGTCCAGTTGGCGCCCGGGCAATATCGGATTCGCGTGCGCGGCCAGAACGACACGACGGGACGCTACCGCCTGGACGTTCGTTTGCCCGGCGTGGTGAACGAGGATGGAATCGTCCGCGAAAGGGATGTACAGCAGGCGGAAGTCTGCATGTTACAGCAACAATTCGGCTTCAATGCAATTGCCCAGGAATTGTTCGGCCATAAGCTAGGCTTCGATCTCACCAGGGATCAATTCCGCCCGGAGTTCGATGCAAACCTGAGTGGTGGAATCGATCCGGTGGATCTGGAAGCGATCATTTCCAACCACGGTGACGGTGTTCCAGTCCAGGCACAAGCCACTTTGACTCGTGTCGTGACGCCACCTGCCATCAACGTTCCGGGCGAGCCCGAGGCGGAAATCTCGCTCAGCGGTTCGACCGTCGCTGTCTACCAGAATCCCAATCTGGCAGCGGACGTCAACGCCGACGGACAAGTGACGTCGCTGGACGTCTTGCTCGTGATCAACAGAGTGAACGCAGACAATGCCGAATCCGCCGATGCAACCATCGGCCAGGGCGATACACCGTCAGGCGAGGGCGAGATGGGGCTGGGGATCTCGCCGCCGTTCTATGACGTCAATGGTGATCGCGTGGTTTCGCCGCTGGACGTGTTATTGGTGATCAATGCATTGAACGCGGCTGACTCCAACGCCCACCCCGCAGCAGCCGAGGGGCAGGCGACAAGCACGATCCTGGTCACGAGGCTCGGCCTTGTGACCCACCTCCCGCGAGTCTCTGCCTCGCAAGAGCCGGCAAGACAAAGCGTCCGCAGGCGGGAGCCTGGGAACGAGGGAAAGGGACGCGAGGTCTTCGAAGTTCACAGAAGCTTCACATCGGAGTCACCCAAGCTGCGCACCACGGCCTCGTCTGAGCCGTTCGAGCTGGATGCTGATCTGATCGACCTGTTGGCCGAGGATGTCGATGCGGCGCAGGACCAGCTAGCATTTGTCGCGTGACCGTGGATATCTCCACGCGTGCTGGTCGACCCCTAAGCCGTTTGTGTCGACAGTGCAAAGCACGGGTGGGCCGGGAAGCGGCCTCGATGTGTCCAACGCGTCATCTCCAAAACGCGGCTTCTTGGCGGCTACTTCGCCGCCGATCGTGAACGCCTGTGGAATTTGGCAAAGAACCGCGGCGTGTGTCTGTAGTGCCGTGCTCTCACATTGGGGCGGTGTTGTCGTTCCTACAACGGGGCTGCAACGGTACGTCCTGAGCCGTTGTTGGGGGCAGAGAGGTAAACGAAGGTGTGGAAACGACTTAGGAAATGCTAGCAGTGCAACTGGCCGGATCGGCATGCCGGTTGCCCCAAGAAATACCCAACAATCGGGCAGGACCATACATTGGCCGACAACGTTATCTCAAGCATGTTAACAACGGAGTGATGAACCATGAACCTGCTACGACCTTGGCGTTGGCTGCGAGCGGCAGTCATCGAATTGACCGGCGTCGCAGCTTGCCTACTGCTGATCGGCTACTCGCACACGGAACGGACGCCGCAGCCAAATGATCCCCCGGCGGAAACTCGGGACGCCTTGGCACCGCGTCGCGACGCTGGCGAGGACGCGCAACCGACCGAAAAGGAGTTATGGCAACTCCTAGGTGTCGTGTTCGAGAAAGCCCTGGAATGAAGCTGGTCGCACGTCTTGTCTTGTCGAAAGACGCGCCACCGAGTAACTTGAGACGAACATCGGTGCGACTTCGACACACGAGACACTCATGGCAAAAACACGACAGAAGGCATTCGAGTATGTCGAGCCGATCGGCGCGCGCGTGCTTGTGCGCAAAGACGAGCCGAAACGAGAAACCAAAGGCGGGATAGCACTTCCGGATCAGGCCGAAATACCCACCATCACAGGCAGGATCGTCACGATTTCGACGCAAATCGAGAACGACGACGATGTGCCGTTGCGGCAGTACGACAAAATCCTCTTCCACCCAAAGAACGCTATCCCAGTCGACTTCGAGCCCGACAATCAGCTTTTCGTGGTGCCCGTCGAGGATGTTGTCGCTGTTTTCCGGCGCGAAACGCCCGACGACGACTAACCCGCCGTGTTTTCCGGTTCATTCGGACGGGCTTCCTCTGGCTGCGGTTGATCCGTGAATTTGAAGGTCTCGATCAACGTGCGATCGGCCTCGGCGAAACGTTCCACGAGTTTGGCTTCCAGCGTGAAGGCGAGTGCTGCGCGGCGTCCTTCGTCATTCGAGAGATGATAGTAGATCCAAAGGATTGGTATTTCGGAGGTCGTGCCGGCCGCTAGGACACGGAGAACGCGTTTGCCGTCTTCGGTGGTTGAACGTGACGCCTCGACGATTTGCCCAAAGCTGTCGCCCAGCGTGGTTTGGACGTCTGCTTGGAACGCCTCCAGTGACATTCGGTTGCCCGCGGCAGCCTCGGGCAATTCCGAGATGTTGCACTGGGCGATCAGATCGCCTTGATCGACTAGGCGAAAAACGCACAGGTCGCGGCGATCCATCATGGAACGCCAGCGGCGATCGTGTATCAACTGGAAGCCGCTCTTTTCGGCCTTGAAGCTCAGCAACTCGGTCCCGGGATCCGCCTCAAGTGTCAGGCCGGCGAGACGCGCATCAGTCAGTTTCTCGGATTCGGCCAACGGTGCGATCGCGACTCGCAGTCTTGCGGTTACGTCGAATCCAGGTTCTGCATGGCCGATAGCGCGGTTTTCGCGCATCGCGATGGCAAACCAAGTGATGAGCTTACGATTGAGATCGTAGTTGGACTTGGCCCGAAGCTCGATCTTTGATGACACTCCGCCAACGGCACCCTCGACGTCCCCCGAGATCTCGATCGTCGCTACCCCATCTTGGACATCATGAAGCGAGCAGGCCGCATTTGATTCCATGATAACGTCCAGCCCAAGCAGGCGAGCCAGCTTATCGCGATCCATCTCCCAACGGTCGCCGACGCTTACAGGTCGTTCCGGCAGCAGGCTTGGGAGCAATAGGCTGTTGCCCTGCATGTCGATCAAATCCAACTGCTCCCGGGTAAGCGGCCCCACTGGCGAGTAGATCAGGGACCGGTCCGTCGCGACCTGCACGCAGACAGTGCGCCAATCGTCAGGCAATCTGGGAACCAGCGTCGCATTGCCTACCTTGATCCGCGCCTCCGCTTGGGTGTAGTAACGCACGGATCGTCTCAGCCAAGGAGTCGCTCGTACATCCAGTAGCTTCTCCTCGTAGGTCAGATTCCCGTCTGCCATCAGAGGGGTTCTTGTCACCTTCGATCCGTCGGGATTCAACTTCAGTTCACCCTGCACCTCTAACACCACCCGGACGGTCTGCATTTTCCCAACAGAAATGGGTTGCTTCAACTCATAAGTTGGTTTGTCGGGTCGAGATTCGGCCCCACTCGCGGGGAAGTGGAACACAAGCAGCAGCGGGATCAGAGTAGTGATGCTGGCGGTTTTCCTGGAATTATTAGTCAATTTCTCGTTTTTTCTCGCGAATAGAGGAGAGTCTAGTCGTCCTATTTCATGGTGAACCCATTGGTATGCTAGCTGCTCTAGTACTTTACGTAGTCCGTTAAATCGGTCGCGTTCATGACGGTTCTTCACCGGAAAGGAGTGTTTTGTTGTCCGACTTCCCGTATTCGGGGAACAATCTGGTATGAGACGATCGAAAACGGGATTAGGACGGTGGGACGCGGTTCGAGATGGATGCGGTGGATGGCGATGTTGCCCCCCTTGTCCACCTTATCTCGCGTGTCCACAAGTTCTTTCTGGAGAGAGGTTTAGCGTAGGTTTTACAATTCGTCGTAAAAGTTCTTCCAATCGCTTATGATGGATAGAACCGGGTAAATTCCGGGTCCGTAGTAAGCAACTACCGGAAATTGGGTGCGGTTTTCCGGTGTGAGGGAGTATCACATGATTGTGATACCGACCCCCGTGAGGACGGGATTCTGTAGGAGCGGTGGGAGCCGCAGGGAACGCCTCAGGATCCGCCACACCAGAAGAGGCATATGATGCACTCAACTTATCACAACTCGACAATCAAACAGCTTCGAGACCAGCAGGTTCGTTTTGCGCCTCGAACCAAGAAGTTGGAGCAGGTCGAGCGAGCTGAGCGTCTGCTCACGGAGATCGACCCGTCCAAGACTTACAGTTACGAGTATCTCTGTTTTCGCATCACGGATTATCGGCCCGACACGTCCCCCAAGTTGACGATGACGGGCGACGATGCTCGTCACGATGTGCGATTGTTCGTCGAGGACGTGTCCGACTCGGCAGACGTTCGCGTGAGCGATCTCGCGGAACCGGTCCACACGGTCGAGGATTTGAGCAGAATGTTCAAGGTCTCGACGAAGACGATTTCACGTTGGCGCGAGCAGGGCTTGGTGAGCCGGCGATTCATCTTCGACAGCGGCCGCAAGCGAGTGGGATTCTTGCAGAGCAGTGTCGATCGTTTTGTTGCTCGCAACACCGAGAGGGTAAGACGGGGCGAACGGTTCAGCCAACTCAGTGGAAGTGAACGAAACGAGATCATCGATCGCGCCCGGCGGTTGGCTCAAGCCGGCGCTGGCCAATCCGAGGTCGCCCGTCGCATCGCCAGGCACATGAATCGTAGTGTCGAGACGATTCGCTACACGCTGAAGCAATTCGACAAGAAGTACCCGGACTTGGCGATCTTTCCGGGCAATGCCGGTCCGCTGACTGATGAGTTGAAGCGAAAGATGTATCAGGACTATCGTCGCGGAATCGGCGTGGGCGATCTATCCAGACGCTACAGCCGCACGAGGACTACCGTATATCGAGTTGTCAACGAAATGCGGGCCTGGCGAATTCGAGATTTGCCTCTGGACTGCATCTACAACGAAGTGTTCGAGAAACGGGACGCCGAAGCTGAGATCTTGGGCCCGATGCCCGTTCCCACCGAATCGCCCAGGAAGACGCGCGTGCCGGCAGGCTTGCCGCCGTATCTGGCGTCGTTGTACGAAGTTCCGCTGTTGACTCGGGACCAGGAACATCACCTGTTCCGCAAGCTCAACTTCCTGAAATTCCGGGCTGCCAAGCTGCGCGAGAAGCTGAACCCAGCGCGCGCCAATAGTGCGTTGATGGATCGAATCGAGCGATTGTACGGGCAAGCAGTGGCGACCAAGAACCAAATTGTGCAGGGGAATCTGCGTCTGGTGGTCTCGATCGCGAAGCGACACGTGAGTGCTTCGGAGGATTTCTTTGGGTTGGTGAGCGATGGCAACATGTCGCTGATCCGTGCTGCGGAGAAATTCGACTATTCCCGGGGCAACAAGTTCAGCACCTATGCAAGTTGGGCAATTATGCGGAATTTCGCCCGAACGATTCCGGACGAATTCAAGCATCGCGACCGATTCCGCACCAGTCAGGACGAGATGTTCGCTGCCCAGCAGGACGATCGAAGGGGGCAGTACGAACAGGAAAGCGCCCAGCGACTGCGCGAGTGTCAGATCGCGAGCATCCTCTCCAGGCTTGACGAACGCGAGCAGAAGATCATAATTAGCCGGTTCGGCTTGGATCACACCAAAGAGCCCAAGACGCTTAAGGAGGTGGGCTTTCAGTTGGGCGTCACGAAGGAGCGAATCCGTCAGATCGAGGCCCGGGCTCTGAACAAGCTGCGTCTTGCAGCCGAAGAGGAGAAGATAGAACTGCCGGACTAGGTCTGGCGACCTTGAGGTGCTGTGATTGTGGCAAACGCGACTGGCGGGTCGCCGGTTACGGTATCGGCGGCTCCTCTAGCGGGGTGGTGTACCCGTATGCTTTGTTTTTCTGTGTTTCGTATTGCAAGGAATCTGGGCTTCGCTATATTAGCAGGTTTGGGCAGCGGGAGGCCTTACCATCCTAAAGGCCAGCGTAGCTCAGTTGGCAGAGCAGCTGATTTGTAATCAGCCGGTCGTGGGTTCGAGTCCCTCCGCTGGCTCCATCGAACGGGGTAGATGACGATAAAAACGGGTAGGGGATCGCGAAAGCAGCGAAACCCTCTAGTAATTGGGGGGTTTCCCGAGCGGTCAAAGGGGACGGACTGTAAATCCGTTGGCAACGCCTTCGCAGGTTCGAATCCTGCACCCCCCACTGGCGAGCAGGACTTGATCTCCTGTCTATTGGGGATGGTGGATCGAGTTGCGGGTCAGAGTGGCAGCGGGTGTAGCTCAATGGTAGAGCAACAGCCTTCCAAGCTGATGACGAGGGTTCGATTCCCTTCACCCGCTCTTGTCCGGTGGGTGTCCGCTTGGCAACGGTATTGCCGTTGGCTGCTGTAGCTCAGTTGGTAGAGCGCGTCCTTGGTAAGGACGAGGTCACGGGTCCGAATCCCGTCAGCAGCTCTCAGGTACAGCCGCGCGTGCGGCAACGTGTTTTTGTGAAACGTTTGGTTGTTTTAACTGTTCAAGGATATTGGTCCACTCAGAAACGTAGGTGTAAGAGACAATGGCCAAGGAGCAATTTAAACGGAACAAGCCGCATGTGAATGTTGGCACGATTGGGCACATTGACCATGGCAAGACGACCTTGACTGGTGCGATCCTGGCGACGCAGGCCAAGAAAGGACTTGCCGAATTCAAGACATATGCGGACATCGCCAAGGGGGGGACGGTTCGTGACGAAACGAAGACCGTAACCATCGCGGTGGCACATGTCGAGTACGAGTCGGAGAAGCGGCACTACGCACACATCGACTGCCCCGGCCACGCGGACTTCATCAAGAATATGATCACGGGCGCCGCCCAAATGGATGGTGCTATCCTGGTGGTCTCGGCTGCCGACGGCCCAATGCCGCAGACACGCGAGCACGTCCTGCTAGCTCGGCAGGTGAACGTTCCGGCCCTTGTAGTCTTCTTGAATAAGGTGGATTTGGTCGACGATCCCGAACTGTTGGAGTTGGTCGAGTTGGAAGTCCGTGAGTTGCTGAGTAAGTACGAATTCGATGGCGACAATATCGCGATCGTTCAGGGCGACAGCCTTTCGGCTTACAAGAATCCGGAGGACCCTGAGGCGACCAAGTGCATTCAGGAGTTGATGGATGCCATCGACGAGAACATTCCGCAGCCTGCCCGTGAGGATGACAGACCGTTTCTGATGGCGGTCGAAGACGTGTTTTCGATCGAAGGTCGCGGTACTGTCGCGACCGGCCGTATTGAACGCGGCGTGGTGAAGGTGAGCGAGGAAGTAGAGATCGTCGGTCTGCGGGAGTCGAGGAAGACGGTTTGCACGGGCGTCGAAATGTTCCGTAAGCTGCTCGATGAGGGCAGGGCGGGGGACAATGTAGGCTGCCTGCTTCGTGGGGTGAAGCGAGACGAGATCGAACGGGGGCAGGTGTTGGCGAAACCGGGTTCCATTACGCCGCACACCAAGTTCGAGGGTGAGGTGTACTGTCTGTCGAAGGAAGAAGGCGGTCGGCACACGCCCTTCTTTAGCGGCTATCGACCACAGTTCTACTTCCGCACCACGGACGTGACGGGCACAGCCAATCTGCTGGAGGCTGAAATGTGCATGCCCGGCGACAATGTGAGGCTGTCTGTCGAGTTGCTTAAGCCAATCGCCATGGATAGTGGCGTCCGCTTCGCTATTCGTGAAGGGGGCCGGACGGTTGGCTCTGGTGTGGTCACAAAGATTCTCGAGTAAGGGGATATCTTCAGGGGTGTAGCTCAATTGGCAGAGCACCGGTCTCCAAAACCGGGGGTTGCGAGTTCAAGTCCCGCCGCCCCTGCCATTCACCCGCATCGGCGGCGCACGGCACGCGCCGCTGGCCGCCTGATGCGGATTTGTTTCTCTTGCAGGGAAGTGGACTCCAGTGTCCAAAGACAAAGTTGCCACGTCGCGTATGTGGTTTGGTGAGCTTTTTCACGTTGGCGTCTACAAACGCAGTCAGGGCCGGATAACTCGTCAGGTGACTTTCGCGACCTTGGCGATTGCGTTTGCCCTCGCCGCGTGGCGAATGTACGCCACCGCCGGTCCGTGGCTCAGGGACGCGCTGTTGTGGGTCGTTCCGTCGGTGCGGGGGGAGATAGCGTCCGGATTTGTGTACGCACTGTCTCTTGGCTTGCTGGTTTTCGGCTTGTGGGTCAGTTTTCGGGTTGTCAACATTCCTCGTTTCGCAGATTTCTTGATTGCCGTCGAAGCCGAAGTAAACAAGGTATCATGGCCATCTCGCCCAGAGTTGATGCGAAGTTCGCTGGTTGTGATCATCGTGATTTTTATTCTGTCGACAGTGTTGTTTGGGTTTGACCTCCTGTGGGGATGGCTATTCGAGTTCATCGGGATCCTGAAGTCGACGAAGAATTGAAGGGCATGGCGGTGACTGACCAGCCGAACAATGAAACCGAAGCGTTGGAGCAGCCGGAGGCGGCGGACGTCGAGACGGATCCGGTTGTCGGTGTATCCGAGCAGCTAGTGGAACAGGCTCAGGCTGCCGAAACGGACGAGCAACAGGCCGGAGAAGCTGCTGAACCGGCGGCGGAGGAGGCGGAGGAGCCATCAGGCGAACCCGCGGCCGACGTGGTTGAGGAAGAAGCCGAAGAGCCGGTTGCCGAAGCGCCGGTTGCAGAGGACGGTGACGATGAGGCGGCCGAAGTCGAGGTCGACGAGGAACTCAAGAAGGACTGGTACATCCTGAAGGTTCAGGTGAACCGTGAGGATTCGATTCGTGAGGCCCTATTGCGGCGAATCAAGATCGAGGGAGTCGAGGAGTCTTTTGGGGAGATCGTCGTTCCCACCGAGGATGTCGCGGAGTTCAACAAGAGTGGCAAGCGGCGCGTCGTGAAGAAGAAGCTCTATCCGGGTTACATCCTGGTAAACATGTCGATCAACGACGACACGTGGTTCTTGGTTCGCGAAACACCGGGCGTGGGAGACTTCACCGGCTCGGCGGGCAAACCGACGCCAATGGATCCAGTGGAGGTCGAGCGGATCCTCAAGGTCAGCACCAAGGAAGAAGATGGCGGCGGGCAGATCAAGACAGCCATTCCGTTCAGGGCGGGCGATCGGGTACGTGTGAAGGACGGCTACTTCCAGAATTTTGAAGGTGATGTGGAAGCCATTGACGAGGCAAACGGTCGCATCACAGTGATGATCAACATTTTCGGCCGCTCGACGCCCGTCGAGTTGGAGCATTGGCAGGTGGAGGCCGTGTAGGCGAGGTCAGCACGCGGGTTCCGTCTCCGAGTAAGAAGGGTGTGCCAGATGGCGAAACAGGTGGAAGGGCAAGCGAAATTTCAGATCCCCGGCGGGCAAGCAACTCCGGCACCGCCCGTGGGTACTTCGCTTGGCAAGTTCGGTATCAACCTCGGCCAGTTCGTGCAGCAGTTCAACGACCGCACAAAGGAGTATAACGGGACGCCTATCCCTGTGATCGTGACGGTCTACAACGATAGGACGTTTGACTTTGTCACGAAGAGTCCCCCGGCTGCATCGCTGCTGAAACAGGCTGCCGGGATTGCGGCAGGTTCTGGAGTTCCGAATAAGGAGAAAGTGGGAACCGTGACCAAGGATCAGGTCCAGGATATCGCCCAGAAGAAGATAGACGACCTGAACGCCAGCGGTTTGGAGGCGGCTTGCCGCATGATTGAAGGAACGGCGCGGAGCATGGGGATTGTTGTCGAGGGCTGATCCCGGAGTCCTTCTGTAGATGGCGCGTTGGCTGCGGGCAAGCACTAGATCACGTTCAGTGAGAATCGGACAGGCAAAACGATGGTGAAGCGATCGAAACGATACGAGGCATTGGAGAAGAAGGTTGCAGGGGATGAGCCGCTGGCGCTTGACGCGGCCGTCGCCTTGTTGAAGGACTGCGCGACAACAAAATTCGATCAGACCGTCGAGGTCCACATGCGGCTGGGAATCGACCCGAAGCAGGCGGATCAGATTGTTCGCGGATCGATCGTGTTGCCTCATGGAATTGGCAAGAGTCAGAGGGTAATCGTGTTTGCCAAGGGGGATCTGGCGGACGCGGCCAAGGAAGCCGGTGCGGACGAGGTGGGGCAGGAGGAATTGGCCAAGCGGATCAAAGAAGGCTGGGTCGACTTCGACGCTTGCATCGCCGCGCCGGACATGATGGGCATGGTGGGACCGTTGGGGCGAATCCTTGGCCCCCGGGGCTTGATGCCATCACCCCGTTCCGGGACCGTCACCCCCGACGTTGCCAGGGTCGTCAAGGAGTACAAGGCGGGCAAGGTGGAGTTTCGCAACGATTCCGGCGGCAACATCCATGCCCAGATCGGGAAGTTGAGTTTCGACAGCGACAAACTGTTAGAGAATATCCAGGCATTCATCGACCACATCGTGTCAATGCGGCCGGCTCCTGTGAAAGGGGTCTACGTCAGGTCGGTTTCGATTGCAGGAAGTATGAGTCCGGGCATCCGGGTTGCCGCATGAGCCGCCGGGTAAACGGGATAACGCCGCAAGCGGGCCTTGCCGGCGAGAACCAAAACGAAGTTGCAGAGCAATGAGTAAATACGTCAAAGATTTGGTTGCGAAAGAAATCGCGGGGCAGCTACAAGAGGTAGACGACGCGCTGCTGGTGAACGTTATCGGTCTGGATGCCAACAAGACCGTCGTTCTCCGGAAGCAGTTGCGCGAGAAGAACATTCGCCTCATGGTGGTGAAGAACAGCATGGCCATGCGGGCGACGGAGGGCACTCCGCTGGCCGCTGCGTTTGAAGGCGCCGAGGGGACCCTGGCGATGGTATGGGGAGGCGAGGATTTCATCTCGCTGGCCAAGGAGATCGTTGCCCTCGATAAGAGCAAGGACTTTACCGAGTTCGAAGCTCGTGGCGGCGTCATGGACGGCGAGCATCTGACAGCGGAACGAGTCAAAGAGATCAGCAAATGGCCAAACCGCGAGGAGCAGTTGAGTCTGCTTGTGGGCCAGATCCTCTCGCCCGGAGCGAATTTGGTGTCTCAACTGCTGGGTCCCGGCGGCGCACTGGCCAGTCAGATCGAGCAAAAAGCAGAGGAATCGGAGTGATAGGTGAGCGCGTCAGTCGCGCTTTGTGAAGCGAAGATGTAGGTCAGGGCCCGTCCTAGCGATGATGTGGAAGATTCGCGGGTTTCGGTCCTGTTAGGGCGAGCCCCGACCAACGAAAACAAAGAGTCTATTTCCGTAACCGTAGGCGTCGAAGACGCGGTCGAGTCGTTTCGATGTCCAGTGTGAGAAAGGGCCCAGAACGCCATGTCAGAAGAAGCAGCAACCGTCGATGCTCCCGATTTCCAGGAGCTTGGCGACAGAATCGCCGAGTTGACCTTGAAACAGGCGAAGGAACTTAGCGACTACCTGAAAGACAAGTACGGAATTGAAGCCGCCGCGGGCGGTGTGGTGGCAATGGCGCCGGCAGGAGCCGGCGGCGAGGCTGCGGCCGCGGAGGAGGAACAGACCGAATTCGACGTTGTCTTGACGGGATTCGGGGACAAGAAACTGAACGTCGTCAAGGCCCTAAAAGCCATGACCGGCCAATCGCTTATGGAAGCGAAAAAGTTGGTCGAGAATGCCCCGGTTACGCTGAAGGAAGCTTTGTCGAAAGAGGAAGCGGAGAAGATGAAGGCCGAACTGGAAGAGGCCGGCGCTTCCATCGAACTCAAGTAAGAACCGTTCCCTGCAAACGACTGGCCATTGCCGGGCGCCGCATCGCTTGGCGGTGGGGGTAGTTTACGCTTGATTCTCATACAACGAATCGAAGCGAGTTTTCTGGTTTGTCAGGTCCCGGGGGATGCTGCGCGCGTAGTGTGCCCCGTTGGGCATCTTTCCCGTTCCCATGCCGGCAGCCCACGCTCGACTGCCCGCTAGTGTTTCTGTCTTTCCCGGAGCAAACACCTATGGCCACACCAGTCCAAAGACGCCTGAAGCCCACGGAAAAGCGGCAGTTTGGCAGTGGTAGAGAAGCCCTGATTATTCCGGATTTGACCAAGATCCAGACGGAGAGCTATCGCGCCTTCCTGCAGGATGATGTTGATCCCGATAAACGCAAGAAGAACCAGGGGATGGAAGGCGTCCTGCGCGAAATCTTCCCCATCGAGAGTTACGACAAACAGGTGAAACTGGATTACCTCAAGTTCGACCTGGGAAAACCGCGTTACACGCCGGACGAATGTCGCCAATTGCGACTCACCTACGGTCGGCCGTTTCGCGTGTGGTTGCGGTTGGAGAAGAAGGACGCACCAGTCGACGAGGAAGTATATCTGGGCGACCTGCCCATTATGCTGGGTGGCGGCGAGTTCATTATCAACGGCGCGGAACGCGTTGTGGTCAGCCAGTTGCACCGCAGTCCGGGTGTCGATTTCGTGATGGAAACGGAGGGCACTTCGGATCGCAAACTGCCCAGTTGCCGGGTGATCCCGGAGCGCGGCAGTTGGATTGAGGTCAACGCCACCAAGAAGGACGCGCTGACCGTCCGCATCGATCAGAGTGGCAAGTTTTCTGCTATGACGCTGTTGCGCGCCATGAGCGAGGAACTGAGTACGGACGCAGACATCATTCGCAAGTTCAACGAAGACATTGTGTCTGTCGAGACAGTGGTGGACGGACGCAGTGTCATCAAGATCGAAGGCAAAACTGCTGTCGACGATGTCGTGTATCCCTCCTCCAGCGATCGTGCCGGCGAGGTGATCGTCGAGGCGGGCCACAAGATCACCAAGAATGCGGCGGAATTGATTTGCGCTTCCGACATCGAGGAAGTCGAGGTCATGCCGCCGGTCAAATCGGCGCTGATTTTCAACAGTCTGGCCGAGGACACGACATCCAGCCACGAAGAGGCGTTGCTGCGGATCTACCAACGGCTCCGTCCGGGCAATCCGCCTCAACTGGAAAAAGCAAAGACGCTCTTCAAGGAGAAATTCTACGACGACAATCGTTATCGGTTGGGGCGGGTCGGCCGATTTCGGATCAACCGCAAACTGCACTTGGACGTCCCGGAAGAGACGATGACGCTGCGGTGCGAGGACGTGATCGAGGCGATCAAGTATCTACTAGATTTGCAGGTGGGCACGGACGACGCCGAGATCGACGACATCGATCATTTGGGCAACCGCCGCCTGCGTACAATCGACGAATTGGCCAGCGACGAGCTTCGCAAGGGTTTCCTCAAGCTTCGGCGAACCGTCCAGGAACGTATGAGCCTCAAAGACCTCGAAGACATGACGCCCCGTGCCCTGATCAACCCCAAGAGTATTTCGGCGGCGATCGAATACTTCTTCGGTCGCGGCGAGTTGTCGCAAGTTGTCGACCAGACAAACCCACTATCGCAACTGACGCACGAACGCCGCTTGTCGG
The DNA here is from genome assembly GCA_964623055.1 of uncultured Pirellulaceae bacterium. GTDB lineage: Bacteria > Planctomycetota > Planctomycetia > Pirellulales > Pirellulaceae > JADHUC01. The sequence continues at coordinate 56,063 of CAZURK010000038.1, forward strand.
CGCTGGGACCCGGCGGGCTGAACCGAAAACGTGCCGGGTTCGAGGTCCGCGATGTGCACATCTCCCACTACGGCCGGATCTGCCCCATCGAAACGCCGGAAGGCACTAACATCGGGCTGATTTCTAGTTTGGCGGTTTTTGCCAGGGTGGACGAATACGGTTTCCTGATTACGCCCTACCGGGTCGTGAAGAAGGGCAAATTGACCGAGGAAGTTGTCTGGCTCCGGGCCGACCAAGAAGCCGAAGTTCATGTGGCGCCGGCGGACTCGGAGGTCGATCGCGGCAAGTTGGTTGGCGGCGCGACTCTGATCGCTCGCCACCGGGCCGATTTCGAAATCGTTGTGCCCGAACAGGTCGAGTTTATCGATGTGGCGCCGAATCAGATGGTTGGGGTGTCGGCTGGTTTGATACCCTTCCTCGAGCACGACGACGCCAACCGGGCTTTGATGGGGTCGAACATGCAGCGTCAGGCGGTACCTCTGTTGGTGACCGAACCGCCGATCGTGGCAACAGGCATGGAAATGCACGTGGCCCAGAACTCGAGCATGGTCGTCAAAGCCAAGCGGACTGGCACGGTGTCCTTCGTGGACGCCGAGCGACTGCAGATCGGCAGCGAGCCCTATCCTTTGAAAAAGTTCCGCGGGCTGAACGAGCGGACGTGCCTGAACCAGAAGCCGGTCGTTCGTGTCGGTGACAAGGTCGAGAAAGGGCAGGTGATCGCCGACGGCGCGGCGACGTACGAGGGTGAATTGGCGCTGGGGCGAAATGTGCTCGTCGGCTTCATGTCCTTCGATGGCTTCAACTTCGAGGACGCAATTATCATCAGCGAAGAGCTGGTCAAGAACGACGTGTACACTTCGCTCCATATTGAAGAGTTCGACGTCGAAATTCGCGAAACGAAACTGGGGCGTGAGGAGTTCACTCGCGACATTCCCAACGTCAGCGAGAAAGCTCTGCGCAACCTGGACGAGAACGGCATAGTCCGGATTGGCACGTACGTCACACAGGGCGACATCCTGGTAGGCAAGGTTTCGCCGAAATCGAAGACCGAGTTGACTCCCGAAGAGAAGCTGTTGCACGCGATCTTCGGGCGTGCCGGCGAAGACGTGAAGAACGATTCCCTGGAAGCGCCGTCGGGTATCGAAGGCATCGTGATCGACACGCAGAAGTTCTCGCGACGCATGAGCCTTTCGGAGGAGGAACGCAAGGAATTCGAGAAGGAGCTGAAGCAGGCAGAAAACGAGGGCAACGAGAAGATCTCGCGCTCGTTTGGAGCGATGGTCGAGGATATGGAAGTCGTGACGGGCCGCCCATTGACCGACGAGGACAAAACGCCGCTTGTTCGAGACCAGAATCTGAAGTTCATCGTCGAGAAGGCGCAGAATTTCCGGCTGGAATCGGTCGTTGGCAAGATGAAGAGCAAGGAGAAAATCGCGGAATTCAAAAAGATTCACGACGGCCAGTGGCCGGAAGTGGAAGAGGCTATTGACGAGCGAGACCGGAAACTGAATAGCCTGAAACGCGGCGACGAACTCCGCAGCGGCGTCTTGCAGATGGTCAAGGTGTACATCGCCGCAAAACGCGTTGTCGCTGTAGGCGATAAGATGGCCGGCCGTCATGGAAACAAGGGCGTGATTGCCAAGATCCTGCCGGTGGAGGACATGCCATTTCTACCGGATGGGACTCCGCTGCAAATCTTGCTCAATCCTTTGGGTGTTCCCAGCCGTATGAACGTCGGTCAGATTCTGGAAACGCATCTGGGCTGGGCGGGCGCCAAGCTTGGGTTCCAGGCAATCACGCCGGTATTCGACGGAGCCTCGGAAGAGGACATTAACGACGCGTTGGATGAAGCCGGTCTGCCGCGACACGGGAAAGTCCAACTGTTCGACGGCCGTACGGGTGAGCCTCTGGCGCAAGAGACTACCGTGGGCTACATCTACATGCTCAAACTGCACCATCTGGTCGACGACAAGGTCCACGCCCGCAGCACGGGCCCGTACTCGCTGATCACTCAGCAACCGCTGGGTGGAAAGGCCCGTTTCGGCGGCCAACGTTTTGGCGAGATGGAAGTGTGGGCGTTAGAGGCCTACGGAGCAGCCTTCATCCTACAGGAACTGTTGACGGTCAAGAGCGATGACGTGGAAGGCCGCACGAAAATCTACGAATCCATGGTCAAAGGAGAAAACACGTTGGAGGCCGGCACACCCGCTAGTTTCGACGTGTTGACGAACGAAATCCGCGGTTTGGCGCTGAATATGCAATTGGAGAAGCGCCGGATCTAAACAGAACACAACGCGTGACTGCGTCTTGAACATTCTCGAATCCATCAAAGGAGCACGGGCAGATGACCACTGGCGAAAGTGCTTATGACCGGATCAACGACTACGCATCGGTCAAAATCAGCCTGGCTAGGCCGCATGATATCCGAAGCTGGTCGTTCGGCGAGGTGAAAAAGCCCGAGACCATCAATTACCGCACCTACCGCCCGGAAAAGGACGGTCTGTTCTGCGAACGGATTTTCGGCCCGGAGAAGGACTGGGAATGCGCTTGCGGCAAGTATCGCGGCATGAAATACAAGGGCATGATCTGCGATCGATGCGGAGTGAAGGTCACTCACTCGCGAGTGCGGCGCAAACGCATGGGCCACATCGAACTGGCTGCGCCCGTGGTGCACATCTGGTTCTTCAAGGCCATGCCCAGCCGCCTGGGCAATTTGCTCGACATGAAGACTACCAGTCTGGAGAAGGTGATCTACTTCCAGGATTACGTGGTCATCGATCCGGGTGATACCGACCTGGAGAAGCAGCAACTGCTCACGGAAGAGGAGTTTCGCGCGTCCCGCGAGCAGTGGGGCGACGGATCGTTCGAGGCGAACATGGGCGCCGAAGCGATTCGTAAGCTGCTGGTCGGCCTGGACCTTGTCGTGCTGTCCCAGGAGTTGCGCCAGCGACTCGTCGAGACCAATTCGAAGCAAAAAAAGAAGGACCTGATCAACCGTCTGAAGATCGTTGAATCCATCCGCGACAGCGAGAACAAGCCGGAATGGATGGTGCTGGACGTGATCCCCGTCATTCCGCCGGACCTCCGCCCGTTGGTCCTGCTTGACTCCGGCAACTTCGCCACCAGCGACCTGAACGACTTGTACCGCCGGATCATCAACCGCAACAACCGGCTTCGCAAACTGGTCGATCTGAACGCGCCGGAAGTCATCATCCGCAACGAAAAGCGGATGTTGCAGCAATCGGTCGACGCGTTGTTCGACAACAACCGCTGCAAACGTCCCGTCTTGGGCAGCAGCAACCGCCCGCTGAAGTCGTTGACCGACATGATCAAGGGGAAACAGGGGCGTTTCCGCGAGAATCTGCTGGGCAAACGAGTCGACTACTCCGCTCGAAGTGTCATTGTGGTCGGGCCATCGCTCCGGCTACACCAATGTGGCCTGCCCAAGAAGATCGCATTGGAACTCTACCAGCCTTTCATCATTCGCAAGCTGAAAGAACTAGGGCATGCGGACACCATCAAGAGTGCCAAGAAGATGCTGGAACGCAAGGACGAGGAAGTTTGGGACATCCTCGAGTCCGTCATTCAGAACCACCCGGTGCTGCTAAACCGGGCTCCGACGCTTCACCGGATGGGCATCCAGGCATTCGAACCGATATTGGTGGAGGGCAATGCAATCCACCTGCATCCGCTGGTCTGCAAGGGCTTCAACGCCGACTTCGACGGCGACCAGATGGCAGTACACCTGCCGCTGTCGATCGAGGCGCAGGTCGAAGCGCATACATTGATGATGTCCACGAACAACATCTTCGGTCCGGCCAACGGCAAGCCGATCATGAGTCCGTCGCAGGATATTGTGATGGGCTGCTACTATATCACGCTCGAATTGCCCAATCGCCAGGGCGAGGGCATGACCTTCGCCTCTCTGGCAGAGGCCGATTTGGCCTATTCGCTGGGCGTCATCGACGTTCATGCGAAAATCAAAGTCAAACTGCCGCCGAATCGCAAGGTCAAACTCGAAGACGGATCCAGCAAGCCGGGCGAGATCATTGAAACGACCTACGGCCGTATCATGTTCAACATTATGTTGCCCGTGGGCATGGACTACTACAACATTCCGATGCGGTCCGGAGAGTTGGCGACGGTCATCTCCGACTGCTATCAGCGTCTGGGACGACGGGCGACGATCGACCTGCTCGACGATATGAACAAGATTGGCTTCCAGCAGAGCACGCTCAGCGGCCTTTCGTTCGCTACCGACGATTTGGTGACGCCGGCCACCAAAGTGAAGCATATCCGCGACGCCGAAAAACGCGTGATGAAGCACAAGAAAGACTACGACCGCGGCGTTATCACCGAGCAAGAACGGTACAACCTGGTCCTGGATATCTGGACGCACGCTCGCGAGCTGATCACGACCGAGATGATGGACGCGATGAAATCGGATGATCGTGGTGGCGGCGGCTACATCAATCCTGTGTTTCTGATGGCCCACTCGGGCGCTCGTGGCGGCATCGAGCAGATTCGGCAGTTGGCCGGCATGCGGGGCCTGATGGCCAAGCCCACAGGCGAGATCATTGAAACACCCATCAAGGCGAACTTCCGCGAAGGACTGAGCGTCTTGGAGTACTTCAGTTCGACGCACGGCGCGCGAAAGGGCTTGGCCGACACGGCGCTGAAGACGGCCGATTCCGGCTATTTGACCCGAAAGCTGGCTGACGTCGCACAAAATGTGGTCGTCACGTTGGAGGACTGCGGCACGACGCAGGGCATCACCAAGGGCGTGATCTACCGCGGCGAGAAGGTGGAAGTGAAGCTGGCCGATGCTATTACGGGCCGCGTGAGCCGGCAGAACATCGTGGATCCGGTGCACGACGAGTTGATCGTCAGAGAGAGCGAAATGATCACGCGCGACATGGCCCGCAAGATCGAGGAAATGGGACTGGACAAGATCCAGGTGCGCAGCCCGATGACGTGTGAAGCTTCGCTCGGCGTCTGCCGCCGATGCTATGGCATGGATATGGCAAGCGGCAACTTGGTGGAAGAGGGCATGGCCGTTGGGATCATCGCGGCCCAGAGCATCGGCGAGCCGGGAACGCAGTTGACGATGCGGACATTTCACATCGGCGGAACGGTCAATACCAGTGTCGAGGAAAGCGAAACCAAATCCAAGAAAGCCGGCGTAGTCAAGTTCACTCGGATGCGAAGCGTTCGCAACGAGGATGGCAAGAACATCGTCCTGACGCGAAATGCGGAAATCTCGATCCTGGACGCCAGAGAGCGCGAGTTGGAGCAATACGAAGTGCCCACCGGAGCCGAACTGACGGTCGAAGAGAATCAGACGGTGGAAATCGGCGATGTGCTGTGCCAGTGGGATCCGCACAACATCCCAATCCTCGCGGAAGTCTCGGGCCGGGCGCGCTACGAGGACATTGTCGAAGGCGACACCATGCGCGAGGAAAAGGACACGGGCGGCACCGTTCGTCGTATGATCGTCGACCACAAGGGCGAGTTGCACCCGCAAATCGTCCTGGAAGATGCCGATGGCAAACCGCTGGATGTGTACTATTTGCCGGAGCGTGCCCACATCGAAGTTGATGAAGGCGAAGAGGTCTTGGCCGGTTCAGTCCTCTCCAAGATGCCTCGTGAAGCGACGGGCATCACCGACATCACCGGCGGTCTGCCGCGTGTTACGGAGATTTTCGAGGCCCGCAAACCGAAAGATCCCGCTGTGATCGCCGAGGTCGATGGTACGGTGGAAATCTTGGGCGAAAAGCGGCGTGGCAAACGCTCGATCGTCGTTCGTAGCGAGGCGGGAATCGAACGCGAACACTTGGTGCCTCACGGAAAACGGTTCCTGGTCCACGCGGGTGACAGTGTCAAGGCCGGAGAGGCGCTGGTCGACGGGCCGCTCGTTCCGCACGACATCCTGCGAGTTTCCGGCGAGGAGGCCGTCCAGCAGTACTTGCTGCACGAGATCCAGAGCGTCTATCGTAGTCAACGCGTCGAAATCAACGACAAGCACATCGAAATCATCGTTGCCCGCATGCTGCGGAAGATGAAAGTGGAAACGTCCGGCGACACGACCCTGTTGCCCGGCTTGGTGCTAGACCGTTTCGATTTCCGCGGCGTCAACCAGCAGATGGGCGACTGCCTGAAAATATCCAAGAAGGGCGACTGTGGCGACTTGGAGGCCGATTCGATCGTCCCCAGGGAAACGATGGAGGCAATGAACGCTCAAATCGAGGTGCTCGGTGGCACGCCAGCAGAAGGCGAGCGACCCAAGCCGGCTACGGCCACAACGCAATTGCTCGGCATCACCAAGGCCGCCGTCCAGAGTTCCAGCTTCATCTCGGCAGCCAGCTTCCAGGAGACGACGAAAGTCTTGACTGAAGCCGCCTTGGCGGGCAAGGTTGACGATCTGGTGGGTCTGAAGGAAAACGTGATCCTTGGCCACCTGATTCCAGCCGGGACAGGCTTCCGGACTTTCCAGGATTCCGAAGTGCGTTATCGTCCCGAGGCCCTGCAAGCGATGGCGGCAGAGACTGGGGCGACCCTGGAGACCAGCTTCCCGTTGCTGCAAAACGCCGGCGCGACCGAGGAACCAGAAGTCGTCGACGCCCCCGAACCCGAGAATATCATCGACAATTCATCGTCACTTCTCAGCGAAGGGTTCGTGACGCTGGAGGAGGGATTTGACGACGTGAATCCGCCCGAAAGCGAGTGACGTATTGACAGCCGGTGCTGAACCGGTATTCTGAAGTGTTTCGATCCCAAAGACCAAGCCGCCGAGTCGCAAAGGCGAGTGATGCCCACAATCAACCAACTGGTGCGAAAAAGACGAAAACTGAAGCGAAAAATGAGCAAAGCCCCTGTGCTGGACCAGTGTCCACAGAAACAGGGGGTGTGTCTTCAGGTGCGTACCATGACGCCGAAGAAGCCGAACTCGGCCTTGCGGAAGATCACACGAGTGCGGCTTTCCAATGGCAAAGAGGTGACGGTTTACATCCCGGGGGAAGGACACAATCTTCAGGAACACTCGATCGTACTGGTCCGCGGCGGAAGGGTTCGCGATTTGCCGGGCGTGCGCTACCAAGTCATTCGAGGCGCAGAGGACACCCTCGGAGTTGACGGCCGCAAACAGTCACGTAGCCGCTATGGTGCGAAGAAGTAGTTTTTGGCATTGCGGCTAGGCCGCGGAAGTCTATCTGATAGAGCAGACATATGGGTCGTATAACATCCAGTAAGACACAACTGAAACCGGATCCACGGCACGGTTCCATCCTTGCCGGCAAGTTCATCAACTGTCTGATGTGGGATGGGAAAAAGACCGTGGCACAGCAGGTGTTCTACGGCGCGCTGGAAAACCTCAGGAAAAGGGTCCAGGACAAAGAGCCGATCGACGTCTTCCACGATGCCATCGAGAACGTGAAGCCTCATATCGAGGTGAGGTCGAAGCGTGTTGGCGGGGCGTCCTACCAGGTGCCCATGCAAGTCAACAAGGCTCGCCAGCAATCACTGGCGATTCGCTGGCTCCTGTTGGCGGTTCGGGAGAAGAAGGGGCGGCCCACATCCCAGAAACTGGCCGACGAACTGTTCGCTGCATACAACAGAGAAGGCGCGGCGATGACGCGTCGCGAGAACACGCACCGCATGGCCGAGGCGAACAAAGCCTTCGCACATTTCGCCTGGTAATAGAGCAGAAATAACAACGCCGCGCAACAACGCGGCGTTCTTTATGCGCCAACATTCCCCGGGCCTCCGGAACGAGACCTGGGGAGGGCACTGCAGGCAATCATGACTCGCCAAATAGACAACATCCGCAACATCGGCATCATTGCCCACATCGACGCCGGCAAGACGACCGTCACCGAGCATATGCTCTACTACAGCGGTGCCAAGCATCGTGTGGGTTTCGTCGACAAGGGCACCGCCGAGCCCGACGATGACCCCGAAGAGCAAGAACGGGGAATCACGATCTACACGGCGTGCCTGACGTTCGACTGGAAGGACGTGCACATCAACTTGCTGGATACGCCGGGGCACGTTGATTTCACGGCCGAGGTTGAACGCTGCTTGCGCGTGTTGGACGGCGCCGTGGTTGTGTTCAGCGCGAGAGAAGGGGTTGAGGCACAGAGCGAAACGGTCTGGAGACAGGCGGATCATTACAAAGTGCCGCGCGTTGCATTCATCAACAAGCTGGACCGCGAAGGTGCCGATTTCGAAGGGACTCTCACCGAAATCGGTGAACGTCTGGCATCAAATCCCGTCGCCGTGCAGATTCCCGTCGGCGAAGGCCCTGCGCACACGAATAACCCATTTCGGGCCGTGATTGACCTGATCGACAGGAAAATGTTGGTCTTTGATCCCGAGACCAAAGGCGAAACGGTATCTGTGGTGGACATTCCCGAGGATCGGCTGGAAACAGCCGAATTGTGGCGGGATGTCATGCTGGAGAAGCTGTACGACTTCGACGATGAGTTGCTCGAACTGGCGCTGCAAGAGGAGGAGATCCCAAGCGATCTGATTCGCAAAGTCATCCGCCAGGCGACGCTGCACCGCCAGGTGCAGCCGGTCCTTTGCGGTTCGGCCCTGCGCGGAATCGGCGTACAGCCAATCCTGGACGCGGTCGCCGCGTACTTGCCCAGCCCTTTGGACAGGCCGCCGGTCGAAGGTGTGAACGTCAAAAAGAAGGACAAGCTGGAACGGCGGAAACCGAATCCAAAGGAACCGTTTTGTGGCCTGGTTTTCAAAGTTTGGCCCGCGAAAACAGGCGACGTTTCCTGGGTGCGTGTTTATTCCGGTGAACTGAAGGAAAACTCGCGCGCGTTGAACCCGGGCAAAGAGAAGAAAGAGAACATCGCACAACTCTGGCGCATTCACGCAACTCAGAAAAAGGAGGAAAAGATCTCCCGGGCGCAGGCCGGGGATATTGTCGGGGTCATTGGTCCAAGGCACTCGATAACCGGCGACACGCTTTGTGACACAAGGGCTCCGATCCTGCTCGAGTCCATCGAGTTTCCGGAAACGGTCATGTCGATGGCTATCGAACCGGAAAGCGCAACCGAACGTGACAAGTTGGCCGCAACCTTGGACATGCTCCTGCGCCAGGATCCGACGGTTAAGGTCGCCAGCGGCGACACCGGTCAAACGCTCATCAGCGGTATGGGCGAATTGCACCTGGAGGTGATCAAACATCGCCTGTTGCGCGATTTCAATCTCAAAGTCAAATTCCACAAGCCACAGGTCAGTTACCGCGAAACCATTCAGGCGGCAGTTGAGGTCACTGGCGAATGTCATCGTCAAATGGCTGGGCAACAACTGTTTGCCAAACTGCTCATCCGCGCTGAACCCTTCGACGCGGGGAACCGTCCGGTGACGGTCCTCAATCAATGTCCCCCTGGCTCGCTGCCCGATGGTCTCTTGCAGGCCGCGATCGAGGAGTTGAACACCTGCGGCGAAGGCGGCGGACGCATCGCGGGATTCCCGTTGATGAAGTTGAAGGTGACGGTCCTGGGCGGCGAAGCCCACGACGACGCCTCGTCCAACGACACCGCCTTTCGCATCGCAGCCAATGACGCGTTTGAGAAGGGACTTATTGAGGGCGGGCCGGTCCTGCTCGAACCGATCATGAAACTCGATATTGTGACGCCCGAAGAGTACCTCGGGGATTTTGTGGGCGATCTGCAGCAGCGGCGGGCGATCATTGCGCGGACAGATAACCGAGGCCAAATGTCGGCAATCGAAGCCCACGCGCCACTGAAAGAACTGTTCGGCTATGCGGGCACCATGCGCGGTTTGAGTCAGGGCCGCGCCGGATGTTCCATCGAGCCGCTTCACTACGCGCCAGCCCCGCCGGAAGTGGTCAAGGAATACCACATCTAGACGGACTTGCATGTTTCGATTTCCTTGCGGAGTTAATTGAGGGTGTCCGGGAATTGATTGTAGCCGAATTCGTGAGAATTCGGGCGTGCAGGCAATTCACCGAAGTCTCACGACTTCGGCTACAGCTAGCAAACGTCGTGTTTTGTGGGACGAATTCCCGGACACCCTCAGTTAATTCGCACGCCTCAGCAACCAATCCATGGGCCGAGAGAGTTCTCCCGTTGCGCCGGGCCCGCCGGGCCCGCGGATATTCGTGTAAACCAGATCTGACCCAAGTCCCCCACTTGACCTAGGGCACACAGGCTGTCTCCTCCAGTGCCGGCCGAATTGCGCAGGCGGTAGGGAAACGTGGGAATCCCTTTGACGGTCGGCCTCTGTCTCGTTAGGCTGAAACGAGCCGCCGGGGATTGAGACTCCTATCAGTTTCGCAAAGACGGCTTTGAGCCGGGCGGATTTCGGCTCCAATCCACCATTGCGGACAAGAAAGTGATACTCTATCCCGTATCGTTGCCTGTATCACCTCTGAAGGGAGAGAGCCATGGCAGAAGCGTTTGAAGCAAGGGAGTACATGATCCGTCGAAAGATCCTTGCCGTGCTGGGAGCGAAGTTCCACATTTACAGTGACGACGGTCGGGTGATCGGATTCAGCAAGCAGAAAGCGTTCAAGCTCAAGGAAGACATCCGCGTTTACGCCGACGAATCCATGAACGAGGAGAGGCTGCTGATCAAGGCGCGGGAGATCATCGACTTTGGCGCAGCCTACGATGTCGTCGATCCCATGGAAGGAAGAAAAGTGGGGGCTTTGCGTAGAAAGGGGTTCACTTCGATTGTTCGAGATTCCTGGCAGTTTCTGGACGAACAGGACAATCTCATTGGCAAGATCTCCGAAGACAGCCTACTGCTGGCAACCATCCGCCGGTGGCTTTTCGCGTTGCTCCCACAGCGCTACACGATCACTGCCGGAGGTGAACAGGAGGTCGGACGTTACCAGCAAAACTGGAACCCCTTCGTCTACAAATTGCGCGTGAACATCCTGTCTGACCAGCCGCCAATCGATCCGCGACTCGTGCTCGCCGGAGGCGTCTTATTGGCGGCGATCGAGGGGAAGCAGAAATAGCATCGGCAGGGCGTAGAGTTGGACGACCCATACGACTGGCACGGCAAGATTGATGTCACTTGCTCATCCTGTGGGGAAGGCTTCCGGGTGCCGAAGTCACTCAAGGGCGGGGTAGCTAATTGTCCCCGGTGCGGCAAAGTGACCGAAGTCCCCGGCGGGCCAGAACCGCTTTTCTGGATGATTGTGGCTCTCAGCTTGCTGCTGATCGTGTGCGTTTCCGGGGGCTGTTTTCTCATTCATCCCACGGCAGGCATCGTGGTCTTTTTGATCGGCGTAGCCATCCTGATCGCCGTCGTTTCTGCCATGTAGAAGTGAAGGCTAGAGCAACTGCCCGCTTCGCCGGACAAACGAGCGCTGTAGAAGTCCATTTGCTTTGTTCGTTCCGATGGTTCGCACAGCCGTCGCCGCACGTTGCGACGCCGGACAGCCGTGCATCACGTTCAGTGTACCAAGTGTTGGACCATTGCCCAACGAACGAGGCGATTCGGCATGGATGCCGAACTCTGCGGCTGTGCGTTGTTGGCCGCCGACTCATTCCTGTTCAGCCAAATACCAACCAGTCCATTCATTCCAGCGAGCGAGACCTTCTCTGGAAACGTGCTCTTCGCCACCGATTGTTGTAAGAGCCCTCAATGTTTGAGGTCGAAGAGAAGCATCAAGCCGGTAGGCTGTAATTCGATCTCCAAACACGATTGCCGGACCGCTCGAATGAGGGCTGGAAATACTCAGTTTTGCCGGATCATTCAAGACGAAACTCATCTCGCTAACCGTCAAATCACGCGGTTCCATCCAATGAATGTTCGAATTGGCAATCTCTGCCAAAAGGATCGTGTTTTCCGGACCATCACGCATATCATCGAGTGATGTTGACGTCGCTCCGGGAAATGCCGTGCCGGGACCCACGATTGCGACGAAGTCCGTCATCGGCGATTCACCCAAATGCGGACCACTGTTGCAGTGAAACATGTCCATGTAAATCCGGTTCGCAAGCTTGCGGTTATTCACTCCGTTCCACGGTTCGTGAAAATCGTACTTTTCGTAGACAGCGGCCTGCTCAAGAAACGGCAGAATCAAGACGCGCCAACTATGCATCGGCTTTCCATCGGCGTCTGCCATGAAGGCCGGAGGGAATGAGCCGTAGACGTCATGGTAGTTTCGCAACGCAAGCTGAAGCTGATTCAAGCGGCCTTGGCAGCAACTTTGGCGTGCCGCCTCGCGTGCTTCGTGAACAGCTTGAATGACGAACACACCAAGAGCGATGAGAAGACACAAGGCGAGGAAGCACCCCAAGGAGGTTCGCCATCGACGCTTTCGCAGGACAACCGGCGCATCGTCGGGGGCGTCGTTCATGGATTTGAGTTCACCGTCCGCGCGGCCAACGGGTAGCATGCCCGACGCCGCCCCGACCGGAGCACACCAGCGTCGAACAACGATTCATTGTACCAACGCCACCGCGATTTGCACCACCATCGAAGGCGTGCCCGCAGGGCCTCTGCGGCAATGCTATGTTGGGCGACCGGTTGCCGGTTCGAAGGCGCGTGGCGCAGGCGCACCACGCAGCAGCCCTTCTGTACTTAAGTCCTCGTCCAAATCAGGCCAGTGAATCCCATAGCCGCCGCCACACGTTCTCCAATTCAAACGGTCTTCTGGCGACGCATGAAGTAGACGCGGGTACCAAGCGTAAGGAACGGTGATTGTGCGGCCGTCCAGCAAATCGACGCTAAATGTGTCATCGCCAAAGTGAACATCCTTGACGCGTTCGCCGGGCCTAATTTCCGAACCTGTCATTCCAGGCCTCCAAGAGTTGTTGTTGATTCTCGCGAATGACCCGTTCGATCTCGCGCAGTTCGTGGCCACGAAATCCGAGATTGCGGGCCAAACTGATCGGTTCGAGCCAAAACTTCGCTGAATCGTCGTCGCGATCGACATGTACGTGCGGCGGCTCATTCGGCTCGTGGCTGTAGAAGTAGAGTCGGTACGGTCCACTTCTCAGAACCGTCGGCATGTTTCTGTCTCCATTCTACACCAGTTCGGCCAACGGGTAGATTTTCCGACGCCGCCGTAGCGCACGAAAAAAGCGCCGGAGGTGCCGATTAGTGTACCACACCACCGCGGTGGGAAGCAAAGGCGAAGGCGTGGCCGAAGGCCCCCACCGGGCATTCATTGTTGGGCGGCACTCCCACTCTCACCCCGGCCTTTCGTTGCAAGCCGGGCCCGCCACCTGTAAAACGCGACTGTAGTTGCCCCGGAGATGACAGCAGTCAAACCTACCGCTGCAAAACCCATCCATCCGCCCACATGGGCCCCTAAGGCAGCAACGAGCGTTGCCGCATAGCTGGCGGCGCACACCGCAGCTGTTATTCCGAAGTACGGCAGGATTAAGTAGAGAAGAAAGAACGGAGTGACGAAGATCTGCTGGGCCCAAGGCTTCATCGGTTTTGCAGGACGCAATCCAACATCAATGACCAAGTAGGTGAACCACCGCCCAAGGTAAAGGATGGCAAAACCCACCGGCGAAGCGGCAACGACACATGGGACGGTGAGCCAACCCGCTCCAGCAGCCACGACAAACACGCCGGTGAGAATCGGACAGATCATCGCACCGGCGAAGGTCGTGCCATCAGCATGGCTTACTGCCATCGCGGCGTCTGGGGCTGCTTATGACCTTGAGTTGCGGTCGGCCATGCTCCTGACCAAGACCGCCCAACGGGAAGAACATCCGTCGCCGCCGTGAACGAAGCGAGCGACGTAGAATAGAGACCTATTCTACCAACGGGACGCACGTTGAACAAAGAGCGAAGGCGATCCCGAAGGGACCTTGCGGATGTTCATTGTTGGGCGTCGGTCCTTTTGAGCCGATCCCGCCAATAGCCGGGTTTCCGTCGCCCGTGAGCCAGCGCAATCACCTGCAACTTGTCGGCAATGGTTCTGTAAACCACCAAGTATGGGAAACGATGCATCAGATAGCGACGAGTACCATGCAGATAACTCGCCCAACGGTCAGGCGTCAACGATATCCGGTCGATAGCCAAATCCAATTCAGCCATGAAGGCTGTTGCGGCGACAGCACTGCGATCGGCATACCACTCGCGAGCCTCGCGTGCTTCGGCAATCGCGTCTGGGTGGAATTCAATCGGCAGTTCCGTCATGCGACGATCCCAGAATCATCCGACGCGCCTCTGGCCATGGAACCGCCACAACCGCTCCGCTATCTAATTCCTCAATGCGTCGCTGGATTTCCGCGCCCCAAGCCGCATCAACGTCGTCGTCGACTGTAGGATCCAGGCTCTCGATGAGCCAAGCGGCGAGTTCTGCGCGTTCAGAATCGGGCAGTTTCAGTGCGGAAGTATATAACTGTTGAGATGTTGCGTTCATGCAAGTATTCTAGCCGGAAACGACCGCCTTGTCACGTTTTGCCCCAAATTCCGAACGTCTAACGGGTTGAACATCCGTCGCCGCCGTGAACGAAGGTGACGACGTTAGATTACCAAACGATTCTATTACGCGAGCCCACGTTGTGAAAGAAGGAAGGCGATCGCGCAGCGACCTTGCGGATGTTCTATGTTGTGCGGCAGTCGTCACCGCTGTCACGACGGAGCTTTCGGCGTAT
>CAZURK010000039.1:0-4282 GCA_964623055.1 uncultured Pirellulaceae bacterium
GGATCGTGAAGCCTTTGATTGCGGTACCGGATTCGTCTTGAATCTCCGCTTGGACGGTTCCGTTGGCGGTGGTTTCGACATTCAATTCCAAACGGTCGCCAGCAAATCGAATTGGTGGCGTGCTGATCTGGCCGCCGTCATGACCGGCGTCGGCGGAGACGAAACCGTCCGGACGAAGCACGGCGCGGCTGATTCCGGATAGGCGTTTGCCGCCGGATGCTGGGTCGATATTGCCACTGTGGTCGCGGTTCGAGCCGACGTAGTAGATCCACAGTTCGTCTCCCATGCGGATGGGATGCGGCATGGCCCAGACCCATCGCGAGTCGAAGCGTCCATCCAGTCCGGTTGCCATGAACGGCTGCCGCGAGGCACGCTGAAAGGACTTCCCGTCGCGGCTGACCACCAGTCTCACGTCGAACGAGGATGGTCCCAATCCCTTCAGCGGTTTCCGCTCGCGCCAGTGCCAGTAGGCTTGAGCCAGCATGATGTAAACGTCGTCGGCTTCGGCATACCGGAAGACGTCGGCTCCGTAATAATCAACGGGCGGTTGAGCGGATGGCGTCTCGTGCGTTGCCAAATCGATCTCGTCGGCTTCCATCACGACGCTTTGCCTGTCCCACTGCAGTAGATCGTCCGATTCCAGACGTCGTACCGTGCGATAGCTCGCCTCGCGCGGCTGGAGACGCACCCAGCGACGCGTGTAGAGCACGTAACGCTCGATTTTCGGGTCCCAGAAAACGATACTCTGCGTGTCCCAGCCACCAGGCCCCGGATTCAGCCGAGCGAACTGCTTCCATCGCAAACCGTCCGGCGAACTGTGCATGTGGAACTGGCCCGTGGGATACACTTTGGCCTGCGTCTTGTAGCGGTGTTCGGGCGGCGCTTTCGGATCTATCCACACCGAGCAGCCTCCAATCACCCCCGGCAGGACGACATTGTTCGCATCCGAGCCATCCACCTCGTGAAGATTGAGCAGCGGCTTGGTGAAATGCAGACCGTCCTCCGATTCGGCGTAACACACGCGCCGCGTATGATCATAGGGACCGGGGCCGGTCGATCGAATAAGGTCGTACCAGATTCTCACTTTGCCGTTTTCTTTCAGCACGCTCGAGTAGACGCCTATTGACGCGCCCTGTTCCCACGGAGCGTCCGGAGCAATCAACACACGGCCATCGCGGTGCGGTGGATTCATCGTCAACTTCACGCCACGGCTCGATTCCATGAGTCGTTCGTCAATGAAGAGCTGCTTACGCGAACCGACGTCGATGACCCTTCGGGCATCGTTTACTCTGGCTTCCGCCCGCGTGGAGAGCACACCCGTTGTTGCCGCGGTGAGCCCCAGTGCGCACGTGGATTTCAGCCATTCACGTCGAGAGAGAGCATCGATAGTCATGGCGTGACTCCATTGGAGCACAGGACGTTGTTGGTCGGGTCATTCGTGCGGGCGAAGATCGATTCGCCAGGCATGCTGGGTCGTGGCGTTTTCGACGGCCAAGCGATCCTCTTCCAGACGGACTTGAACCGGTCCCTCCGGCGTGATGATCGACCAGCCGTCAGCGCCACCTTGCCACGCCTGTGCCTGTTCGTCGGGCCCGAAAACGCAAAACGCCGATAGAATTTGGCACTGGCTGTCTTCAGTTCTGGTTTCCACGAACGGCTCGTGACGCTGGGCGTAGGGATTGCCGAGTCGGTCTTTGTTGTAGGGCGGGTGATACTCGTGTCGGCCGAGGCTCATCTTTGCCTCGCCGTCCAAACGCTGGGCGCGACATGCAAGTGTGGCTTTGTCCCCGCACACCGTGAAGCGCCCTTCGTCATCCGGCGCGGCCGGCGCAATGGTGTGCCAGCGCAGGCTGATCAGTTCTGTGGCGACCAGCTTTGCCTCGTCAAGCACGATGGCGACCCGTGGGAGCAGATGAATTACATGGCGCCGGACGTGTTGCCCCTCGCCGTACGCCTCGCTCAAGTCCATTGTCCACGCACCGCCGCGCTGGTCGTCGAATTCGGCGTGAAGCGTCTTGCCGTGCCGAGCCCTGCCCAGGGGAATGCCGCCGGTCTCGTTCGTTCCGAACACCAGTACATTGTGCCCCCGCTGTTGATAATTGTAGTAGCGGTCTTTGTGGCTTCGAGGGTAGCCGGGTGGCGAGCCGAGATCGACGATCAATCGTTCTCCGTATCCATCGATACACACCTGCCCCCAATCGGCGTGCCCGTGATTGCCCTCCTGTGCCGCCTTGGCGTACACGACCGACATCGTGTTTGTGGGATCCCAACTGCTGCGGCTCGTAATGATCTTCGCTTGACTGTGGTACGCACGGCCGAGTGGCAAACGGCCGTGCGGCGACTGGGCTTCGATGGTTGGATCGTACCACAGGACTTCCAGTGCGCGTCGGTGGTGCGTTGGCAGGACAAGATCCGCGTATTGCAGATAGAACCACTGAATCATCGGATCGCGCTGTGTCGAGGCCACGGCGCACAGATGAGCCACAACCGGTGGCATATCCGGCGCGGGATCGCCAAAGCCCAACACGCGGCCGGGCGGCACGGTCGAATACATGTACCATCGGCAATGGTCCGATAGGCCGTACCGCTCCAGCGGTTTCTTCTTGCCGCCACTGGCGTAGCGCTCGGCGAGGAAGTAGTCCACGACGTACATGGTCGAGCCCGAGTATTGCACACTTTCGTTGAACTCGCCCTCGGGACCGAAGATCTTCATGTACTGTTCCATGCGCGGGCGCGCCAGCTCCACCAACCAAGCCGAATCGGGATGGTCCGGGCCCAGTGCCATGCCAAGGATGCCGAAGCCGCCCACAACACATGTCATCCAGTTGCTATGCCGTGTGACCCAATGCTCGCGGGCCTCGACACCAGCCTTGAAGGGCTTGATGGCGCATCGGTCGAGGCCCTCGATAACTCGCCGGCGCTCGTCCTCCGTGAGCAGGCCATAAAGCCAGTCATATGCCATGCCCAGCGCCCTGGCCAACTGGCCATGTCGTAGGTCGGCCTTCAGCCCGACCTGGATGTGCGCCTTGTCTGCCCATTCTGGCCATTGCTCGGGATCGAACAGCGTCTCGATCTGTCGCAAGGCCGCGTCCCCGTAGCGTCGTTCGCCAGTGACCAGCGCCACCAGAGCCGCGTCGGTGATTCGGTTGGCCGTGGTGGCCACCACGTGGAAATTTCGGTTCCCTTCCCCCGGCGCGATCGGTTCCTGCTTCATCTCTTTTTCGACCTTGGCCAAGAGTTGTTTCCACAACTCGGCCGCATGGCCCTCACGGATGCCGATGCGAACCTCCTCCAACGACCGGAGACCCTCGATCTTTTCTCCGGTGACGAAAATCCAGGGACGTTCCCTGGGACTTCCGTTCGTCGTGTCCACTTCCGCACCACCAGCGGCTGTCATCCACGCCGCGCTGACGGTCATCACGAAACAGCCGGTAGCATTCATGGATCGTCTCTTTCTTTGTTGGAGCCTTCTTCTGTCCAGAAAGAAAACAGCTTGGCGTTCTGAATCCGGATTACCAGTTGCACGGGGCGCCCTCGCAGTTCTTTCAGCGAGCGGCCATTCGCCCACGATACTATGCTATCCAGCGTATCGGTCTCGATTGGCTGGCAGGCGGATTCTGCAAAGCCTTCCACGGTCGTTCCGTCAATGTTCTGGACAGCAACCCGGATCTCACCACTACCGGCGTCGGCATTGATATGCAGAACCTCGTCCTGCAGAAAAACCGGCTTGGTGATCATTTTGCCGCCATCGGCCCCTCCGTCAAGTGAGACAAATCCGTCCTTTCGCACGCGGGCCAGACACAATGCCTGATTTGGTCCGGTACCGGTGTAGGCGTCGTTCAGTCCGGTCTTGCCGCCGTAATAGATCCACAATTGGCCGTCCCGCTCGATGGGCGGATTGGCGAAGATTTTGAAGACTTGGTAACGCCAGCTCTCTTTCGGGCCATCGGCCAGGAACAATTCGCGAAAAGGCCGGTTCCAATGTCGGCCGTCGCGACTGACCATGAGTTCCCAGTTGATTTTGACGGGCTGGGCCTTGCGAATACGACGCATTTCACAGACCCCGACGTACTGCGCTCCGTAGTTGAACCCGTACGCCGCTTCGGCTTCGTCACCCGGATGGTCACGCTCGTCTGCTACATTGATCCAGGTTGGCGTGATCGTCCAATTCACGCAGTCGCGGCTCCAGGCGTAACGCTGCGCACGCTTATTCTCGTGACTCGACTTCGCCGCCCCAGCGTAGATTTTCTGCTCCGTATCCCACCAAAACATGCTGCGGTCG
>CAZURK010000039.1:4382-70151 GCA_964623055.1 uncultured Pirellulaceae bacterium
GGACATGTCAGCACGATGTTGTTCTGTTTCGAGCCACGGAACTCGTGCAAGCCAAGATTCGGCTTTCGCCAGTGAATGCCGTCCTCGGATTCGGCGTAGCAGATGAACGCTGCTTCGTCGAGTGGCACGTGATGCTTCTTGCGATAACCACGAAAGCCCGGTCGTGAATCATAGATATTTAGTGTCAGATACCAACAACGAAACTTCTTCTCCGTTGGCGAGTAGAACACTGATCCGAACGGAATCCGCCGGTGCTCCCAGGAATGTTCGGGGAGCATCACGGGGTTGTCTTCGTAATCCACCGGCTGATGAAGCGTGCGCTTCAAGCCGGCCATCTCCGCGACGAGGAAGTCCTCCAGAAAGAGCTGTCTCTGGCCTGCAGCAAGGTCGATCGGTTTCGTTGTTTCGTTCGCCCGGTCGCTTCCTGCGAGACAGGTCCCAGGAAACGTCGACTGCACGACTGCAAGCAGTATGACAAGAAAATGGAGGACAGAAACATAGAGGCAGAATTCCCGTGAGCTAACAGGGCTCATGTTTCACCGGCCTTTCCTATCGTCACTCGATGAACTTGATCTCCGAGAAGTCAGCCAGGTTGTCGCTCGTCGCTGCGCCGGTTGTGTTCATTCGTTGGTATTCACGTACACTGCCTTCTTGCTGCGGCTTTTGCGACTTGAGCCCCTTGTCGGCGACTCGGTGTCGCGTGAAGTTACCGGTCCAGACGGTGTCGGTCCCGGAACCGGGTACAGTAGCATCGGGGAAGGCTGCGTAGGGCAAGAATACCTCAAGGCTCCAGAAGTCCTTGCCGCGGTGCGCTTTGGCCTGGAAACCCGGACATTCCCAAGTGGTGTCCTTCAGCTTGGAGTCCCAGTAGTTTATGTCGGGATTGACGATGAACTGGTAGAACTCGCCTTCGTTTTTGCCTGTCACGTCCACGAAAATCTCCACGTTGTCATCCCAGAAGACTTCGCCGTTGTCGTGCCCTCCGTGCCTTGTTTCCAGCAGATGTGGCGTTGGTTCGTGCATGTGGAAACCGAACGTGATGCCGTCGGTAGTCCACACGGCGCGCACCGTAGTCGGATACCGAGCCGGCTTGCCCTGGTCTTTTCCGCCTGCTTTCACGAACGAGTTCGCCGCAGCCCGCTGCCACTGGGGGTCGTCCAACTTGCCGTCCAGCGTCGGATTCTCGCCAACCTTTTGCGCCGAAAGCGGTTTGAAACCACGACCGCTCATCACGTCGGCTTCTTTGAAGAACGCGTCCAGCGCCGGCGCGTAGTAGTCCAGCCGTGCCATGACCAGCGAGTCACCCTTGGCTTCTTGTCGCGCCTTGGCGAACAATTGCTTTGTCTTGACAACGGACTCGGGTGGAAAACTCGCTTCGTATATCCCTTTCGGCGAGAACCGTCCGCCGGGCCAGCGGCTCTGTTCCCAGCCGTCGATCTGCGTGCCGACCAATTCGCGCATCGTCCCGGCCGCTCGTCCAAACATGCGCCGGCAGAATTCGTCAACGGCTGCGTCGACATCGAATTCAGGATCCCACAGAACCTTCAACCAGCAGTACAGGCTGATGTGCTGGCGCGGCCAGTGATTGCCAGTACCGTTGATGAAGGTGCCTACAGTCTTCCGGCGATTCTGCTGGTAGAACTGCTTGACCACGTGAGGATACTGGTACGCCGCCTTTGTCTTGTGGGCGGGCCAGCAGCAATAATGCCAATTCTCGATGGGGCGGCCCGACATGGCGATCCATTTGTCGATGTTGGCTTGCTCGGCCTGGCGGATCGCCGGTTCCTTGTAAGTCGCTAGCCCCGGCATGCCGCAGAGTTGCACCTGCACGTTGTTCGGGAATTTGAAACCATCGGGCGCCGCTGTGTAGTTCAGGTACGGAAGATAGATGATTGTGAACCCTTGATCCGGCCATCGCCGCTGAACCTCACGAGCTAGCTTGTCCACGAATGTAGTCATCACTTTGGACGCGCCGCCGTATTGGCCACCTTCGTCGTCCCAAAGCCGGCGGCAGTGATCGCAGTAGCACGCCAATTCGACATCGGCCGGTGAGACGGTGATGGCCTTGCCAGAAATCGGCGCGTACACAGGACGTTTGCCATCGACGAAGCTCTGGACACCTTCCAGGTAGGTCTGGAGCGTCTTGGGGTGGCTATAGCAGAGCACATTGTGCTGGCGGCTGCCGTCTTTGCGCATCTGGTAGACTTCGGGCCGGCTCTTCTTCAGTTCCTCGTGGCGGCTCCAATTCGGTTGATGGACGCGGAGCTGAATGGGCCACGAGTTGCCTGATCGCAGAAACGCATGCAACGGTCCCATGCGGATCCCGCGGCCGTGCCACGGTTCGGACGTCGGCGGCCAGAGTACGCGCATGCGGAAGACCGGTGCGTCTTCGAGCCAGACGGGCGGCACAATCAGGTCGCGCGATTTGGGGATCGACTGGCCAATGTCCGGACCATCTTCCGTGGCAGGCGGAAAGTACCACCGCATGCCAAGAAGACGTTCCAGAAATTCGCTGATGCCCCATTGCACCCCGTTAGCGTTCCGGCCGGAGTTGTTGCCTACGATGAACACCCGCTCGGCCGACGTTTTGATGGCAAAACCCTCGGGCGGCATCCGGCGACTATCCAATCCCAACGCCGCCGCTTCGGGACAGTCGCCCAGGACGA
The DNA here is from genome assembly GCA_964623055.1 of uncultured Pirellulaceae bacterium. Taxonomy (GTDB): domain Bacteria; phylum Planctomycetota; class Planctomycetia; order Pirellulales; family Pirellulaceae; genus JADHUC01. Next base: position 7,049 of record CAZURK010000039.1, read on the forward strand.
TCGCCGGCCCCTCCAACGTGTCGCTGACAATCGGCAACTCGGCAGCGGTTGCCTGTTGGATGTACTTCTGCAAGTCTTTCGCATTGACCGCTCGGTTCATGACGACGATCGAAGCCCGCGCCCGCCCCCCTTTGACCAGCACCACCGGCGCGTGCCGTGGCTTGGCTTTGATCGTGACGGGAACCAGATCTTTGGCCTCCCATGGCGGTGCCGCTGTCGCGGAAAGACAGAACATCAAGACAAGCAGTCCACAACTCAAGAGTCGCATAGGTCACCTCCGGGTTTCTGCGGGATCCTACTCCGAAAGTTGTTCAATCATATCCGCGATCGCTCGGCGTCGCTCAAATAGCTGGCCAGCGTCCTTTGTGTAGTCGGTCATCGAACGCGTGATTCCGTCGGGGACAATGCATAGCTGTTCTGCTTTGCTGATCAACGACGATTCCGGGCGTTCCTTGGGCGGGAGTGTCTTAGCTTTCGACAGCAACAACGACAACAGGGCGAGGTACTCGTAATCCTCAACACCATCTCGGATTATCTCAAGCCGGATGCTCGAATACGGAGTCCATTTCGGTCCCGGATAGACGAGCAGCCCGTCGCCGTTGCACTTGAAAGATTTGTAGGTCTGCGCGTCGGCCAAGTCGATCGGCTTCTCGGGAAAACAATCGGCCCCGTTTGCTGGCGTCGGTAGTCCCGGCCACCAGCAGACGCACCAGTACAGCACGCCGGTGGCTCCCAGCTTCCGAGCTTGCCAGAAGAGCACTCGATGGTCGACGGCGGCTTGATCGACGAAGAAATTGGCGTGAGGTGGTTTCGGGCTGCAACACACATACGTCCACAGAGTATCGCCGGCTCGACGACGTTCTTGATAGAAGTCCGTTTCCGCTCGGGCGGTCAGCGGACACCAGATGTCCACCAAGCCGGCCAACTCCTCTGGGTTCGGGTCACCGATGGTCTGCATGATCGGGAAATCGGGCACGGCTTTGCGCAACTTGGTATACAAATCGCACAAGAATGGATACTCGGTTGGCCGAGGTTCATCAGGGCCGTAGATGTACACGGCAGGAGGTAATCCGCGTCGTTTCCATTCGGCGGCGATGGCAGCGGTTTGCGCGACCCAAACGGCAGGGTCCGGTGCGGGTCCATCGCGCCGCAATGTGGCTGCCACCGGCAGCCGGTGGAGACAGAACGAGTACGGCGCGTAGTGGGTTGGTACGAGCGAAGCGACCGTCTCGTCCAATGCGGTCAGGTCGACTTGCCATTGCGCTCCGCCGCGTGTCACGCTGATGTACTCGCGAGCGACATTCTTCGGCGTCAGCCGCCGCTCTGCGAGAAATGCGCACCAACGCTTGTAGGTCTCCGGTGGCATCACCTCGCGATAAGGTTGCTTTGCATCGTAGCCGCGGGCTAGTGCCGAGGCGTACAGGCCGAACGCCGTAGCCAGCGTGCCGGGACGGGGCAAGCGGAAGTTGCGCACCCGTAGCGATACGGGTATCGACCGCGTCTCGCTCCCGTGCCGAATCGTAACTTCACCGGTGTATCGACCGGGCAGAGCGTCCGGCGGCACGTCGACGCGAAACCATATCGGCTGCCGCTGGCCGGCTTCCACGTCAAACGGTTCCGGGGGCAGCAGAGGATCCGGCCACCAGCCGACATATTCGACGGGGTAGGACGGCTGTGCGGTCCTCACATAACCCACGCGGTTCCATTTGATGTCCAGTTCGCCGCCGACACCGCGTAACCGCCGTGGCTCGACTTGCACATTCTTCAGTGTCTGACCGTGCGGAATCACGACCAATTGAAACGCCTCGGTTTCGTCCTTGGCGGCATCCAACTCGACCTTCTCGATCAGCGGTCCCTGGTGCACTGGTTCGGAGCGAGGAATCTTCTGTAGAGCGTGAGCGGGCACGATGTGGAACGTTCCGTCGCCATCTGTTGGAATGTCGAACCGCGCCCGCACGGCGGCCCGTCGGGCCGCAGCTTCAACATCCGGCACTAACGACACGTCGTCATACCAAGTCTTCCCGCAGTCGTTGCCGTACAGGACGAATCCCATGGTCTGGGCGCCGGCTGGTACATAAACCGTTCGATGCACCCGGACCCAGTCGTCGGCCTGTTTGGGTCCGCGAACGGGCACAAAGCCCAGATGCTTTCGCTTCTCGCCGTAGAAATGGCAGCCTGCTCCGGCGGCGGGAACACCCTCGGTCTTCACGTAGAACGAGACTCGCAATACGGAGCCACTTTCGACCGGGAAATCATATCGGTTCCACTGGATCGGTGGCCGCCCTTTCGGCTTGGGAGTCACGCTTAACAACAGAGCGCTTGCCGAACCGGAGTGGTAGACTTTCGTGTCACGGAGATGACGGTTTCCATCGGCGTCCTGCGAAGGAAAACGACGCCACCGCGCCGGTAGCTCGTCGCCCTCCTCGAATCCGCCGTTTTGCAGGAGGTTGGTCTGTTCCGCACCGAATGTGAATCTGTCGGGCGACACGGGTATACCGAGAACGACAATCGCCACCGGCACCAACCGGCGAATGAACGCCAATGGTTCTAGCCTGCTAACATTCATATTCCGTCGCCTTGGGTTGGCTACTCACGGAGTCGTCTTTCGGTACAGGAATGGACGGCGGAACATTCCGCCGAAGTGGTGTTCGCAGTTACAGCGCAGCGTGAGCGTGTTCTCCCCTGACTTCAGCTTGCCAGCCAGGTTCACGTCCCACTCGAACCGATAGTCGTTTAGCCAATACAGCTTACCTTGTTCGCGGTGGGCGACTTCCTTGCCATTCACATAGAGCCAGCATTCGTTGAACAGACCAGGGAAGCGGACGTGTACGGCACCCCGTGCCTGATCGGCGGTAAGCTGTACGTCAGTGCGGTACCACATGTCGCCAAGAAAACTCTGTCGATCGGGATGGCGAATGCCTTGGGCCTGCGCGTAAAGATCGGCTCGCAACATCTCCCACTGGTCGACGGGGTAGTCCTTGAGACCGTCCAGGTCGTATTCGTCTTTGTGGGCGTTCCAGTGCGAAAGGTCCGCCGGTTTCGTGTGGTAGCCGCGGGCGAGACCCTTGCGATCCGGATCTCGATGGAAAGCCCACTCGATCGGCAGTTTCGCGATAAGTTTGCCTTCGGTTCCGTTGATCAATGGAAGCAACTCTCGATACTGCCGTACTTCGCCGGGCCACCAGGCGTAGCCGCGATCTTCCACCTTGTATCTCCGGTACGTGGTGAAGGTGCCGTTCATGTCCGTGAGTTGCTCGCGGACGGCCAGAGCCCGCTCGCCAGCGGCGACGGCCTTGGCGTAGTCACAATCGGTGGCGGCTGCCCGAACCATGGTCATGTAACCGACCGTGATGTCGTGGCTGAAGCGAGTGAACCGCATGCGTTGAATGCACAACTGCTCGTTGCGGGTCAATGGTCGGCTTTGAACTCGGATTCCGTTGACGATGCCTTCGGCCTCCCGCAGTTTCTTGGCCAGCACGGCCAGAAGCTCGGGCGTGTAGATGGCCGGGGCGACGAAGTGTTCGTGCTCTGTGACAATCGTGTTTTCCCATGCACCGAAGATCGCGCTCCAGTATTCACTCATCGGCTCAGTGGCGGGGCCGTAGAACCTCGGGTAGAAGTCCGCCAGTAGCGCATCCACGTCTTCATCCGGATTCCACAACAATCGGGCTCGCAAGTGCAAGTTCAGAAACGTGGTCGCGATGGCGTTTCGGCTTTCGGTATTCACGCCCAGGATGCCGGCCTTCTGATAGTGCTTTACGTCTTGTCGGAACGACTGGTGGGACGGGTTGGGAATGTCGCGCCACACCAGCATGCCTTGGTCGTAGTCGTAGATGCACAGCCGGCCCTGCATTATCTTGGCCCACTCGTACATGATGTCCTTGTACTCGTGTCGCGGCGGCGACTGCGGATCGTCCATGCCGTGGTTCGGGTCGATGTCGATGGGCGCCAGTTCGCAGTACAGCGATCGTTCCGCCACCATGTCACGCACCGGCGGGATGGTCATGTTGGCGTAGGCCAGAAAGCCGATCTTTCCTTTGCTACGGGGATGTTTCTTCTGGAGAATGCGAGCCACGTTGTTGTAAAGCTCCAGCATCGGGTCGGTCACGGACCAACGCATGAAGTACTTGTCCCACTGCAGCTTCATCAGCTTCTTGTCACCCGGATAAGCCGAATCGTACGATCCGTCTTCCATACCCAACGAGAATGCGCCGCCATCGGCATACTTCTTCTCGACCTGCTCGGCCACGTGCTGGGCGGTCTTCGGGTCGGTGATGGGGAAACTGAACGTGCCCGTACCGAGCCCTTTGGTGTACTTGCCCAGTGCATGGCCGGTGGGCGGCATGTCGCTGCGGCCGGTCATCATGTTACGCATCTGGAACTCGGCGGCCCCCGTGTTGTCGCCCAGCCAGGAGATCCAGTACGAGCGGATTTCGAACGGGGAGGAGTAGACGTGATCAAGCTCGCCAATTGTCAGATCTCGCTGCTCAGGGATGCACTCGCCGAACTCGGTGGGCATGTACCAGCGGCAACCCCATCGGCGCAGCAGTTCTGCGACGGCGAAGTAGTGGCTCAACTCGTTATTGCCGGCCAGGAACACGCGATTGCCCTCGCGTCGGAGCACGATCCCGTCGATCCGCAGGTGTGGCTTCCTCTTAAGCACACGATTCAAAACGCCGCGAAGTTCCGGCTTTGCCTTGAGGGCCTCCTGGCCCACGACCAGAACCGGTCCCTCACCGGACATGGTAGCGGCAACGGTCTCCTGGCTACTGGCGATGTTGGGCGTGGCGCCGCACATCAGCCCGATGTACTTGGCCAAGTCATCCGCCGCTTGTTTCTCGTGGCCTTCCGCCTGCGGCGAGACGACGATGACCGCCTTAGCTTTACCATTGGCCGCGATGACCAGTTCATTGCTGGCCGCCCGCGCGATGATGGCGTTGGCCAAGATCGCGACTCCCACACATACCAGACAAGTCATTTGCTTTTTCATTGGTTCAATTCCGCTACCCTATTGGTCGTCAATTGGTCGTCCCCGCGACGCTCCCATCGCCCGGTGATTCTAACAAATACCTGAGCAGACAAGGTCGCATCAAGCAACTCGTTTCAGATTTCCTTGAACAAGCTGATCTCGCGGCCAAGGATGACCGATTGACGGGCTCGACACACCGTGCTACAAGCGTTTGCGGCGTGAAGTGTCTTACGCAGTGCGATTGGAGTCATCCTCATGCGAAAGCTCGACTTCACCATTTGTCTGCTATTGAGCCTTCTGGTGTCACCCGCCTTCAAGGGAACCACCGCCGCCGAAGGGACATCCCCGGGGCCTCGCGGCAAGGAAAGCACCACAGCCGAGTACAGCGATCCGAAGAAGACTTACGAGACTTACCTTCGCGCCATCAAGGCAAACGACTTGGACGCCGCGAAGAAGTGCTGGTCGATTGTGGACAACGATCCGGCGGGCGTTTTGGACGTCGTCGCCGGTCTGTGGGTGGCGGCCCATCGCCTAGGCGAAGTGGCTCGTCACAAGCTCGGTCCCAGAGGGTGGGCTGTTTTGCAGGAGTGGAATGATATTGTTTGCCGGTCGGATTGCACGGACGAGGCGATCGGTCGGACCCTTCGGCGGCTGAAAGACGCCAAGGTCGAAACCGCTGGCAACAAGGCAACACTCACAATCGAGTGGGCCAAGGACGAACCGCACGAAAAACCCGTCTTTGGATACGCCGGCGATCATCCCGTTGCACACTTCCGCAGGGTGAAAGGCCAGTGGAAGCTTGACGCCGGCCCAGAAACCGGCTTGGAACAGTCAGCGGACTTCCTTGACCCCCCCGACACCTGGGGACCGTTCCGTGGCCAAATCGAGGCCACGCGGCTGATCATCGCCGATTTAGAGAAGGGAAAGCTGCGCTCCGACGAGGAGACAATCGCAGCCTTCGAGGCTTTCGGCGAGGAGGACGCAACGCGTCGGAAACCGCGAATACTCGGCCCGCGGCTGGACCAGGTTGGTGTCCCTTCGGCGGTCCATCTTGAAAGTGGCGGGTTGGCAAAGTGGAGTGCTCCGCCCGTTTTGGCCATCTCCGACAGTGGCGTGATCTACGTGTTCTGGTCTGCTGGGGGCCAGAAGAAGGCGACACCATCGGCGGCACTGCCCCTGATACCCGCGAAGTTCTCGTTTGGCGACGATCCTGAGCCGGAATGGAGCGCAGTGCCCGGCGTGAATGTCCGCCGCCAGGGCGTATGGTCGAAACCTGGGGTTCTGGTCGAAGGAACGAAGGATTGTGCCGCCTGTTTTGCCTGGTGCGCAGGTGAGAAGCTGCACCTGTTGCTGGCGGACGGCGTGACGCGCCGCATCCAGCACCTTCTGTTCGATCCGCAGTTGAAGCAATGGACCAGAGTAGCCGAGCTACCGTATCGGCTGACGGAGTACGATGCGTATCGCCAGGTCGGCGAGACGGTACACATAGGATTCGTCGAATCCACAGGGCGCGAGTTGGGCAGGGGGGCTCTGCCACAACGTCCACACGACCGCTTTGTCTATCGGGAGCACACATATGCGTGCTACCTGTCATTTGATGGTCAGCGCTGGTCGAGACCGCTACGTATCGACGAGAGCCACAACCAATCGCGTGGCGTGACGCGCGTCCGGCTGGCGGTGGACGGAAACCAGACGGCACACTTGGCCTGGTGGTCGGCGGTTTCCGAGAAAGGGACCCACGGCTATGCGGTGATTCGCGATGGGAAGGCGAGCTACGAACCGATGCAGTTTCCGTCTGCCGCGATCGAAAGGGATGAATCCGACTTGGGGATCGATCCGCAAGGACGCGTGATCGTTGCCTACAAAGCAGATCTTCCCGAGAAGCACCTGGACTCCCGCAAGATCCACGTACGGCGGCGGGTGGACGGACATTGGACCGGGCCCGAGAAGATCGGCGGCGAGGGCGAAGCGCTGTCTGGCGAGATACGCGTGGTGTGGGGTCCCGAGCAGACCCTGGTGACCTGGATCGCTTCGGAAGAGTACAAAGAGAGGGGAGGAGGGCTGTGGAAGGGGATCCGGCGTTTCTCGGTCGATGACGGGGAATCATGGAGCCCCTCGCGGTGGATCGCGCGTTTCCCGACGCTCCGCGGCAATGGCGTGCCGTTGACTGCGCTGAATTTGGGAATCTGCGTTGACCAAGACGGGGGCGTCCACATCTGCGAAGAGACTCGCCACTACTGCCATGTCTTCACGTTGCGGGGATCCCGGCAATGAAGTCCTCTCAGGTGTGATTTCGCTTGCATCAGAAGCCCATCTCGCGATGGGTCGTCCGGCGAGATGATGAAGAGAACCCCATGACCGTGTTTGCCGAGGCGGTCTTCTCGGTGTAAGCTGTCAGACGTACGACAGCCTCGCGACTTCACTGCAAAACGCTCACCAACATGACTTTGATATACGACTCTCTCGAAGGAGCAGGATAATGACCCAAAAAAATGAATCGGGCATTTCCCGTCGGCGTTTTGTCCATCAAAGCGGATTGATTGCCGCTGGTGCTGCCTTGGGTACCAGTACGGTGCCGGCGGCGGGCCAAGACGACGTGCTGAGCACGGCGGTCGCGCAGTCGAGCGAACTTCCTCGCGCCGTGCTCGGTCGGACTGGCGAGTCGGTCACCCGGATGACGCTGGGCACGGTGCCATCGGCACTTCCCGAAGGCGCGACGCCGAAGGATGTGGCTCGGATGGTCGACGTTGCTTTGGAGGCTGGCATTCGGTCGATCGACGTTGCTCCTGCCTACATCAACGCCGAGGAAGGCGCCGGCATGGCGCTCGGCAGGCGGCGCAAAGAGGTCTTTCTCTCAACCAAAGTGGCGGCTGATACGGTCGAGGAGGCCGAGGAGTCGTTTGCCAACTCGTTGCGATTGCTAAAGACCGACTGCGTGGACGTGCTGTACTTGCACAGTGTCGGCTCGCGTGACAAGGACCGCGACCCCGATGTGGCACTGCGACCGGATGGCGTCTTTCCTTGGATTCTCAAACAGAAGAAGCTGGGCAAATGCCGGTTCGTTGGTGTTTCCTCGCACAACGCACCGTTGATGTGCAAGCAGATCGTCGACACGGGCGATGTAGACGTTCTGCTGACCGTGATCAATTTCGTCGACCGCTACACCTACAACCATGAGGGAGAGGTTCTACCTGCGGCACGGAAGCACGGTACGGGTATCGTTGCCATGAAGGTGTTTGGTGGGGCGCGTCGAGTACTAAAGCCTGGACAGACAAAGGACCTGGCCGGTCCGGCCGAAATGGTTGGGCATGATTTCAACCTAGCGATCCGATATGCGATGAGCGTGCCGGGAGTGACGGCCGTGAACCTCGGCTGCCACACGCCCGAACAACTCCACCAGAACCTCGCCACGGTGAAGGCCTGCAGGCCCCTGACCGACGAAGAACGCAAGCAGCTTGAGAAGATCGGACGACAACTGGCGCCAAAATGGTGCGAACGTTTCGGTCCGGCCCAACGGCAGGATAAGAAAGAGAACGTGTGACCGTGTTTTTCCCTCCAAGAGGAAAACCCAAGTCGAATCGGAGCGACATTATGAAGGCCAAATCTGTTCTTACACGCCGAAGTTTTCTCAAGCATAGCGCTGCGACAGGGGCGGCGTTGTCCGCACCGATCGTCGTACCGGGGCACGCGCTTGGTAAGGGCGCACCGGCACCTAGCGAACGGATCACGTTGGGCGTGATTGGATACGGCGGGCGATGCCGGGCAATTCTGCCTCACTTCATAATGTTCGACAATGTGCAGTGTATCTCCGTTTCGGACTGCCGGGCCGACCGGCTTGCTATCGTCAAGAAGTCCGTGGACGCCCACTACGGGAACCAGGATTGCACGGCCTATGCCGACTTTCGCGAACTGTTGGCCCGCGCCGATCTGGATGCCGTGCTGATCGCCACGGGCGACCGTTGGCACTCGCCGCTTTCGATCCTGGCGGCCAAGGCGGGTAAGGACATCTACTGCGAGAAGCCCATCTCGATGACCATCAGCGAAAGCCGCGCCATGGCCGACACCATGGCCCGCTACGGCACGGTCCATCAGACGGGCCACCAGCGCCGCTCGGTGGGTTCGTACCGTTTTCAAGTCGAGGTAGCCCGCAGCGGAAGAATAGGCAAGGTCCACACGGTCGTGTGCCAAGTGTGGGAGGGGCCGACGGTCGGGCCCGATCAGCCGCGCCCCGTGCCCAACGGCTTCGACTACGATATGTGGCTTGGCCCCACGCCGTGGCACCCTTACACCAATGCCTATGTGAGCGGCTGGAACTACTTTTGGGACACGGGAGCAGGGCCGCTGATCGGCATGGGCTGCCATTACACGGACATTGCCCAGTGGGGCCTGCTGCGCGACGACACAGGCCCCGTCACCTACGAGGGCACGGCCACGTGGAAGCCCAGCGCCTTTAGCGAGACGCCCGTGACTGCCGAATGCTGCTGCACCTACGAAGACGGCGTGAAGATCGTGCTCCGTTCTAGTGGTGCCTTCCAAGACCGCTACATCCGCTTCGTCGGCTCCGAAGGCTGGATTCAAGTGGACGATCAGACCAACGCGGTGACCGCCGAACCCCAGTCAATCCTGCGCGATCGGGCCATCTCCGCCCGAGGCTGGGCACAAACGGGCGACCACGTGCGGAACTGGCTCGACTGCATCAAAACCCGCGGTCGCACCGTTTGCCATCCCGAAAGCGCCCATCGCGCCACCACAATTTGCCACGCAGTGAATATCGGCCTCCGTTTGGGGCGATCACTGAAGTGGGACCCGCAGGCCGAGCGCTTCGTCGATGACGTCGAAGCCAACGCCATGCTCCGCAGAGCAATGCGGGAGCCTTGGACCGTGTGAACGAACTTTCGAGATTGCGGCAGGTTGTTTCCCGCGGCACGGTCGGCGAGAATCGCTGCAGGAACCGACTGCTCTGACGCTTCGAAAGACCCATGTAAAGGAGAAATCCATGCAACGCATCCCAGCACTCCTTCTCACCGTCTTGGTTGCCGTCTTGATTGCTCTGCCATCGTCTGTTCGGGCCGAACTCCAGGCTGGCACCGCCGTAGTCGACATCACCCCACAAGAATGGCCGCTGGCGCCGCGGGGTTCGTTTACGCCTCGCCCCGTGGATTCCGCGCACGATTCGCTCAAGGTGCGTTGTCTGGTTCTGGATGACGGCAGCACAAGCATCGCGATGGCAGTGGTGGACAGTTGCATGGTTCACCGAGACGTGTTGGATCCGGCAAAGAAGCAAGCATCCGAGGCAACCGGCATTCCGGCGGATCACATGCTGGTTTCGGCGACGCACACGCACTCGGCGCCTTTCGCGAATGCCCAGCACGGAACGCCGCAGGAGCTGGCTTACCAGAAACGGCTTCAAGAGGGCATTGTCGAAGCGATCACGCAAGCTTCCAAGAATCGGCAACCGGCAAGAGCCGGCTGGTCGGGCTACGATCTACCCGATGAGGTCTTCAACCGCCGCTGGTTTCTGAAACCTGGCACCGTTCCGACCAATCCGTTCGGCGAAGACACGGACATCGTGAAGATGAACCCGCCCCGGAACAACAACATCCTCATCAATCCAGCCGGCCCGACCGATCCGGAAGTCTCGGTGCTGTATGTCGTGAATTCCAGAGGACGGCCGCTCGCGGTTCTCGCCAACTATTCGCTCCATTACGTTGGCAACGTCGGAGGCCAGATGTCGGCGGATTATTTTGGCGAGTTTTCGCGGCTCATGCCCGTCCGTCTCGGCCGCCCACCGGAAGGCTTCATCGCCATGATGTCCAACGGCACCAGCGGCGATATCAACAATTTCAATTTCCGCAATCCCCGTCCGCGACGGGAACCCTACGAGCAGATTCGGATCGTGGCCAGCAAGGCGGCCGATGCGGCCACCCGAGCCATCCGGCAGATCGACACGCCGTCCGGCGATCTGACCCTCGCCATGAGACAGCGGGAGATCACCCTGAAACACCGCGTGCCAACGGCGGAACAGATCGAACGAGCGAAAAGCATTGTCGAGATGGACGCCGAAGAAGAGAAGAAGCTCCCGCGGCTGGCGAAGGCTTACGCCACACGAACGCTTAAACTGGCCGAGGAACCCCCGACGACCAAGGTGCTGATTCAGACGTTACGCATCGGGGACCTCGCGATCTGCACGCTGCCGTTTGAGGTGTTTGTGGAAATCGGCCTTGAGCTGAAAGCGAAGAGCCCGGCCGCCGACACCTTCGTCGTGTCATTCGGCAATGGAGGATACGGTTATCTGCCAACGCCCGAGCAACACCAATTTGGCGGCTACGAAACCTGGTTGACGACGAACAAGGTACAAGAAGATGCCTCGGTGATCCTGGTCGATAACCTGCTCGAAATGCTCGGCGAGCTATTCCCGTAACGGGTCAAGCCAAGGGAGATCCGAACCGAGATTGACGCCGCGGCTAGACGCTGCTAGGTGATCTCGCTGTAGCACTGCCATTCGAGTTGGCCGCCGAGTTTTTTCAGGGCATAGCCGACTTCGCGCGTGTAGTCGCCGTAGACGATCTGGGTGTGGAAGCCCTGCATTTCGCGGACCAGCCGCTTCCAGTCGCCGTCGATTTGGATTTCCATCTGGGATCGGCATGCCGGATACGACGGTGCGCCGACGATCTTGCCGCGGAAGCCCTGCCACTTGGTGCAGACCAGGTTAGGAACCACCGCCGTGACCTCTTGACCCTTGGTGTAGTGCGTCTTGCACGCTGCGCCATAGTCTGACTCGTAGTGAGTCATGATCGTCGCTGGCTCGAAATCCCGGCCGTTCATACGCCGCGGCGCTTGGCAATGGGCGACAAAGAACAGGCCGTTGTGCGGATAGTGCGAGTTGCATACGAAAGCTGGCCGGCTGGCGATCCAGCGCAGCAACACGCCGGGCATCGTGTGTGAAAGGTCGGTATGGCAATAGGCCGTGTAACCCTCGTCGTTGGCCAGACTCAGCACAAGGCATGCTGGGGTGTCCAGCATCGCGATCTGGTGGTGCCCCATACATCGGGAAAAACCGAAGTTGCTTGCTCCGGTCTCCTTGAGCAATTGTCGGCAAACGTGCAGGGCCATATACGAGTTGAACACGAACTTGCGGTCCGTTGCCAGTTTGATGTTCGGCATGTTCAACAGCGCACCCGTCTGCTCCTCGACTCGCTTGACAACTTGCTGATCCGCACGAGCCGCGCCCAGCCGCTTGGTGAACTCCGCGTCCGTGACGTCTACGAAATCGTAGCCCCAGACCTCTCTGGCCACGCGCGGGCCGTTCTCCTGCGCCTCGCGGCTGTAGGCACACAGGCCGCCGATGGTCAGCATCTTCGTGCCCTTGGCGTTTTTCAGGCCGTACATCGCCCGCAGACGCCAGAGCAGCTCGTCGCAACTGTCCACGACCACATCGTCGGTATCGAATCCTTCCAGCACAAGCGGATCGCCGCTCTGTCGCAAGAATCGCCAGTGGGCAATCTCGAACCCCAGGTAGAATGGCCCAGACTGGTGCCGTACGAACATCACCATCGGGACCTTCAAGGGCCACTGGGTGCAGGACCCGGCCGCGTAGACGATACACAAATCGATATCGTCGACGGCCACCTGCTCGAGTTTGGCTTGCGAGTCGAGCAACTGGACGGGCTGCAACTGGATGGGGAAGTCGGCCTTTTGCTTCAACTGGCCAAGCTCCTTCTCGATCCGGCCGGCCTCCTCCCGGGCGGCTTCAGGCGTGTGAATGCCGCCGTAACCGCGCCACGAGGTTCTATCCTTCTTTGTTGGCACGTCGTAGACCAAGATCGGCTGGACACGCAACGCGGCGCCCCGGGGAAACGGTTGTTCGACGGTTACCGGCTCGGCGGTCTCTGCGCCGGCCTTTGCCGCGGCCATGGCGAGCCCCCCCATCGCCACGCTTGCGGCGCCCGCGCCTTGCAGGAAATGCCGACGCGAGAGGCCAGCCACAGGCTGCGGCCGCGGACTGCTGCAGCAGCCACCGCAGGGCTCCTGGTCCATCACATTCAGTTCCGTGCGGTCGTTCCTCTTGCTCATGATCGGTACCTTTCGGTTGGTTGAAGTTCCAGTATGACTTCGTCATTGCGCAGAGCCAGTCTTCAAAAGCTGGAATCCGTCGTCTTTTCCATGATACCGTGCCAGAAGGTTCGCGCGACCCCATGAGTGTCGATCTGTCTTGTCTATTCGGACTGCGCCACTTCGGTGCTCGCTTGAAGCCTGAAGCGCAAGCGAAGGAAGGAGTAAGTCGTTGGATCTTCGCTTGCGCTTCATGCTTCCATTCTAACGCTCTGCCTGCCACGGCCGCGCTGTCCAATTGGTGTCTGCGACCAATGGCCAACTTGTCCTTTCGTGGCCCCTTCGACGGTCGCAGCGGTTGTCGGATGGAGGTTTTCGGGCTATCTTCGGCCTCGATCGTTGATGCACTGGCGCGATTTTGCCGAACATGAACACGGAGCCCGTTATGCCCAGTCTCGAAGAGCTGGCGTCCGGTATGGTGAATTGGGTCTGGTCCCTCCCGCTTTTTCTGCTCTTGCTTGGGTGCGGGCTGCTCTTTTCGGTTGCCAGCAAGTTCGCTCAGTGGCGGATTCTGACCCATGGGTACGCCTGTATCCGCGGCCACTACGACAGGGCCGAAGACACGGGGCATATCAACCACTTCCAGGCTCTTTGTGCGGCGCTCTCAGCCACGATCGGCCTGGGGAACATCGCCGGGGTCGCGGTGGCGGTCTCGATCGGTGGTCCGGGAGCGGTCTTCTGGATGTGGATTGTCGGCGTGTTTGGGATGGCGTTGAAGTTCGTGGAATGCGCGCTGGCGGTCATGTACCGGGACATCCGCGACGTTCCCGATCCCAGTGCCCCGGCACTGGTCAGTGCCGATGCGGAAACACGCACGTTGGAATACCCCGGCGAGGCACCGCCCGAACCTGGTGCCATAGCGATGGCTCGCGGCGAGGTCCGCGGCGGGCCCATGTGGTACATGCAAAAGGCGCTTGTCGATCCGCTGCGGGCACGCGGCAACGTGCTGTGGATCGTGTTCAAGATCTTGGCCGTGCTGTTCGCTATCTCCACCGTGCTCAACTCGTTAGGCGGCGGCAACATGTTCCAAGGCTGGAACGTATCGGACATGCTCGGCAAGCACGTCTTGGGAGCCCTCTCCGACGGTTTCGCAGCAACCCAAGGCGTAGACCCCAAACGCCTCGTGCCAGCCGTGCTGCTCTCCGCGCTGGTGGCGTTGGTGATCATCGGCGGGATCAAGCGAATCGGGCAAGTGGCTGCCAAGCTGGTGCCGTTCATGTGCATCGTTTACGTAACGGCTGCACTGTACGTCGTCCTCACCCATGCTGCCGACGTGCCGGGTTACTTGGCGATGATCGTCCAATCGGCATTCACGAGCAAGGCCGAAGGCGGAGCGTTTGCCGGTGTGACGATTTGGGTGGCGTTCCAACATGGCTTGCGGCGGGCCTGTGCCTCGAACGAGGCGGGCGAAGGCTCGGCCGCCATGGCCCACGCAGCCGCCAAGACCGAGGAGCCCATCCGCGAAGGCATCGTCGCGGGCATCGGCCCATTTGTCGATACCTTGATCATCTGCACGTTGAGCGCGCTGGTACTTCTGATCTCGGGCGTCTGGAATCGGCCGGCGGTCGGCACAGTGGTCTCTGTCGAAAACGGCTGCGTTCTGGTCGAGTGCGGCGGCGAACTCCCGGAGATCTACGAAACGCTCTATGTACAACACGTCGCGGATGACGACAAGTTGCGTGTTCACTTGGCCCGTGGTGTCGGTGTCGAATTGGACGATCTGGCCGTTCCCATCGAATCATATGACATCGGCGAAGGCGGCCGGTGGAAAGACCTGAGAACCGTGACGCTGGACGTGTCCGAGTTCCAAGGTGCCGATTTGGAGAAGGCAAGACGGATCGAACCGGGGCAACCCGTTCATCTCAACATCACCGGCGCCGACATGACCGCATTCGCATTTGACACCTCCATGCCCGGCTTCGGCAAGTACATGATAACACTGGCAGCGTGCCTATTCGCGTTCAGCACCATGATAAGCTGGAGCTACTACGGCGAGAAAGGCGCGGAATACCTGCTCGGTCCGCGCGCGATCCTGCCCTACAAGTTTTTGTTCGTAATCTTCGTCTTCTTCGGGATGGTGTTACCGGAGTTCAAGACGATCTACAACTTCTCCGACGCAACGGCCGGCCTAATGGTCCTGTGTAACCTGCCAGCCGTACTAATCCTCTCCCCCATCGTCCTCCGAGCCGCCAAAGACTACTTCCACCGCCTCGACGCAGGCAAGATGCCCCGCGAGACAAAGTGACCGAACGCTAGCCGTGTCGACTCTCCCGGGCATATCGTTGCCACGTTGCCGTGGCCAAGTTGTGGAAGTGCAGTGCGTTCATTCCGCCACTACGTTCCATTCAATGCGTCGTCTTCTATCATCGCGACTTGATGGCCGTGGGGCGGGTCGACATCCGGGCACGCCGCTGGCATACTTGGCTGTTGGCTCCGTACCCATTCCGCAAGTGGCTCTGTTGCGCCGTCTCCAACGGGCTCCCGCCATGGCAAAACGAAAGAAACAGCCCAGGACAACGCTCGTGTCGCCTGTCGGCGGTGACTACGATTCGATCCTTGGGGAAATCACCGATCTGTTGGAATCAGCCCGGCGCACGTCGGCCCGCTCGGTCAATGCCATCATGACGCTGACTTACTGGGAGATTGGCCGGCGAATCGTCGAATTCGAGCAACTCGGGAAGCAGAGGGCCGAGTATGGCAAGGAACTACTGAAACGGCTTTCCGGCGATCTGACGGAGCGATTCGGGAGGGGCTTTTCCCGCCAGAACCTTCAGAACATGCGGTTGTTCTACCAACACTGGCCAATTTGCCAGACAGTGTCTGGCGAATCTCCAGACGTTCAGGACGCGATTCCGGGTACTGTCAATCAGTTGGTATCCTCGGAAATAGCTTCACAACCTCTTTCGCAGTTCAGACTTCCCTGGTCGCATTATGTCCGGCTGCTTTCGGTGAAGAGCGACGCGGCCAGGGAATTCTACGAAACAGAAGCGATGCGTGGCGGTTGGTCTATTCGACAACTCGACCGGCAGATCAACAGCCAGTTCTACGAACGCACGATGCTTTCGAAGAACAAGACCGCGATGCTGACCAAAGGCGAGAAGCCGAAGGCGGGTGATGCGGTCACCGCCGAAGAGGAGATCAAGGACCCGTTCGTCCTGGAATTCCTGGACCTGAAGGACGAGTACTCCGAGAGCGATCTCGAAGATGCCCTGATTCACAAGCTCGAATCGTTTCTGCTTGAGCTGGGCGGTGATTTTGCATTCGTCGGCCGGCAGCGTCGGCTGCGAATCGACGACGAGTGGTTTCGCATCGATCTGCTGTTCTTTCATCGGCGATTGCGGTGTTTGGTGATCATTGACCTGAAGCTAGGAAAGTTCACGCACGCTGACGCGGGTCAGATGCACATGTATTTGAACTACGCTCGCGAGCATTGGACCCTTCCCGGTGAGAACCCGCCAGTCGGTCTCATCCTTTGTGCTTCAAAGGGCTCAACGCTTGCGAAATACGCCCTGGAAGGACTGCCCAACAAGGTCCTTGCGGCCGAATACCTCATGGCCCTGCCCGACGAGGAGATAATCGCCGAACAACTGCGACAGACGCGGAAACTGATCGAATCACGTTCGCGGCCCAAGCAGAAGAAAGGGCGACGCAGCAGTCCGAAGAGCTGAAAGACTCGCCGACTTGTATTCTCACCACAGAGTACGAATGGGCCACGAGTTCGGAGACGGGCGCAACTACTGCCGGGCCGCAAGCCGGACGCTTGCATGATCGAGGTGGCCGATACGGCGACGGGATTCCCTGGCCATGTGACCAGCCCTCCAGTCAAGCTGACCGACGCGCCCGTGAAGGATCGCAAAGCAAGGAGAGCCAGCGGGATGGGACCACCCGATACGAAGAAATGGAGTGGCAGCCATATGGCAACCCTTCGTCAACTGGCTCCGCGCGATCCTGCCCTACAAGTTTCTGATCCTCGTCTTCTCGGGAATGGTGCTACCGGAGTTCAAGACGATCTACAACTGCACCGACGCAACGGCCGGCCTAATGGTCCTGTGTAACCTGCCAGCCGTACTAATCCTCTCCCCCATCGTCCTCCGAGCCGCCAAAGACTACTTCCACCGCCTCGACGCAGGCAAGATGCCCCGCGTCAGGAAGTGATGGACCTCTCGCCGCCTCGGCCATTGCGGGCAGAAAGGAAAGAGGGAAGAAGGAAGGAGACGCGGACAGGACAGGCATCATTCAATGCTTGCAGCGTTCGATTCCCCGCCACACAGAAACGCCCATCGGACGCAACGCGCTACGAAACTTGGATCGGCCGGAATCCAAGTCCCTTCAACCCCTTGCCCACAAGGTCGTGCGCGAGCTCATCGGATATGAAGCAACTGTAGGGGAACTCGCTGCACCGGAACAAGTGAACGCTGGATGGGATAGAATCCGAGCGGAGCACCCATTCCCAGATGCCGACTATACGTCTAGTACCGTCATCGTCCGTGTCCCACTCGATATCCGACTTTTTCATGTCTAGGCATTCGATACATCTCAGGTAGTTGAGGATCTTATATCCAGCAATAGGTGTTTTCGTATCGGTATCGAATAGAGGTGCGTCGAAGATCTGTACATCGGCTTCGGCGCGCGTTACCAAGAGCGTAGTCAGCCGCTCTGAGCATATCTCCAATGACAACGGGTTCAACAGGTAGTCAACAGGATCGCTACTATGTATGACCATGAGCCGTACAGCACTGGGAATCGGCTTTCGACGGGGCCTACATCGCTTGAGCAGTGAGTCATCGAACCCATGGAGGTGGTACTCCCTAACGCGCATCACACCTTCGCCAACATGAACGAATGAATGGAACTCTCTCATGATGGACACCACACGTCTCAGCCTGATTCAATTGACATGGTTTGAGATATCTCTTTCGCAATGCCGACTCGTATTCTCGCTTGAACAGGTCGTACATCGACATTCCCGAAGGCAGCAACTCGTGTCTCATCTCCATGACGTGCCGGTCGTCTGTATCCTTCCTGGCCGCCGGGATCACTCGCCAAGAGAAGTAGGCCGACAACAAGGAGCGTCAGCGTCACAGTTCCGGCATCCCCTTCTCGTGAAATGGGACGTTGCCGGAACAGTGCTGCGCTCGTTCCGGCCTACAAATTGCTTTCTCAACGGGGCTGCTAACGCCCAGGATCACTCGCCCAAGCAGAGGAGTTTTCCGTTCTTGAGCGACAGAAACAGCTTGCCGTCGGCTGCGGCCATTCCGTCGAAGGTGGGTTCGGCTTCGAGCTTGGATTCTGAGACCAACTCGCCGTTGTCGGCGGAGTAGATGCGCAGGACCGAATCGTGCGGATCCGGGTTGGCCGGGTCTTTGGGACGTCCCGATTTCGTTTCGATGGCCACGGCGTCGACCCAGCCGGCCAGGCAGAGTTTGTCGCCGGCCAGGACCATGGCGCGGGGCTGCAATTCGGTTTCTATCGACCAGG
Organism: uncultured Pirellulaceae bacterium; assembly: GCA_964623055.1. Taxonomy (GTDB): domain Bacteria; phylum Planctomycetota; class Planctomycetia; order Pirellulales; family Pirellulaceae; genus JADHUC01. Next base: position 25,608 of record CAZURK010000039.1, read on the forward strand.
CGTCTTCGCTCTTGCGTCCACCCTTGGACGCGATCGTCGTGCCCACGGGGAAGAAATCTCCCTTGTACCGCGTGAATTTCTGGTGAAAATGGCCGTCCTGATTAAACTCCTTGTACTTGCCCTTGCGGCGCCGTTTTAGGCCTGTATACGGACTTGATACACCAAACGACCCGTTCTCGTCGAACGCGATGAGCTGGCCTTTACCGCCCATTGCCGACGACCAGCCTTGACGGTGGAACCAAGTGTCTTCGAGCAGGCCCGTGGCGGCGGCGATGGGTCCGCGGCCTCTGGCTTTGGCGAGTTGATCGTCGAAGCCGGCATTGCGCATGCTGATCGTCTTTCCGTCCGAGACCAGGATATCGGCCAGGAATCCCCATTGCCCGTCGTTGCCCCAGTGGCCCGAGGCGAGTTTAGCGGCACAGCGTTGTTCGCCCGTCCGGGTGTCCACACCGTACAGACGGATGCCGCCGTCGAGGTTCGATGATTGCCCTGCGGCAAAATAGACCGTTCCATCCTGCACGAGCACGCTGCCGTGGATACGCAAAGGAGATTCGAGCCGGTCTTCGTAGCCGATCCTCCGCTCGATTGCCGACGTTTTGAAACGCCACGCCAGCTTTCCGCTTCCCGCGTCAAGGCAGTAAACCGAGCCGTCACCGCAACCGAAGATACAGAGCCCGTTGTGTATCGTGGGCGGCGAGTCGATGGGTCCGTTCGCCAGGTACTTCCACAGCGGCTTGCCGTCCTTGATGTCCAGGCAGTGAACGGCATAGGCGTCTCTTTCGGCGATGAATACTTTTTGGGCCGCGATGACCGGGGCGGTGATTGTCCTGCCAATCTCGACGCACCAGTTCACGGCTGGTTTTGCGGGGACTTCGTTTGCCGTCGATCCGCTGCGCGAGTTGTTACCGCGGTAGGTGGGCCAGTCGGACTGAGGCTGGAGGCTGGAGACCGGAGGCTGGAGGGTCGAGTTGTACGCTGGGCCCTTTTCGAGGGCTGGCGTGACCTCGACATCCTCCCACGAGTTCTTTTCCGACAGCGCGAAGAATCCGTTGATTTTGCCCGAGCTGTAGCATTGACAAGTGTCCGGCGGGATATAGATGCAACCGTTGGCCGGCATGATCCCGTACTGGCAGAGACCACGGACCCACCTGTTGGTTTCGTAGGTCTTGGTCTCCAAATCGACGATCTGGATGCCGCTGTGGCCGATCAGCAGATGCTGCTCGGTTGCCTTGTTGCGGTAGCAGCGATGGTGGTGCTGCGTGTGGGCGAAGGGCACCTCGTCGGTGATCTTGCCCGTGTGGATATCGATACCGACCGCGGTCTTCGCATCGTTCAGGAATTCGGTTTTGGGGATATTGACACCCGTCGTGACGACTCCGTCCGCGTTTCTACGGCTTTCCCGCCAGATGGCCTTGGTCATGGGGACTGTCCAGACCTTGTCGCCTATCGCGAACAGATCGCCGGGCGATCCGAAACCCATCGCGCCCTTGTTCTCCCACAGTATCTCGCCCGACTCGATCGAGTACGCGCAGAGGCGGTTCCATTTCAAACACAAGATGACGTCGTCGTGGGCTACGACGGTGGGTGCGTAGGCGCGTAGGAACACACCCTCTGTCTCGAACGACGACGCCCAACGCTCTTTGCCGGTCTTCGAGTCGAGACAGTGGAGTCTTCTGTTGTCAAGATAGAAGACGTTGTCATCGAGGGCACAGAGCGATAACGGGGCAGTATGCCTGAGGTTATCGCCGGTGACGGTCCACACTTTCTTGCCGGTCTCGGCGTCATACGCGACGATCGACTTGTCTACGGCCGGATCCTCATATTCGGCCATTTCCCAGTAGCCGAAACACCCGTCCGACTTTTCCATCAGGATTTGCGGGTCGCCGATCACAGCCAGGAGCATCCCGTCGTGGTACACAAGCTCCTCGGTGTTGTCCGAGTCCTCGTAGGTCAAGAGGGTCTCCCCCGTGGCACCGTCGAGTTTTACGGCCGGCGCGCAGAGGCCCAGTGTGGTGTAGACGCTGTCGCCGACCGATACGAGACGGCGGGGAAGCTGCTTGGGCCCGGCGCGGAAGTTGTATAGGTGCGTCATCCAGGTTGGGATGTCGCGTTTCCACAGCAGCTTGCCATTGAACGCGTCGCGCGCTATCAGCTTCCAGTGGGGAGGGCGGTGCACGATCGAAATGGAACCCTCGTCGTAGACATAGAACAACCGGCCGTTACTGGACGTCATGGCACTCAAGCTTGCCAGCGCGTCGTGGTGTCGCGAGCGTTTCGGTCCCGCATACCACTGGACGTGGCGAGGACGGCGCACGCGTTTATCCTTACAGACCGCATTGCCGGACGAGTCGTACAGAAAGTGCGTCCACTGGTCGATATCGGCGGGCCAGGGCTTGCGGAAAGGCTGAAGGCCGGAGGCTGAAGGCTGAAGGGAGATCGCGACACCGCCGGGGACGAGCACTCTGGCGATCTCGTCCCTTGCCACCTGACACTCGCCACTTATCACAATCAGGTTCACGATATTGTCGCCGTACGGCAGGTTCTTGCCGTCGTACTGCTCGGCGGAGACCATGCCGTAAAGGCCCAGCGAATCAATATGGGCCTTGGCCTTTTCTACCTTGTCGGCATCCGTATCTAAGCCGCAGACAAGATAGCGGTCGCCGGCGTGCAAGGCGGCCGTGGTTCTTCCGTCACCACACCCCAGGTGGACCACGACGCCTCCCTTGATCCCCGATGCTTGCAGAAGTTCCTCCGTTGGAGTAGCGGCCTGTATTGAATTGATTGTCGTCAAAACGAACGACAGCGATATCAACGCGATCTTCCAGTGTTTCATCGTCTTGTCTCCTTCTGACCCGTCGTGATCGACGCTCCGACGATCCACATTCACGAAGCACACATTCATGGAGGCAGTGTACAACATTCGCATCACTCAGAAAGGCCCCGCTTCCCTTTCTTCAGGGGCAGACTGTCAAGTGTTTCGTTTCGTTGAAACCAAGGCGGCCTCTTTCCGGTATCGCTTTGTAGATACCTGGCCTTCTAATGAACGCGTGAAGGGGACGGCCCCAACTGCGCAGACGCGGACGGGAGGACTTTACCGATGAAAGCAGACAAGACGCTCGCGATTGTCGTAGTGCTGATGTCGTTGGCCCTGGCGGTATTATCAGTACAGACGAAAACACAGGGCGGGCCGAAGCCCTCGATCGAAAGACATAAGGTGGAGACGCTTACTTCCATTCCCGACAGCGCAGAGATAATCCTCGCCGCGCCGTGGGCCAAAACGAAATCCAAATTTGGCTTTGTGGCCAATGAACTGTACGTGGCGGATTCACAAGGCAAGAACTTCGTCCGGATCACGCACAACAACCGGCACTACAATCACTTTGCGGTTTCACCAAACCGCAAGATGATCGCCGCCGTTCGATATTCGTCGGGCGACACAACGGGTGACGGCAAGATCGACTTTCGGGATCGCAAGACTGTTTGGATTCTGGACTTGGAGCATAGGGAAGAATGGCCGCTTGTGCCGGAATATGACGCCGGATGGGGCGGAGTGGACTGGTCGCCGGACAACCAGTTTGTCTACTTCTCCATAATCAGACACCTCACGTCGGACATCTATCGCATCCGAGTGGATGGTACCGGTTTCGAGAATATCACCAAAGGAATCGAGAAGGTCCTCGTCCCTGGACTGTCCCGCAAGTTCGTCACCGACACCGGCGTCTCGCCCGATGGCAGATGGATTGTCTTCAAGTTTCTTTGCCCTCGGCGAGAGGCCACAAGACTCGGTCTCTCACAAAAGAGTCGCCTCGCCATGTGTCGTGTAGATGGAACGGAGCCGAGGTTTGTAACGGATGGTGGCGACGTGAAGCCATTAGCACATGGACCTTGGGGACCGGGTGACTTTGATCCCGAGTTCAGCCCCGACGGCAAGTACATCTGCTTCCAAAGGGCGACGGACGTGGCCACCGTCTCCGCCGCCAAGATCCCCAGCCATGACATGATGAGGATCAGGATCGACGGACGCGGTCTCGAAAGGCTGTCTCCGCAAGGCAACCCGGCTATGCATGGCATCGGCGACTGGTCTGAAGACGATCGCATCGTCTTCACCGAGTGGAATTCCAGGGATGGATACGTTGGCCCGGTCGTGGTGAACGCTGACGGCAGCATCTATCACCGCCTAAACCGTCTGCCGAGGGGCGGAACCCATGTGCGCTGGATACCGCCGGTGAAAAAGGCAAGTGTGCCTCGACACATCCTTCCGGCAGACGTGCCGAGTAAGACCGACGGCAGTTGAACGGGACAGGTTTCCATCGCAATAACGTAAGGCCACTTGTCCCCTCGGTGTCTACGCATCCCTCGCCTCGAACATCTTCGAGAAGATGCCGTAGCACCGTGCGTCGTCGGGCGTGCCGACCGAGAGAATCGGATGGCTCTCCATGTAGACCGAGGTGATGTTGTCCACGCCGAAATCGACGAGGACACGTGTTGCACATCCTCCCGTCGGCGGACACGTCGGGCAACAGATGACCTTTCCGGTGTAGTAGCGAATGTCGCTTTCCGAGTACATCTTGGACAAGATGACGGGCGTGTCCGGCGTCCATTGCACGTCCAATGCGGGCGTCTTCGGCAGATGATGGAAGAAGGGACGCACTTTGTACTTCTGAGCCGGCGCGTCCGGGCCGTTCAATTTGGTCGCGCACGTGCAGTGTGTGGCAAAGTAGTGATTGCGAATCTCGTCGTACTCCGAATTGTGCTCGAAGCCGGGACGGCCGAAGAGGTAGCGGTTCAGCAGCATGGTCACAGTTGCGGTGATGTCGTTTTCGCAACCACAAGTCGCCGTCAGGTTGCCGTTGTTGATCGAGAAGCTCACGCACGGTTTGCGATGCTGCAGCATCAGGCAGTCGATCGTGATTCCGTCCGCATCATAACGATCCAGAAGCGTGCCAACGGCCTTGTGCGCTCGGAACGCCTCGACGAAGTAATGGTCCGTCACATCCATGACCTGGATCGCACCGGCTTTGAACTGCATCGCCGCCTTCTTCATCGCATCGTCCGGCTTGATCGAATCAAACAGGCCGTTGTATTCTTCGGCGGGGATGGAGATGACCTCCGTTCCCACCACGCCGTACGTCGCTCTCTTGGCTTCACCGTACCGCCCAATACGCAGCACTCGACTCTGGGCGAGCATCTTCTTGGTGTGGACGGCGCGCAACGACCGGTCGATCTCTTCCCAATTCTCGATGGAGTGGATGAAGTGGAGCCCCTTGACGTTGGTCAACACGGTCGGCGGCAAATGGTGACTGGCGCCGGTCGGAAGATAGACAATCGACGGAGCGTCGATCTCTTGAGTGATCCTGCGTGCTTTCTTGGCCGAGGCGGATGAAAGGCAGAAGATCAACATTGTATCGGGAGCTGTCGGACCGGTTTCTGCAATATAGCGGTCCACCTCTGCATCAGTGCTAAGGGCCTTGGGAGCGATGTCGACTTTCATCCCGATCCGCTTGCCCATCTCGCGGACCTTCGCGGTGAACTTCTTTTGTTGTTCCGTGTGGCCGTACTGGTTACCGGGGTAGGGATGCCAGTTGTGTTCTTGCCAAGGTGCTTCCGCTTTCCCTCGATCACAGTCTGCGGGCAACGGATACAGAAAGACCGCCTTTACCGTGGCCGGCAGCTTGTCACGCTTGGGCGCGTCCGTGTCCGCTGCTTCCGCTCCGTCGATCACACGTGACAGCGAGGCAGGCACGAGCGAAACTGCGAGAGAGCCGCCTGCAATGAACTCGCGACGAGTCAAACTGTGGTCACATGATTCACACATGAGAACACTCCTATCTGGTTACCATTCACGGATTTCCGAACCGAACTCGCACACCGCGTACTACTACCCAACGTCTCATTATGCCAGCCAGCAACAGCGGCGGTAGCCCTTGCCGTTCGATCCTCAGCACGGCGCAGGCGATTTTCCATTCCTGATCTTCCGAATATGGTTGACCTTGAAGGGAGCATCTACAATGCGTGCATCGGAGCAGCCCCAACCTCCACAAGTTCGGATCATGACGAAGGAGACACCCATGAGGAAATCCAAACGGACGATATCTCTGGCGTGGGCGATCACCGCTTTTGTTTTTGTCGAACTCGCGGCTGACCAAGCCCCCGATCCTGGCGATTACTCGAAAACGCAATTCGAGGTCGAGGAGTTCAGAGATCAGCGAGTTCCCGTGCGCGACGGCGTAAAGATAGTGGTAGACATCTTTCGCCCTAAGGCCGAGGGGCGTTTTCCGGCCGTGTTGCTGCAGACGCCGTACAACAAGAACGGACAGGCGGCACGCGCGAAGAAGTTCGCCGCTCGTGGCTATGCGGTGGTCAACTCGGATTCGCGCGGCCGTTTTGACTCCGGCGGCGAGTGGGATCCGTTTTCGCCGAAACACAAAACGGACGGTTACGACCTGGTCGAATGGATTGCAGACCAGGAGTGGTCTAATGGCAACGTGGGAACCTACGGGCTTTCGTACATGGGTTGGACGCAGTGGTGGACAGCGTCGCAAGCGCCTCCGGCGCTGAAGGCCATTGTCCCCGAAGTTGCTCCGCCGGATCACTTCCACAACTGCCCCTATCAGAACGGCATCTTCGTCTGCTGGATGATGGATTGGGCAGGCATGATGTCGGGGCGCACTCCGCATCGCGCCGGCCCAGGCCCCTACGGCGGATTCGCGGTCGAGCGCGAAAAGGCTTACAGCCGGTTGCCCTATATCGACTTCGACAAAACGCGGAACTACTTGCCCAATGCGTGGTGGCGGAAGTGGATCGAGCAGAACACTGCCGGTGGCGACTACTGGCAAGCGATCGCCTATCAGACGCCGAAGGACTACGCGCGGATCCAGGTACCCTCGCTGGCGATATCCGGTTGGTTCGACGCGAACTTCCCCGGCACCCCGATGAACTACCAGGGCATGAAGCAACATGGCGGCACGCCTGCCTCGCGCCGCCCGCGCATCGTGATCGGTCCCTGGGAACACATCATCAACCGCAGCCGCAAGGCCGCCGGAGTCGATTTCGGTCCGCAAGCAATCATCGACTGGGACGGCTATGTTCTCCGCTGGTTTGACTATCACCTGAAGGGGATCGACAACGGCGTGCTGGACGATCCGCCCGTCCACCTGTTTGTGATGGGCCGCAACAAGTGGCGCGCGGCACAGGATTGGCCGTTGCCAGGAACGCAGTACATCAAGTACTACCTGCACAGCGGCGGGCAAGCGAACTCGTCGGCTGGCGATGGAACGCTAAACACTCAGCCTCCCGGCACGGAGCCGCCGGACAAGTATGTGTACGATCCTCACGATCCCACGCCTTCGGCAGCCTTTGCGAACGGCCACATCGACGGGCCTCGCGACGTCAGCCAGTCCGCCGCCCGGCGCGATGTGCTGGTCTACGACACGCCCGAGTTGACTGAGGACGTCGAAATTGTCGGTCCGATCACAGCCCGGTTGTTCGCCGCAACCAGCGGCCGCGACACCGACTGGATGATCCGCCTGGTCGACGTGCATCCGGACGGCCGAGCACTGTTCCTGGGCGAAGGGGTAATGCGAGCCCGTCATCGCGATCCGCAGCGCAGCGGCGCCTTCAACCCGAACAAGCTCAGCGCGATCGAGCCAAACCAACCGTGTGAATACACGATCGACTTCTGGCGGCCGACCGGCAACGTCTTCGCTCGCGGGCATCGCATTCGCATCGAAGTCTCCAGCAGCTACTATCCATACTACCTACTGAATCCCAATACCGCTGAAGACAACATCGGCTTGGCAAAGGAGTTTCATACGACGTCGCAAACGGTTTACCACGATGCCGACCGGCCCTCGCACGTCGTGCTGCCGGTGATACCGACAGGGAATTGAGCCGACATAGGGCAATTCGAGAGAACACTTCCTTTCGGACCAGAGGACGAGTGAAATGAAGAAGACAACCATTGTTTTGTCATCGGTGCTCGCTGTCGCCTGTCTGCATACGCAGGCTACTTCGGAAGAAGAAAAGCAGCGAGAAGTGGAAGAAGAGATCTGGGCTCTCGAAGAAACGTACCTCGCCAACCACCGGGACGCGAATCATGAACGGATCCTACCCATGTGGCACGACCGGTTTCTTGGGTGGCCGGACCTCGAGCCGCGACCCGCGGACAAGAAAGCAGTGACTCGCCGCCTGGAACGGAAATACCCGGAGCCCGCCTCGTGGACCTTCAAAATCGAACGAGCGGGTATCCGAGTGACCGGAAATGTGGCGGTCAACTTCTATACCGTCCACTTTCTAAAGAAGGATGATGCAGGGAAGGAGCAGAAGGAGTCGAGACGGATTACTCACACCTGGATTAGGGACGGCTCCCGATGGACGATACTGGGAGGTATGAGCAAAGACCTTTCTTCGGGGAACTGATGCCCATCTTACAGCGAGTCCCGAGATGCGGAGACACTGCTCCCTCTCCACATGGGAGAGGGCCGGGGTGAGGGTTTGCCCTTGGTTTCCGCCCTCATCCTAACCTTCTCCCAGAGGGAGAAGGGACTTTCGGGGCACGATCTCACACAGACGGTGGCACGGACTACTGTTTCCTATCTCCCAGGTTTCGCCACCAACGGACCTCGTTTGAGCCTCGTTCGGCCCCGGCGACGATATCGAGCCGGCCATCTCCGTCCAGGTCGGCGGTAAGGACTTGATTCGCTCGGGGCCAAGGGTCCTTGATTACTCGCATGGTCCACTTGCCCTTCGCGTCGCCGCTGTTCTCGAACCAAACCACCTGTCCTGCTCCATTCCACACGGTGGCGACGATGTCGAGGTCTGTATCGCCATCGAAGTCACCCGTTACCGCTTCGAACGCTCCCAAAAGCTCCTCTCGGACAGTGTGCTTTCGCCATGGGCCGTCGGCAGGCGTACCGTCGTTTTCGTACCAGGCGATCTGCTCTGACTTCGAGTCGCCGGAGAACCCCATTCCAAACGCCATCAGCACGTCGAGATCCCCGTCACGGTCGAGGTCGACAACCTCTCCGTGAATCGGCTGGACGGACCTGCCGTCGATCACATGCTTCTTCCAACCCGTCTGAGCCGGCCGGCCGGTATTCTCGTACCATACGACGAGCGGCTCCTCGCGCGCGGTGCCGATCAGATCAGGATCTCCGTCTCCATCAATGTCGGCCGCTCGGATCATCCGTGTTTCTTTCACATCGGCTTCGATAACACGCATCATCCATTCGCCGTCCGCAGGGGTCCCGTCATTCTCGTACCACACGAAGTTGTTACTCAACCGCCAACTCGATGCGGCGACATCCAGGTCTCCGTCTCCGTCGTAATCGGCAAGGGCGACATCATAAGCACCGCGCAGTTTCTTTGACGCGATGACACAACGATTCCACAGCTTCCCATCCGTTGGCGTTCCGGAGTTCCTAAACCACAACAGGTCACCAAAGAGATTTTTCACGATGACGATATCAAGGTGGCCGTCCTTATCGATATCGCCGATCGCGTGCCGCTCCAATCGTTCCGGGTCCTCCCTCTGCACGAAGTGCTTTCTGAACCGCCCCTTGCCATCATTCTCGAACCAGTACAGCGAGTTGTTCGGCAACGCGTCGGCACTGGTAAGGTCCAGATCGCCATCTCCGTCCAGATCGGCAACGGCAATGCCGAAGGAATAGGTGTAGCCGTCCATGATGAGGTGTTCCTCGAATTGACCACCAGCCTCCGAAGATTCCAGAAGGTACAGGCAAGTAACAACGACACAGAACAGCAGGATCCGCATGGTATGGCTCCACACAGAGGAACTCATCGATTCCGCGGGCATATTGACGACCCGCACATCCAACCGTTCTAGCACTTCGCGGCATACGGTCGCCAGCCCCCATCGCAAACCGTCTCCCCGGCGTTTCCTGACAAGAGCAGTACGACGACGCACGCGGCCGAAGCCGAAGCGATACCGATCTGTCGTCTATTGAATGTGACGCCTCGACAAGCCTGCCACAGTTCGGAGTCTTCGGTGAGACGTAAGGGGTGGTTCAGCGGCACGGACTCCCGGATGACACCGCAACAGCCTGCAAGAGCGTGGCGGGCGGACATGCCGCGTCGAACCGGCTCTACAGATTCTTGCAGCCGCGTGTCTGAATCCGGTCGTTCTCGGTGTGTCTCACGCGCCACGAGTTGTAGAGACAAACAACACATTTGCGCCGCCTCTCGAAAGCGCGGAGGCGTGTCATTTGCCTGAGATGCAGGTCAATTCCAAGGTACAACATAGCTGGATCTCCTGATGAGCCGCCTTACTGGCGGCTGGTCGATACTTCGGCAAGCCCCGCCGGCTCGCCCTCTACTCCAGGATCACCTGACGCTTCCCTCTTTCATAGAATCAGACCTCTGTACTTTGCCGTTTCACACCTGATCCGCAAAAAGCAATGTACAGCATCAGAATCAACGCGAACGATAATCCTCTTTTCGTAGCCCCAAACGCTTCATTTTGTCGAACAACGACCGTGGCTGGATGCCAGCCCGCTTGGCGGTCTCTCCAATCCTGCCACCTGTCGCTTCGAGCAATCCCGCGAGATAAGCTCGCTCGAATTCGGTCAGAAGCTTCTCGCGTGCTTCACGCAAGGGTTGCCTCAGCCACTCTTGCGGTACGCTGAGGCGCTCTTCTGCGACGGCTTGAGGAGTTGGAAACTCGGGCTCTGATTCCGGCAGCACGCCGCTGATAGTCGCCGGTAGGTCGTCGAGCGAAATCTTCTCATCGGTGGACAATAGCATTGCTCGTTCGATGACATTCATCAGTTCGCGAACGTTGCCAGGCCAGTCGTAACGGCTGAGTGCTTCCATCGCCTCTGATGTGATGTTTTCGATATGGTGTGGAATCTCTCCGCGAAAGTGTTCAAGTAAACCGTTGGCCAGCGCGGGGATGTCTTCGCGGCGCTCGCACAGCGGTGGAATTGTGAGCGATACCACACTCAGCCGATAGTAAAGGTCCCGCCGGAACTTGTCCAACTCGACTTCGGCCGCCAGATCGCGGTTGGTAGCCGCCATCACTCGCACGTCGATCACGATCGAAGACTCGGCTCCCACTCGCTGAACCTCACGAGTCTGCAGTACTGTGAGCAGTTTGACCTGCAAGTGTTTGGGCATTTCGCCGATCTCATCCAAAAAGATCGTGCCGTTGTGCGCCAGTTCAAACCATCCGCGTCGTGCACGACTTGCACCCGTGAATGCTCCTTCCTCATGACCGAAGAGTTCACTTTCCAGCAACGTTTCCGACAGCGCACCGCAATTGACTGATATGAAAGGGCCTGCGGATCGGGGGCTCTCCGCATGAATGGCCCGCGCCAGCCGTTCCTTGCCAACGCCGGTTTCCCCCATGATCAGTAGTGTCGCATCGCTGGCCACCACGCGATGAACGATGTCCATGAAAGTCTCCATCGCTGGGCTCGCCGAGACGAAGTCGCGCAATTGAGGCTGGCGCGGTAAGTCGCTGGGAACGAGGGCCTCCTCGGCGATCTGTAATCGCCGCTGGAGCGCCGCGGACAAAGCCTCCTCCAGCATTTCGTTCGACAGGCCTGTGTAGAGCACGGACAGGCATCCGGCGGCCAATAGCGAAGCTCGCTCCTCGGGATCTTCCTCCTCACAAAGCACCACGACATCCGGCGATTCCGGCAACGTTCGGAGTGAGTTGATTGTTTCGGAGGCTGAAGCGCCGATTAAGGACCGGCTGACGATCACCAGATCGAAATTCTCCCGCGATACCGTTTCCCACAAGCTCTCGTCGCCGCAGGCAACCTCTACGAGGGTATCTGCGCGATCCGACAGTTGGCAAAATCGGCTTTGAATTGCTGAAGAACTGGTGGCAAGGAGAATTCTCGCAAGCATCGGCGCTAATACCTCCGGTTTCTCGGTCGACTGTGCCGATCTGGGCAATACACCGGAGCTTAAAGCGCCGATCTGGAAACTGCAATCCCTCCGCTGTAATTAGTTGGAATTGTTGTAAGTGACTAAAACCAAACGAGTTGCACCAAGGTTTGTCTTTTGCATCACGGCTTTGGCACTCGACGTGCTTTGCGAGCGGAAATCCTCGCGTATCCGAACGGTGACCGAACCTCTTAGGGAAGTCGAACGACTCGTGTGTCCGCTGACATGATGCCAATCTGTTTGCCTTGGTACCTAGAACGCGGCGACGGCCCGTTAGTCGCGGCTGCGATCCATGATGGGCGCGGTTTGAGACCGGAGTTGGGTAGAGCGATAGCGCTCTCCGCGGCGGAACGACTGCGAGAGGAAGATCCCTTTACAGCCACCTGGACGGGCGTCGCTCCGACCCGGTTGATCGCCATGCACTCCCGATTTGAGGTCGACTTCAACCGGCCACGCGACAGATCTGTTTACCTGACTCCAAACGACGCGTGGGGATTACAGGTGTGGAAGACGACACCATCCGCCGAATGCGTGGAGAGATCGCGGGCAATCCACGACGCGTTTTATGACGAAGTTCGTGGGCTGTTGCAGAGGATGGTTCGGCGGTACCAGCGAGTGGTTGTGCTGGACTTGCACGCCTACAACTATCGTCGCGATGGACCCAATGCGACACCAGCCGAACCGCGGGGGAACCCAGAGGTGAACATCGGCACGGGCACAATGGATCGTGCTCGCTGGGCGTCGATCGTCGATCGGTCTATCGTCGATTTGCGGAACTTTGACTTTTTGGGACGGCACCTCGATGTGCGCGAGAACGTGAAGTCTCGCGGTGGATTCTTCCCTGCCTGGATTCACGCGCAGTTTCCCAAATCGGTGTGCGTCCTCACGATCAACGTCAAGAAGTTCTTCATGGACGAGTGGACCGGCGAATTTGATCGGATTCATCTCAACGCGATCAAGCGGGCACTGAAGTCAACCGTATGGGGAATCTACGAAGAGCTGGTGAGATTTGGCCTTGCCGAGCAAGAGGCTCCAGCATGACGACATTCAGGCTCTACATGCCATCCTGTTACCGTCCGTTTACCTCAACCACAAAAGGAATTGTGTTGGAAAAATGAAAGTCGCCGTTGTCTACAACCGCGAAAGCCGACGCGTCATCAATCTGTTTGGCTTGCCTAATCGCGAGAAATATGGGCTGGAAGCCATTAAACGTGTTACCGATGCACTTAGAGGCGGCGGGCACCAACCGGCGGCTTTTGAAGGTGACAAGGATCTGATTGACCGGCTGGAGGAATTCATGCCGCGCGTCGTCAAACATGAGCGGCCCGGCATGGTCTTTAACTTGTCGTACGGCATCCAAGGGCAAGCTCGTTACACGCACGTACCGGGTATGCTCGAAATGATTGGGCTTCCGTATGTCGGATCTGGCCCGCTTGCCCATTCCCTGGCCTTGGACAAAGTCGTGTCGAAGATGATTTTCGTGCAGCACGGATTGCCCACGCCCGATTTTGCAGTGCTGGATAGCCCCGACTTCGAGATGCCGGCACTGAAGTTTCCCATGATTGTGAAACCGAAGAACGAGGCTGTATCGTTCGGCATCAGGATCGTGCGATCGGAGAAGGAGTTGCGCGAGGCCGCGGGCGTCATTTTCAACGAGTTTGAGCAGCCGGTGCTGTGTGAACAGTTCGTTGCCGGTCGCGAGATCAATGTTGGCTTGCTGGGCAACAAGCCAACGGAAGCACTGCCACCGGCGGAGGTCATTTTTGGCAAAGGTGGTCCACAGATCTATACGTGGGAAGACAAGACGCGAAAGAGTGGCCGGGAAATCGGCATTGAATGTCCAGCGAAACTCGACAAGGAGTTGGCCGAAAACGCGAATCACATCGCCAGACGAGCTTTCGAGGTGCTTGGGTGCTACGACTGTGCCCGTGTCGATATGCGGCTCGACAAGGACGGGAATCTCTACGTCTTGGAAGTCAACAGCTTGCCAAGTCTTGGTGAACACGGCTCGTATGTGCAAGGTGCGGCCGCCGTGGGGCTCGATTTCTGCGCGTTGGTCAATCGACTCGTCGATGTCGCGGCTGCGCGCTACTTCGGTACTCCCAGTCCGCCTGACGTCGCTCCAAAGCAAGCCGACGTCGATCAGCGAATCATCACGTTTCTGACCGAAAGGCGGGACGTGATCGAGCGCGAAGTAAAAGACTGGATCACGTTGCGCAGCCGAACAGCCGACCCAGTGGGAATGCAGCAGGCGGCGAAGAAACTTGCCGGTGAAATGAAGAAAATCCGGCTTGAGCCGGTCGACGAACTGACTGATTCGCGTTCGGCATGGACGTGGCAGACGCGTACGGGCTTCGAAGGCGGCACACTGATCGTTGGACATCTCGATGTGCCACTCGGTCCCGATGTCACCGCCCAGACGTATCGCCGAGAGCCCGAATGGCTCTACGGCGAAGGGATCGGTTCGTCACGCGCGCCGATTGTGTCGCTGCTGTCAACATTGAGAGCACTGAGACATGTGAAACGTCTGCAGAAATGTCCTGTCGGCGTGCTGTATTACGCCGACGAAGGACGCGATTGTCGATACAGCTCCGATTTGGTCGCGAAAGCTGCGGCGCGGGCAAGGAATGTCCTCGTGCTGCGGCCCGGCAATGTCGGCGACCACATGATCACAGTGCGCCGCGGGCAACGGCGGTATCGCGTCACGTTCGAAGGCCTGCCAAAACGACTTGGCATTTCCAATCGACGTCCGGAGGTCCTGTCGTGGGCGTTTGAGAAACTGCAAGAGTGCGCCAAGTTGACAGCAAAGAAGGATCGCATTGCGGTGTCGACGCTCGAAATCAGAGCCGATCACATGCCGATGCTGCTGCCGCATCACGTCACGGCTACTCTGCTGGTCAGCTACCCGGATGACAAACACGCCGACCAAATCGAAAACCAATTGCGTATCATCCTAAACGGCAAAGGTGTTACATCGAGGCTGGAATTGCTGTCGTCGCGCCCAGCGATGAAAGAGCGGCGGGCGACCTCGCGGCTCGCCAAGCAACTCGAAGCGGTTGCTGCCAAGTGGGACATTCCGCTCAAGCGAGAATCGTCCGTTTGGCCGTCCGCAGCGGGACTTGTCCCCGCCACAACCGGTGTGGTGTGTGGCCTCGGTCCCGTCGCCCGCGATATCTATACGCCTCACGAATCAATCGACCGAATCAGTCTGTTGCAGCGAACGCTAGTTCTGGCCGAATTCCTCAGTGACCAGGCGAAACCGTCGTGAACAAACGTGTCCAAATTCTCGTTGACACCGACCAAATCGAACTTGGCGGCACCGAAGTGGCTGAACCTCAGCGGATCGCCGCGTCACGGTTTGGAATGGTCGCCACCGCACACCACTGCGCGACGGATGCAGGCCGAGAGATTCTTGCCGCGGGTGGCAATGCGATTGATGCGGCCGTGGGCGCCGCGCTGGCGTTGGGAGTTTGTGAACCAGCCGCCAGCGGATTGGGCGGGCAAACAATGATGCTGATCCACATGGCCGAACCGCGACGGACATTTGCGCTCGATGGATCATCACGCGCTCCGAATCGTGCCATGCCCGACCTGTTCAGAGAAAAGCAAACGCGACTGCGCGGCCACAAGGCCACGACCGTTCCCAGTTCGCTGGCTGCTTACGACTACGCGCTCAACGCGTGCGGTACCATGAAATTCGCCCGTGTTGTGCAACCAGCAATTCGACTGGCTGAGAGCGGTTATCCGATCAGTGCACTGCAAAACCGATTGGCCGCGCGCGAGATCAAGAGCCTACGCGCCGGCACTGCTGCTCCGCTGTTCTTGAGGGACGGGCGACGCGCTCCCGCAATCGGCAGCGTTTTTCGCCAGCCTGTTCTGTCCAAGACACTACAGAGACTGGCAAGACATGGCATCGAGGATTTCTACCAAGGACAAATCGCCCGCCAGATACACAAAGATATGCAGGAACACGGCGGACTACTACACCGCGACGATCTGGCACAAATCCCGCAACCTATCGAGCGAAAACCGGTTTCCTGCCACTTCGACGGAATGCGCGTGATCACGTTTCCACCACCCGGTGCCGGTCGGACGCTTATTGAGATGCTCAACATACTCGATCACGTGCCGTGGAGCCTTTGCTCGACCGATACGCCGGAAGGCGCAGTGATGCTTGCCGAAGTGATTCGCCGAGCATTCATTGATCGTCGTGACCGGCCATACGATCCGACGTTCTACGCCCAGATCGACGACAAACATATGATGAGCGAGGCCTACGCCGAACGAGTCGCAAAACAGTTCCTCAGACGAATCAAGACGCACGGCGACACGACGCATCTTTCGGTGATGGATTGCCACGGCAACATGGTCGGGCTCACGCAGTCGATTGAACGGCTTTACGGATCATGCGCCGCCAGCCCGGAACTCGGTTTTCTATACAACAACTACATGTCGGCCTTTGCGTACGAAGATATTTCACACCCCTACTACATGCGTCCCAATGCGGCACCGTGGGCGAGCGTCGCTCCAACGATCGTTTTCCACGGGCGTCGCCCTTGGGCCGTGCTGGGATCTCCTGGCAGCGAACGGATCACACCGTCGATCCTGCAGGTGTTGCTGCGACTGAAACAACAACCGCCGCTCGATGCAGTTGCCGCTCCACGCATGCACTGTACTATCAACGGAGAAGTCTCGATGGAAGCAACTCGCATGCGCAGTGACATTCCGACCGCATTGAAGCGGCGCGGCTTTACGGTCAAAGTGCGAGACCCGTTTTCCTTCTATCTCGGTTGCGTCCAACTCGTCGTCAAAGACGGGAAGACATGTCTCGGCGTTGCCGATCCACGTCGCGACGGTTCCGCGGCAGGACCTGACGAATGACGCTACCGATCCTAATATCGGTTCCTCATGCTGGTTTGCAGGTACCACCTGAAGCAGCACCATATTGCTGCCTCACTCAGTCTGAAATCATCGCCGATGGTGACGAAGGCGCGGCGGAAATCTACGATTTGGTAGACCATGTGGCGGAGTACGTCACCACGGGCATTGCCCGTGCGATTGTCGATCAAAACCGGGCAGTCGACGACCGGCGCGCCGATGGAGTCGTAAAGACGCATACGTGCTGGAACGTATCCGTCTACCGCGAGCCGTTACCAGCGGCTGTGATCGCACAACTGCTGGATGAGTACTACCACCCTTATCATCACAGACTCAGCAACCCGTTGACTACCGACATTCGGCTTTGCGTTGATTGTCACACAATGGCCGCGTTCGGTCCTCCGATTGGCCCCGACATTGGTCAAGAGCGCCCTGCCGTTTGTCTCGGTGATGCCGCGGGAACATCATTGCCCGCCGGGTGGATCGACGTTTTGGAGCAGTCTTTTCGTGAGTCATTTGATGAGTTTGATGTTACCGTCAACAACCCTTTTAGCGGCGGCTACGTTACCCGAACACACGGCCGAGAGCGGCCCTGGCTACAAATCGAGTTGTCCCGCGCACCCTTCCTACCAAACAAGGACAAACGAGACCGAGTACTTCACGCACTCCGACAGTTCTGCGAACAGATGTTCTGATCGCCAGTCGTAATAGGTTGAGGCCTGTCTTGCCGCAACGACGCGAGGTTTGGGGCAGGTCCGATGCGGTCTCACTCGCAACTGCCTTCGGTGAGGCGAACCGCGAGCGAGATTTTTTCGTGATGGTGGTTGCATCGTCCTCGGAGGTTACATCGCACGTGCAACTCGCTGAGGTGACGTGCGCCAACCGTTAGAGCTTTGGCAAGTTGCCATTTCGTGCCACTCCACGGTATCGTAATCGCTTTGAGGCGACCAACCACAGTCAATCTATCCCAAATACCCGTCGCGCGTAAGACACGTCAAAACGACCGATTTGTCGAAGTGTGATCTGCCCGCATTGCGCCCCGGCTGCAACCTGCACACGTCGCCCCGTCTGAAGTGCGGACAATTAAGTTGCCAACTGCTCCAGGCGCCCCACCCGTGTAACGAACTGCATTCTGCTGACTGCACCAGGTCACATCGCCGTCACATCGCCCTCCGCGCGCAAGGAACAAGCACGATGAATTCGGGATTTCATCTAACTGACGGCGCGACATGACCGTTCGACTACGCGAGTCTTGCTCCTGCGCAAGTGCCCGGTGGCGCGCACCCAAGTCATTTATCACCGGCGCGAATCACTCGCTCCAGATCGTCGACGGCGGCGGTTCGGCGCCGTTCGAGGAGCCGCTCGCTGGCTGGCTGAAGCGACGATAGCGGCGCCCGAGAATCCTGCGCGGAACGGTGGCGATGCCGGCTGGAAACGTGTATGCTCCGGGTGTTCTCGCCTGGAGCCCCACATGGCCCCCGAAGCTCTTCTTCGACGACTGACGGACAACCGCCATACGAGCAAGTTCTTTCGCAAGAACCGCGAATGGGCGCAGAAGGAAGCGCAGAGGACTTCCTTCTACCATTGTCTCGAGGAACTGCTGGTGAGCGAGGACGAGGCCGTCCTCGCCGTCATCGAGGAGCTCGACCACCTGTCGCCGGAACCCACCGAGTGCGCGCGCCTGATCGAGGCGGAAGCCCAAGCATATCTCGAAGCGTATGACGCCAACCTCGCGGGGGTCATCGCGCTGGGGCGCGAGAGACCGGGGCACGCACTCAGCAGTGTCATCACGGAGCGCGCCAAGGGTCTGCGAACCTTCGGCGAGTTCCTCATTAGCTCGCTGGGGATCGCGCACTCCTACTGGCTGTTCCTCAAGAAGCACAACAACCCCGCCATCGAAGCGGAGATGCGCATGCTGTTCCGCCGAGCCTACGTGGTTCTGCGGTCCTTCGAGAGCGTGTAGAGCGTCCGCACGAAAGGGCTCGCCCCCAGCTGGCAGCACGACAATCCCTATCCGAAGAAAACGGGGCCCGGGCTCGAAAGCCCGGCCCCTTTCTGCGTGGAGAACGCGACGTACGGGGAGGGGTGCTACCTCGTGAGGAGCAACGGCTTTGCCAATCTGCTTGGGTCACATCGACTACGCGTCGAAACGGCACAAGGGATTCGCTGTTCGGCAAGGGCGGATGGTGCTCCTCGCACAAGAGTACCCGGCTGCCTACTCGACGACGACGATCGCTTCGGTGAACTGGGGCAACGTCCAGCGGTCGTAGTCTAGGTCTACGGGGATGACGTAGCGCCCGGGTTTGGCATTCGGAGGGACCCGCAGTGAAACAGGAATACGGCCGTCGCTTTTGGCCGGCACTTGGGTGCTCGCCGAGGCGGTGACGCTCCCGCGCCACGCTCGGGGCAGCACGGCGTGAGTGGTGGCGGTCCGCGGCTGGTTGGAGTGATTGGTCACGACCACGGCAAGAGTCACCTGTTCGCCCGCCGCGCCCTTTTGCTCGTAAGGGTGGCAGCGGACCCACGGTTCGTCCATGCCGTAGTTGGGATGATCCCAGGGGAAGAGTTCACCATAAATCTTCTCACGCTGGGCCAGGTTGGCCCGAATCGAGCGGCACTGTTGCGGAGTGTAGTGGGTAGCCGTGTTGATATGGCAGTTGAAGCTGTGCGTGGGCTGGAGTTCTTCGTACAGTTCGATGCAGCGGTCAAAGCCCACGCCCTGGCCGAGCCAATTGCGATTCTGGGCACAATGGTCGTTGATACCCGAGTTGGTCAGCGAGTCGCCGTCGAACAGGATCCGCTGCCCGTGGCCCTCGACGAACAGACCCGAGTGGTAGTACGTCTGGCCCGGAAAGTGATACGCGGTCATCTTGAACTCGTGCCACTGCCAACTGTCGCCGTCTTTGGTGGCCTGATCCACCCGGGCTTTGCTCGGCGAAATGCATGGCAGTCGCCAAGCCATCGGGTCGACGATCACTTCGGCTACGTGCCGGTCGGTAATGCAAGGACAGTCGAAGGCTTTTTGAAACTCGGGGATGGCGTTGACGTGGTCGTCGTGAATGTGGGTCACCCAGAGCCCTTCTACCGTTTGGATCTCGCCATTGGCGATCAGCTCTTTGAGCTTCTTGATCACGGTGGGGCTGCCGCAGTCGATCACGAAGGCCGCCTTGTCGTCGGAGATGATCACCCAGGTTGTGCCAATGTGGCGTAGGAAGGGCGGCGCCGACTTCCCCTGCCAGTCATGCATGTGGTCTTTGCGGGCGTCGTACTGGGCGAACAGCCCGCCGAACCAGTGTCGAAGTCCGGTGACGGCCGCGTACCGTTCGTAACAAACCTCCAATCGCCCTAACAGCACGTCGATGGCTTTCGACGGATTGTCCATGATGCGTCCGTGAGAAGGCACAAGGGCTTCGGGCCCGGCGGCTTTGATGCGGCGGAGACTCTCGGCCAATTCCTCGCGCGCGCCAAGGAAGCCGTGATAGTCGCCTACCCTGGCGCCGTTCTTCTGATGACCTTTCTGTAGGCTGTGGATGTTCCAGAGCTGGCCTTCGTCGTAGATGCAATCGCCGCAGAAAATGATCCGCTTGCCGTCGATCTCGACCAGGTAGCTCGTGGAGCCGTCGGTGTGGCCGGGCGTGGCCAGCACGCGGATCGTGGCAGGACCCCAAGAGACGGTTTGGCCGTCGCCCAACGTCTTGTCCACTCGAACCGGTTCAGCCAGCATCAGGTGATGGGGATGGAATCCGTACAGATGCCAGCGGCTTTTGGGACTGTTCCAATATGCGGCCACATCGTCGAAGTGAGCGCGCTCGGCCTCCGGCACCGAGATCCGGGCGCCAGCGGCAGCCAGGGGATGGACGCCGCAGGCCTGATCCCGATGATGGTGCGTGAAAAGGACCTGCTTGATTGACGTGATGCCCGACTTGCCGAGTTCCTCGACCACACTGCTGTCGCCGCAGTCGATCAGCACCGCGCGGTCGCCGTCGTGGATGATGCCCACGTTGATGGGCCCATGGTAGACCATCAGGTGCTCGCTCAGCTTCGTCACGTTGTCGGCCAGAGACTTGCCGCGCGCGGGTCGGCCCAAAACACTCCCGGCCAAACCGACAGCACCGATTTTGGTGGTTCGAAGGAAGTCACGGCGGGAGAGATTCGTGTTGCTCATGACAGCAAGACTCCTGTTTTCACGGTTCGAATCACCGCATGTCTTGATGACACATTCCTCCGACTAAGGGCTATCCGGCCACCGTATCAATCCTCTTCGAAGCAGGCTCCGCGTTCATGCGTTCCGGCCTGTAGCCACGTCTTGTTCCCCGACCTGACTGCGGCGACGCTACCAGCGATTACTTCGCCACGAAATCCTCTTCCCGAATGCCCAGACGCACCTTGGCACGATTGCGCGTGGTGATCCACAACTGGCCGGGGCTGTGTTCCAGGATGTACGGGTAGCAGACCTCTCCGCTGTTGGCGCGGACAATGACAACGGGTTTGGTCCACGTCTTGCCGTCGTCTTCGGAGAAGGCCAGCGACAGTTCAAGGCGTTGCCAACTGACGTCCACTCGCTGATGGTGGCTGAGCTGATCGCGCCCGCCGGAACCGCGGATGGGCTCCTTTCCTTCCAGAGCCAAGCGGTTCCACACCAGGGCCAAGCGCCCGCTCGCCAGACGGATAAGGTAGCCAGGCGCGTTGCTGGCGTCGATCTTGCTTGGCCCGATCACTCGCCAGGACAGCCCGTTGTCGTCCGAGTAGGCTTTCCAGAAGTAGTCGAGCGTGGTACGCATGAGCATCAGCAGCCGGCCATCTGAGAGCTCAGCGACCGTGCCTTCGAACGCCCCGTCTTCGAAACCGCGTCCTCCGATATCAATGATGTTGCTCCGCTTCCACGTTTTGCCGTTGTCGGTCGAAACGCAGGTACACTGCCCATGCCGGCCGGGATCGAGAAGCATGCGTTGCACGGGCACGACGATTTGGCCGCCACTGGTTTGGATGATGTTGATCAGGGCGCCGCAGTAACCCTCGAATATCTTTTGGCGATCGACCCAGGTCCTGCCCCCGTCCAGGCTTCGGATAGTCCACACAGCTCGGCGCCCGCCTTGGGGCGGCTGGGCCTTGACGGCGTCCCATCCCCGGACGATCGACACTTGCGTGGAAAAGTCCATGTACACCAGCACGATCGCGCCATCGCGCGTTCCCAGCAGCAGGCCGCGATTTGGAATCCCCGGCTTTGGGCCGTCGTAGATCTTACGCGGCTCCGACCAGGTCTTGCCGTCGTCCGTACTGGTAATCACGAAGTTGTTTCCCACGGTCAACAGGCTGCCGTTCTCCAATTCGACGAACGGGCCGGGTTTGTCCAAGGGCAGCACCTTCGCGCGCGGTTCAAACCAGAGCTTCTGCTCCGCCCAGCTTACACCGCCGCACGCCAGAAGCGTCACCAGGCTCAAGGTGCTCAATGCGACTTTGCCGTTCATACTCAAGCTCATTTCGCACTGTCTGATTCGCGCACCGGCGCGACGTCCAGGAGGAATTGGTTGTTACGGTCAGTCAGAGATTTCTTGAGGTACGGCGAGTAGGTCCTGACCTGGACCGTTGTGCCGTTCGGCAGGAATTCCAGCAGGCGTAAGTACCCCTCGGGCGGATCGTGATAGGCGGCCATCATCTCGTGTACCTTCTGGCCGTGCTGGCCGACGCTTGTCTGCCGCGCGCCGTTGTTCAGGTGGCCGCTGAAGACCATCCGTACGTTTGCATGTTTTGAAATCAGTTTTTGCCACAACTGCTCGCCGTCATTGACGTTCTCGCTGCCGTCGTGCGGGGCGCTGAAGCCGTAGGCTTTACAGTGCGGGTTAAGACTCTGACGGGTCCCTTTGGTTGTCCAGTCGTATCGGGTGCCGTCCTTGTAGGTATAGGCATGGGTCACGATCAAGGCGGTCCGGTTGGAGTGTTGCGAGAGGACGCCATCGGCCCAGGCGATGGCTTCATTTCTCGGACCCCACTCCAAGGCCACGGTGATGTAATCCGTGCCACCGGCGCTGAACAGGTGATAGTTGTTTTCCGTCTTGCCCGGCTCGAGCACTCCGCCGAAGGTAGACATTGACTCGTACCGCGAGACGGGAAAAAAGTCGTTCAAGAAGGTATCGCGGCTGGGCGCATTGCGAAACGGATTCCATCGGTCGTGATCGTGGTTGCCCGTGGTCAGAGAGTAAGGGATGCACGCTTGATCCAGAACGGCCATCGCATCAGAAGCGACCTGCCACGCTGCAACCTTGTTAGGAGGAGTCACCGAAGCCGTGTTGCCGCTGGTGATGTCGCCTTCGTGTAGGACGAATTTGATGTTGCGATCCCTTTTGTTGTCGGCTATCCACTGGGTCATCGTTCGGAAGATGACGGAGTCCTTATCCCAACGCGTGTCCGTATAGCGTTGGGTATCGGGAAGAACAACCAAGCTCCAGGAGCCGGAGACCCAGGGCAACGGAGGTTCCGCGGACGCCTCCATCGCTCCCCTCAGCGTCACAAGCAGTACGATCGAAACGGACCAGATTCTCATGCAGGACGGCTTGCTTGGATTCATTGCAGTTCTGACTGGTTAACGCCATGTGAAGGAAAAAGGCTATAAGGTCAGAAGTATCCGATGGACGAAAGGTCAATCAGTGGTAGTCCTCACGGATTATTCTCCCGATTCTCTCGCCAGCGGAAGCTCATCATACCACTTCAGCAACGGGGTCTTAAGCGATTTCACGATATCCGATTCGTCGCTGGCGAGATTGGTGGTTTCGCTGATATCGTCGGCCAGATTGTACAGTTCCTCCAGTTTGCCGTCGGGATTGGTCAGCAGTTTCCAATCACCGATGCGAATGGCAAGCGATGGCTTGGTGGTGGGATAGTGCCAGAATTGTGGTTTCGATCGCTCGAAAGAACCTCCCCGGAGCGCCTCGGTGATGTCTTCGCCATCCGATTGGTAACCATCTGGCATTTTTGCTCCGGCAAGCTTGCAGAATGTTGGAATGAAGTCACAGATGTTCAGAACCGAATGTTCATCGACGCGCCCGGCGGCAACCTGCCCCGGCCAGCGGACGATCAGCGGGACGCGGATGCCGCCTTCGTACAGAGTGTGCTTCCATCCCCGCAATGGACCGCAGGAACCGCCCCGTCCTTTGCCGGCCCCGTTGTCGCTGGAAAACAGCACCAGCGTATTCTCGCTCAGCTCCAGTTCGTCCAAGGCGTCAAGCACACGCCCGATCTGCTCGTCCATGTAGCGCACCATGGCATAGTGGACCTGCGGCTTTTCATCGAGATGCCGGAACGGCTTTCGCATCTCGTCGGTTGGTCGAAGTATCACATGCACGTCCTTGAACCACACGTTGGCATAGAAAGGCTGATTGCTGTTCGAGGCAATGTGGTTTTTCAGGAAATCAACTGTTTCGTCGGCAATGGCGCGGCTGGACCAGGTCGACCATTCTTTGCAGGCGTAGGGGTAAGTCTCGTGCGGCCCGGGCCACGGCCTGGCTTCTTTCCAGGTGGGGCTGTTGCCGAACGTCGTTCGCACGTGGTCGAATCCGTATCGGGCGACCGGCGGAGCGTCGGGATGATTGATGACGGCTTTGCCGGGCTTCCTGGGCCGATCTGGGGCTGGATCGCGCAGGTCCGCCATCCGGAAGTCTCGACCACTTCCCCCGCCGAGATGCCATTTGCCGATCATAGCCGTGCGGTAACCGGCCCTCTGAAGAGCACGCGGGAAAGACGGTGCTGCGACATCGAGCCAATCGGGCATCTTTCGCCGCCGGTTGTGTTCAAAAAAGGCGATATGCCCATAGATCCGATGCCGACCTGGAAAATGCCCCGTGATCGCCGAGGCCCGTGTTGGCGAACAGACACAGTGGCTGACGTAGAACTGCGTAAACCGAGTGCCCTCACGAGCCAGTGCGTCAAGCCGTGGCGTCTGAGCAACCGGGCTGCCGTAGCATGCAAGATCACCGTATCCCAAGTCGTCAGCATAGAAGAAGACGATGTTTGGCCGCTCCGCCCGATTATCCGTAGCGAATGACCGCACACAGAGCGCCAAGCCGAAAATGACAACCGTCAAGCAGCTAGACTTGATGGGCATAAGCTTCATTCCTTCTCAAATCTCCCAGCAAGACACCCGAGTTTGAGTCCAGAGCAGACGGATGAGTTGGTTTGTAGTCCCGCCTTTAGGCGGTCTTAGAACAAGAAGCATCGCGGAAAACCGCCTAAAGGCGGGGCTACGAACGGCCTCACAGTTCATTCATGCGTCGGCTCTCCAGAGTCTCGCCTGGCCATGCGGGGGAGCGGTGGGTCACGTATCCTTGGGCGTATGAAACGTGTGGTCAACGACTTCTTCTGCGGCGGTTCAGACTTCCCGGGGCACGACGAACGGCTCGCGGTAGTTTTTTTGCAGGTAACGGTTGGCTTCGTCGTCGTTCTTGATGGTCTCCGATTCAGGGTCAAAATCAATCGTCCGGCCGGTCAAATACGAGATATTGCCTAGAAGCGGCATGGTGCAGGCCATGTGGCCTTCGAGGACGTCGGCGTTCAGATCCTTGTTGTTACGGCTGCGGCACGCCTTCACCCAGTTGGGATGGTGGATGTAATCCATGACGTGCCATCGTTGCGACGTATCCGGCATGGCGGTGTGCGGCCCGGGTTCCCGCTTGGGCCCCAGGAACGTGTAATAGCTCGTGTAGTCGGGAAAGATCATGAATCCCTTTGTGCCCAACAGAAACGCGCCTACACAGGAGTCCGGGTTGCCGTGAAAGCGGTATGGGTCGCGGAAGCCCGCTTCGGCCGGCGTCCACCAATTGCGATGCTCGACCGTGATCATCCGCCCGTCGTCGAATTGGCAGGCGAACGTCTGGTTGTCGGGCCACTCGCGATCGTCTTCGTGCACCTCGCGCATTCCAAGCGATTGGACCTTGACTGGATGCTTGTCCAGTTGCATGGCCCAGCGGATGATATCCAGTTGGTGGACGGGCTGGTTGGCCATGTCACCATTCGAAAAGTCCTTGAGCCAGTACCAGCGGCGGTAGCGGAAATTGCTGAATTCCTGCTTGGGCGCAGCGCCAACGAACAAGTCCCAATTCAGTTCCGCAGGCGGCTTGGTCGGCTCGTGGCGTCCTAGATTGCCGTGGACCTTGTAGGACAGTGCCCGGCCCATGTAGATCCGGCCGATCACGCCTTCCTGGGCTTTCTTGACGCCTTCGATGATGTTGGGGCTGGAACGGCATTGCGTGCCGACCTGCACCATGCGTTCATACTTGCGGGCCGCCTCGACCATCTTCCTGCATTCCTGAACGGTGTGGGCCAAAGGTTTCTCGACGAAGACGTCCTTACCCGCCTGACAGGCCCAAATCGTCGCCAGCGCGTGCCAGTGATCGGGCGTGCCGATACTGATACCGTCGATCGACTTGTCGTCCATTAACTCCCGCAGATCCTGGACCACCGCTGGCCGCTGGCCGTATTCGCTTTCGATGCGTTTGGCCGCCGTTTCGGCTGTCTTCATGTCGCAATCGCAAACGGACACGATCTCGACATTCTCGCCATTCTTACCCATGCGAGCCAGGCTCAACGCGTGAGCCAGGCCGCGACGCATCCCGATCACCGATACGCGAAACCGATCGTTGGGGCTCTGTGCTGACCGGGCAACGGCCGGCACGGTTACCGTCGATGCCGCAGCCAACGCCGCGGAAGACATCAGGAACTGTCTGCGATTGCTACTCATTGCGATGGCTCCGGTTTCTCCAGAAGGACTGTCCCACGGGCTTACTCTTTCCTTCGCGGCGGGTGGCTGGAGTCGAGGTGTGAGGCACGAACACCGAGCCCCCAGATCCGAATCACTGGGGGCTCACCACTCGTTCCTCGTGGTTCGACCCCAGCCACGCAACTGCCAATGTCGAAGGTCATGCGGTACTACTTTCCCTCGGCGAACTGAACTACGAAGCTATTGAGGCCGCCAACTTCCCACGTTGCGAATGACCCGAATACGGTCACCGGCGCCTAGCTTCTCGTACACTTGCTGCGTCCATTTATAGTCTTCCGGCATCTTACCGACAAATGTGATGGTGCGCGGATACGCAAGTGCCAGGTTGTGAGGCAAGTCGCCAATGCGTAGTACACCCAGAAACTCGGGCGTTTGCGGGTCCTCGTGGCTGGTGGGGCAGTCGGCCAGCACGATCTCGGTGATCTCAGGATCAAGAATCGCGGCATAGATTGCCAGTGACGATGTGTAACCCTGGCCATAGACTGCCATCGGTCCCGTCACTGGCTCCTGCCGCAGCAGCGCGATGGCGGCCAGCAGATCGCTGACCTGACGCTCGGGGAGTGTCTCGCCAAGCAACGGATAGGTTCGTCGCGCTGTCCAAAGATAACCGGGGCCGACCGATGTTGCCCCGGTATTGCGCACCTCGACGGCAGCGGTCGCAAACTCGCCGCCAATGCGGGGCCGGGAAGAACCACCACCCGCGAAGGTGCTGCGCGCGTCCGGTTGCACCGCGCAGACCATCGTGGGGATGGGCCATTCGGCCTGTTGCGGTCGCTTGGTCCTGACACTTACCGTCATTCCGTCAGAGCTGTCGAACTCGTACGTGGCGAACGTGTTGCCGCCCTTGTCGCCGCCGTCCGATCGGAATTCCCGTTGACGCGGGGCGCGATCCGACGTGGTGTAGCGAAACGTGATCTCTCGCAGTCGTCTTATCGCGGTCTCCTGGTGCGCACGCCAGGCGGCCTCGTTGGTAATCGTCGGCAACTCCGGCCGCTGTACCAGCAATTTGTCAATCCGGCTCATCTCGTCCTTCTCCGGCAGCTTACCGCCGAACACCAGCAGGTTCTCCTCAGGCTCGACAAAGTCCGTAACGTCATCAGTGACCGGCGTCGGGTCGTTCTTCAAATGGGTATTGAACCAAGTGAAAATCGCCTGGCGGAGCTTCGGTGTGTAGCCATGGGGCGTCAGATCTTCGACCAGATCGAAGTGGCTGTCGGCCCCCAACGCCGCGTACTGATGTCGGATACGGTGAGCAACATCGCGGTATCCGTAAGGACGCCACAAAATGTCTTCCGAGCCGGATGCAATCATGAACGATCGGGGAGCGATCAAAGCGCCGATGTCCGCCCAGCACCAGCGGTAGTAGTTGATCCAGAATGCGCAGTCGCAGTGGCCGTCAGTGGCTCGATCCGTAACAACGTGTTCGATGCTGCCGGATTGGCAAACCGGTACGACCACCTTGAGTCGCTCGTCCGCGGCTCCCAGACACCAGGAGATGACGCCACCTCCGCTCAGCCCCGTGACGCCCATTCGATCGGCGTCGACGTCCGCTCGCGTCTCCAGGTAGTCCAAAGCCCGCATGGCGTTCCACACTTCCGCTCCGGCCGGCGTGTAGCCACGACTGGGCCAATCCCAATTCTCCTCCCGGTACGTCCCGTGGTGAAACCCCTGGGACTCACCAAGCTGGATTGGGTCCAGAACGAGTGCTACGTAACCGTGCTGGCCAAACCAACGCGGGTTCGCCTGGTAGGGCGCGTTCACTTTTCCTTTGCTGTGGCCGCACAGGTACAGCACAGCTGGCAGGCGTCCCTCGATCTTGGCCGGGCGATAGAGATTGCCGATCACATAGGCCCCAGGGAGACTCTGCAAGTGGATCTTCTCGACCACATAGTCCCCGCGTTCCAGCACGCCAGTGACCGTAGCCTTCAGTGGCGTACGAGGCGGCAAAGGCGACAGCCCGAGCATCTCGCGCCACATCTCCCGCCGCTGCTCTACAGTTGCGTTCCATTCCGCCTGCGAAAGCGGCACGGCCAGCGAAGAACTCGATATCTGACGCGCCTCCTCCCGAGCGGCACCATAGATCGTGGTCCATTGTCCGCGTGCCGTGCACGTCAACGCTCCGCTTCCGCACAACAGGCCGATGCAGATGATCCGTTGGATGTGTGTCATGTTTGATCTCCAAACTGGTAAGGATCGAAGCAGAGACAACGTGGGGCACGATTCTATCGTGCCAGGCACGTTGGAAACGCGCCCCACAGTCAATATGCCACTTCAACTAATTGGCCATTCCTCAGTCGTTAGCGTCAATGGGGCGGCGTCCATGAACGCCAAGAGCAACAGCCTCTAGTTGCCTGATCGCTGTTTGTGCAGTTTCTTGAGCAACCCAATAGCCGTTTCCACGATCTTCTCACCGCCACCGGGTGCCAATCGACTGTTGACGACCTCGTATCCGCCGTTGTCGTAGTCCTCTCGTCGAGGCACGTATCCAATGTTGTCGTTGGCCAGTTCGATGACCACGGTGTGCGAAAACGGCGATCTCCGCTTGATGTCCACTCCCAATTCGTAAAACAGTTCGCACGGCACGGCCACCAGCGCCACGTCCCCCACGCAGATTGCCTGAATGCGGGCCGATATCGTCCGCTGCTTGCGGCCGGCGACTTCCAGCGCTCGAAGAGCCCAGACTCGCTCGATGACGAAATCCACGTTGGGCGGGTTGGGGATCTTGACGATCTCGCGCGCCTTGGCGAGCTCTTCCTCCGTAAAGGACTTGAGCGGCAGTTCGACGTCCTCGATCAGTCCGTCGATCCGATCGACATCCACGGGCTTGGCGAACGTCGTCACTTTCAGCACCTCGCCGGCCAACATCGTGCCGATGCGCTCGGCTTCGGCGAAACTCCGCTGGGGATCCTCACTGTGGACGTCCCAGTGGTTGATGTTTCCGCAAGCTCCGGTTGTGTGAAGGGTGAGCATCTCGGGCCCCATCACACGGCCTAGGATCGAGGAAAGATAATGGGGAAAGTCAGCAGAGATGGAAGTCCCCCCAACCGTATCCAAATGGAGCGAGTAGTTCACCACAATAGCCAAGGGCGAACCGTCGGGCCGCGAAGCCATGAGAACGGGAACGGACGGGTCCATTCCTCCGGCGGGCCGCACGATGTCCGGATTCAGCTTGTCCGGATTCGTTCGAAGCGTCCCGTCTTTCATCCAGAAACGCCGGTGAAAGGGCAATCGCTTCTCCTCGCCGACGCCGAACGCAACCTGGGCCGGCACCATACGAGCGGCCGCCATTTGAACGGTGTCGGCAATCTTCTCCACGAGCCAATCATCATAGTTAGCCTCGTGCCGCGGCCCGGTATGGGCGTGCGTGACGGTCAGGATCAGATGGCCGGGAGGGATTCCAGTGCGTTCTTCAACCAGTGCTTTCGCCTTGTCCACAACCGCCCGAGGCAACTCGATCAAGTCGCACGCAACCAGTCCGACCGTCTTACCCGACTGACGGAACAAGATCGCCTTTGCCATCAAGTCATCGTGAACTCCCTCGGCCTCACGATCGAAGTAGTAGCCTGCCATCGGGCTGCGCAGAATCGGCGTGATGACCGTCTCCGCCGTACCAACCGTCAGTTCGGCAGTGTCTGCTGATTGCTGTGCAAACACCGTGGTCGAGGCTGCTACAAGAATGAACGGCAGGCACCAACTCCAGCGGATACTTGGGGACGACATGAAATCTCCTCGTTGGACAAAACGGACACTGGTTGTGGGCCGGTCTCACGACCGGCCCGCTGTCGCGACCGTAGGTCTCCACTGGTTTTGAGGCCTGCGGTCGTGAGACCGCGACACAGCAGGACGCACCCCAGGATTGTGCAGCGTCAGTCAGACGCCAAAACTGCAGCTTGGCAGGCAACTGGCCTCTCGCTGCAACTGGGATGATATCCGAGCGGTGATAGGTTGTCACGCATTGCCCGGCATATGTCCATGCTTTACCGCAACTGGAATGTCGGACTTGCCCCGGGTGCTTGCCCGGCGGGCGGACCTTTGCGGCCGTCCCAGTAGCCGGAGAACTTGAACGGCGTGCCCCGAGTCACAAAGCGGTGCTGGCCGTCTAATGCGTATATCTTCTTGTTGAAGCGAAGCTGCATATCCGTGAACGTGGACCCATCCGGCCCCCGCAGTTCCGGGCCATATGTAGCGCTGAACGCCTCCTGGAACAGGAGCAGAGGCCCGCTGCCACTGTAGGCTTTCTCCATCGTCGGGGGTCGGCGAACCAGGTTCAGACCGACGAAACCGTGCCCCAGATCCACGTTGCGAACTAATACGAGCCCCTTGTCCCACGTCGCGCCCGCATCCGAGCTTCGCCACAGCACCAGCTCCCCTTGGGTGGGATAAGGAGGCTTCGTCTCACTTGGACGGTAGCCGTAAATGCGCCAGTCGTCCTCGCCAGCCAAGTACAGGATCGTTTGCCCGGCTCCCTGCAAGGTTGGCAGTTCCCAGCGTGTCAATTGGCCGTTGTCCACCATCCCCAGCGTCCAAACCGGCC
Organism: uncultured Pirellulaceae bacterium; assembly: GCA_964623055.1. Lineage (GTDB taxonomy): Bacteria > Planctomycetota > Planctomycetia > Pirellulales > Pirellulaceae > JADHUC01. The sequence goes on from CAZURK010000039.1 coordinate 56,699, forward strand.
CGCGCATCAACAGATACGCGCGTCCGTCCCATATCGCCAAATCGGCGGCGGATGGTAGAGGACAATCGCCTTCGACCAGCATCTCGCGGCTGGCCGTTTTGCCGAGATCCGCGCCGTTCAGGGCGAACATCCGGTCGCCCACGGGGTCGTATTGGCAGTAATGAGTGCGCCATCGTGGCTTGGCCAACGAGGTGCCACCGGGGCCGCTGTTATCGCGCTCGTCAATCACCAGATGGACTCGGCAGGTCTTGCGATCATACACGGCATCACGAATCTTGACGCTTCCAGCGCCTCGTTCAGCCCCGTAATCGACCAGGACGCGCGGGGCAATCCAGGTCGTGCCGCGATCAGTGCTTCGGCTGACCGCCAGCGGCGAATTGCCTCCAGCACCGCCCAAACGGTAGAACAGCAGCAGATCACCCTGGGGCGTCTCGATTGGATACGGGTACGTCAGTGATTTGTCCTGCGGCCCAACCAGCCGCGTTGGCTCCCACTGCGAGATATCCTCGGGGCGCTTGCTGCGGCAGTGGCGGATCGTTCCGCGAGCCGAGAATGTGTGGATGAATCCCTGCGAGTCCACAAAGATCGCAGGCGCCGCATGCCCGTCGCGAATCGGCGCACAATCCACTCGCACCGGCCGATGCCATTCGGCATCGTCATGGTCGTAGTATGTGACCATGACATCGTGATAGTGGTCCATATAAGTGACGTACGTGCGTTCCTTGCTGCCCTTGTAGTAGACCAAACGCGAGGCGTGATCCCGCGCAAGCGTGCCACAAAGGGAGTCGCTAACGAAGTGAACACTCCGATCCTGCGGAACAACGCCCGGTTCGCCCTTAGCGATGCCGAACGTCAGAAGAGCCGCGAGAACTACTGTGGCGATGTATTTCATCGGTTTCGCTCCTTCCCTTAGGATAAGTATGCCGGGTCGCGAAAGCAGCACACCGTCGGTCCGGCTGGGGACGCCGCTGAAACGACCGGATTGACCTGCTATGATAACAGAGTGGTCCGAAGACTGAACTGCCGGGTGCCTCTTCTTGTTGACCCATCGAGGTATTCGTGAGAGACTGGTTACCATGAAATACGAAATCGACATTCCCGCAGACGTGAACCGTGTGTTGACGGAACAGGCCGCCGCGACAGGTAGCAACGTGGTGCATCTGATTCAGAATGCAGTCGTTACACTTGTCCGAGACGACTCCGCGCCACCGCTGGCTCGGCGTCGGCCCGACCTGCCGTTGGAGGCGGTCGAGGTTTCGGCCCCCTGCGACTTGCCTCGTTCCTCGGTGAACCCCATCCCGATTGAACGAACCTCGAAGCGACGCCCCGATCCCGTTCCAGAGACGGCATGATCTACGAAACTCCCAAAGCCGATGTTCCGCTCACGCAAGGCGACATAATTGATGAATGTCCATTGGTGTTCTGGACAACGGATCGCGGGCCGGATGGAGCGTTCATGCGGCAGAGTGCGTCATCCGTCGAACGTGTGATTGTACTGACTCAAGCCTGCGACCTCGCCAACACCAAGACATCGAACGTGCAAGTCGCCATCGTGCATGCGACGGATTGGCTTGTGGCCGAAGGCATCCTTCAAGCCCAAACGATTCGCGATCAGGTTCGCCGCCATCGCGTGTTTGGATGGTATTTCCTGCCAGCCGACGCGAACAACCCTGAGTCGATCACCGATCTCCGCGACCTACACACGGTTCCCCGCGATTTGCTTGAAGAACAAATCCGGCTCGGGCATCGCAAGTCCAGGATCACCACGCCGTACCACGAGCACTTGGCCCAACATTTCGCCACAACATATTCGCGGATTGCACTTCCAGGACCCTACGAGACGCAACCCGAGTGAATCATAGCCTCCAGCTCGCCCGAAGCGGTGTCTAGATTCGCCTGCGAACGTCTTTCGCTGGAACCGACTTCTCTCTGAGTCGGCTCGTGAGGGTCTGACGGAACTTTGGATTGTGTTCCAGCAGGCTGTCGATCAGGTCGTCGTCTTCGGACAACGGAACCAACTCGAATGACGGTACGCCGTCTACGGTGACAATGACCGGTTCATCGTGACATGATCGCCCGTAAAGGCTCAAATTCGCCTTGGCTTCACTCAGCGGTATCACTTTCATGACCTGTGAACTCCTTGCCTTGAACAACGGGCGAGTTGCCTCGCTTTTCGTAGTCCGCACGAAGCACGCGGCGCATGACCTTGTTTGATGCCGTGCGGGGAAGGGCTTGCGTGATGATGACATCGTGAACCTTGAACAACGGGTTCAGTTTCGTCCGGATGGCTTGCTGCATCGTGGAGAGCAGTTCGGTTGCGTTTAGCTCCGAGTCCCCGGTGGGCACGGCGTACACGACCAGCATGTTTGGTCCGCCTGTCGGAGGAGAGACGGCGATGGCAGCCGTCTCGCGAACGCCTTCGATTCCCCCGACCGTCTCCTCGATCTGCAGGGAGCTGACTTTGATTCCGCTGAGATTCATCGTGTCGTCGGCCCGGCCGTGCGCGCGGTAGTAGCCGTTGGCCAGCCGCTGCATTTGGTCGCCGTGACGGCGCAACAACTGGCCCTGAGGGCCTGTTGGGGTGTCGGCGTAGTACACGCGGTGGTGATCGCCATTGAGCAGTTCCAGGCTCAAGCCCATTGACGGCGGGATCAGAAACACTTCTCCGCGATCGGCGGGCTGGCCCTGCTCGTTCAGGATTACCAGGTCGATGCCGAGGGCCGGAGTGGAGAACGTGGCCGGGGCGGCGTGCTGGGCCACCGTGCCCGTGATGTACCCGCCGCCGATCTCCGTCCCGCCGCAGTATTCGATCACCGGCTTGTACCCCGCGCGGGACATCAAGAAAAGCATGTCCTGCGGGTTGGAGCACTCGCCGGTGGAACTGAACGCGCGGATGGCGGACCAGTCCAGCCCGTCCAGACAGCCCGTGCTGCGCCATGCCGACACCAGGCTCGGGACCAAGCCGAGCATGGTCACGCCTGTGTCCTGGACGAACTGCCCGAAGTCCCGCGTGGTCGGAGCGCCGTAGTACAGCGCCATCGTGGCCTTGTTCATCAGGGCCGCGTATACCAGCCACGGCCCCATCATCCAGCCCATGTTGGTCGGCCAGCAGATCACGTCGCCGGGGTGGATGTCGTGATGCAGGTGCGCGTCGATGGCGGACTTAATCGGCGTGGTGTGGTCCCAAGGGATGGCCTTGGGCGAGCCGGTCGTGCCGGATGAAAACAGGATCGTGCTGAAATCGCCCGGGTCGCGGGGCACTGCGTGGAAGTCCGTCCGTTCGGAAAGGAACTCTTGCCACGCCATGTCGCCGTCGCGCAGACTGCAGTCGACGGCACGGCCGCTCGGTACGACGATCGCCTGCGGTGCGCCGGCGTCGCGCACCTTGTCGTACAGGGGCAGCTTCTTGCCGCGGCGAAGAGCGAAATCCTGCGTGAAGATGCACCGGGCCTCGCCGATCCTCAGGCGCACGGCGATTTCGGCCGGGGCGAAGCTGTCGGCCACGGTGACTACTGGGCACCCGGCTGCCACCGCGCCGAGGTAGATCGCCACGGACTCGGCCGTCATGGGCATATCGATCGCGACGCGGTCGCCCGCCTTCGCACCGAGGTCTGCCAGGCCGTTGGCGACGCGGGCTACCATGGACCGTAACTCGGCGACCGACATGCATCGAACCGGCCCATCCTCCGACTGGCAGACAACCGCGGGCGAATCCTCGGGCGTTTGAAAACAACTGTCCACGACGTTCAGCTTTGCCCCGTCCAGCCATCGCGGGTGCTCGGGGCCATCGGTCAGGTCGACAGCGCTCTCGTAGGGCTTGCTGAACCGTACGTCCAGACGCTCGACCATCGTCGCCCAAAACTCTTGCGGCTGCGAAACGGACCATGCATGGAGATCGCGATAGCTCTCCGTGCCCGCCTTTCGCATCAGCCAGGCGATGTTGCTGGAACCGGGATCTTCGGGAAACCAAGCCGGTGCCGGTCCGTCGGCGGGGTCCCAATCCGAAAAGACCGCGCGGTGCAGATGCTCGTGAACTTTCATCGGGTGCTCGGGCGTGAGCAGGTTCCGCGTGATCCATTGCCATAGCTCGCCCGGCATCATCCGCTGATCCAGCTTCCCAACTGCAGCAACGAAGGCTTCCGCCTGGTTGTGGGACAGCCCACAACCAGTCAATTCGACAGCGCTCAACTCAGGGAGGGACATGATCCGGCTCCGTCCACGGCCTTTGAAACCGACAACGGGTCGAGCCGATATTGTAGCGTGCGTCACCCGATGCCCAAACGTGGTTAGCGACCAAGTAGACCTGTCTGTCCGAACCGTCAGCTAGATTCAAGCGACAATCGCCGATTGTGTTTCAGTCCTCATCGCTTATGATAAATTGATTCGCCTAACCCTCGGACCCCACTCGCCGACATGCCTCTGATTGAAGTCGATTTAGCCGTTGACCCAAGCGACTTACCTCACAACGTGGCAGAGTTTTTGCGGGAAGCCGATCACCGGGGCAAGGATTTCGTCAGTAGCGTCCCTGTTATCTTTCGTGGTTTTGTGCCGAGCGACTACGTCTCTGTGTACCATGCACTGCGAGCCGTCGCCGAGACTGACGTGGCCTGCGGCAACTCGTTTTGCGAATGGGGTAGTGGTTTGGGCGTGGTGGCGTCATTGGCCGCGTTGATCGGGTTCGATGCTTATGGCATCGAGATCGACCGAGACCTATTCCATGCTTCGCTGGAATTAGCGGAAGACTTTGATATTGCGGTCGAGTTCATCAACGGCAGTTTCATCTCGCAAGGAGCTGACGACTTGGTCGACCGAGCCTACGCGGATTTCGACGGTGGGCTTTCTCTCGAGCCGCATGCCGATCACGCGTATGACGAATTGGGACTGGAAGTCCGAGATTTCGATGTGGTCTTCGCCTTTCCCTGGCCCAATGATGAAGAACTCACCGCCGAGCTGTTCGAGAGGTTTGCCGCCCGCGGAGCACTGCTGCTAACCTACTGTGAGTCCACCTCGATACGCCTGCGACGCAAGGTCGGCTAACGTCTGCCGAAGGCGTGCTCGATCTGCCAACATCGCGATCCTTCGATGCAAATCGAGACGGTCACGAACTTGGAACGTGCCTTGGGCGAGTCGAGACGTTCACGGATGGCCCATGATGCTCACCGGTCCAAGCAGCCCCGAAGGAAGAAGCGGGGAGTCGGCTCGGTAGGGGTTCCACGTGGTCCACGTTACGCGTTTCTCTGGCGGCAGGGTCTGATCTCCGATCAGCCGATTCGGCCACAGATTGGCGACGTCGATTTCCAGATGATTTCCCCTCGGCTTCACTGCGTCACTAATCTCCACTTGCCACGGGGCACACCATACGACGCCCAGATCATGACCGTTTAGACGGACACGGGCCATATTGCGAACCTCGCCGAGATTCAGAAAGAGCGGTCGGCCGGGCCGATGCGCTTCGTCTGGGAGATCGAAAACGTTGCGATACATCGCGATACCCGAGAAGTATTTGATTTCCAGTTCACTTCGCTGGGTCCAGTCTTCAAGCGTGGGAAAGTGAGCTTGATCGGGGCCACCCAAGGTCGTATCGAACGTCACGTCCCAAGGTCCGCGGATTTCCACGAGTTGACTGAGCCGCGGGAAGTTGCGGCCGCCGGGAGCAGCGGGTGTGTCCTTCGGGTCCTTCCTGGAAAAGACCACGAAGAAACTCTGGTGAGGCTCGAAGCGAAGCGGCATTGAGGTGCGGCCGCCGCGTACTTCGTATTCCGGCAAGTCGCGTCGCGTTCCGCTAAGCGGATCCCACAACTCCGGCCTCGCACCGCTCGCGCGGAAGGTGCACGTCGTCTCTATCGTCCCCGGCAGCGCGTTAGCGACGAAGTAGATATCCATTCCTTCTGTGCGACGGTGGATGAATCGAATGGTCTCGCCGGATTCAAAGTCGGGTAAGACGCCTTGCTGCTGGAGCAAGTCGGCCGTGGCGGAATACTCGGGATAGAGATCCGGAAAAACTGTTTGGGTCGGCTTCAGATGCCAGGGGGCCGTACCCATGGGGCCAAGCTCGACAACATCGCCCCATCTTGATGTCGCATCGCCGGTCAGATGCCAGTTCTCCCGAACCGACGTGGACACTCGCCAAGCCCGATCGGTGACGATATCCAGTGAACTACCGTCGTGGTAGTCGATCTTCAATGCGGCGATCAGGCCAGCGGGGTTGGGGCCGTCGCCACCGTTAACAGCCTCGACGGCCAGGAGGTTCTCGCCGGGCTTCAGCGACGGCCCCACCTCGGCCGTGTACACCTGGTGGAAATTGCTGCCTTCTGCGACCGTTCGGCCGTTGATCCAAAGCCGAAAGTCGTTGTCGGCGGTGATCTCGACGCGAGCAGACCGTATGCGTTTGTTCTCGGCAATCGTGACCACGCGACGGAAGAACCGGGTGGTGGGCAGAGGGGACTTGCCCGATTTGGCTTCTGGGTGCCAGATCCATTTGGCTTGGCGTATGAGGCGTGGCTCAGACGCCTCGTCCACAGCAACATACAGTTTGCCGCCCCAGACGACCTTCCCAAGGCCGACCGAGCGCTCCTCGACGGTGACGGGGCGTGTTCCATCTCCCCAGAGGACCGCTGCCAGCGTCTGTACTTGCTGGTCACACTCTGGATAGCCGGACAGACTGGGCGACTTGCGTGGCGGGTGGCCAACGATGGTTGCCCCCGCCTTGACCAATTCGGCGATCTTGCCCAGCAGCGACGGCGTCATCGTATCGAACGCCGGAAGCATCAACAGTTGAAACGACGTTCCGCCTGGCAGGACGATACGCCCGTCCTTGACGGTGGCGTGGGCAAGCAGTGTTTCCGGCGTGCAGCCGGCAAAGCGGTAGCGGCGCTGGTCGTGCTCGACGGACAGAGCCGATTGTGGCGGCCGGAAAACATGCGGTGCGCCTTCAGGAACCAGATAACAGATGTCGGCCACCGGGGTCCCCTGTCGGAGCAGGAACTGGCAACGGGCGATGTACTCGTGATACGCGGTGATCATCGGCCACCATGTCTGAGTTCGGTCCCAGTGGACGCCGTAAGGGCCCATGGTCATCCCGGGGCGGCGGTCGAGCCAGGGTTGATGAGCATAGCGATGGAAGACCAGGCGATTGATCCCAGTGCAAAACGCCCAGTCGCCTTGTTCCTTCATTGCCGCTGGGAACAGCTTCCACGCTTCGCGCGACGCGGCGGTGAACGCCTCGGCAGCCACAATCGGTCGCCCCAACGTATGGGCGACGGACGCGGCTTCGTAGCAGGTGAAATCCGAATCGAAGCCGTAACCCCGCGACCAGAACTCGCACATGGGCACGTCGGCCACACTGCCCAAGGTCATGTCCGACGTCGGGTTCATATCGTAAGGTTCGATCGAGAGACCGAATCCGTGACGTCGGCCGAGCCGTTTCAGATGCTCGGCGTGGTTCTCGATGACAAGCTCCTGCGCTGCGAGCCGGAGATCCCAAAGGAATCGCTCGGAAACCTCCAGGCTTTCGACCACCCTGCCCGTCATCGCGGGCAGATACGGCAGCGGATCGTATCGACGACGGCGTTGGAATTCACCGCGGAATCCTGCGGTCCAGTTCTGGGCACCCATCTCCCAGCTATCGATGTGAAGCATGGTCCAGCCACAGGTTCGCTCGACCGGCCGCGGCCCAATCGTGCGAAGAAGCTTGCCCACGAAGGCGTCGAAATGGGCGTCGAGCGCGGCCGAGTCGAACTTGTCGCTCTCTAAACCCAATCCCGGATGCGGAGCAGGACGAGTGTTGGCCCCGGTATTCCTGCGTCCGAAACGGAGGATTGTCCAGTTGCCGGGAGGAACTTCCCAGGTCAGGTGACCGTCGTCCGCAAGACGGTCGGTCAGATTGATCACGCCGTCCCGAGGAATAATCGCTTCGGGCGGGAATCCCGGATGCGTTGCTGGAGCGGCCAAGAAGGGTTTCACTCCAGGTCTCGACGTGTAGGGTGCCCGCACATAGAGTGCCTTCTCGTCCACATCGGCCAGACGCGACTCGTCGGCCGGAGTGGGCACGGCGAGCACGGCCACATCGGCGTAGAAATCGTTGCGAGCCTGAATCAACTCGTGCGGCAGACCGGCGCTGCCGAAGAACGGCTTGCGCGGCTCCGGACGCGGCAACGACTTGCGGATGTGTGCCGGACCGGTGACTTCTACGGCCGACGCGACCAGGTGTTGCATCGACTGTTCGGCTTTCACCCACGGCCCGCCGCTGCCCGTCCAGCCAGGGCCGGCGTTCAACGTAATCTCCAGGCTCAAACGTTCTGCCTCTTCAACGGCGTGCTTGAACAGGTCGCACCACCGATCGCTCATGAACGCAACAGGCCCGCGGGGAATCCCCACGTTGACCTCCATAATGATCACACCGCCGATACCGGCCGCCTGCAACGCCTCGAAGTCGGCCGTGATCCCCTCACGGTCGAGGTTGCCGTCCATGATAAACCAGTAAACCCACGGCCGGGCGGAGGCCGGAGGCTTCTGAAACCTCATTGCCAAATCATCTTGGGCATACGATGTGACATGGAACAGCAACGCCGCAATTGCCGCAAAGCTCAGAATCATTTTGCCGAACATCGGTCTACCTTCCCATTGCACTTGGGACCGTTCGAGAAATGACTGTCATGTTTCTCGCTCGGGACAATGGTCCCAAGCTACGTGGGATGGGACCCTTGTCGCGTCCTGCGACGGTTTTCTCTCGGACGACGTTTACGGCTTACGCTTCAGTATGACTCGGGCCCGCAGGCCGTCGTTCTCGAAGGTCAGGCCGAAATTGCCGCCCGTGATTCCGGCGACCAGAGGTGGGGTGGCGGGGCCCTTCTTGGGTTTGCCGGGGTGGCCGTAGACGCTGGACTCAATCGTCTGCCACTTGGCGTTCCAGGTGTAGCGGCCGTCGGCCGGGTCGATAAGCCGGACTTTCCAGAGTTGCTCGTGCAGCCCTACCGCGTCACGGTCGGGATAGCGGCGGCGCCACTCGTTCAAGATCGGCAGGTTGGCCCAAGCCCGCTTCTGCATCTGCAACTGGTAGTCTTCGGAAAAGAAGGCTGAGATCACGGCCACCGCCTTGGCGTCCGCTTTCAGGCACAGGCTCTCGCCCAGCCACGCCGGCTCCGCATCCGTCTGTTCGCCCTTCTCTTCCGCTTTGCGCCGCGCGATGCGGCGGTCCAGCGCTCGCTTCAGCACGTCCAGGCTAAGCGTCACGATCAGGGACTCGGCAGATGCTGAATAGTAGACGGCCAGGTTCTCGATATCATCCTCCCTGGACCTGGCCCGTTCGGATGGCGTGACCTTTACGTAGGGCTCGTCTTTATAGGTCAACGATTCCCATTCGGTCATACCGGGCGTGGTCTGTTCGATGAACGCGCGAAACGTGGCCAGGAAGGCTGTCAGCTTGAGGGAGCTTTCGACTTCGGCCACGAAAGCCACCGGGAACCGGCCAATGTTCTCTCGGAAAAACTTGTCCCGCTCGTCGTACGCCAAGCCCGCCATCTCCCGCCACAGCGGGTCGTCGTCGAAGTACAACGCGATCGAATTGCCCAGCCAGCCCAACGGATTGATTTTGGCCGCCGTCATCGTCCGAGCAAAGTTGCCGAACCGCTTTACCGGCTCCGAGTCCTTGTTGATGGCCATGACAATGTGGGCTAAGGCGTCGTGGGGGTCACCCGCGTCGGGGGCGATCTGTGCCCCGCGCGACACGGTGACCATCTCGCGATAGTCGCTGCCGCCGATCAGAGGCATCACGGTCAGGTCGGCCGACAACTTATCCTTGCGGATGCCCAAACGCAGACCGATGGGATCAAAAACCCCTGTCCAGTTTCGTTCGTAGCCGTCACGCCACCTTCGGTAGGCACCGGCCTCGGTCGCGGTCACTTTGCTGATGGGCATCTCTGCGATGGGCGTCATGAACGCCAGCGAGCCTACGGCCTGGCTGTGCACACCGTCCGGTTCCAGTGTCAATTCGCCCTTCGCGGCCAGTGGCAAGTCGGTGTAGATCGGACCGGATTGAATACCGCCTTTGGCCAAGCGGTTCATTTGCCCCGCCTGAAGCTCCGAGATGACTGCCATGTCGCGCGTCCGCCGCGACGAGAGGATCCTCCACCGCGGGCCACACCAACGTCGGATGGTGGCGTCGCTGAGGAAGACAAAGGCAGTCTCATCTGGATCGTCGCGTCTGTAGCGGTCGCGGAAGTACGTGTACTCGGGCAGCGAAGCAATCGAATCCAAGTCGCCACCGTGTGTGCCAGCCAACTGCTTCAGTTGGTACGTCGAGTTCGTGACCACAACGGTCGAGCCCAACTTGGCCACGTAGGAACAGATCCGTCGGTCAGGGGACCGAAAACCCACGTACTTCAGTCGACCCACCTTGCCTTGTGTCCGTTTTGCCGATCCTTGCTTGGCGGCGGCTAAGATTTGGGCCACAAGCGCAGTCTCCAGAGCGCCGGCGTCCACAGCTTCGAACAGATACGCCACATCCGTTCCGGTGCGGAAGTACGAGTCGGATCCGGTCATGGCGACACTCTCGGCCAACTGCGGACCCAACAGCCGCGTTACCGTAGTTATCGACAGCCCGAGTTGTTGTTCGTATCGGGTAAACGTGTCGGCGTCCTCGCCACGCGGTTCCAGGGCCTGAAGCACAAGCCCGCTGTCGGCATTCACCTCGTCGATGACCGCCACAAAGGCGTTGAAGCTGGGGAAGAAAATCGCGTGCTGGTCGAAGGGGATCTTGTCGGCCAACGGATCCAGTTCGGGGTCCAGGCCCTTGGTCAATTCGGACCAGTCGATATCGGGGACCGTGATGCCTTTGATCGAATCCAGTTCGACCATCTTGTCGCTATCGCGCGGCTCGGGAAGGACTCGGTCCAACTGCAGATTCTCGCTCATCGCCCGCCCGCCGGAGAACAGCGCGTAAGTATCGCTCAACTCGTCGGCCTGTCCCCGCCGAACGGCACGTGGTCGTTCGGCGATATCTGATTTCAACTCCTTGCGGGCCTCCCGGGACTGGTGACGGAACCAAGCCGCGCCGGCCACGCCGCGATTCAATAGCTTGTTGTAGTGGCGGAGCTTGGCCTGATAGAAATCGTCGCGGTCATCGCTGTCGGCGTCCGAGGCGGGAATCCTAAACCGCACGGCAACCATGCCGCTCAAGTCACGTTTGGGCCAAAACAACCGGCCCGTCACGGCCTTTCCCTCGGCCGCTCGGACGACCACGTGATCGGGCAGCGCGTCCCATCGACCGGTACGCGGCATCTCAGCCGAAACGTAGATCTCTCCCTCGTTGTCGAGTACCGCGTAGGGCTCCATCGACTCGCGAAGTTGCCACCAAAGCCGCCAGTGCACGTCACCGGTATTGAAGTCCGGCAACTCGCCATCGGTCAATTCCAGGTCCCCTACGTCGACTCGAAAGAAGGCATCTTCTGCAGCCCCCGCAGGCGCGGCAGCCAAAAAGGTGATCAGACCCATTACGAGAGTGATGATTCGCGGCATGGTTGGACTCCTCATTAGCGTACGGGTGAGTGATTGTCGCTATCCAGAACTCTATTCGGTTCGCACATCCAGTCGAAAAGTGTGAAAGGCCGTTTGATCGTCGTCGCTCGTGAGCGTGACGATTACAAAGACGATATCGTCCTCCCAGTCCGATGGCACGGGCCACGAGATCTTGCCGGATTCGGACATGGTCATTCTCGGCCGGACCTGACACGTAACCAGAAGCGTGAGCAAGGAAACGCGTCTTGGGGAATTCCTCGCTTACGCTTCGGGTTTCAATAGAATATGCCGAAATCCGTCTGATATGGAAATCACTTTCGACACAAGAACCCACATTTTGATGGCATTGCGGGCGGAATTCAACTCGCCCAAGGGACCTGCTGGGTTTCATGCCAAGAGGCAGTTGCGCTGGCGAAGAGCCTGGACGCGCCCCGCGTCTATGTGCACACCAACGAAAAGAGCCACGCCTCAAATGGAGAGCGTGGCTCTTTCGCTCGGATTGGGGAGTTCCGTGCTATTGCCCTTATCGTCGACTACAGGCGATATTCCACACCGAAGGTGATACCGCTGAGGCCGAGGTCACTGCCCAGCCCAACAAAGGGATCGGCAAAAGTATCGTTGAACAAGAACTGCGTCTCCCAAAGAGCGCGGACGTGCAACTCGCCGCGCCCCAATTCGCGGGCCCAGCCAATACCCAGTTGGCCTTCGAGCATGGTCGTCAACTCGTCATTAAGCACTGGCGGGCCGCCGAGGATGCCGGCGGGATTGACGATTCTACCAATCAGCAACGATCCACGGGCGTTGCCGACCAGATAGAAGCCGCGGGTGCCGAATTCACGGGTCGCTTCGAGCGAGACCGTGGGGCCGGTTCCCTCGAAGTAGACCGTCGCAGGTCCAAGATTGTAGGCATTCCGACCATAGCGAAAGCCGCCAGAGACTAGCAAGTCCCAGTTGCGCATCCGCTCACGCAAGGTCATTTCAGCGTCCAGCATGTCCACGTCGATGTCGAGCGTAACGGGCGCTGGAGGTATGAATGCGTGATCCTGTTCATACGTCATGTACCGGACGCGGGCGCCGACGCCGCCACTGCCTTCGGCGCCTAGGGTGAGGCGATGGCCGAGTCCGTATTGGTTATTAAATCCAGGTCCCAGAGTGATGTTGCTTACGTAAGGCCGCAGAAACATCAGTTCGTAGCCGAAACTCCAGGTCGTACCCGAACAACCGCAATCATAGTCTCCCGGGACCATGTCGTAGCTGTTCGTGCTATAAGATGCAAAGTCCGTCCTCTGCTCTTCGAGTTCCGCTTCCAGTGTCTCGATCCGCGTCAGCAGCGTCGAGTAGCTCAGTTCTTCCGCTTTCGTCATGGAGGGCGCAGCCAAAAGCAACACCGCCAAGCCGACCCAACACGAGAATCCTCTCTTCATTTCCATTGCACTTTCCTTGTGTTTCGTTTTTCCGCATCGCAACGCGGGAGTCCGCGCCTAGCTGACTCACCTCCTGGCACTCCGTATCGACCACGGCGCACCCGTTGAATCTGCTCGAATGAGTGACGCTGGCGGAGCCCGCGCAATCGTCGCAACTGATCGCGTACGCTCGTCCGAGGTTCCGGTTATTTCGCGACTGCCGGCCGTACACCTCGCGTCGCGTCGTTTGTGACGGTTGGCCAGCCACGAGCGGCATAGCGCGGGACCCAGCCAACCGTCCCAGCATGCACGCCATTCCACGAAGCGCAAGTCGATTATCGAAACGTTCGTTACGATCGGACCGCGTTGCACTGCGCCCGGTTTGAAATGTCCGACCATCTCGTTCTACTACTTCGCAGATTGTTGTTTTCTTGCGCGCATTTTAAGCGGCGAGTTTTGTTAATTCGCTGGTTGTGGCATTGGCGGCGGCCAAGAAGGCGGCCAGTCGATGCATCGCTACTGGTCCAGAAGATGCT
>CAZURK010000040.1:0-69812 GCA_964623055.1 uncultured Pirellulaceae bacterium
GTGCGGACACACCCACGGCAACGGCGAGGCCAACCTGTTGAGTAACCTGAAGGTGCTGACCGGGAAAGCGGTGTACGGATCGCCGGAGGTTCAGAGAATGTTCGAAATCGAATGACCTCCCCTGTCCTTCCGACCGCCCTTAGCCAAACCCGTTTCATATTCTTGAGCGGATGCACAAATCGAATCCAACGCGACACGGCGGAAAGGGGGCAGACGTACAGAATTCAAAATTGGCCGACAAAACTGGTGATCCGGTCGAGCGGTTCGACGGCCAATTTTGAATTCTGTACGTCTGATCCCAATTTATGCGTCAGCTCTCTTGCCAATCATATTTTCGCCGGGGTCGGCCTGGGCGAGAATATGTGCCCTGCTTCCCTTTATCGCTGCGGGCGGCCTGTGTGGTTAAATCGGCCTGTTTTCGCTCGACTAACAAGAGGGGATTGCCAGGCACGCGGCTGGTCGCAAACCCTGGAAGTCTCTCTGAATTGCGTAACTTTTGGGATTCTGATTCGTCTAAGTGGATGAGTGGGGCGAATGCTTTGTCGACGGCTCCGTTCGATATTTGCTCTTCTAGTCAACTCGACAAGAAATGCTGTCGCATTCGCGAGCCTTTTCGCCATTCACTAGGTGGTACGTCTTTCGTCATGGGAGACCGAGCGATGAAGCGATCACCATTGAACGCCGTTCTGAGGATCTTCGATACGGGCGGAGAATCCGTTCCTGTGTACTACGTCGATAAGATCCTGAACGAACTCCTTTTCGTCGGTGTCTGGAGACCACGTCGGGCCGCTGTGCTGGCCGAGAGCTTTGCCCGTACATTCGGTTTTGACGATTACGAACTCGAAATCGTGATGCTCGGAGCGAAATCCGTCGCGCGATCTTGACACACGGCGCCTGAGAAAAACCGGACCTATGCACGTTCGGCCGCGGGATGGATCCACGGCTCGCGATAGGGTCGGAGTAACCGACCGTTCGCCTCGTCGTCGCCCACAATCTTGCCGTTCTCTTCATCCCATTCCAACGTTCGCCCAAGTTCGCATGCCATGTTGGCCAAGATGCAGCTTGTCGTGGAAATGTGGCCCTGTTCGATGTCGGCTATCGGCCTCCCGCGCGTAGCAATCGCTTCGAGGAAGTCCAACATGTGATAGCGGATTGCCGGGGCAACGTGCTTTTCCAGACGCTTCTCAGTCTTGTCTTCGGGGTATTCGTCCAATTCGAGAGTTACGTCCCGGTGAACCGGATCGCCCTTGCCGCGCGGGATGAAGTCGTATTTGTGGACGCTCACCTTCAACGTGCCCTTGTCGCCGTAGAAGATCGCGGCCCAGGGGTAGTCCGAGTCGGGCGAGTGGCCCCAGGTGCGATGCTGCCAGACGATCGTCAAATCGTCGTAGTCGAAGGTGGCAGTCTGCGTATCGGAGATGTTGGCTTTGCTCTCCTTGTCGACGAAGATGCCGCCCGACGAACCGACCCGTTTCGGCCAACCCAGATCCGTCATATAGCGCACCATGTCCAGCATGTGGATGCACATGTCGCCGATGATCCCATTACTGTATTCCATGAATGAACGCCAGCGTCCCGGGTGAGCCAGCGAATTGTACGGGCGCATCGGAGCCGGTCCGGTCCACATTTCCCAGTCAAGATGTTCGGGCGGATCGGTGTCCGGCGGGTTGCTGCGGGCTCGCATGTGGTAGTAGCAGCAGATTTCGACGTGGGCGATCTTGCCAAGCTTGCCCGACTTGATGAACTCGCGACGAGCCTCGGCGATGTGCGGCGTGCTTCGCCGTTGCACGCCGACCTGTACGACTCGTTTGTGCTGGCGCGCCGCTGCGAGCATCGCCTGGCTTTCAGCCACGTCAATACTGATGGGTTTCTGAACGTAGACGTCGGCTCCGGCCTCGACGGCGGCGATCATCGGCAGGGCATGCCAGTGGTCGGGCGTGCCGACAAGCACGATATCTAGGTCCTTTTCCTTCAGCATCTCGCGGTAGTCGCCGTAGGTGCGAGGCTTCTTCTTGGACGCCTGGCGTTCGGCCACAATATCGGCTGCCTCGGCCAGTATCTTCTTGTCAACGTCGCACAGCGAAACCACCTCGACCGGCGCGACTTGAATCAGCCGCAATAGATCGCACTTGCCATACCAGCCACAGCCGATCAAGCCGACACGCTTCGGTTCCTCCTCGGCAAACGCTGTGGCGTACCTGCCGGCAGCAGACAAAGCCAATCCGGTGGCGCTGGTGTGAAGGAATCTACGTCGGTCCATGGTCAATTCTCCCTGGCGGTAGTGGAGTGCGAATTCAAGATTGAAGAGATCGGCGCAGTCGAAGGACCGCCGCCGGGACCTTGCCATCCTTCATTCGCGTTCCGGTGCGGGCTTATCCCGCCGGATTGGATACCACGTCGGTTCGCCATCGAAGCCGCAGCGGACTGCGAAACGTTGGCTGGCCAGATCGCAGGTGACTCGGATGGGCGTACCGGCCGTATCGGGCTCCGGGTTGGCAATGAAGTTGTCCGGCGGGTTGACCTCCGGACGTACTGCGTTCTTGTGTAGCTGGTACACGGCCTTCAAGTTTGGTGCTGATTTGAGCGCGGCGACCACTTCGGGATGAGCACCTTTTCGCCGGCCGTTCAGCATGAGGGCAACCATCGGGTCGATGGCTCGGCACAGGAGCGGGTTGTTACTTTGCCGCAGTCCGTGGTGGTTCACTTGGAACAGATCGACGACGCCGATTCGATTTGCCGGGCAGACGAGGTCGTGTTCCACATTCTTGGTAATATCGGCTCCGAGAAATACTCGAAAACCGCCGTGTTCGAGGACCAGTGCGATACTGCGGGCATTGTCACTCTTGTCCTCGGGAAACCGGGGATGAACAGCACACGCCGTTGACGGTTCGACGCCTACCAACGCTCGCGCCGCGACACATCGGATCTCGACGGCGGGGTCCGACTTCCCAGTCAGCGGCAAACGATCGCCGGCACGCACCGTCGTTCGTATGCCTTTGCAGGCTTTTTCGTAGTCGGCCAAATAGCTGGCATACCGTTTGTCCTCGGGCAGATCCTCCATCGGTCCGTGATCGTAGAACCGACGAAGGGAAACCAGGCGACTTAGCTGTAGTGCGCCGCCCCAATGATCGCTGTGATAGTGAGTGATTACTAGATGGTCGATGGCCTCCAGCCCCAGTGCCTTCGCGGCTGCGGCGATTCGGCGGGCGTCGCGCTCGTCGGGGCATCGAGATCCGCAGTCGATCAAGACGGACTCCCCGTCCGGCGTCACGATCAGAATTCCGGCACCGCCTTCCATATCCGCAAAGACAATCTCCAGAGGTCTCGCAAAGCCTTCCGTTGCACAGAACAAGGCTACCGAGCAAACCGATACGAGCAGGATCGTTGGCAATGCTCTCATGATGTCACTTCAGTTTGATGATCAGCGGTGTGTCGTCGATCTTGCCGCCGGCTTTCTTCTTCTCGATCGCGCGCTTCAGCGCCAGTGCCTGAGGGTTGGTCGGATCGCGCGCGAGCACAGAATTGGCCATCGTCTGAGCGCCTTGAAGATCGCCGGTCTTCAGCGCACGGATTCCGATCTTCAGCAGATTCTCGGCTCCTGCCAGAATGATGCGACCAGCCTCTCGCAAGCCCGCCGACCCGACGGTCGGAAGCGTCAGGCCGTCGTCGTCGCGCGTTTCGGCGATCAACTGCGGCAGAAAACCGAATTCGTCATTCGAGGGTTCTGGGGTCAAGTTCCAGGCAAGCTCGACCTGCTTTCCTGCCACTTCCGCGGTGATGGCGATTTGCTGCGGTTTCCGGTCGTCGAGAAACCCGATCAGAATCGTGTCGCGGTCCGTACGGAGCGGCGGCGCTGGGGAAGGATATGCCTCTCGCATCGCTTCCGGCAGTTTCGCGGAAATTGGCCAAACGACAGTCCCTTGTGCGACGTCCGCCAGTGCCATTCCTGCACGCTCCGATGTTTCTGATTCGTCGGAGTCGACAAACACCATGCCACCAGTGTGATTCGCTAAGGCAGCCAGCAGATGAACGTCTCGCTCGGGGCCAATCGCATAACTGGACACAGAAACGCGATTCTTGACGAGGTCCGCCGTCAATTCGCGGAATTCGTCCGTTTGCAGGACATTTGCCCGACTTAGTCCATCGCCAATAAAAACGATCGCTCGTCGTGCATTCCCATCATCTGCAAAACAGGCCGAAGCACCGCGCAACGCCGCGTTCATGTCTGTTGAACCGAGCGGCGTCCGTCGCTCGATTTCGGCTATTGCCTGCTTCATCTTTGCGCCAGTAGGATCGACGAAGCCACCGGTCAGAGAAAGCGCGCGTACATCTGCGGCCATCAGGTTGACGCGGCATGTCTGATCCATGCTCGCCAGCATCGACTTCAGTACGCGGAGGCCGTCGTCTCGGTACCGGCCCGTCTGGCTCGCCGACGTGTCGAAGACGGCCACAATCCTCGTCGTCTGCCCGGCAGCCGCTTGCACATTGGGCAACAGGCTAAGCGCGAAAGCGATCTCGCCTGTCGGTGTGTTGAAGGTGGCGAGTCGACCTCGATGAGTATCAGCCGGTGCGGCGGCAAGAGGTGCAAGAGTCGTTGCTAGAAGGAGAATTTGGGAAGACACCATAGGCGGCTATCCTTGAACCTCCGGGACGGCAAAACGCGAAGTCTATTCGCGCCTCTTCCGCCGTCCTTCCTTTCTTGGGCGAGTGACCTCAACTTCGGCGTTCCAGGAGCACGACGGAAGTATCATCCATTCGCCCCGAACCGCGAGTCGCTTTGTGTGAGTCTTCGAACAATCGTTCGAGCGCCTCCTCCACGGGCTTGTCGACCGTGTCCTGCAGCGTGGCGATGATACCTTCTTCGCCGAATTGCTCCTCCTCGTCACCGTCTTGCGGAAACGCCTCGTCCAGACCGTCCGTGTACAGCAGGATGCGCGAATTCTCGGGAACTGTCGCTTCGCAATGCTCGTATTCCCACTCGTCGTCGATCACAAGCGGTAGCCCGCCCTCGTCTTTGGTCGCCAGTTTCGAAATCTCGTTCGTGGCGAGGTCTTGCAGCAGTGGCATGGGATGGCCCGCGGACGTCCACTCCAGGCGATGCCTCGTCGGGTCCAGCGTACAGTACAGCAACGTGATGAATCCGCCCTGATCTCCGCCGATGATGTCGCTCTTGCACAAGCGGCGGTTAATCTCTGTCACAAAGTCGGCCGTATTCTGGAAGCGGCGGTCGCGGATCATGGTAATCAGCGTGTGCATGGTCATGATCGACATGCATGCCTTTACACCATGCCCGGCCGCATCGCCCAGCACGAGGACAACTTCGTCCTCGTCCAGGTTGAACACATCGTAATAGTCGCCGCCGGCCATAACGACCGGCTTGTCGCCCACAACGCGAATTTGCGACGGTTCGTAACGGGCGGCAACGCGATATCCCGACGGCATCGGCAGATCGGTGGGCAGTACCGACTCCTGCAACTGCCGTACCGCTTCGACCTCCTCCCGCAGCTTTTCGGCGACGACCTGCGCCCGACGGGCCTGCACCGACATGTGAGCGGCTTCCATGATCGACATGAGCAGGAAAATGAAATCGCCGTTTTCGTCGCGCGAGATGAACGAATGCAGGCCATTCAAGATGAACTTCGCAACCTGACTGATTTCGCCCGAACGCCACGCCCCAACAATAGGAATCCCCGGATGGCTTTGACGGATCTTCTTGAACAGCGGAAAAGCCGCCTCGTTGGTCGGGAAGCTCAAGGCAAGCAGCGCGGCGTCGAACTCCTCGGTTCCCACGACGGGGTCCATCTCCGAGCCGTCAGTGAACACGCGGGCGACATTGTTGTCGATATTCAAGAAAGTGTCGATTAATTCCGCCTCGGCGAGATCATCCCACCCGATTAAGATCCGCATGACGTGAACCTCTCATGAATTGGCTGATTCTCCATCTGATGAGTTTACTTGTGAGTAGGCCGAGTCATCAAGGTAACTGCCGAAAATTCTGGGTGCTGTTCGCTGGCTGGCTGGCGTCCTACAATAGCCTGCTACCCGCGTCAGAATGCCATGAAGGAGAGGTATTATGTACGTCGTCAGTGTGACCGTATACGTCAAGTCCGATCAGGTGGATTCTTTCATCGAGGCGACTCTGGAAAATGCCCGCAATTCGCGAAACGAACCGGGCAACGTGCGATTCGACGTTTTGCAGGCTGAGGACGACCCGACGCGATTCCTGCTGTACGAAACCTACCTGAGCAAGAACGATTTCATCGAACACCAGAAGACCGAGCACTATCTTCGCTGGAAAGAAACCGTTGCGGACTGGATGGCCCGACCGCGGCAGGGCGTGAAACACCACAGCATTTTCTTCGGAGACGAGGAAGGTTGAGAAGCCTGACAGGTCGCTAGTGCTTTGTCAACGCAAAAAGTTAGGGTTGGGTGGCCGGGGCTGGACTGAGCGTTAGCGAAGGAAGCCCCGGGGTTTCGGGCTACGCCCTCCAACCCCGGCCACCCTAAACCTAAGCGCTGACAAAGCACTAGCCCCTGATCACTCACTGATCATCGGTATACGGCGCGTCATCTGCGGGCGCCAGCAACCCGTGTATTGCCTCCATCAACTCCTTTGCGCGGATAGGTTTTGCCACATAGGCATCCATGCCTGCCGCTAGGCATCGCTCGCGGTCGCCTTTCATCGCGTGGGCCGTCATGGCAACGATCGGCATATGAGTCTCCGTTCCCTCTTCCTTGGCGCGGATGGCCGCGGTCGTTTCGAGGCCGTCCATTTCCGGCATTTGCACATCCATCAGTGCCACGTCGAAAGTCTGTGTCGCCAGCGCCGCCAGTGCTTCGCGCCCGTCGTTTGCGACGACCACGGCGTGCCCGCGCCGCTCCAAGATTCCCACGGCCAGCTTCTGATTGACCATGCTGTCTTCGGCCAGAAGCACGCGCAAAGCAGCAATTTGGGCGGGCGGTTCGGCAGCAAGCGTCTCCGGAGCCTCGTCCTCGGCGGCGGTGATTCCGAGGGCCATTACAATCGCGTCGAACAACTCGGACTGCTTGACCGGCTTGAGCAAATACGCGGCCACCCCTAATTGGTCGCACCGAGCGACATCGCCGGGCCGATCTCCGGAGGTCAGCATCATGATAATGGTGCTGCCAAGGTCTCCGTCCCCCTTGACCGTTTCGGCAAAAGCAAAGCCGTCCGTTTCCGGCATGTTCGCATCGGTCAGCACCAGCGGGTATGTATTGCCGGATTGCTGAGCCTGGCGCAGCAGTGCCAGAGCCTCTTTCGCACTGGTCGCCGCCGCAGGTTCCATTCCCCAGTTGCGAAGGATTTCTTCCAGGATGCGACGGTTCGTGGCGTTGTCGTCGACCACCATAACGGGCGTGCCGGATATTCGTGCAAGCGAAACCTCGGGAGGGGCTCCGCTAGACACCCGGAAGCTTCCGGTAAAGTGGAACCGACTCCCCTGGCCGACTTCGCTTTCCAGCCAGATCCGTCCTCCCATCAAGTCGACAAGTCGAGACGAAATCGCTAACCCCAGGCCGGTCCCGCCGAACTGTCTGGTTGCGGAAGTGTCGGCCTGCTCGAAGGCGCCGAAAATGACGGCGTGCTTCTCTTTGGGGACGCCGATTCCCGTGTCAGTAACGGTGAAATGCAGCACTACCTCGTCCCCGGCGTGCGATTGCTGCTCGACTTCCAGGACGACCTCTCCGGAATCCGTGAACTTGATGGCATTCCCAACCAGATTCACCACGACTTGCCTGAGGCGACCCACGTCGCCAACCAGTCGGTCCGGCACATTCGGCTGGATGCGGCAGGCCAACTCCAAATTCTTTGAATGCGCGCGAAAGGCTAGCGACCTGATCGCGTCTCCCAGATTCTCGCGCAATTCGAACGTGGTCGGTACGAGATCCAGTTTGCCGGCGTCGATCTTGGAGAAGTCCAAGATGTCGTTGACGATCGACACCAGCGCCTCGCCTGATCCCAGCACCATTTTCAGATACTCGCGTTGGGGATTCGTAAGCTCTGTGTCGAGCACAAGCTCCGTCATGCCGATAACGGCGTTCAGCGGGGTGCGGATCTCATGACTCATATTGGCCAGAAAATCGCTCTTGGCCCGATTGGCGGCCTCGGCGGCTTCCTTGGCTGCCTGCAGTTGCGCCTCGCTCCGTTTGCGGTCGGTGATGTCACGCGAGATGCCAAACGTACCGATCGTCTCGCCGTCCGGGTTGCGAAGCGGCACCTTGGTCGTCGATACCCATGCCACTTGAGCGCCCGGCCACTCCTGCTCTTCCTCTTTGTCGACGACAGGTTCGCCCGTCTCCATGATTTTCCGCTCGTCGGCCATGTACTGCTGGGCTCGCTGCTCGTCAAACATGTCGGAATCGGCCTTGCCGACAGCCTCGACCGGGTCCCCAAGACCGAAGTAGTCCGCCAGGGCTTTGCTGACGCGTATGAAGCGGCTGTCGCGGTCCTTGAAGTAGATGTAGTCGGGCGAAGCCTCAAGGAGAGTGGTCAACAGAAAACGTTCGTACGCAACCTCGTTCGTCCTTTTGACCACCAGTCGCTCGACTCGAGCCGTTTGCCCCAGAAGCGTGTTGGCGTAGAAAGCAAGTACGACGGTGAGCACCAGGCCAAACGCCAGAACGACCTCGGGCAGTACGCTCGTGCGAACGATCGGGGCAGTCTTCGTCGGAAAACACTCGATCGCCCACGTGCCACCTTGTACATCCAGCGAGGTGAAGCGGATCGGTTCTTCCGTCTTGTCCGTGTCGGCATTATGTATTGGGGCGAACTGCGTTTGCCCTTTTCCAGAATCGTAGGCGCAAGCGAATTCCCACTGCCCCGGATCCGACTCGCGCAGTATATGGATATCGATACTATCGTCGAACTGGCTCAGAGCCCCTTTGACCATCTCGTCAACGGAAATCAGAACAGCAATGAAGCCCAGCAGTTTTTCGCGTCTGGTGTCTGGAGTTTCCCCAGGAACGGAATCGCCGTACATCGGTCGAGCCACAAAGAAGACCGTGTGTTCGCCCGCCTTGTCCTTCCAGCCGACAGGGCTACTGACGGTCGGCCTTGCCGTTTCCAGCGCCCTTGCCAAGGTGCTGCTGTGAATCGCGGATGCTGCGAGATCGATCCCGAGCGACTGCCGGTTCTTATCAAGCGGGTCGGCGAAGTAGACTGGAAAACAATCGTCGCCGTCGTCGTGCAAAGCGGAATCCACCTCGCCCTCCGACGGTGCATGTTTCAGTTGATAATCGGCGCCTACCTCTTTCTTCGCAGCTTCTTGGTGGATGTCGCGCTCGTCTGGCTTCACTCGCGGCATCCACAGCACCGCGAGAACGTCCTTCCCGCGGCGAACCCTACACTGCTCCGCCGCGATTTGGAATCCGTCGAGAGGCCCGGGTTCGGAGTCGACGAAGAACTGCCCCGCGGTATATACAGCGACGACGTCCGAGCTGAACTGTTGCTCGATCGCACGCACAATCTGCTCAGCTTGTGTCTCCAGCTTCGCTCTCTGCGTCTCCCGTTCCGCACGGACCAAGCCTGCCGAGAGGGTCCAGAATCCCAGAATTGACAGGGCCAGCCCGGTCGCGGCGATCAGCAACACCACCAGTACCCGCGACCGTTTGGACGTGCGTCGTAGCTGCTTGGACATCGTGATGCTCCGATTGTCTATCCGGTGAACCGAGGCTCCATTCGTGGGGCACGGAGCGATTCGCCAGTCATCTTTCAACAATGATAGCATACCTCGGATTGGTTCAAAACGGCCTTTCGGTCACACACAGAGCGGTCTGTGCCCCACTGATTGCGATTTCTCGAAACCCGATCAGGTGCGTTCTCGTCTTTCAAGCAGATGAGAATGCCTGGAGAAAATCCTTTCCATTTTTGGCGACACATATCAGCGCAGCGCGCAAATAGAAGTAAATTGGGGTGTACTATCCGCAGCACGCCGAACGATATGGAGCAGCACGAGGGAGCCCAACTCGCCCGCGGCTTGTGCGAAGGTGACGTCGACGCATGGCAGCGGCTGTATGATGCACACGCCGAGCGGGTGTGGCGGCTTGTTTCGCGCGCTATGGAACCGGGCTCGCCGGACGTGGCCGACGTCGTCCAGGAGACTTTCCTGGCCGCGGCCCGGTCGGCTCGGACCTACGATGGGGATCGAGGCTCGCTGACATCGTGGCTGAACGGCATCGTACGGCGTCAGGTTGCGCTCTACTATCGGCGGCAAAGGCGGCATCGTTCGTCGGGTGGCGCCGATGCGGTGTTTCAACGTGGCCGGCCAATCATGGCGAACGCGGTCGCGCGTGACGATGCCAACCCAACCACAGCGTTGGACGTTGCCGAACGAGCCTTACAGGTGCGTGCCGCCCTCACGGAACTACCAGCCGATTACGAAGTCTTGCTGACATCGAAATACGTTGACGGCGCCACTGTCGAACAGATAGCGGCGGGCGAAAACTCGACGCAAGAGGCAATCCGCTCGAAGCTGGCCCGAGCCCGACGAGCGTTTCGACGGGCGTTCAGAAGAGATTATCCGGAGACGATATAGCGAGACCGAGCCGCTAACAGGTAGGTCCCGTCTGCCGGACGGGACCTCCGAGCGGATTGGGGCTGGCAACTGCTACGGGTTCCGTCCGGCAGACGGGACCTACTTGAGGGGATCATGGATCCTGACAAGAACCAATCGGACGACGAGAGGATGGCAGCCCTGTTTGCTTCGGCCGAGCATGAGGGCGCGCCGCCGGATCGCGAGTTCCTCGCGCGTCTGCGCGAGCAGACGGCAGAAGTCTTCGCCGATCAATCCACCAACCAGCCCGAACCATCCGGAAGGAGATCACCGATGATTGTCTATACCATGCGGATTCTGGCGACAGCCGCGGCGGCTGCGGCTGTTGTGGCGGCGCTAAGCGTGACAAGAGATGGGGCGGACCAGGACGCCGTTGCCTTCGATCAGGTGCTACGTCAGGTGGCCACGGCCCAAACGCTACATCTGGAGGTCACACAGGATGGACAATCCGGCAAAGCTTGGGTCCGACGGCCGGGTCGAATGCGAATGAACTTGCCGGATGGAACCTACGAGATCGTTCGCGGCTCGCGCGCGTGGCTGGTGGACGAACGGGCCAACCGGGCGGCGGTTCGGCCCGCGGCGTACTTTCGCGACGACACAAACGAGTTCGATGCTCTTCGCTTGCTGAAAGTGCCGAAGAGCGATGACCGGGGAAAGGCTCTGAGAACGGCCTCGATCGAACAAGTTCGTCGCGACGGACGCAATGCCAACCTGTACCGCGTGGATGTGCCGGCCGACGAAGGCAAGATCCGTATCGAGGCGGTGGTCGATGCTGAAACTCGGACACTGTGCTCTATTACATCGACGGCCATCCGCGGCACGCGCCGCGAGCCTATCGTCGAAGTGAACGTCCTGGCCGTGGACGAGCCGGTCGACGAAGAGCTGTTCGTCGTGGGCGATACGCTGACCGAAGACGGACGCATCGGCAAGGTGACGGACGCCCAAGGAATTGCCTCAATCAAACCGGTCATGCATCGCCGATGGACACCGGTTTCGGGTCCTGTGATCCTCAAACCGGGCGACTGGTTGCGGACCGATGTGCGCGGCGCCAATGCTGTCAGCCTACGCTTGGTCAAAGACACCAATATCACACTCGGACCGGCTTCTCTCGCACAACTGCCGTCGCCGAAGCGAATCAAGCTGTCGTCCGGGACAATCAAGATCGTGGCCGACAAGAAGACCCCGATCGAACTGGTCGGTCCGGATGGCAAGCTCGTCCAAGTGAAAGGCACGGCTATCTACCATGTGGACCGGCATTCGCACGAGTTGGCCGAAATGGCAAAGCCGCCACTTTGGCTGCAGGGATTCGAAGGCACCACGGCCCACGATTCGATCGGATCGCTTGTGGCCAACGTCGACGGTCGCAACGTGCCATTGACCGTTGGCTACCACAAGGTATCGGTGGACATCCGCGACCAGATTTGTCGAACGGTGATCGAAGAGTCGTTTGTGAACCGGACCGACGGCCGGCTGGAAGGGGTTTTCTATTTCCCCTTGCCGCAGGATGCGTCGATTTCCGGCTTTGGCATGTGGATCGGCAATGAACTGGTCGAAGCCGACGTCGTGGAAAAGCAGCGCGCTCGCGAGATCTACGAAGAGATCCTCCGCGCAAAACGTGATCCTGGGCTGCTGGAGTGGACAGGCGGCAATTTGTTCAAGGCAAGAGTCTTCCCGATTGAGCCGCATTCTGAAAAGCGTATCAAGATCACCTACACACAGGTGCTGCCGCTGAAGAACAATCGTTTTCGCTACAGCTACGGGTTGCAGAGCGAGATGCTGAAGCTGCATCCACTGCGCGAGTTGGCTATCGACGTGCGGCTGCATTCCATCCAGCCGCTGGCCGATGTGACATCGCCCACGCACATGGCTCGCATCGACAAGACGGCCCATTCGGCACATGTCGAATTCACGGCACAGGAGTATGTGCCGGAGCGAGATTTTGAGGTAGTAGTCGAACTGGACAAACGACAGGAAGACGTGGTCGTCATCCCGCATCTCCGCGGTAACGACGGCTATTTCATGCTCCTGCTGACCCCGCCCGTTTCGGACGGAGGCTGGCAGCGCGAAACGCTTTCCGATGGCGAGCCGATGGAATTGCTCGTATTGGCCGATACTTCCGGCTCGATGGACGTTGCCAGTCGCGAGAACCAGGCGCAGTTCATTGCATCGCTGTTCAATTCGCTAACACCGCAGGATCGAATGAACTTGGCGGTGTGCGACGTCGACTGCGAGTGGGTGTTCCAGGAATCACGGTCCGCAACAGACGACAACGTCACGGCGGCTAGGGAGCATCTCGACCAACGTATTTCGCTGGGCTGGACGGATTTGGACAAGGCGTTTGTTTCCGCCCTCGCTGAAGCAAAAAAGGGGTCGGGAGTCGTTTCTTCTGAGAAACGACTCCCGACCCCTTTTTTGCGGCATGTGATCTACGTGGGCGACGGCGTGGTCACGACGGGCGATGCCGATCCGGTAGCCTTCAGCAAGCGTCTGCGTCGCCTTTGTCAAGACAGAGAGTGTTCGTTCCACGGCGTCACGGTCAGCAGTAGCTATGAATCCATTGTGCTGAAGACAATTGCCTCGCTGGGCGGCGGTTCGGTCCGACAAATCTCGGGCGAACGAACGCCGCAGAAGGTGGCTGTCGAGCTATTGGCCGAAATGACGCAGCCGGTGATCCGCGACCTGAAGGTAGCCTTCGATGGTCTGCGAGTGGCACGCGTTTACCCGGAGGAATTGCCGAACCTGGCGGCCGGTACACAGCAGATTCTGCTGGGGCGATATCTGCCCGAAGGCCAAGACCAGCACGGCGAAGTGGTCGTAACGGGTCAGCACGGCGAAAAACCCGTTCGTTTCAGCACCAAGGTCTCACTGAAGGACGCCGAAGCTAGCAACTCGTTCATTCCCAGACTGTGGGCGCGCATGCACTTGGATGTCTTGCTCGATCAAGGGGCCTCGTCGGTGATCAAGGAAGAAATCACCGCACTTTCCGAGGAGTATCACATCATCACCCCGTACACCTCGCTGTTGGTGCTAGAAAGCGACGAAGACCGCGAGCGATTCAAAGTGAAGCGTCGTTTCCAGATGCGCGGCGGCGAGAAATTCTTCGCCGAAGGGCGCGACCAGGCAGACTATGAATTGCTGCAAAAGCAGATGGGTCTGGCCGGCAACTGGCGGCTGGGATTGCGGCGTCAGGTGTTACACGAACTGATCGGCTTGGGCCGCGATGCAAACATTCTTCAACAACTGTCGCAGTATTCCAACCAAGTGTTCACCACCGCTTCGAGCACCGTTAGCGTGCCCGACGGGGGAACGGTGATCATGGGCGGAATCATGCACGCCACCACGGCATCGCCTGCCTGGGGCATGCCCGGCAGCGGGATGTTTGATGGACGATTGAGCGGCGGAATGGGCGGCCCTGGTGGCTTCCGAGGGAACTACAAGGAAGCGAAAGCCTACGCGTCAGAATCGACCGGAGCATGGGGCCCTGACCGCAACCGCGACTTCGACATTTTCGACGCAGAGGACGAAACCGAAGCTTTCACAGAAGGCGACGACGGCGCGGAATTCGGCGAATCGGCCGATGATAAACTGAAGCAACTCGAAGAACTCCCGTCGTTGTCGATGGAAGAAGACTTCGACTTGGATCCAGCAGCAGGTCCGGCTGCGGCCGGTGCACGCGAAGCCGACGCGATATATTCACGCGGCACCGTCGCCTGGAACGCACGTGCGAAGAAGCCTCGATCGCCTAGCCCCTACCGCAAGGGAAACAAGCGTCTGGATGGCTACGGCTACTTCGGCCTGGACAACCAGGCCAAGTACGTGCCACAACCCAACGTGTCGTGGCTTACCAACTTGTTCGGTCACCTTCCGACTGCGCCGGTCGAACCGCCCGAGCCGCCAAAGCCCGGTTGGCCGGCCGACGCACGGGCGCTGGCACAAAGCCTGCTGCGCACCGGCCAGCTTGCCAGTCTGCCCGGCGGTCTGGTGATCCAGCGCGAAATGGTGTCCTTCGATACGCGGTGGGACGAAGTGACGAGACGTTTCGCTGCGTTGGCTCTCGTTTCGCCGGATGCTTGGCTGGTTCGCACCAGCACGATTGGATCGGAGACTTCTGTCCAATGGTGCGACCAGGAAGAACGCGGCGTCTTCTCGGCGGACCTGCTCCTTGGACGAGTCCGCGAGGCCACACCCGCGGACCTTCGCCATCCGCCCGCCGGTCTGAGCACCCACTTGACCCAATCGCTCGAGCGAACCTATCCGGCTCACTCGGTCACCTTGAAACCGCAAAGCGATACACGGACGCTTCTCGTGCTGAAGCATCCCACGTCGCCTGCCAGCGAGACACACTTCCTGGTAGACACCGAACGCCACGTCGTTTTGCGTTTCGAGAATCGGCAGCATGGCAAGACAATTTCATCGTCGCGGTACGAGGATTTCGTCCAGATCTCCGGTGCGTGGTGGGCCACGCAGATCGAAGCGTTCAACAAGGACGGCGAACGGACCTCACGGCAAATATTGAAGTTCACCGAACTGGACAAGGACACTTTCAACGGACGGATGGCCAGGCAACTACGGGAACGCGATCGCGTTCAGTTGCTCCGCGAGCCCGTGCCCGAGGTGGAAGACGCGAAACAGGCGGTCGCCGACGAAAAGGCATCGTTCGATCACCGACTGACGTTGGCCGTTCATTTCGCCCTCATCCAGAATTGGCCTCGAGTGTTCGAGCACCTGGAAGCCGCAGAGGCACTTGCCGAGGGCAAACGCGGCATGCGCTGGGTCCGCAACGCCGTGCTGAATCAAAGCCGGCGCCGCGAGGAACTGCGAGGGCGAATTCTGGACGAGGCAGCCAACTTGGCCAAGTCGCGCACGCCGAACTACTTCCTGGCAGGCCGCCTCGTGGGCCAGGCGTCCAGCGTTTTCGAGGCCAACGAAATGCTCGAATTGCTGGACCTGCTGAAGCCGGGCTACCAGCAGCAGCCTGACTACGCGAGGGCTATGAAGAACTGGATGCAGCAGCGTGCGAACTACCTGCAGCAAACCGGCCAGACCGACGAAGTCCTCAAGCTGCGGCAGCAGTTGGCCGAACAGTATCCGCACGACTACAACGTCCATCAGCAATACGCTCAGGCTCTGTCCAGGGCCGGCGAGTACGACGCGGCATACGCTTGGCTGAATGGCGTGATCACGCCCGACGCACGCTGGCGAACGTACGAGGAAGAGTCGTTGCGCAACACGTACACCAATCTCCTCAGGCAGCAGGGCCGCTTCCCGCGACTCGCCGAGTATCTGGCCGCCTGGGTCGACCAGGATCCGGAGAACGAAACGGCCTACTCGCAGTACTTGAGTGCATTGGTCCGTAGCGACCAGGAGAAGAAGGCCAACCGGCTGGTCGCCAGGTGGATCAAGGAAGGCCAACGGCCGGCCCCGATCGAACCGGCTGTCGCCTCGCGGCTGAGCGCGGCCGTTTCGCTGGCGTTGGGCCAAGGCTACAACTTGCACACCAATCGAATCGAAGAAAGGTGGTTCGATCCATTGGCCGAAACAGCACTGTCCTTTGCCACACATGAGTCTCGCTCGCACATTGCCGATCGGATCATGGGGCAGTGGCGGTTCGGGCAAAGTGATGCGTGCCGCGAAGTGCGCCGGAAGATCGTCAAAGTGTTAACCGACCAGATCGGCACGCTGCCTGCCGGACGCATCGGTGCGCTGGTCGGCTGGGCCATGGCTAACGATCCGGCAGTGGAAGCGCAAGTTTGGCGACAGCTCGCCAAGGTACTCGAACAGCGATGGGCCGCTGAGGACGATGCCGACGTCAAAAGTCAACTGGCCGCCCAGTTGATTTACATTCTGTCTTCGCGATTGACCGCGGAAGAGCACCTGGCTTTCCTTCGCCGACACCTTGAGGAAGAGCCCGAGCCCAACCGGACGGATTTCGCCGAGCACTTGTTGTTCGCCGCTCTGCTCGCTCAGCCGTGGTCTGCCGACTATGAGAACGAGGCATTCTCGTTACTCCCGCGTCTATCCGCATCGGAAGAGGCTGCCGAGCGGCTCCGCGTTCAGGTGGCGGCTATGTATCGGCTCACCGATCGCATGGTTCAAGCTCGTTACGAAGCACGCATGGCGGAAGTCGAACATCCGGAGAATCTCAGTCGGACCGAGCTTCGCGAGAAGCAGAAGGAGAACCTCCGGCTCGCTCGCGAAGGATTTGGCAAACGCCTGCGAGCGGCCGAGCGTAATCACGATGCAGCGCTGGCTCGATGGATGAACGTCGAGCGTCTCTACCTGGACCTGCGACTGGGCCGCGATCTGGACAAGGTGCGCGAAGCCTGCTGGAAGGTGCTTGGCCCCGAGCCACGTGCCGATGCCGGCGACAATCCAACGAAGGTGATTTTGGAGGGCATCTTCCTGCACCGGCACCTGATGATGCTGGCCAACCTGACGGTCCGTCGCGGTACCGAACCGGCCGAGGTAGACCGATTGCTTGCCTACCTGGATCGTGGCATCGCCAAGGCCGGCGAGGATGAAGCAGTCGTTTTTGTGTGGAGGCACTTCAAATACCGGCTCTTGGTTGCCTTGGATCGGCCAAAGGATCTGGAAACGGCTCTCGGCTCGTGGATTCGACCCGAGGACGCTGACAACTACTGGCGGCGGGCGCTCGGCTATCTGGCGGCGGAACAAGGCCGCATCAAGGAGGCGATCGCGTTGTTCGAGAAGATCGAAGCAGCGGACGAGTTGGGTCCGAGCGAATACCGCGCGTTGGCTGGCTGGTACATGGTCGCCGACGATCAGCGCAACCACGAACGGGCGTTGATCGAGACGTTCAAGTGGACCGAGGAGTGGCGGCTGAGCAACTGGCTCTCGCAGCGATTGCAGCCGTGGCAAAGAAGTAGTGGAACGCTGCCCAGCGAACTGGAAAAAGATGTGCTACGCGTGTTTGCCGCCCTATTCCAGAAATCCGGTCATCCGCAGAACTACCAGTGGCAACTTCGCGAGTTCTATCGCGCGACAAAGGACTTCCGCCTTTTGGCTGGTCTGGCCGACGGCGTTGTGGGGCACACGGCCGGCAAGGTCTACCCGTTCCTCGAAGGAATGCAAACGGTCTTGGGCGAAATTCGCGATGAAGCCACGGCGGATTCGATCATTGAACACCTGGCCGAAGTCCGCGATCGAGCCAAAACGGCCGTCGACCATCGGGCGCTGGACATGTTGGAGTTGATGATCGAACGGCGTGCAAGCGAAGTGCTGAACCAGCCGGGGCCGCACGTTGAAAAGGCACTGGCGGCTCTGCAGCGTGCTTTCAAGCGTGAATGGTCGTCAGGCGAACCTCGATTGATGGCGAACCTGTTGGCCAGCCTCGGACGCATCACACAGAAACCGCTCGCCGAAGAGCAGGTCCGCCAATTGGAGGCTCTTCACGACGGCGGCGAGCGAGGCTCAATCGACCGGCTGCACATCGGTCACGCGTTGGCTCGCGCATATTGGAGCTACTCGCGGCACGACGAGGCGATCGACTTGCTGGAAGCGGCGCTGGCAGAGTATGAGACGGCGCGCGATGGCGTGCTGCCGACGGATGCCAACGGTCCGCTGGATACGTTCATCGGCTATCTGGAAAGTCGAGGCTATTTCGCCCGGGGCGAGAAAGTCCTAACGGCGCAGTTGCAGCATCCGGCGCATCGCCAGCAGACGCACTGGCTCGAGCGACGGCTCTACCAGCTCTACAACGGCGCGCTACGAAACGGCGGCGACACCTCGCTGGGCTCCGGCCAGACGCTCTATCGCGCGGCTACCACTCAGCTAATCGACGACCTGGATACCGACGACCACAACCATCGGTACAACCTGGTCAATCAGTTGTGCAATATCTATCGTACGGCGAAAGACATGAAGATGACCGGCGTGGTCGACGATCTTCGGCAGTTCGCCTTCAAACGACTGCCCGACGTACTCGGAATGCAAACCAACAACTACCAGTCCACCGTCAACCAGGTAGCCCACACGCTGCGCGACTTGGCCGGCCCGCGGGATGGGCTGGAGCTGCTGATCGAACGAATCGAGAACGAACCGTCCTGGTTCCGACTGAATCGCGAGGATGGCTGGAGCCAGCACAGTCACCAACTGGCTCGGTGGCGTAGCGATGTCGGCGACAAACTTGGCGATTTGGAGCCGCGCTTGCTCAAGATTGTGATCAAGGAGTTGAAGTGGGACCTCCGTTCGCAGCAATCGCGAAACCGCAATATGTATCACAAGCACTACGGCGGCTACTACTGGTCGGAGAAGACGGATGATTTTGCACGGGCCGCCGAAGAGGTGTACGAGGAGCGCAAAGGTTCCAGCGCGGCCGTGAAGTACATTGCCGATTACTTCTACTGGGGTGTGGCTCGGCATTCCAGGGCCATCGAAATCCTATTGGCCGCCCACGAACAGAAGATCCTGGACGAGAGCGGACAGTCGACGCTGGTGGACTTCCTGCGGCGGCAGAAACGGTTCGCCGAGACGATTCCGATTCTCCAGCCGCTGGTCGAACTGCGTTTGGAGAATATGCAATACCGTGTCTGGTTGATGA
Organism: uncultured Pirellulaceae bacterium; assembly: GCA_964623055.1. GTDB lineage: Bacteria > Planctomycetota > Planctomycetia > Pirellulales > Pirellulaceae > JADHUC01. The sequence continues at coordinate 19,132 of CAZURK010000040.1, forward strand.
ACGCTTACTTCCACGTCGACCGGCAGAAGGACCTGCTGGCATTGTTGAAGCAGACGGACGAGTTCTTCCACCAGGAAGGCCGTTGGCAGGAATCGCCCATGGCGTCGCTGGCGCACAGTTGTCTGGAGAATCAGTTGTACGACCGGTCGGTGGCCTACTACGAGGAGGTGATCCATCTGCATCAGGACACGCAGCCGCGACGCGGCATCGGGAATGGCACGCTTTCGTCGTACTACTGGAACCTCTCGCAAGCGTACTCGGGCCTGCAGAAGATACCCGAAGCCGTCGACGCGGCATGCGGCGCGATCGTCAGTTGGGGACCGCGACACGACCAGCGGGCGCACGCTCTGTCGTCACTGGAAAGCGTCCTTCGCAGTGCGCCTGACCTGGAGCAGTACGTTGCCCACTTGGACAAGCAAGCGGCCGGGACGCTAGAGGACAATCCGACGGTCCGCAAGGCGCTTGGCAAGGTCTACTTCGACAAACGCGAGTTCGTCAAAGCTATCCCGCAGTTGAAACTGGCGTGCGAACTACAGCCGAACGATACCGAGACTCACCAGAAGCTGGTCGCCTGCTACGACCGTCTGGATGACAAAGAAGCTGCGATTAATCAGTTGCTCGAGTCGATACGTCTGTCACGGCGAGACATCGCGTTGTACAAGGATCTGACGCAACGCTACGACAAACTCGAACGGCCGCAGGACGCGGAAAGAGCACGAACTTCGCTCGTCGAGGCCCTGCCAAACGAATCGGAGGGCCACGCAGCCCTGGCCGAGATCCGCCAATATCAGGACCGCTGGTCAGACGCTGTTGTGCATTGGCAGCAAGTTGCGCGGATCCGCTCGTTGGAGCCCACAGGCCTGTTGAAGCTGGCCGAAGCCCAAGTCCACGAGAAGCAATGGGACGACGCGGCTCACAGTATACGCAAGCTCCGCAGCCGCACATGGCCTCAACGCTTCGGCGACGTGGACGGCAAAGCCCGCGAACTGGAACGCCAGATCGAACGCGGCCGCGACCAGTAGTCAAGCCGTTGAACGAAACAGATTCGTAGGACGGACTTCCAAGTCCGTCCAAATTGAGGCGCCGGCCCCGGGACGGACTTGGAAGTCCGTCCTACAGTCGAGTAGGGCCCGTTCCTACCGGCCAGCGCTTGATCGTCGTCCGGTCGGCCGGTGAGAACCGGCCCTACGCCTACTGTTCGGACAGATGTCAGCTATTCCTTGATAGTTGCTTTCTTCTCGTAAATCCGCAGGTGCCGGTAGTACACTTCCAAGATCATGGTCGCCAGCGACGTGTTGTAGATACGGCCACCCCTCGCGGCACCGTGACCGCCTGCAAAGAACCAGCTTCCTTTCGCCGGGTCGTCCTTGTCTTGCTTGTTGACCAAGTGATCTCGCATCCTCTCATTCCACTTGTCCCAGTGCTCGCCGCCATACAGAAACATGACCTGGGTGGCGTAGTAGTTGCTATACATGTTTGTGCTTGACGGTCCTTGATCGCTCAGGTACTCCACGCCTTTCTTCAGTGCCTCGCGGTCGTGCGGCCAGCCCAGATACATCCGGCAAAGCAGCCCTATGGCGGTAGTCGTTCCACGTTTTGCCGGTGTGGTGTAGCCGTAATAAGCACCATTGCCAGCTTGCACCGAATCCAGGAACTTGGTGGTACCGCGAATGGTCAATGGGTGGACTTGCAAGAATGCCATGTGACCACTCTTCAGAGCCATCAACTGCCATCCGGTGACCGAGGTGTCTCCGGGCTGGCGAGGACTATAACGCCAGCCGCCACCGACGGGATCCTGGGCAAAGGCGATGAAGTTCAAGGAGGCCTGCGCAGGAGACAGCAATTTCTTGTCGTGCGTCAGGGCATATGCTTCGCACAGCGCGATCGACGCCAATCCATGCGAGTACATACTGCCGCCGCTTTCATGCAAACTGCCGTCGTCCTTCATGTGTGTCATCAAGTACTCCAACCCGCGCATGACGGTCGCCTTGTATTTGCCTTCCGCATGCGTTTGGCCGGCTCCCAGAAACGGCAGGAGCGCCATTGCCGTTGCAGCGTTCCGGGCCGATGTCAATTGGCCGGCATGGTCCGCCGAGCGGACGCCAGGATCGTTGGCAAAGCGGTGGTCGAAATTCCAGCCGCCATCGGCTGTCTGGGCTGCGGCCAGCCACTTCAGAGCAGCAGCCACGGCCGCCTCGCTCGCCGCTTCACCGCCGTAATTCTTTACACAGGCGGCCCGCGCGGCCGCTGTGGCACGGTTCTTCAACCCCGATCCCTCAGATTTGCCGTCTTCCGTCAGCGATACGCTTATTTGCGCCGCCGAGTCGGCCTGCTCACCAGCCTGCTCCTCGGCGGCTTCACCCGCCGAAAGGTCTCCACACGCCCAGAAACACGCTACAGCCGCAACCAACACACGAGAGCCAAAGCTGAACATGGCACAACTCCTTAGAGAAGAATGGAGCCGACGCTCCGCGACACGCGCCCCTGCTTGCCAGCGTCATCGACGTGGATTACCAATTTCCGGCCACACCTCAGTATAGCCGGTGCAGAATCGTTGCGCCGACCATCGAGCTGTGACTTTTGCACAGATCGCGTTTGTTCTTTATCATGAAAGAACAACGCTCAAAAGACGCCGTACGGATTGCAGAAGCACGTGCAACACGGTACCAGTGATTGCCAAATCGGGCGAACAAGGGGCTTCGGGAAGATTGGTCCATTCAAATGAAGGCTACACGTGAAGCATTTCGACTGCGTTTCAATCTGCGAATTGTGTTTCCTGCAATTGTGACCATCGTCGCTGTTTGCTGGCCCGGCGATTGTGTCCGCGCAGCGGAGGGCAAAGCGAAAACAGGGAAGCTTGACGAGTATTGTCGTGGTATCGCAGTGCTATCGTCCCAGGTTGCCAACCAGCATTCAATCTCGGAACTCCTCGGGTTTGTCGAGACCTGCGAAATCAACTTCGCGGTCGTCGACTTTGCGTGGATTACCTACCATTGGCCCCGGACCGACACTGAGGCGGTGGAACGTCTTTGTGCGGAGTTGAACAAGCGAGGTGTCGACGTAGCCGTCATGTACCGGCCTCGCGCTCTCCGGCCGACCGAGGCCGCGATTCACTTTGCGACCGACAGACACGGAGAGATTGCCCGCGATCACAACGAGCTGTGTTTTTCGCAGGAAGACTCCAAGGCGTGGGGCGTCGGCTGGGGTACGAAGTTGCTGGAAGCGGTGCCCTCGGTCAACAAAGTCATCCTGTACAATCTGCGGACGCCCTGTTGCTGTCCCTTGTGCCGCGAGGGACAGGGGAAGAACCACGCGGCGCAGTTTCTTGAACTGTGCCGACGCGAGTGGAAAGACTCTCGCCCCGATGTTCAGTTGGGCCATGTGGGCATGGGAATCGAGTACGAGGAGCAGGTGGATTTCCTGTGCCCGTTCCTTTCTGTGATCCGTGGCGGCGAGTCTCCGTTGGACTTGAGCAGGCAGATGGAATCGCTATCGCATATGAAATCAAAAGTCGACGGAAAACCCGTCGTCCCGCTGGCCAAGATCTGCTGGAGCACTGCCACGAACAACGATACGAAAGACGTTGCCAACGCCATTCGCCTGTGCGAGGAGCAGAAAAGCGGTTTTGTCCTCTGGTACTACGGCTGGATCTTTCACCAGCCACAGCGGTATGACGCCAAGGCCATCGTGACGGCCTTGGGCGGAGATTGGGACAAGATGTCCAAACACTTCGTCGCGGCTGGGAGCGTGTCTTCAAATTCGTACGATGGCCCTCCGAGGCCGTCGAAACAGGAGGATTCGGGAGAATCGACCGGCTCGGAGGCCCATCGTACGGCCGAATCGCAAGGTTTGCGCAAGACGACGCGTATTGCACCGACTCCGGGGAATCGACCGAAGAAGTACACTGCAGCCGAGGTTCGGGACACGGACATCGAGATGTTCTTCGACAGAATCGCCAAACGCGAGAAAGGCTATCACACGTTCGCCGCGTTATGGGCCCTGACGGAAAAGGTCCGCGACGGCGACGCGGCCACCAGGAAGCGAACGGTGAGCCGCGCGATCGAGATCGTGCAAGACCCCAAGGAACCGTTGACCAAGCGATGGCAATGCTGCTATGTGCTGAGCGGTATCGGTGATCCGCAAGCCATCCCCACGCTTGGCCAAGCGCTGTCGGGCGACAACGCCGAAACACTCAGAAGCGTCGCCGCATGCGCTTTGGGCGCCTTCGACGCAGAAGAAGCCCGCAGGGCGCTGAGGGAAGCCAAAGAATCCGAGAAGAGCTCAAGAGTCCTGGATTCGATAAGCGGTGCGCTATCGGGACGGTTCCGCAAGTCCGCTGGACGCGTGGCCCTGGCAGACGAGTCGCCGCCCAAACTGACGTTCCCTTACAGGGAGGAACACGTAGAGAAGTTGCCCTGGCCCCATGAACCACCGGGGCTGAACGCCGAAGAGAAGGACAAGTTCAACCGGCAGGTGTGGGTCATCAACGACTTTCCTCTTTACCAAGCCGACCCGGAAGGGAACCGGCGATATTTTCACGGGGGATTCGACATCGTCGCCGACAATGGCACCAAGATCTATGCGATGAAAAACGGCTGGGTGAAATCGGCTCGCAACTCGTTTGTCGTCATCGCCGATCGGAAAGACGATTCGCCCTGTTACGGCTGGGCGTACGGCCATCTCGGCAATCTTCAGGTCGATGTCGGGGATCTCATCAAAGCGGGTACGTGGATCGGCGAGATCGACTTCCGCGGGCTGCCGCACATCCACTTGACGAAAGTGTTTTCGGAAGGCAAGCACTGGGGAACGTGGAGCTACGACTGCCCGCCGAATGCCCACTTCACGTACGTGGACCAAGAGCCGCCCCACATCAAGACGCCCTTCTCGTTCTTCAAAAACAAATCGGACACGCTGATCAAACCGTCCGAGTCCGGTGTTACGACCGTCGGTGGCGAAGTAGACATCGTCGTCGGCCTGCGGGACGGAGGACTGTTTGCCCACTCCAAGGAAAGCGGCTTCGGCGACCGTCTGGCGGTTGCCAGGATCGACTACGAAATCACGCCTGTTTTGGATGGTCAAGACAAGGGACTCCGATTCCGCAGTTTCGACTTCCAAAAGACTAGGATCAAAAAGGGGTATCGAGGGAGGACATACGGCACCGAATTGACCAAGGTCGTGTACAAGCACTGGAAGCTTTGCGAGTCGGTTCGACGCAGTGGAGACAAGGCGTTCACGTACTACGTCATCACCAACTGCCCGAAGGATGAGCCGCCAAGAGAACTGGAGACCGACCACCGGGACTACTGCTGGAACACGGCCGAGCGTGACGACGGCGGCAATCCGATCTTTCCAAACGGAACATACGAAATCAAAGTCACGGCACAAGACTTCGCCGGAAACCAATCCGGCGCGGTCACCAAGGTCAGAGTGGCCAACTAGCGCCAGATGGTGTCCGCATCCAATGGCGTTCAGCTTGAGATGGCGTGGTTTGGCGGAAGGCGCAGGTTATAGATAGAGAGAAGGAACTCGGCCCGCCAACGTCTTCATTTGTAACCTCCGATGTATAACCTGTCATTCTCATCCCTGCAAACTGCCTCCCTCGTTGATGTCACCGGCATCCCGGACCGTGACATCTCAACCTTGACAGGTCCGTGCACAAAGACCATTTGGTGCTGGCACAAAATGGTATGCACGCCCCACGGAGTTCCGTTTGAGGCCCTGAATCTGTCGGGAAGAAATTGGGGAGGTCCCAACGAATTCAAGGCGGCAGCGGATTGAGCAATCATCGAGAGTATCCTGCCGATCGGGTGTTATTTCAGATTTCGCGTGGCTGGCATCGGCACCGGCCACGCCAACCGTTGGGCGGCGGAACGTGCATTCACAAACCGATGGCGAAACCCCGTTCCAGTTCACGTTAGCGAACGCGTTCGCCGTTCTTTCGGCCATTGCGATCGTCATTGTGTTGGTTCGTCACGAAGGGGAATTGTCGTTGTCACTGACGGCTGCGACGGGCCTATTCTTGCTCTGCTACTGGCCACGTCGCTCGCTCCTATTCCTCACGACGGCTGTTTCAATCGCTTGGCTGTTGGCGCTCGCTGATGCTATATGGGCTTTTCTTGACTGTTTCCGGATTGTTGGAGGGCTGCCTCATGCTTCGGCGCTTCGCAATTCGTTCATTCGCCCGTTGGCATTGCGTTTGGGCTATCTGATCGTCCTGTCGTTCCCGACTCTCTGGCGTGTGTATCGGGATCGAAGCTCACTGACGATTGGAGCGCGATTGGCTCTTGGTTCTGTCGTCGTCGCACTCCTTGATTTGATCGCCGCCATGGCCGGCTTAGAACTCCTGATGCGGTGTGACTGGCGGTTCGGTGGCTGAACGCACAGACGCGGGTCTGCCGTAAGGCGTCTCGATCCGCGACGAATGCTGGCGAAGAGATCGGCGGCGAGAGTACACTGGAGGGAGAACGGTTCCTGTTCCGGCAACTCTCGCAGATCAGACCGTATTGCAGTGATGGTCACGATTCCTGTTGCATACAACGTGTTTGAAATTCTTGTCTGGGGCGTTCTCGGCTGTGAATTCCTGCGACGCGGACTGAAACTTCAAGATGCAGCACGAACGCGTTGCATGTTGGCCAGCGTGGCTTTCCTCTTGTTTGCCGTCTCGGATGCAGTCGAAATCTACACCGGCGCTTGGTGGCGACCTTGGTGGCTTTTCGCTTGGAAGGCCGTCTGCGTCATCGTGTTGGGCTCCCTATACACGGAGAACTTGGTTGCGCGTATCAAGAAGTCGAAGCAGCGGGGCCAACGTGGTCGCGGCTGCTGAGCGGCGGCATACGACGATGACTTGTCTATTCCTTGCAGCCGCGTTGTTTATCACTGCTGAGCCAAATCCGAAGACGGCGGAGGATACAACGAATGCTGCACGGGCTCTGCTGGAATCGGCAAGATGGGTCGAGGTCAAGGACAACCACGGCGACATGGAAATCCGCGTGCTCGCTGCGGAAGAGGAGCCCAAGGCGGAACAGGCTATGCGCGACTATCATGACCGCTACCAGGAGGCGGCGGATTCCTATCGGGAGCAAAAGAAGGAATATGCGGATGCGATTTCGGAATTGAATCAGCAATTCCTGGATCTTCAGGAATCGATCACGGCGGATCATGTGAATCAGTACTTTCGAGACCGCAGGAAATTGAAGGAACAACTCGTGACCAAGTCTCCACCGTGGGTCGTTCCGAAGCCTCCGTACCGCCGCGTGCTGCGGTATGGAGACTGGTGGGAACTACGTTTTGATGCGAAACGAGAGCACATATCAACGGTCATGTTCAGCTACGGCACGCTCTCGATATACCTGCGTCTTTCAACCGCATCATGCGGATTCGATACGGGTTTTCCAGGGCTTCTCGACCGTTACCCTGAGTTGCTGGACCGGACCGAGAATCCGGACATTCGCATCGAGGTCAAGAAACGGGGTATCGTCGTGAAGCAACACCAATTGCGGTTGGAGTCTTACCGCCTCGACCAGATTGATGCCGCCGAGGCAGTTGCGTCGCTGAAAGAGGCCGTGCCGAACGCGGAGATATGCTACAATCGCGAGTTAAACACTATCCTCGTTTTTGGTTTTCCCGACGAGCACAAGGCCATCGAGCAAGCACTCGCACAGATTCGCGCCAGTAGAAGAAAGTGAAAAGGGAAAATGGCCGCGTCACGGCCCTGACTTCGGCAACTGCAACACCGATATCGAATGGGCCGGCAGCACAAGGGGCTGGTCGATTGAGACTGGTTCGGGCAAACGCGTTGTTGCGACCGTTTCGGGTTGCCCCGGTACGTTTATCGAACTGAGACTCGGGCCGTTGATTCTCCAGACGGTTGCTCGCTCCGAAGCCACACCGCCGCGCAGATCGAGTTTGACGGCGATTTCGTCGCGCGCTGAGTAGTTGATCAGTCCCAACGAGACGGTTTGCGACTTCTGGTCCCAGGCGGCCACTGCGTCGACCGGTGCCTCGCCCGCCACGTCGACGGGCAAGAGGCGGCCGTTGACTTGGGCTCGATACAGCGTCAACAAATGCCCGACCGAGCCCATCGACGCGTGTGTGCGGCTGGTCTTGATTGCGCCGATGATGTTCACCGTCTGAGCCCATTGGGCGATTTCGACGATGTCGGCCGATCGGAGCAGTTCGTGCAAGGCTCGGCCAATGGCGATGGCGTCGCCCAGCGGGTAGTACACTTCGTAGATGCCGACGCCGGGAGCGTCCGGCTCGGGGTTCCACTCGCGAACGATGCCCCATTCGTCCACTGACAGGCGCAGACGGTCGATGGCCGGATCGTTGCCGTCCTGCCGGGAACGCATGTCGTTGATGATTCGCCGTACACCTTCCGCCACGGAGGCAGAGTACCCGAGGAAGTTCTCCTCGTACTTGCGCGCGTCTTCCGGCGAGAACGGGGCCTTCAGTCGCCGCTGCGTGTAATGATGGCCGCTCAGCAAGTCCATGTGCGCTGCGCACCGCGGCACGACCGCATCGTTCCAGTTTCCCGGACTGCCGACCGCGACGATCTTGATGGCAGGATCGACTGCTTTCATCGCTCGCACAAACGCGTTGTGACGAATCCCATACCGCTCGACTGGCACGTTTCCAAGCTGCCAGTCGCCGTACATTTCGTTGCCAATGCCCCACCAGACGACGCCATACGGTTCGGCGCGCCCACCCTTTGCGCGGCGAGCGCCCCAATCGCTCGCTGCATTCCCGTTCGCGTAGTCCACCAATTCGGCCGCTTCTTCGACCGATCCCAAGCCCGTGTTGACCACGACCAGAGGCTCTGTTTCGATTTCGCGACAGAAAGCGATGAACTCGTCGATGCCGAAGTCGTTATCCTCGACCCGGCCCCACGCCCGCTCCCAACGCGGCGGGCGGCGGTCGCGCGGCCCGATTCCATCTTTCCAGTCGTAGCCGGAAACAAAGTTGCCGCCGGGCCATCGGTAGATGGGCGAATCGAGTCGTTTAAGCAACTCCAAGGTATCGGCACGCATGCCGTTCACGTTGTCGGCCGGCATGAGCGATAGACAGGCGATCCAGAGGTAGCCGGGCTGGGAAAGCGTCAGCGACAGACTCGCGTCATCGGTGCTTGCTCCTGCACGAAACCGAAATGGGAATTCTTCATAGGTGGTGCCAACCTCGTCCAGCACAATGCTCTTCCCGTCTGATGCTCCTTCGCCCCAAGCGACCCGGATGGTGGCGTCCACCGGATCGGTCGCATGGCATAGAATGGCATAGCCGACGTACTCCTTGCCCTCGACCAACCCAAGGCCGCTCTGACGAATCCCGCACGCGCCGCCGTTCGGATCGCGCACCCACAGGGCCATACAATGGTCGCCACAGTAGGCGCCGGCCGCATCGTGAGCCAGATCGAATTCCGCGCCGTCCGGGCCAACGCTCTCCCACGATTTCCCCGGTTCAAGCAGGAACTTACGGTCCTGCAGCATTTCGGCCCAGATGCCGCCATGGATACAGCGTCCCATGTGCTCGATGAATTGCCCGTAGATGTACGGGTTGATCGTCGCACCCGGCTGGCCTGTGTCCACGGTGATCGTCGTCTCAGCAGCGCCGGCGTTCAACGGCGACGAAAGTAACGCGAACAGAAAACTCGACGCCAGGGCGAATTGCAGTTTTGTTGACGTGGGCGTTTTCATTGTGTTGAACTCCCTATCGCTCCGTGAAGCAGAGGATTTCTCCATCGGTGGTTGACACGTAGAGACATCCGTTGGCGGCGATCATACCGTCCCACACGGGCGGATGTTCGAGTTGGTATTCGGCCAGCTTACTGCCGTCGGTTGCGGAGACGGCCCACAACAACGCTCCTCGCTTGCCCTGCCAGGCAGCCAAGGCTTCTTCGGCCTGTGCGGCGGCCAGCGGATTGCGAAGCATGAATGCCCCTGGCGTAGACTCGTCGGCCACGTCGGGTGGTCCGGCGACGAACAGTGTTCCTGCGGCCAACACGATTGCGCGGGCATGAAGTGGTATCGTCTTGGACCACGTGGGTTGCCACGGAGGAGCGCCGCGTCGTCTCTTGGCCTGACCTCTCGGCGGCGTGGCACGTCGCGGGTTTTTGTCGGTGGCAAACAAGTGATACTCGTTGGGCGTGGTCCAGCGGTAGTATTCGCGTCGCCGCCCGAAGCCGTAGACGGTCGAATCGTCACACACGAGGATGCGGCCGGACGGGAACTCTCGGCCCGCACGTGGCCAGCCGCCTGCCCCGGAGTAGAAATGCGTTCCGTACATCCAGTAAGTGCGATGCCACCACGTATCGTCCAGGAAGCCACGCGGGCAGTAAAGATGCCGCACTTTCTGTTCTTGCTGGATGCCTTGAGGATCGAATACGGCATCTCGCAGGAAAACGAACCGCCCGTCGGTCGACAGCACATCCGGCAACATACCCGCCATCTCGATTCCATCGACGTCTTCTTCACGCTGGCCTCCCGTCACGGGATCGCAACTGTCAAGGCGCGTCTCGGATAGCATCTCACCCGTCTCGGCGTCGATCCGGTACAAGTACATGCCGCCGTCCAGATAGGATGACCGGCCTGCGGTGAAGTAGGCGACATCTTCGTCGATCAATACGCTCCCAGGCACCGGCCAGACCGATTCGATCCGACCATGCGCCACGATTCGTCGATCCTCCGGCGCAGCGAGGAAACGCCACGCCAACGCGCCGTCGGCGGCTCGAAGGCAGTAAACCCAGCCGTCAGCACATCCAAACAGCACGCGGCCCTTGTAGGCTGTCGGCGGCGAATCCACGCGACCGCCAGCCGTGTAGCTCCACAACCGCTCGCCGCTCTCGGCATCGATAGCGTGCACCGTATGGGCATCGACCTGCGAGACCAGCACCTTTCCGTCGGCAGCAACGAGAGCGCTGAGTTTGCCCCCGACTTCAGTCTGCCACGCCTGTTTCAGCTCCGTGGCGACAACAGCATCGGTCGTTCCACTTCGCGCTACATCGTGACGGTAAGTAGGCCAGTCCTTGCCAGAGGCCAGAGGTCCGAGATCAGAGGTTAGTTTGCCCGATGTCCGTCCTCCCCTTCTGACCTCTGAATTCTGATCTCTGACCTCTGAATACGCGGGACCCTTCTCAAGACGAGCCTCACTCTTCGACTCTTCGACCTTGCGACCCTTCGACTCCTTCGCCGCCAGTGCCCACAAGCCGCTCAGTTTGCTTTGGATGTAGCAGGCGCAAGAGTGTGGTGTGACGTATAGCAAGCCGTTGCACGGCACAATTCCGTACTGGCACGTGCCTCGGATCCAGTTGTGGCGAAGTGGGGTGCCTTCGCGCAAATCAATGAACTCGACCCCGGTGCGGCCGAGCATCATGAATCGGTCTGTGGCCTTGTTGCGATAGCAGCGATGGTGGTGCGTTGGCGTGAACGCGCCGCCCGCCATGAGACGCCGTTTGATCTCGCCGGTCCTCGGATCACGTCCCAGCGTGGGCTCCTCCTTGTACCAGTCGTCGCCTGTCATGAGCCATCGGAGTTCACCGCCGAGCCACCGAGCCTGGTTCTGCCCGGTCCATACGAGCCCGTCGGCCACGAACACATCCACAGGCGCGTGGAACGACTCGGCACATTCGCACTCCCACAGCTTTTCCCCTGTCTCTGCCGAAAGCGCCGTCAGGTTGCCAGGCCCGCCGCGATAGAACGTCCAAAACTCGCGACTCGCCCGCGCCGCGTCGGCCGGCGGCTCCTTGGTTTCGGCGAGGCGATCGCCACATAGCACTACGTCCTCATAGACCACAAGCGTCGGGCTGGACCAACCGGGACGCTTTGGATCCGCGGGGCGGGCGTGTCGCCATCGTTCTCGTCCCGTGTTTCGGTCGAGACAGATGACGTGGGTAGTGTTCTGGAAGATCGCTCGGTCTGCTGAAACGGCAAGCGTCAATGGCATGGCCTCGGCCGTATCAGCATCAGCCTTGGTCCAAAGAACATTGGCCGTTTTGGCTTCGATGGCCATCAGCCGTCTATCGCCAGCCTTGGGCGGCACCCACGGGCCTTTGGTACCCTGGGCCGAATCGGCGTCCAGCGGTTCCGGTTGCCCGAGCACGAAGTACAACACGCCTTCGTGAAACACGATCTCTTCCGTGCCCTCCGTGTCTTCATATGTTGTGACGGTTTGCCCCGTGGCCGCGTCCAACGCCGAGACCGCAGCATCGTAGCCGAGTGTCACGTACACTCGATCACCTGCCGCGACCAACCGGCGGGATAGATCCGTCGGGCCGGAACGGAACCGTCGCAGGTGAGCTTCCCAAGACGGGATCGGTCGCTTCCACAGTTCGACGCCGTTGAATGCGTCGCGTGCGATCAGTGACCATATCGCCGGCAGAGTGACCGCGGCGATGGGTCCTTCGTCGACGATATAGAACAACCGACCTTTGGCCGAGACCATGGCGCTGACGCTGGCCAAATGGTCGTGTTGCCTGGCGTGCTCTGGCCCGCCGACCCACTGGACGCGCTGCGGCGGACCTGCGACGGTATCGTGGCCAACCGCATTGCCGCTCGCGTCGTGAAGGTAGTGGGTCCACTCGTCAATGTCGGAAGGCCAGGGCTTCTTGAAAGGCTGAAAGGCTGAAGGCTGGCGGAAGGTCGCGACACCGCCGGGAGCCAGCACACGTTGGATCTCTTCATCCCGTATCCCGATTCCGACATCCCATATCACCAGACTCACCAGGTTATCCGCATACGGCAAATGCTCGCCCGTCCACTGCTCGATCGACACCTTGCCGTAGAGCGGCTCGTTTGAGAGCGCCGACAGCCTTAACGACTGCACGTGCTGACGGGCCCGGTCGACCCAGTCGGAGTCACGCTCAAGGCCGTGAACAAGGTAGCCGTCACGCGCCCCTAACGCGGCAGTCAGCTTTCCATCGCCGCAACCCAGATGAACGATCAGTCCACCTTGGACGCCCGTGGCCTTCAGGATTTTCTCAGCCTGCTGCTGGAGGTCCGTCGAATCGAGTTGCGCGGCTCGCGCGTCGACGCCTATTGCCAACGCGAGTGCCAGGAAGAAACCGATGAGAAGCCGCGTAGCGATCGTTGTGCCTTGCATCATGACCATCCTTTCTTCCAGAAAGATCGTTCGCCTGTAGACCACCTTGGCAATCCATGGCGGGAATTCTGTACGCTCTTGTAACATGCCGCGCCGCCCGTTTCCACAAGGGGCATGACCGGTGAGGGATTTCTCAGCCTGCGTCCGCCTGAATGCTTGACTTGCCAGTGAACATGTTAGACCATCTGTATTGCCGTTATCAGTTGGCAACGGTCATCAAGCGAATCTCGCACGGGAGAAACGAAATAGGAGACGAACGATGAGACACGTGATTTGCATTGTGGCGACGATCGTGATGTGTGTACCGGCACTCGTGCTGGCAGGGGAACCGGTCTTTGTTCCGGTCAAGGTCGACGGTCCGGTGCACGATCCTGCGAATCATACATTTTGGTATGGTCCGTTCAGCGAGTGCGCGTCCGTGGCGGATTTTGATGGCGATGGCGACTTGGATATCGCGGCTGGCCGCAACTGGTACGAGGCTCCGGACTGGAAGAAGCACAAGGATTTCCGCGAAGGGGCCGAGACGAACGGACCGGAGACGGATGACAACAGCGAGTTTGCCATGGATGTCAACTGCGATGGGCATCCGGACGTTGTCAGTTCGGGTTGGATGCGGATGAAAGGCGCTTTCTGGTACGAGAATCCCGGCCCCGAAGGTCTCAAGGCGGGAGTCCAGTGGAAAGCCACCAGGATTCACTCGGCATTGAACATGGAGGGGGTCATCCACGGCGACATCGACGGCGACGGCGACGACGACATCCTGTGCAACCATTGGGCCCCGGTCCGAGGCCAAAGCATGACGTGGATCGAGCATTTGAACAAAGCGCCCTGGCTGGTCGAGCACATGATCGGTACTGACGGCGAGCAACACGGGAACGGCCTGGGAGACATCAATGGCGACGGTCGTACAGATATCGTTACGCCCACTGGATGGTACGAGCAGCCGTCCAACGCAACTGAAGGCGAGTGGCCGTTCCATGCAGACTATACATTCGAGGTGAACGGAAGGTACGCGGCGGCTTCGCACCCAATGCTCGTTTACGACGTGGACGAAGATGGAATGAACGACATTATTGTCGGCTCCTCACATACCTATGGATTGGCGTGGCTGGAGCAGAAGGTGGCGGACGGCAAGCGTACCTTCAGGCAACATTGGGCCGAAACCGACTTCGGCCAATACCACACGATGGCAATGGACGATCTGAACGGGGACGGCAAACCGGATTTGGTCACGGGCAAACGGCTGTTCGCTCACCATGGCCGCGACGTAAGCTGCTACGAGCCGATGTTTGCGTTTTGGTATGACATCAAAGGCGGCGAGTTCGAGCGGCACATCTTGGCGTTCAACCATCTGCCCAAGCTCGAAGACGACGAAACCCGCCGGAATCCCGCGCCGAACTTTGTTCCTGCGGTCGGCATGAAGCTGAATATCGCCGATATGGACGCCGACGGCGACAACGACATCGTCATCGCGGGCAAAGGCGGTTTGTACATCTTCTACAACATGGCGATGGCGCCGCAGCCGAGGCCTAAGCATCGACTTCCGCACGAGGATACCTACCCGTCGTGGGTGCCGTGGCACAAGCCGCGGAAGTAGGCGGTTGAGTCTGAGAGCCAGTTTTCAAATGCGTAGTGGTGGCTTCCAGCCGCCATCGAATGACGTGGGAATCGAAGGAAGACGCGGCGGCTGGAAGCCACCACTACCAAGCTTGGCCGCGATTCTATCGTTTGGAGACTGGCTCTGAGGCAGCGTCATAGCGGCCGAGTCTTCTGAGGTGGGCTTCCCAGAGGTCCATCCGCACCCATGTCTGCGCGAGCACGTTGGGGCGCACGCCGTAGAAGCCGGTCATCAAGTGCGTGTCGTCGAGATGTTCCGTCAGAGCCTCATCGAGTTCTGACGAGGAGACTACGATTGGCGCGCTAGGGTCCTCGGGCAATTGCGTCAAGTAGCCGACGCGCTCGTACTGCCGAAGATACCAGGGCAGCGGCCAGTAGTAACCGTCATGCCAGATCACCTTGATCAGCACGTCCTGCCCATCGGGCGACGCCTCGGCCCACTGCTCGATGTCGTCAGCCAATCGTTGGACGTCGGGCAACGTATGGGCATAGACGTATGGGTTTCGGGCATCTTCGTGGTACACGAAACTCGTGCAATACGATTGCCAGCCAAGATGCCCTGCGCCGCCCAGCAGGATGATCGTTGCACATGTCTTGATCGGCAGTGTTGGCACGGCGCGGATCACGGCCACGGCGCCGACGCCTGCCAGCAAAATCATCCCGTGAAGGAAGCCCAAAAGACACCACGGCGTCTTGTATGGGATACAGGTATAGGCGGCGGTGAGCACTATGGTATAGAAACCGACCCATCGCACGAATGGTGTATTTGCATCGCGCAGGAGCCCCGCCTCTCCTGG
The DNA here is from genome assembly GCA_964623055.1 of uncultured Pirellulaceae bacterium. Lineage (GTDB taxonomy): Bacteria > Planctomycetota > Planctomycetia > Pirellulales > Pirellulaceae > JADHUC01. The sequence continues at coordinate 34,632 of CAZURK010000040.1, forward strand.
AAGGAACGCAGCCACGAAACCCAAGGTAGCCAGCGCCAGGACGAACAACTCGGACCATACGGGGCCTTCGCCGATTTGCCAATAGGCGAGAATGTGCAGGTAGTGATAGAAGGGATGTATGTGGGGCGACGCGCCGCCTGCGCGGCCGAGCCACGGGAGATACGTGAGCACGCCGTCGAGGGGCCCTCGGAGATTGGTAAAGAAGGAGGACAAGAGCGTCACCGCCACGAAAACGGCCACAGCAGACCCCAACGCCAAATGCCACACGAGCGTCGAGCGAAGTTGGCCGGGCTTCTTCTCCAACTGCAGATCGGCGGTGCCCTTGGGAGGGCGAAGCTCCTGCTGAGCCGCGGGCGGCGCATTCTTTCGGCTCGGCAGGAGCCTCGCCCTCCCGTTTTCTGGCGTCTCGTGAAGACGAGCGGAGGAGGTCTTGCGCGGTGCCCCCATCGACAGCCACGTGAGCAGAATCCCGACGCCCATGGAAAAGAAAGCAATGACGCTGGTCTCCTTAGTCGCCTGCATCAGGCCTAGGCATCCGCCGGCGACCAGGCACCAAGCGAGTCGTCGGCTGCAGACGTATCGCCATCCTGCAGCCATCGCCGCGAGCGTGAAGAAAACAAACAGCGTTTCGTGGATGTAGTATCGGCTGAAGAAGACCATTGTCGGCGATATGGCCGTCAGCACGCCAGCACACACAGCGGCCCATCGCCCCAAACCGTCGCTCAACAGCCAGAGCAACATCACCAATCCGGTTCCAAAAACAACAGGAACGATACGGTAGGTTGCTTCGTTTGTTGCGGCGAAGCCTTCCCTTGGGCCCGCGATCCACGGTGCGGCCAACGTGGCGTAAGTGAGCGTTGGACCGTGAAACTCGTTCGGATCGTAACGGTAAGTACCGTCCTGCCAGAGGTCGCGGAACCTTGCGGCCTGCACGGCTTCGTCCGCGTGCATCGAACGGTCAGCAAGCTTGGGCAATCGAAACGCGAGTGCACCGACCGTCACCACCAGCAACACAATGGAAAAAGCGAGTCGATTCTGCACTTGCCCAGCGCTCCGCGTAGTATTTGTAGGATGGACTTCCAAGTCCGTCCCCGTCTTCAGAATGGATCCAGAAGCCCACCCAACGGCCTTCCTCATGTACAGCCACCCAGTTGGCCCAGTATCGTCCGTGCGTGGCACGCAGGTCAAGTGCCACGTTTCGCAAAGGCTTGCCCCGCCGTGACATGCGGCGAACATGCAACAATCCGCTCCGGCCCGTAGCGTTTGCGTCCGTGCTTGATTACACTGCAAATGTACTCAAAAGAAGAGAATATCATCCGTTCGAAGGGAGGAATCGTAGATGCCCCGTGTGATTACGTCGCTGATGATCGCTGTATGTTGTGTTTCTTGGACTCTGGCTGACGAGGAGAAAGTGCCGCTCAAGACGGAGATCCCCGAAGAGGTCCTTGTCGGGACTCCGCCGGATGTCCTGTCGATGCTGTTCCCCGGGTTGGAGAAGCTGCCGAAGGGAAAGCGGCCTGATTTTCTGGTACCCAAGGGAACGGTCAATCTGGCACTGAAGAAAAAGGTGACCTCCAGCGATCCGAATCCCATTCTCGGCGAGTTGAAGTACGTCACCGATGGCAACAAAGAGGGGACCGAGCAAAGTTACGTGGAACTTGGCCCCATGCTGCAGTGGGTCCAGATCGATCTGGAGAAGCCCAGTACCGTTTACGCGATTTTCGTGTGGCGTTATTTCCGCGAGGCCCGAAGCTATCACGATGTGATCGCGCAGGTGGCGGAGGACGAGAAGTTCACGAAAAACGTGAAGACGATTTACAGCAACGATCAGGACAATTCGGCTCGCATGGGAATCGGCAAATCGCGACCGTACATCGAAACGAACCTCGGCAAGCTGATCGACGGCGGAGGCGCGAAAGGCCGCTATTTTCGATTATACAGCCAAGGGAACACGGCCAACGATCTGAATCACTATGTCGAAGTCGAGATATTCGGAAAACCGGCGTCGTAGCTGGAATCGACAGCGGTTACGGAGGAGAATGCGGCCGAAGCCCGTCACACACGGATGATGGTGAGGCTAATGAAGCGGTTCAGTGAAGACCGCCGATGGATGTTATCGTCCGCGCCCATCGGAACTTTTGGACGCAGACTGCTCCTTGCGCTCGCCGCCATTCTACTGCTCCTAAAACCAGCCCCTGCCCCTGCGCAGCACTCAACGAGACGTGCGCCTATCGGTCCGTCGCAGATCGCATCGCCTTTTTCACGCTTTGTGGGGCCGGTGGTAGGCTTCACCGCGCACGGCGGAACGTGGAAGGTGGAGAACGGTGAGTTGTGGGCCGGTGCCGGACCCGGCCCCAAACTCGTGTGCGATACGCCGGCGTTCAGTGTGGGCGAAGTGGGCGTTGAGGTATTGCTGCCCGATGATCGCGATGGTAACGCGGCGCTGATTGCCCGTGTAAGTGAATCCGGCGCGGGAGCCGACACGTTCATCGGGTACGAAATCGCATTGGATGCCCGGCGGCAGGTACTGCGACTGGGGCGTCACCGGCACAACTTCGAGCTGATCCGCGACGTGCCGTGCCAGGTGCCTGTGGGCCAGTGGGTCTCGCTAGTGGCCAAGTTTGGCAAGACTTCAATCGAAGTGGTCGTCGACGGCAAAAGCGTCCTACGCCACGATGACGGAACGAAATCGTTACCGGCGGGCAATGTGGGATTGCGTCCGTGGCAGCGTGAGGCGCGATACCGGAATTTGTGGATCCAGGCTGATGGACGGATACAGCCGATACGATTTCGAAAGAACGAAGAACATGATCGCGCCAACGAGCGACTGACCGAGGCTCGCGTTCCACCCATTGCGTTCTTCACCCGCCACGCCCTTAGCCGCCCAAATACGATCAGTTGCGCCATTTGGCAGAGCCAGCCAAGCCGCCCCGGATGCAGTATCCGCATATTCGATCCGTCGAAGCCGAACGAACCGGCCCGGTCGATTTTCAGCGATCCCGATGGCTGTATCTTCGACATGAACGTGTCATTCGATGCGAAGACCTTACTGTTTTCCTATCGGAGCAAAGGCGAAAAGTACTGGCACATCTACAGGATCGGCACGGACGGGCAGGGTCTGCGCCAATTGACCGACGAGCCGTTCTACGACATCAGCCCGATGGAGTTGCCCGACGGCGACATTGTGTTCGTCTCGACGCGTCGAGGCGGTTACACGCTCTGCCAACCCGGTCCGGCATCGAACCTCTACCGCATGTCGGCGGATGGCAGCAACATCCGCTGCGTCAGCATGAACACGCTTGCCGACTTCAGCCCTCAGATGTTGCCCGACGGACGCGTGCTGTTCACGCGATGGGAGTACATCGACCGCGATTTGACGTACCGTCAGAGTCTATGGACTCAAAACCCGGATGGCACGGCCTACCAATTGTATTTCGGCAACACGATTCGTGACGTGGGCACGTTTTGGCAGGCGAGGCCGTTGCCTGAACGTAGCGACGCGGTCGTGGCGACGTTTGCCCCGCATCATGGCTGGCCGCATGGCGCGATCGGGCTGATCACCAACCGCGAGGGATTAGAGGCGCCGCGCGGTAAGGGTTTCGCCTGGATTACCAAAGAGTTCCCGGAAATTGGGGACCGTTCTTTTCAGTGGTCGTATCGCGATCCGTACCCGCTGGGCGATTCACTTTTCCTAGTATCGTACGGCGGCGAGGCGCAGAGGTTCCGCATTTTTCTCCTCGACACGTTTGGCAACAAGAGACTGCTGTGCGAGGATCCCGAGTTCGGCTGCTACGATCCGTTGTCTCTACGCCCTTCGACAGTGCCGCCTGTGATTCCCGGGCACGGGAAAGAAGAGGATGTTCAGTGGGGTACTTATCTGCTGGTGGACGTGTATCGCGGGTTGGCCGGAATCGAACGCGGCCAAGCGAAGTACCTTCGGATTATGGAACAGGTCCGCAAGACGGAAGACCTCGTCTCTCGCGCGTTCGATCAGTCGCCGGTGATGAGCTACGGCACATACTACGCCAAGCGATCTTGGGGCACGGTGCCGTTGGCCGAGGACGGATCGGCGCACTTCAAGGTGCCGGCGCTGCGCGAGATCTACTTTCAGGTACTGGATGCCGAAGGCCGGGAGCTTCAGCGCATGACATCGGGCTCGCAAGTCATGCCCGGCCAGACGGTCACGTGCGTCGGTTGTCACGAGCCGCGTTCCGAGACGCCGCCTGCCGGTCGCCTACCGCTGGCTGCGAATCAGCCGCCAAGAGAGCCTGAAACGCCCAAATGGCTGATCGACGGCATTGTCGATTTCCCCACCGTGGTTCAGCCCGTGCTCGACAAACACTGCGTGCGCTGCCACGGCGGATCGAATCCGGATGGTGGTTTGCTGCTCACCGGCGACAAGACGCGGTTGTTCAATATGGCGTATGAGAACCTGCTGGGCCGCAGCCAGTCGTACCGCCAGCATGACATGGCCACCGGCGAGATGCTTGCCGCCGAACGGCAAAAGGAAAAGCCGCTGGTCCATTTCTACTGGTTGCTGCGAACTCCCACGGCCGTGAACCAGCCCTTGTGGACCGGATCTCACGCCAGCCGCCTGTTGGACTACGTCGACACAGACCACTGCGAACAGGAGATCCCGCTGGAGGATCGCCAGCGCATCTATCTGTGGATCGACGCGAACGTGCCCTACTACGGCACCTACGCACACAGCAGACCCCGTTCGCCCGGGCGCCGCGACTTGTGTACCGACACCGATACTGGAAAGGAATCCGCCTGGTTTGCCCAGGATTTCCTTGGTGTGTACAACGCGCGCTGCCAGTCTTGTCACGGCGTCTACCCACATCCAAACAGCCACGCCGAGATCTGGGACGGCCGGCTGGCATGGATCAACTTGACGAATCCCCACCTCAGCCCAGCGCTCACCGCCCACCTGGCCACCGAAGCCGGTGGACGCGGCATTTCCACATCATCGGATGGGCCCCCCACGTTGCTCTTCAACGACACCAAGGACGCAGACTACCAGCGCATTCTGAAGGCAATCGGTGTCGGACGGCAATTGATGCTCGCCAACCCCACCGCCGACATGCCCGGCTTCAAGTTCGCCAGGAAGGAACCGTAATGTGTGGCACTGCTTGCTCGCAAGCAGTGCGGCAGCTCCCGCGACATCCCACTGCGACTTCCCCTCACATCCACTGGCGCTGCTGAACCTGTCTCAAGCACGGCTAACAAGTAAGCCGTGCCACACTGCCGCTTCGAGCTTCCCTCGTCAGGCGAGGGCGCTATCATTTGATGATGGGACAACGGGCTTGGGTCAGACGCGAGAGGGATCATGTACGACAGCACGGACGAATTCTATGCGGATGCAGCGATCCTGCATCACGCTCAGATCGAGGAGGCGAGGCGGGAGAAGCCGGTTCGGTTCTCCGCTCAGGTCGTGGAATCGGAAAGCCGCGGACGAGTGACACGCATTCGGCTGTGGATGGAGCCGGAGAAGATGCAATTCCCATTGAAACACGGCCTGGAGCCGGGCAGTGGGGTGTCGCTTTCCGGGGACGGAATCTCTGGTCTGGGTTTCGTGCGTGAGGTGGATCCTCAAACGGGGCGAATCGACCTGGCAATGGGGGATCTGTCTCGATTGCCCGAGCCGGGGATCCAAGTTCGAGGCGAGATCCGGCCCATGGAGTTCCTGATATATCGGGAAATGGACCAACTGCGGGAGATTGCAGCCGATCCACTGCGGCAATCGGCGCTGGGCCGAATTCTTTGCCCAAGGAACTTGCAGCCTCTGAAGCCGCTTGCCATCAGCGACCGGGCCAAGGAGATTCTGGACGCGTCCCAACGGCAAGTGGTCGCGACCCTGCAAGGCACACCCGATTTCGGAATCGTCTGGGGCCCGCCCGGGACGGGCAAGACCGAGACCGTGGCTTGGCTTGTCAACGAATGGCTGGACAGCGGGCAGACGGTGCTGGTGGTGTCGTTTCAACACCGAGCGGTGGATGAATTGATGCGGCGACTGATCGATGGCTGCGGCTGCTCCGACCGGGGTATGGTGCGTCTCGGCCATCCTGCTTTGGTGGACGCGGCGCTGCACGATTTGCTGGATCGGGAACGCTGGGGGCAGCCGGTTCGACTGGTGGGTTGCACCTTGGCGGCCTGCCATTCCGGGCTTCTGGAAGAGTTGAACTGGTCGCGTTTCGATCATGTCGTCGTAGATGAAGCGGGACGTTCGACATTGGCAGGCACGGTTCCCGCGTTGCTGCGAGCGAAGAAGTCCTGGATCCTGGTCGGGGATCGAGAACAGCTTCATCCAATTGTGCCGGAGGATGCCGGGAGGACGGACGCTGCGGATAGCCCACTGGCCTATTTCCAGGGCATCCCTGAAGTCCGGAATCAAAGGACCGGCATTTTGGACAAGTCGTACCGCTTTGAAGGTGAAGCGATAGCGCGTGGGACAACGGAGTACTACAAACAACTGGGAGTGCCGCTCGAATGCCCAGGTGTCCGTAAAGACCTGGCGGAATCCGTGGTGTTCATAGACGTAGGCGAACATCCTCCCTCCTGGTCCCGGTACGGAAAGAGTTTCTCGTTGGCCAGTTCGTGTGAAGCCGCGGTGGTCTACGATGCGGCTCACGAGTTTGCCGAGAAACACGGCGGATTGGACGACAACGTTTGGATTCTCACGCCCTTTCGGTTGCAGGGGGCCCTGATCCGCCGTCTTTTGAGGCGGCATCCGCAAATCGTTACCAGCATCGACAAGAGCCAGGGTGGCGAGAAGCCTGTCGTCATCGTCTCGCTGGTGGTGGACAGCGTGAAACACATCGAGAAGTACCTGCCTCCGGAAAAGATGAACGTCGCCTGGTCGCGAGCAACACAAACGCTGGTTTTGATTGGGAACCTACGCGCCCTCGAACAAGCGTATTCGGAGGCATCCGGCCCACACCGGGGGGTCAGAGCACTGGTAGAGACCATCATCGAACATGGAACGATACGACGGATGCAGCCAGATCCATCGCGTCTGGAAAAGGCGGAGAAGCAACTTGAGGTACTGAAGGAGCAAGGGCCAGGACGGAAACGTAAGATCCTTCAGAAGGCGCCGAGCGGATCGGGAACGACGCTGAAAGAGCTGCACCAGAACATTCCAAACGCGGACCGCCAGCACATCATCGGCGTTCGCCGAATCCGCCGACGGCGCCGTTGACCTTGGGGCCAAACCTAATCGCCCGAGCGGCGGCGCCGTGAACCGATGATCCAGAGAACCAGGCCCCCGAATCCGACAACAGCGACAATCGCGTTTGTGATCTCGCCCGCATACCGCAGATTCGTCACGTGATGCAGATTCATCAGGACAACCAACACGACCAAGCCTGCGAGGAAGGGGAGGATACGATGATTCGTCCGGCCAGCGAAGAGCATGAACCGGCCAAGTGCAAGGCTCACCGCGATCTGTGCGATGTAGAAGACGAAGAACCAGAATCCGCCCGCCAAGCCAATCACGCTCAGCAAACCCACGATTAGCACTACGGGGATCATCCCGTCCAGCGTCAGCAGGCCAAACCCAAACGCCAGAGCAACTATCACTACCAACAATACGATCAATGAAACGGCAAAGAAGAGGATCCCCAGAAGGCCGCTTCCCAGACTCGCCAGCGGCCTGGTTCTGACGGACTCGGCCAGCCCCTGTGACCAACGCGGCAGGATCAGGAGAAGGCACAAGCCAACAATCGCCAAACAAGCGAACTGGCGGGCCAGCGCGAGGGCTTTGTCCACATTCGTTGGCTCCGCTTTGGGCGACGACACCACATGTGGCTCGTACTCAATGCCGCCAGCGATGTCAGCGCCCTCCTCGATATTGCCTTTGATCGGCGATCGGTACGACAGCACGCCGTCTATCTCGGCCGCCGAGGCGACCGTCAGACCGGCCGGAACGCCCGGCGCCGGTACGGGCGGTGCCGGACGAATATCCTTGGTCTCCGATGCAGTCTCATCCGGATTTAGCCCTATCCGCACGTCGCCTCCGACGGCACCGATTAACTCGCAGTTTGACATCGTGCCGGTGATGTCTTTACCGACAGTTCCGGCGAATCTTGCCTGATAGCCGGCGTAGCAGATGTCACCGTCGACCGTACTTTCATCCTCTGACTCGAAGCTGAAGCCAGCCGCGATGATGTCGTCCCCGACTTCCGAAGTGGAGCCGAGCTTCAGCACTTCGCCTACCATGCGGATGTCGTCGCCCACCGCTCCATTCAGCACCACCGTCCGTCCCGATGCGCTCAAGTCGCCGGTCACCATGCCGTTCACGGTGATCTGTCCCGCGAACACCACTAGATCGCCCTGGACCGTGCCGTGCACGATCACCTCGCCGCCGAAGACATAGAGGTCTTCCCCAACGATTTCGTCTGCTTCGATGATCACCGTTCCGCCGGATCGGAACTGCGCAGCCTGTGCCAAACCGGCCCCGCCATGTAGCGATATCGCAACCATGAGCCCGGCAAACACCGTAGTCTGGACGGCAACTCTCATCGTCGGCTCCTTGTGCAGGCGGGAATCGTTCGTCTACTCTTTGCCCTCGCCGACCGGTTCGAACTGCCGGTCACCCGTGTTGTAGACGATCACCGCACGGCACGACTCGTCGCCGGTTCGTGCTGCGTGACGGACACCCAGAGGAATCCGAAGCGTATCGCCCTTCTTCAGCTTGATCCATTTGTCGCCCAGAAGATGCTCGCACGAACCGGCCAGCACGTGCAGGCACTCCTCGCAGTTGGGATGTATGTGGATTGGATTGCTCTGATTGGGCTTGACGTACACGATGCCGAACGTCATCTCCGATTTGGGATCGAGCTTCGAATTCATCAACCAGCGTATCCAGCCCCACGGGTACTCTTGCACCTCCACCTTGTCGAACTCTTGCACCGATATCTTCAGGGCCTCGGCGCTACACGCCGCGTTTGCTTTCTCTGCCGCCGGTTCGCCTGCGTCTGCTGCGGACAGACAGGACAAGCCACACAAGAACGATGCTACGAAAGCAAGACGAAGAAACATGCTGATTTCCTTTCTGTATCCTGGTACGAGGCAATCTCACACGACACTATTGTAATTCAAGGAAAGGCCCGCCGCCATCGGCAGCGTAGTGTGATATCTACTGATCACGCATCTGGGAGTTCAAGATTGCGGCGTTGGAATCACGGCTGGCAAACCAGGTCGATCACTCCTGGCTTCCGGCGGCGCGTCGCCAGATCTCAATTCCGCTGAAGTTCGCGGCTCCACCGCTGGCGGCAATCGCGATTCGTGCGCCGGTCACATCGACGATCCACGGCCCGATGCGGCGCCATTGGCCTGCCAAGCCGCTGTTGTAGTTCCGCTGGACGATGCGATCGTTCAGGCGAATCGTAAGCGTTTCAGGATCGGTCTCTTCCCACACGTAAGCATAGACGGCGCAGGTCCCCTTGGGCACATTGGTGATCGACAAGCTGGCGTTGCGGTCCCAGCGGAACGAGTGAATCATTTTCGCTCGAGCCGGATCCGTGGGCGGACGTAACGTGATGTGCGGGCTGTTCAGCGGTCGGTCTTTGCATTCGAAATCGCGTGCGTCGTCGCCATCCCACCGGTTGCCGTCGACCTCGATCGCAGGCCCGTTGATGTTGATTCCACGATAGAAGGTCCATGGTCCGGTCTTGGAAGGTGGCCCTTCGAGCTTCGTGATCGGCGTCGTCAGGTCTTCTTCCACGCCGAGAACGCCCGGCGGCGGTTGGACCGGTTTGCCGCTGACTTGCAGGACCACACGCCGGTAGGCCGTCAGCGGCGGCTTGCCCTTGTCGGTGATTTCGAGGATCACGTGAATGGTCCGACCTGATGCGTTGGCAGGCACGGTCAACACGGCGTTGTCCAAGTCGGCGTCTTGGATGGGCGCGTCGGCCCAGTAACCGCCTGCTTCGCGATACACCCACCACCGGTATGTGAGCCGGTCTTTATCTGGATCGGATGAACCTGCGGCGCTCAACTTCAACTTGTCACCGGGATCGACGTTGATTTCCAGCACGCGCCGCGTCTTGTCGTCGTTTGCCACAGCGACCGGCTTGTGATTTGCTTGATCGTACGGTTTGACACACCAATCCATGCGTGCCTCGAAAGCGTTCTGATAGGCCCGTCGCCAACGGTGGATCGTGTACAGCATATCCGGTCTGCCGTCCATCAAATCTTCGGTCGGCACGTATTCGTTTCCGCGACCGCTGCGCCGAAACCGGCCGCCCCAGTTGCCCCATTCCGGATGTTCCGGATCGCTCAATCCGTCCAGAAGCACATAGAAGAACGACGGCGTATCACCTTCCTTTACGCCGTCCTTTCCCGCTGCCTTGGGCGGATAGGCGGGGCCCAGTGGCCCGTGATCGGCAAGCACATGTCTTGCGAGCCACTCGGGCGAGACGATCGACTGGTCGCCTTCCTTCCAGATGCCGCGGAACAGCCGATTCGAGTAGATCCAGAACACGTCCGGGTGATTCTCTTTGACCCATCCGGCCGTACGGTCCTGGTCGGCGATCGAGTGGACGCGGATTTTGCGCTTCAGGTTGGCCAGCTCTTTGGCGGATCGCGTAGTCTGCACATTCCAAATCGCCTGGGCCAATTCGCGCGGCCCGCCCCAGATGGAAAACCACACGGGACGCGGATCGTCACGATCCAGCACTTTGATGATCCACTCCGACGCCTCGGAATCCATGCCCGGGCCCACCTTGTGCGGATCGCCGTTGTGGCCGTCCTTGATCAAACCTAGCAGCTTTTCCTGCGATGGATAATCAGGCCGATGTTTGCGGAGGTTCGGCAGTACCTTGCCGTATGCATCGACCGCTTCGCGGATCAGTTCCGGTCGCGTTGTTTCGTAGTGGCCATGGCCGAATCCGGTACATAACCCTTCGACTTCGAAGTCGCAACTGTACAGCAAGAAACGTACCATCGACTGCCGATCGTCCGGATCGCCACCAATGTCCGTCATAACAACCATACGCCGCTTCGCGTCTGTCGGATTGTCGGCAGCCGATACCGCACCTGCGACCACGACACAGACCGTAGCGAGAAGTGCGGCTAGTGGTACAATCACGTCGTTAGCTCTCTGGTAAGAATCCACGGCAAGACTTCGATCGCGGGATTTTCGTTTCATTGGGGATTCCTTCTCGTATGTGGAAGCGTGGGGCCAAAGTAGTCTAACATGGTTTTTGGGTGCATTCACGGATATCAGTCGACGTGATTTCGAAAGGACGGTCGAATGAAGACCAACTTGCGCACAGCAGGCGTCTCTTGCGTGTCGATTCTGACTTGTTTTGCATGCGTCACGAGTGTCCGCGCTGCCTCGAGCGTCACGCCTGATACGCGTCCGCCGAATGTGATTCTCATTCTGGCGGATGATCTCGGCTGGGCGGATCTGGCTTGCTATGGACACCAGTTTCACGAGACATCCAATCTCGATCGCTTGGCTGCGCAGGGCATGCGTTTCACAGCCGCATACGCGGCGAGTTGCGTCTGTTCGCCGACGCGTTCCAGCATCATGACCGGCAAGTACCCGGCGCGTAACGACTTGACGATCTGGTTGGGCGGCCGCGGCGGCGCGCCGGCGGTCGACCATATGGCTCCGGAGGAAGCCACAATTGCCGAAGCGTTGAAGGAACAAGGATACGCTACGGCGCACGTCGGCAAGTGGCATCTCGGCGCGGAGCCATACTATCCAGAGCACCAAGGGTTTGATGTCAATGTGGCTGGGACACTCGCCGGTTCGCCCGCCGGTGGTTACTTCCTGCCGAACAAGATGAATCTGACGGAGATGAAGGACGGCGTCTACCTTACCGATCGGCTCACTGACGAGTGTCTCGATGTCATCACCCGTTGGCAGGAGCAACCGTTCTTCATCTACATGGCCTATCACACGGTGCACACGGCAATCCAAGGGCGCAAGGACTTGGTGGAACACTACCGACAGAAGCTCAAGCCGGACGAGAAGTACAACCCCGCTTACGCCGCTATGGTGCATTGCCTGGACGAGAACGTGGGGCGCATCATGCAGAGGCTCGGCGAACTGAAGCTGGCCGAACGTACTATGTTGATCTTCTTTTCCGACAACGGCGGGTTTTCTCACAGCCGCGGGAACAAGAACGATGTGACCACGAATAAGCCGTTGCGTCTGGGCAAGGGGTACTGCTACGAGGGTGGACACCGCGAACCGATGATCGTGCGGTACCCACCAGTGATCAAACCGGGCACGGTGTGCCGGACGCCAGTGATCTCGACCGACTTCTATCCAACGATCCTGGAACTGGCTGGCGCGCCACCAAAGCCGAAACAGCACGCAGACGGCGTAAGTATCGCCCCGCTACTTCGCGAGCCTGGCGCTGAACTGCCGCGCACTACGCTATACTGGCACTATCCTCACAACAGCCCTCAGGGCGGCACGCCTTCGGGAGCCATTCGCGATGGAGATTTGAAGCTGGTCGAGTTTTTCGGCGACAATCATATCGAGTTGTACAATCTGGCCGACGACGTCGGCGAACAGAATGACCTGTCGGAAGCGATGCCCGATAGGGCAATTGAGTTGCACGGAAAGCTCCGGATGTGGCGCGAGTCGGTCGACGCGAAGATGCCGGAGCCGGGCTCTTTCGTGACAACACGGCCTTTGGAGGTCGAGCCAACTCGTTCGTTCCCCGGATTCAACAAACTGATCGACGTGGCGATTTCCAAAAGCGAACTCGGCTATGATGTGGCTGCGATCGAGAGCGGTTTGGCGTTGATCAAGCCCGACGAACCATTGTCTGGCCGCGTGACTTTCCGTCTGAAAATCAGGCCCCTCCACCATCATCCGGCCAATGGCTTCTTCGTATTCGGCGACGAGCCAACGGACACGTCACAGGTGAAATGCGGATTCTTCGTCGGAGGCAAGTACGCCGCTGTGTTCGAAGGTACTTATCCGCCGAAGGATGTGGCGAGGGTAGATTTCCCGATGGTCTCACATCGCGAGTACGACGTAACGGTGACGGTCGACACAGAGGCCGGCCGCGTGGAAATGACCGTGGGCGACAAACGCGTGACCAAGGACCTGACTCGCCGCATTCAGGCGATCCGCCACTACGGCTACGAAGTGATCCGCACTCGATCTGCGTTCAGTGCGATCAAATTGGAGCGTTGAATCGTGTACTGGTGGATATCGACCGCTCGGGATACCATTCACAGAATCATCGAGTGAAACAACTGACTTTGACGGCCGATTGGCTTGGCCAAAGGAAGCCGCTTCATGAGTCCCGCCCATCTCGTACGGATTGCGATCAGGCGATTTGTGCGATCTTGTTCCGGCCCGGTGATTGTTTCGTGCTTGGTTAGCGTGTGGTGTTGTGATCGTACAACGGCGGCTGACCCGCCCGACGCGGCCTCGGAATTGGACGCTGAACTGGACAAGGTCGTCCACAAGGTCGCACTCGCCGACCCGATGTCTCCATCGGCACCGCCTCGCGTCTATCCCGTCGTTCAATCGAAGGACCGGAACGGATTCCCTGTTGGTTATGCCCTGCACATCACGACCGAAGTCTGCATGGACAAGAAATGCAAGACGGTGGAAGCCACCATACATTGGAATGCAGTCGGTTACTACGAGCGACTTGAACATCCTCCAGGCAAACCGCTTACTAAGAAGGAACACGTTCCTTTTGATGCGGATGATTACGCCAAGCTCGACCGGATTCTCGGAGATCGGAATTCCATTCTCGCCACGCACTCACTCGCCTTTCTGGCGAAACCGGTCGAAAACGACGAAGGCATCGACGCGTGGTCTGGCGCGACTCCGCTGACCGTTCAACAGTCGGTGGTCAAAGACGCCGCTTTCACCACCTGGGTGATGTGGCGATGGGCCAACGGAGAGATCGTCCAGACGCTGCGCAGCCTGACCGAGAAGAGCTGTACTCGTCGCTATTTGCAGCATCTTCTAGGTTCTGATGACCGCAGATGCGTAGACTTCGGGTTGAAATACGTCATGGAGCACCGTTCGTCTGACGTGCAATTCGTAGACGACGTCTTTCGTATCTTGGAAAACGGCGACAGGGAGCACGTCGTACTTTCGCTCCGCTTCTTGAGCAGTGCGATGAAAGATAAAGAGAAGCTGCATGCCCGCTTGATCGAGTCATGCTGTCGTATGAAGAGCATGTACAGCCCCATCGTCTTGGACTATTTCGCAGACGAACGCGATCTGTCTCGAACGACGCTGGAGGGACTTACTGCACACCTGGACCGGCTCCCGTACTTTCAGATCCATCTGATTCTCAGATTGCTGGAGCAAAGGAAGTTCTTTTCCGAAAAGACGGAGTCCGACATATCTCGACTCCTGGACGGCGACGATTTCTTCATCGCCAGACGAGCATGCGAGCATCTGATGAAGCAGGATCTGAGCAGCGAAATCGAAGAAAAGGTCAACGACTTCCGCAAACGGAATCGGGACCGGCTGTAGGTTCGCTGAAGGTTAGTTCTTCCGGTAACCGTAGACGTCCAGCTACCAGAGCCTCCTGACCGGGTACGCATCGAATGCCGGATCACTGCTGACGATAGGAATGCCTTCGGCTATCGCCTGGGCGATGATCAGTCGATCGAAAGGGTCTTTGTGGTGTTGCGCCAGGTCTTCGACCGACGTGGCATGGTCAAGGCTGATCGACAGCAATTCGAAGTTGTTCCGAGGGATCTCCCGATCCAGGAAGGACTGGCTCGGCTCACCGAGGGTCAGTTTGCCAAGTCCGGCCTTGATGGCGATCTCCCAACAAGTCGCAATGCTAACCAGCTTGCGGTTATCAGGATCCTCGATCAACGTCTTGGCGGCAGTGCTCAACTTTGGATCGTCCCAAAAGAACCACAACATCGCGTGCGAGTCGAGCAAAAGGTCCATTACTCCATGTACTCCCGGAAATCCTCAAGCGGAGCATCAAAATCGGGGGCCATCGAATGTTGTGTATTCTTTGCGCTGCCGGCCTTGCAGGGCCATTGCTGAAGACCGCGGCGAGTCAGTGTGGCGATCGGCTCTCCATTCTGCTCGATAACCACTTGCTCGCCCGGATTCAGACCTGCAATGATTTCCGGCAAGTGGGCCTTCACGTAATCGACGCTGGCGGTCGGCATCTCATCCCTCCTTCATGTCCCCAAAGCCTTGACATCTGTCTCATTCTATCATTCCGCCAGCGTACCGCTGCGGACCAGTCCAACGTCGCCGTGATTCTCACCACATGGGGTGCTAACGACTATCTCACTTTATGTCAATCGTAGTGACAATCCGGAAACCGACGTTGAATAGACGCTGGTACTTTTCGTACCCGAGACGATAGCTCGCAGTGGATCGCTTTGGACGATCTCGCCAACTGCCGCCACGGACGACTCGACGTTCGGTCGAGCTGATATCTTCGCGGCCATCGTTCGAGTCATACGGATAAGATCGGTACAGCGAGCGGGTCCACTCGGCTGCGTTGCCGTGCATGTCGCACAGTCCCCATGGGTTTGGCTTGTATTTGCCGCCTTCGCAGGTCAACAGGACGCCGTCGTCGAAACGTGATTCACGCGGCATGTAGTCGTCGTACTTTGTCGCGTTCGGATATGCCTGATCGACCGTGTAGGGATTGCTGGCAAACTTGCGGATATTGACATCGGCCATGTTGGCATAGGGACCGAAATCGTCGTCCAATCCGCCAAACCAGAACGGTGTGGCGCCGCCGGCTCGGGCCGCGTATTCCCACTGCGCCTCGGTCGGAAGCGTCACCGTGCTGCCGGTCTTCGCGGACAGCCAACGGCAAAACGCCATGGCTCGATCCCACGATACGCGAACGACCGGCTGTTCGGGTCGGTCCATCGGATAACCGTGGACGCCGAACTGATACGCCTGTTTCGGTTCTACGTGGCTGTCGTGTTCGGGATCGAACTGAGCGTATTGGGCATTGGAGATCTCGTGCACGCCGATCCAGAACGGTTGGTCGATACGGATCTTGGATTGAGGCCATTCGTCCGATGGACCCTCGAGCGAACCCATCACGAACTCACCGGCAGGAATCAGTGCCAATTCGATAGTCTGCTCGCCTCCCAAATCGACGGTTCTGCGGATGTCGCCGAGCTGTGTTTGTTTTGCGGCGGCTTGGGCCGGCGAAAGGGGCCAATCCATATCGCCGAAGTCTTGAGGTTTCGGTTTGGAAACCGGCTCGGGTTTAGTGAACTCAATCGGCTTGGCCGACGTCACAAACACGTATTCCGGATTGTCCTCGATCCCCGCGTACCGCTTCAACAGGTCCATTCGCCGGACATTTTGCTGGACGGCGTAGTCGTTCAAGTTCTCGCCCCATGTGCCGTGGTACGGGCAGTTCATGTCGATCCAGGTGTTCAGCCGATCCCAGGATTCGTCGTCCAGCTTCACACCTTGGTGCCCCTTTTCGAGCATCTGGACCAATTCGGTTGTGCCCGCGTGAAATTCCATTGGTGTGAGCAAATGGATGTCGCTTTCGATCCCAGAGCGTCGAACATAACGGTGCAACTCGGCGTATCCGACAGAAAAACGCCCACCGCGATTTCCACCGTTGCCGGCAGTGACCATCTTGAAATCGTCGATCATCTGATCGCCGCGCAGATTCACCGTGACCGTGTCGTCATCCAACGGTTCGCCGTTGTGGCAACCGACGCAATAGCGGTCGATGACCGGCTGAACTTCCCGCGAGTAGTCGAAGCCGCGCGTTGGACCGCGCCAGGGCTTGATTCGCGCGGGCTTAAGGCCTACGGCCAGCGTCGTCTTCGTCAGCGCCGTATCGTTTTGCGATTCGTGACAGCCGTTACATTGAAGCACCTCGCCCGGCATGGCCGTCATCCAACTTCGCATAAGCTGGAGCGACCGACCCTTTTCGTCTAAGGGTTGGACGGCAATCGGCATATTGGCGGACACGAGGAACTTGGCCGAGCCGTCTTCATGGACCGGCACGGTGCCCAGCACGCGTCGCATGTCCCACGGCCCGTCGATCCCGATGATCCCCAACAGGCCGCCCATGTTCTGGTACGAGTAGCCGTAAGTGTAGACACGAAGTTGCTTGACCGTGCCGCGAGGAATGCCGGCCAGACCGGGGCCGTTATAGATGTCGGTCAAGTAGACCGTCGCATCTTTCGCACCGGGTACGATCCGATCTTGGATGACGGGCGGTGTCTTGGTTTTGCGTAACGGCACCGGTTCCATGAGTTGATGCGTTTTGCTTTCGCGAAGCAGGAGCATGTTGTTGAAGACGTCGACCAGATAAAGGCCGATCCGCGACCCGGAGGTCGGCTGGACTGCGGCCAGGTAGTACTTGTCGCTCAGCGGATAAGGGTGAAGGAACTTGGGCCAACTCGCACCGACCAGGTTGTCGGCGATGACCGGTTCCACTTTCTTGCCCCAGTCGCCGATTCGATGGATCGCACCGTCTGCTTCCTCACGCCCGACGCTCACATCAAAGACGATCATCTCGCCTTGCCGCGCGACGCCGTGATGTCCCGAGATGATTCCCACCACCTTCGTTGGACTATCCGGAATGGGCCGCGCGTAGAAGATTCCGTTTGGCCAGAAGGAATTACTTCCGTAATAAGCGAATTGGCTGGTCCCGTCCGGATTCATCGAGAACAACATGCGGCTGTTCGAGTGAGGCAGATCGGCGTATTCCCAACGCTGGTACAGAACGCGGCCGTTGTTCATGACGCACGGCGACCAGTTGTGCTCTTGGTCGAACGTGAGCTGGCGGATGTTGCTGCCGTCGCCGTCGCAGATGTAGGCATTCGTCACGTGCGAATTGCCGTACACGCAAGGCACGCCGATCATGCAGGCGGTCGAGGTAAAGATAATTCGGCCGTCCGGCAGGTAGCACGAGTCGTAGTTATCCACATCGGACGGGTCGCTGGGTGTGATCTGCCGAGGTCCGGTTCCATCGATATTGATCTCCCAGACTTGCCAATGCGAGTTGTCATCCATCATCGAAAAGAGCATCCGATCGGCACCGAAGTGCAGGTCTACATCGCTGACCATCAGACCGCCCGGCGGCTTGAAGAAGGTGGTTGTATCACCGTCCAGATCGTCAAGCGATAAGATCTCGATCGAATCGTCAAACGTCTTGTTGTGAATCTGCGAGTTGCTCTGCCAGTTGGCCGGCAACCCGTTGCGCGGCCCTTGTCGCTTGACGAACAGGAGCTGGTCGAAGTCCAGCAACGGATTCGAAAGGAGTACCTCGCGACGGAATGCCTCGAACTGTTCGGACATTGCCTGAAGCTGTTCGGCCTGTTCCGGCTGGTCAAGATCCTCGACCCGAATCTGGCCAAAGCGGTCGACGAACTCTTGCCATCGAGCGATATATCGCTCTCCGGAGAACTGGTTCGGGTAGGTCGTCGCGAGATCGTCGATAGCGCGCCGGAGTGGGGCAAGGTTCTGGATGGAATCGGCCGCCAGACGCGAAAGGCCAGCCAGCTTAGCGAGTTTACGTTTGCGTTCCATCTCCGCCAGCCATGCTTTTCGTTGTTCGGGTGAATCGAACAACTCGGGATCATCGGGGTCGGCCAATACCTGCAGTTCCACCAACGACGTCCAGCCTCTCTTGTCGCTGTCGGTTCGGGCGGGCACACCGGCCGCAGCGCCGTGGGTTGGATAGATACGGAATTCGATCAGGTCGAATCGTTCCCCGGACAGATTGCCGCTCGTTGCGGTGATCGAGCTGATGCAGGGGCCACGGTTCGGGCCGATAACCTTGTCGCCTGAAATCAAGGTTGCCTGCGCGGGGAATTGCGGCAGCGTCTTCGATTTGGCCACTTTCTTGGCCAGACGGATTTCGTAATCCTGATTCGTACGAGTATCGCTATTGGACGTGAGTACGCGAATCTCACGAATCAAACGCGGCCGCCCGAGGTCGAAGACCACTCGCGCGGGGCTTGCGTTGGCCGTGTGAATCCGTCCCGTGCCGACCCAAACACCGCCCGTCCCATCGGTCAGCATGGACGACTGCCCGGCGGGTACACCGTCGGCAAGAACGAGACTGGCCCCCGGGAACTTCAACAAATTGGCATCGTCCCGAGCCATCAACTCCGCATTGAATTCCGCGAACCCATCAACGCTGCTACCCCACGATTGCGTCCGAATCTCGGCCTCAGCCGCGATTCCCGACAAGGCCGTTCCAAACACGAAGAAAAAGAGAATCGAACAAATCAACCCGGTCGATCGTTTCCGCCTCATAGTCCTCGTCCTGACAGTGATGAAGGTTTCCTGTTTGTTTCGAGCCCGTGAATACTCCGAGGCTAATCACATCATGCAGGATACCACGTTCGCATTCTACTCTCCACTATCTGATGGCGTTATTTCATGCGCACTGCAACCTGTGACATGGGGGCGCTGGTATACTCTGGGTTGCCAAGGATGCTTCGGGAGGTATTAGATCATGAAGATGTGTTCCATGATTCCAGACATTGGCCGCAGGCCCACCGTGATCCTCTCGTTGGTCTTCTCTACCGTTCTCCTGTTCGGAAAGACTGCCGGAGCAATTGAACCGGTCCGGATGGAAACCGACGCGGACAAGCAGATACTCCAGAGCTACTTGAAACACTGCAAAGGAGCGGTCGCCAGGGTGACACGCGAATCGGTGCAGAGAATATCCGAGGGCGAGAGCATTTGTTGGGTCTGGTCCAAGTATGTCGAGATGCCGCTCGTAGCCTACCAACTCACAGGAGACCGCAAATACGTTCAGGACTTCGTAACGGCAATGGATGCTCTGCTGACGCGTTTGCGCAAAGGGCCCGATGGCTTTCTCGGTTTTCGCGGCCTGCCTCTGGAGTTCTTTCGTGACAAATCGAATCCCACCGCTGAAGGCGATGTGGTTATCACGGCGTTCGCCGTGACTCGCCTAATGTGCGAGTTTGCTGAAGTCATCGAAAACGATGTTGACTTGAAATCTCGATACGAGGATAAGCTTGCCGATTACCTCGACATTGCCGAGAACCATTTGGTTGCGAAGTGGGACGTGCGCGAACGCTATGTCGATATGGGAACGCGAGGTGCCATCTATCGCATGGGGCCCCACGTGGGCGACCATCGCAAGAACCTCACACACCCGCACAACAAGCAATCGAAGGCCTGCCGGGCGCTCTTGGCTTTGTATCGAGTCACCGGCAAAGACGAGTACTTCCATAAGGCCGTCAAGCTCGGTGTACGTTTCAAGCACACGCTAAAGCTCGATGGCGATCGCTACTTGTGGCACTACTGGGATCCGGCTGGCGACTGGGATCGGAAGATAGATGACCCAAATCGTTGGAAACACTGGATCGGCGCCGAGCACAGAGGCGGATACCACGCGTTGACGCTTGCCATGGCGACCGCGTTGTACGATCACGGCGTCGTTTTCGACGCGACAGACATGCGGCGATTCATCAATACCCAGATGCAGGTCTGCTGGAACGGTTCGTTCGATAACCCGGTTTTCAGGAGAACCGACGGCAGATCCGCGGGCCAGCATCGTTTCTTGGCGCCAGCCTTGGCACGCTTTGAGCCGAACATACCGAAGCTCCTTTGTGAAGGACCGGAAACCAAGCAGCGTCTTGCGAGACGCGACCATAGCTGGCAGGGAGGCCCTGTCGCAATGGAATACCTGCGCGGGAAGTATCTGAGCCCGCAATCGCCCGAACCGACTCACACGAAGTACCGCACTCAATTCTGCGAGAGTCCGGAGAACGCCCGCTTCCTGAAAGAGATTGAGTTTCAGATCAGGGAGGACGCTTAGACCACGAAACTAGTACCGCGAAGCTGCAACCTAACGTGGGGCACGATTCCATCGTGCCTGGCACGTTGGAAACGTGCCCCACAAGGCGCGCGCGAAGACTCTAAGACGAGGAACAACGCGATGGTATTGCCCGAACGGTTCAATCGCCTGACAGTGGCCATAGCACTGTGCTTCGTCGCCGCGGCGATCGTGGAAGTTGGGCTCTCGCAGGCCGCCGAGTCGACGGCAGCCGATCAGGCTCGGCAGATTCGTACGCGTCTCGGTTGCGAACGAGGCATTTGCGTGTTGCTGGATCCGGATCCAGTTGATTTGGCCATCGCACTGGCTCGACACAGCGAATTCCTGATCTACCTCCAACTCCCTTCGGCCGAAGCGACGGTTGCCGCTCGAGCACGCGCCGACGTGGCAGGTCTGTTGGGCACGAGAATCTATGTGGAACAAGGCAGTTGGTCCCAAGTTCATCTGGCCGATAATCTGGCGGACGCTGTGGTCGTCATGCCCGAGGCGGTGCCGGCGGCTGAATCGTGCCGCGCCGAGTTGCTGCGGGTCGTGAACCCACTGGGAAAAGTGTTGCTCGGTGACGAGGTACTGCGAAAGCCTTATCCGGATGGAGCCGACGACTGGAGTCATCCCTATCACGGTCCCGACAACAACCCGCAATCCACGGATCAATTGGCTCGGGCGCCCTACCTCACTCAGTTCTTGGCTCAGCCAAAGCATGTCCCGCAGCCCGAAGTCACCGTCGCCTCGGCCGGCCGGATTTTCAAGGCATTTGGGCATATCGCTTTCCACAGTCGCGAGTGGCCCTGGCTGAATACGTTGGCGGCTTTCAACGGCTACAACGGGACGCTGTTGTGGAAACGGCCGTTGCAGCCGGGCTTCATGATCCACCGCAATACCATGATCGCCACGCCCGATGTTCTGTATCTGGGTGACAATGACTCCTGTAGGCTGATCGACACGGCGACGGGCAAGCTGAAGGGCGAGATTGTTGCGCCGCAGGAGGCCGCCGGTCCCGCATGGAAGTGGATGGCCCTGGAAGACGGAGTCCTGTATGCCCTGGTCGGCAAACAGGAACCACGTGATCCGGAAGTGCGTGAAGATTGGAAGCGAGGCGGCTGGCCTTGGCGTCCGTTGAGCCGAGGCTACGATGCCGAGGCGTTTCCCTGGGGTTTCGGGCGCACGTTCTTGGCCGTCAACCCGCAGACGCAACAGGTGCTGTGGACACACAGCGAGCCGGATGCCATCGACGGTCGGGCGGTATGCATGAAGAACGGGCGCATCTACTACTACGCGCACGAGAAGCTCGTTGGCTGCCTTGACGCCGAGCTTGGCAAGCCGGCGTGGCAGACCGCAGATCCCGATATCCTGGAAGCGATCGGGCCGCACTACAAAGCGCAGCACCCGCGGTACGGCTTTTCGAGCAGTTCCTACATCAAGTGCAGCGACCGAGCAGTTTACTTCGCGGGCCCTCAGCGAAACCGATTGGTGGCGCTCTCCGCGGTGGACGGTCGGCTTCTTTGGCAATACCCCACCGGGAACTACCACCTCGTGTTGCGCGACGACGCGTTGTATGCGATTGGAAGCACACACGGCAGTGGCACAAGCATCAGGTTCGAATCGATCAGCGGGCGCGTGTTGACCGAATTGCCTCGGGTGCGAGGGCACTGTACTCGGGCCACCGGCTCGTTCGACAGCATCTTCTGCCGCGGGTTGCGCCACGCTGGCACGATGCGGACCACGATTGCCGACTTCCATCCGCAGCGCATTTCCCTGATGCGTCCGCCCTGCCAGGACGGCGTTGTGATTGCCAACGGAATGTTGCACTGGGGACCATGGATGTGCACGTGCAATCTGTCCTTGACGGGGAACATAGCGCTAGCTCCGGCAGGTGACTTCCACTTAGACTCGACAGCAACAGAGGCGGAACGGCTAGAGTCGCACATCGAAGCGGGACAAGCGATCGAGCCTTTAGCCGTCAATCCAGGGGACTGGCCCACATATCGGGCGGACAACCAACGAAGCGGTGCCGCCAACGTAAGGATCCCTAAAGGCGTGCGTTTGGCTTGGAAGCACGAGCCACCGGCGCCGACGGATCCCGCAGCACCCGTCACAGCCGGCGGTCTGGTTTTCCTGAGCGGGGCGGACGGCGTGGTTCGTGCCCTCGGCTTATCGGATGGCGAAGTGCGCTGGACGGCTTGCACCGGCGGTCCGATCATCTACCCGCCGGCTATCGACGTTGGACGGCTCTTCGTCGGCAGCGGTGACGGCTGGGTGTATGCCTACGAGGCCGCTTCCGGACGACTCCTTTGGCGATTCCGGTGTGCGCCGACCGAGCGGAAGATCAACTGCTACGGGCGGCTCACGTCAACTTGGCCGGTTGCGAGCGGCGTGCTTGTTCATCGCGGCGTCGTGTACGCAGCCGCTGGCATAGCCAATTATGACGGAACACACGTCTATGCATTGGATGCCGCCACCGGCGAAATCCGCTGGCAGAACAACACGTCGGGACAGTTGGGCGGGGCGGGCAAGTCGCTGGGTGTCAGCGTGCAAGGACACCTCTTGGTGCACCAGGATCGGCTGTACCTGGCCGGTGGCAATGTGGTTTCTCCCGCCGTCTACCAACTCGAGGACGGCTGTTGTCTCAACGCTCCGGGGGATCAGTGGGACACAAAGGCACCTCGCGGTCGTGAGTTGTTTGTAGTTGACGGAAAGGTTGTCGCGTTCGATCAGGCGCTGTACGCTCCCAAAGAGTATCATCCGGCCAGCTACTTCGCTTCGGACTTTCGCCAAGTGGGGTCCGCAGACGTTATCATTCGCAGCACGGGCGGAAACGTCGTACGGATAGATTCTACCACTCAGGATGAAAAGCCTCGGAGCCTTTGGGCTTCGGACGAATTCGAACAAGTGGCCGCGATGGCTTTGGGCGAAAATGCTGTCCTGGTTGCCGGGCGACTGCCGTCGCCCGATTCTTCGGATCAGCCACGCCATGGCTTGGCGGCATTGGCGATCGAGGACGGGCAAGTATTGTGGAGTCGTTCGTTACCCTCGATGCCCGGTTCCTGGACGCTGGCCCTGGATAGCGCAAGCCGAGTTGTTGTGGCTTTGCAGGACGGCCAGGTTTGGTGCTTTGCACCAATCGACTGAGGAGAAAGGTGTCTCGGACTGAGCTCTGACACAAAGGTGCAATGCGATGGCAACAGTGCGTTTTGGAATCGTAGGGATTGGGCGGCGGAGCTTGATGGGACATATTCCGACGATCCTGCATTCGGAGCGGGACGTGGCCGTGACGGCGCTGTGCTCGCGCAGCGATGAAAACCTGGATCGGGCCGATGCGCTACTGCCGAACACGCCGGCGCGGTTCCACGAACTGGACGACATGCTGGCCAACGGCCAGTTCGACGTAGCCGTGATTTGCACGCCGGATTTCCTGCATTGTGAACACGCCGTGGCCTGTATCGAGGCGGGCAAGCACGTCCACGTCGAAAAGCCGCTCGCGCTGTCCGCGGCCGACTGCGATGCCATTGTCAACGCGGCCGAGGCTGCGGGGCGTGTGTTGCAGGTCTCGTTGGTGTATCGGTATTCGAGCCTGTTCCGCAAGGCAGCGGAGATCGTGCGCGACGGTCAGATAGGGCGAGTACGCACGGCTTGGTGCCACGAGTTTGCCGAGTACCCGAACCTGTATCGCGGGTGGCACACTCACAAACCGAACAACGGCGGATTGCTAGTCACCAAGAACTGCCATCACTTCGATTTGTTAAACTGGATGATCGACCAGCCGGCACGGCGAGTGGCGGCTTTTGGCTCGAATGACGTGATGAACCCCGGCAGCGCCGTACACGACAACGCGTGGGTTATCATCGACTACGACGGCGCCCGCGCGAGCCTGGGCAGTTGCATCTTCAGCCGCTACGGCAACGACGTGGCGCTGGGCGTGATCGGCGACGGAGGAATCATGACCGTGATACTGGACACCCACGAGATCCACGTCCATCCGCGCGAACCGTTCGCCAAGACAGACACGGTCTTTCCCCAGGGGTTACCCTCGCCAGCCTATCGCAAGGTCGCGATCGAACGGGCCACCGAGTACACCGCCTATGGCCACCAGGGCGACGCACGGGCCCTGGCCGAACTGCTCGACTGCATCGAAACGGGCAACCGGCCTTTTGCCGACGGCCGCGTGGGACGCAACTGCACCGTGCTGGGTCTGGCGGCCGAGCGATCCATCGAAACCGGTCAGATCGTCAGCATCAATGATCTGCAATGATTAATCCAGGTTTTGGATGCGAATACTGCGAAAGCGTATTTGCTTTCCCGATTCCTTGCTCCCGTGCAGTTGGAAGCCGATCCGTCCAGACCGGCACCAGGCGTCTCGCGTGTCGGTCGCTGGTACGTCGTTCAGCCAAGTCTTGACCGAATCGTTGCTTGCCTGGATCCGCATCGTGTTCCATTCACCCTGCTTGAAGGCTTTTCTGGCGGGTCCATTGTACTCCAGCGTCTGCAGCCAGCCCCGACGGCCTACTTCGTACAATCCGCCGGTCCACGCCCTTTCAGAAGTGTCGATCTCGATCTGATAGCCGAATACTTGGCCGGCCGTGAAGGACCGCGACTTCAGTTCGAGCCGGCCGCTCATGTAGAGGGTCGTCGTATCTTCCTTGTGTATATCCGTTCGAATCTGCACGCCGGAGTTAAGGCCCTCATCGACCTTGAACTCGAGTTCGAGGACGAAGTTGTCGTAGGTCCCTTTCGTGCATAGGTAGCAGCCCTTTACGCCGGCAGTCGTTTCGCCCACGATTTCGCCGTCCTCGACGAAGAAGTTCCCTTTGTCTTCCAGCACCTCCCATCCATCGAGCGTTTTACCATCGAACAACGGCTTCCAGTCTGCACTGTCGGGCACTTCCGCCGACTCTGCTCGCGCCACGCCGGCCAGTAGCACGGTGGCCAAACACAACAAGGATTCGTTTTTTGTCACTCTCATGATTCTTCAACTCCAGTTCGACAAAAATTCAATCAGCAAGTAGACGAACATCAGTCTTCCTGCGTTGGTTCGATGCCCGCACGTTTTGCGCACAGAAGCATCACCGGCGCGGAGCGAGTTTGTTGCTCTTCGCTTTGAGACAAGAACGTCTTCAAGGCCAGGTCGTACACTTTCTTGTCCCATTGCGAAAGCTCGGACCATCTGGCCGTCAACGGTGAGAACTTGTGTAGCTCGTGCCCATCGACGGCAGCCGCCATCATCGGCTTCTCTTCATCCCCGTTCCACATCAGTTTCAGCCAGGTGTTGGCGATCCGCGTCATGTCCTCCTCGGAGAAAATGACACTGCGACGGGCCGCTACCACGGCCAGGCTCATGGTCAAAGAGGCGTGGCTGGTGTCTTCGTAGCCTGAATGGTCCGGCTGGCCGTATTCGATCCAGTCCCAATAGTGCCAGCGGTATGCGTTGTTCTCTTCGTCTAACTCCAGGTGGTTGTGAAAGTAACGGACCATCTGTTCGGCGCGCCGTCCCATCAGCGGATGGGCGCCTTCAATATCCTTCAGCACGAGCCATGCCCGAGCCAGCGCCGCGAACTGATTGTGTGGCATGATCCGGTTCGGGTAACGATCGGTCTGTTTGGGCTCGAAGCGGTAACCTCCGCCCAACTCGCCCATATCCAGCCAGTCTTGTTCATTCTTTTCAAACACGTGTTTGTTGATGAACGCTAGGAAGGTCTCGGCATCGGCTCCGAATCGCTCCTGCAGATCGGGGCGAGTCTTCACGGCTTCGATGAACAAGGCCGCCGGATAGACGAACATTCCCTGATGCACGGTGAACTCGATCGGCTCCGGCGCGACCGTGCGGACCATGAAGCGGTCGCCCTGGTGAGGCTGACCACTGATCGCAAAGCGAAACGGCGCGATCTGCGTAATTGCTGCGCCGTCTTTGTAGGCGACATTGTCTGCAAAAACCTCGCGTGTGTCCCAGTCGAGGATACGGAGTTGATCCGGTCCCGTGTGAAACTCGATGATGTAGGTATGCCCTGTACACTCGGCGGCCGCCTTGCCATTCTTGTTCTTCTGATAGGCCGGCGCGATGTCGGCGTTCGAGACGTTGTGCAGTCGCTCGGCGCGGGCCACGGCGCAGGAGTACGTGCTGGTGTTCCAGCTCAGGAATCCGTCGCCGTCGGGATCGGACGCAGCGGCCATGATCCGCTGGAAATGCTCGCGGATCTTGTTCATCCAATAGGCATCTTCGGTCGCCTCCCACATCTGGGCATAGCTCTGGATCACAGCACCTTCACCCCAACCCAGCGTGCCAGAGTCGGCGCTTTCGGAAAAGCCCTTCCCCTCGTTACGAGTCAAGTCGTACGTCTTGTATGCTTCGGCCAGCTTGGGCACATCGAATTGCGCCAATGCGTTGCCAACATTCGTGATCAGGATTATTGCCGCGATGCAGAACGTTCGTTTCATCGGATATTCCTTTTGTGGTGCTGACCTGATGTCGCACAGGATAGTGCGAACCATTCAACTAGCGCGGGCCGACGCGAACGTCCAGTTTGTCCACCGCCCATTGTCCGTCGTCGTTGGTTCGACGAACGGTGACGATGTAGTAGCCCGGTTTCTCGAAACGGTGTTTCGTGATGGCATACCCTTCCTTGTTGCGATGATTGACCGCGCCGTCCGATCGCGTATCGACTGTCGGGCTGCCGTCACCGAAATCCCAGATTTCGTCGCCGTGTACCGGTTTGAAGCGGAAGGAACGCACGAGGAAGGCTACCTCGTCGCCGACACGAATGTCCTTCGTCGGCCAGTAGGACGCGTGTAGATAACAGCGTCCGAGCGGAGGAACGTCGGGATCGGCCGCGGTGACTTTTCCGAAATCGTAATCCACGTTTCCATTGGTATCGGTCACTTTCAACGTCGGGCGGTATCGCCCCGGCTTCGTGAACACGTGTTCGACCTTCGCGCCGGTTGCCTTCGTTCCGTCTTCGAAGGTCCACTCGTACTTCATGCCATCGCGGCCCGCAGCGCTCCAACTGCGGCTGCCGTCCAGCAGGAGCGGCTTGCCGACGAAGCCGAGTATCTGAGGCCGGGCCACGGCGATGACCGGCTCGTCGTTCTTCGCCTGATAGACCTGATGAAGAAAGGCGTACATGCTGTCCGAGCCGTACGTGCCATTTTCCTGAGGGCGAATCAGCTCGAAATGCAGGTGCGACCAACCGCCGCTACCGCCTTCTTTTCCTAGGATGCCGATTTGCTGGCCGATGGAGACCTTACGGCCGACTTGAACGGCAGCGTCGATCGAATCGAAATGGCTGTACCGATAGTACCAGCCTCGTGGATCGCGAAGATATACGACATCGTAGCGCGGCCGAACACACTCGGGAACGTCGTCTATCGATTTGCCCCGGGCCGAGACAACGATGCCGTCGGTCGCTGCGTAGATGGGGACGATGCGGTCGGCACCGCCGAAATCAAACCCTTGGTGGTAGTACACTCGCTCCGGCCCGTACAGTTCGCCGTCGCCGATCTCGTTGTCGAAAAGCGTGCTCGCGGCGCCCCAACGCTGCTCGACCGGATATTGAAACGTGCCGGGTTGGATGAACGGGCCCTCCTTCGGCCAGATGCGGAACCGCGCGTCGTGCTCGATCGACCAATAGTTGGAGTAGGAACGCAAGTAGCCCTTGATCACCGGGCAATCAATCCGCACGCCGCCCAGTTCCGTAGGCAAATGATACGTCGCGCACGGTAGGACGCCACGAACACCGTTTACTTCGACCGTCACCTCGGCACTGCGAAGAGCGTTGCGGACCGGATCGCGATTCTCCTTGACTTCAAGAAGTCGGACCGTCGCCTTCGTTCCATCGGCCAGCGTCACCACGCGAGACTGGCCGACATCAAGATCGACGGAACGAAAAATGCCGTCCAATGGCCGTTCGTCGCCGCTGGCAGCCGGCAGCGAAACGAACCACATACAGCAGAACACAGGTGCAAAGAATTGCCATTTCATCGCGCGAACTCCGGAAACAAATCGGGGCTTACGTGATCGTTCATTTGTCGTTCGTGATCTAATCGGCATCGGGACGCCTCTGGAGAAAATGATCGAAGAAGGCGTAGATCACCGCGTTCGACTCAGGATTCGGCGAGTGCTCTGGGCGGTTGGTCATCCCGACACGGTGCTCGTGCCCGAGCAATTTGTTGATCGCCACCAGATGGTTCAAAGCCTGCCACCGCGCCGGCGGGTCTACGGCGCCGCCGGATACGAGAAACGGTCGTGGCGCAAGCAGGGCGTGCAGTTCGTGCAAGTCGCGACCCTGTTCGAGCAGCTTCGGGTAGAGGCCGTGCGCCGGGTTTTCCTTGGTGATCACTCCTCGCTTGCGCCAAGGACGCGGATGCCAGCCGAGATACCACGGTTCCCAGTAGTTCACGCTCGGATGGGTGTCGAACATGATGCCGGGGTCGGAAACGGCGACCGCTGCGAACCGGTCGAACAAACATCCGGCGAACATCGCCCATTTGCCACCGAACGAGTGCCCGACGACGCCGATGCGTTGGGGATCCACCTCAGGACGGCACGCCAGAACATGCCATGAATTGGCTGCTGCGCAGCCCAACATTGAAAGCGGTTGTACTTTGGCGTTGTCGATGTCGGGATAGTAAAGAGCGTAGGCCCTTGCGGCCGTCGCCTCGGTTGTGCCGATCGAGAGGGCGACGAAGCCGCGCCGGGCCAGTTGGTAGGCGAAATCGCGATGCTCGCCCTGCAGCCCGACGGCGGTTTCCGGTTCGTAGTAAACGGTCAGGACAGCCGGTCGCTTGCCGTCCCCGTCTGGGATCAGCAAATAGCCGGTTGTGAATTCGCGAGGAGTCCACTTGAAGCGCACCGTTAGCTGCTCGAAATTCTCGCGGCGTTCTGTCTTCAAAACTTCGACGTTTGGCTCCGTGATCAGCGGTGGCCACGGGCCCAATAGCTCATTCCAGTCGCTGAGAATCTCCGCTCGTCGACGTTGCCAGTCGGCCTGCGTGCGGACCGTGCTCCCGTCGACGAAGCTCAACGGCGAGCGATAGTTGCCGAGATCGTCTTTCCATTCCGCTGGTGGCGAGAAGAACGACGCGATCTGCTTCCAGGAATCCTGCGCCTGGCATGAATCAGGTTTCGCATACACACAAGTCACGATTCCCATCACGATAAAGTGAAACAGCCACGACCTTCGTCGGAAGATCTCACGGCCTGACACTGGCAAGTTGTGCGTCTTTCCTGCATCTGTGGTCATCATCGAGTGTACTCCAGAATTCACGGACTCATCGTGTCATCCATCGTAGCTGTTCCGGAGGCCCCGCGAAACAACTGGCGATGTTGATTGAGGACAAATGGCCATGTCACAGCACGAAGCATGTCGGCGATGCTCTCGGCATTCTGTGGCACCGAGCGAGAGACTGGGATAGAATCGCGAGTAGAAGGCGTCTGTAAGGAAACCGCTAAGGATCGCGAAGACAGAAGTGGGGCACGATTCCATCGTGCCTGGCACGTTGGAAACGTGCCTCACTGCCAAACCGCGACAGTTGCGGTTCTCACGAGCCTGAACCAATGCAGCCTGTGCTCTGACGAATGGAGAGAACAGCATGTTCACGCGAAGGCGATTCTTGGCGACCGCGGCTGGCGTACCGGTGTTGTTCAATTGTCACCCTACGTTTGCGATTGCGGACGGGGCGACGAGCTCGCCCGCAGCAGAAATCCAACAGAGCATGAAAGTCATCCTCTCGTTCGCAACCGAAGTGGCGCATCTGCCGAGAGATTACGACCATATCAAAGCGGTCGCCGAATTCTTGACCGAAGAGGGACTGGTCGGCAACTTCCACCTGACCGGGGATTACGCCCGTGCACTGAAACGACGCGGCAGGCTGGACGTGGTCAAGGCATTGGCGAGCCATGAGATCGGCTATCACTGCAACCATCACGGAGCGTCGCCATTCATGGCCGGGTACCTGGAGGCGATGAATTGGCGCGACGGCATATCCGAATGGTTCACGAACGAGTTGCCGGGCCTGAGCGTGGTCGAGGAACTCTTCGGGCGGCGACCGACTTACTACACGACGGAATTCGCCAAGGCCCCACAGGCGGTCTACGCCAGTTGGCAGGCTGGTCTGCCGACAACCGGTTATCTCCTGGTGCCAACGCGAGGACACGGCGCGGTGTGGTACTGCAACAGCTTTGTGCCGAATTCCGAGAACCTGACCGGTTTGGAAGGCGTTCCCACTCCCGACGTGGATCTGGAACAGCGTTTTCGGAGCAAGTTCGACAGATTCAAGGAGAAGCTCAAGAACCAGAAGACGGATCTGTTGAGAGTGATCCAGCATTCGTACAAGACCTACGCTGTGCGGCCGTTCAAGCGTACGCCGCCGAGGACGTACCAGGACGGCAGCCTCTACTACGAGGACTTCCCTCGGTATATGGACATCCATCCCGAGGCGACATTGCGAGAGGGCTTCGAAATATTCAAGCGTGCGGTCAAGTACTACGCCGAGCGAGCTGAATTCGTCTCGTTTTCCGCCTATCGCGACGGTTTTCGTGACAACCAGGGACAGTGGCTTGGCCTGCGCGAACTGGACGAGGTATGCGAGCTACTCAGCAAACGCCTGGACGCTTACGTAAGCGATACGCTTTCGGTGTCCCCGGCCGAAGCGTTCGGGATGCTTGTCCGAGTTCTGCGGACGTACCATGAGGACGGTGCGCTACCCGAGAAGGTCTTCATGCGGAACGTGATTGGACCGACTTCCTTGATACCCGAAAGACTTGAAGATGGCACGGTACGGTCGTCAGCGGTACTCGGGGCCCTGCGTTCGATTGACCGAGCGCTCGACAACGACCAGTCCATTCCGTCTTCGATAGAGATTGGTGGTATCACGGTTGGCCCCGGGCAGATGGTTCACGGTCTGCGGAATCTGTACGCAGCGGCCAGGGCGGGGCAGACGCCGGAATCGGTCGAACTGTCCGGTTCAAACCTGCCCGTTATCGCGGACGAGCCGTTTTTCACGCAAGAGACGTTTACACGAGAGATCTATCCGGGAGGTTTCGACGGACGCAATATCTGCAAGATGTGTCGTCTCCAGTCCTGGAGTTGGAAGCCAGCGCCGAGAGCCTGACATCCTGCCGGGCCCGTTCCGGCAGGTGACGGAGGATATGCCGCGGCCAGCATGAAATGTCCGCCCATCTCGTTTAACGGCAAGCCGAAGGCGACTGTGCGCAGGATTGCGACTTTGCACTGGATTCACAGTCGCCTTCGGCTTGCCGTTAAACGAGGACACCGCAAACCGGCCGCGGCATAGTTCCCCGTCATGTGCTGGGCGGCTCGCCCGCCGGGTCCGACTTCGTGGACCACGGCGCACTACTTTTCGCCGCTACGGCTTGTAGGTAATCCACAGCGGCGACGCCCAGGCCAAGTTTCCGTCCGATTGCTCGATCCGGACATAGTAGTAGTGCGGCTGGCCGACTTCGGCATCGGTGTCCGTGTAGCGCAGTTCGAAATGCTGCTGGTTGGGCTCGGTCGAGTACACGTATTTGTTGTCACGAATGACGTGGAGTCGGGCGATGGTTTCCGCGCCGTGTACCAGGATGTCTAACATCGGCCGAACATCCGTTTGGAAAACGTCGCCCATCAGATGCTCGCCGCACCGGACAACGAGCACGCTATTGTCGTTGGCTCCGTAGCAGTGCCGTTTCTTGAACGCGTCGATGATGGCCTGACGTGAAGCGTCCTCGGCCAGCACAACCGCGTAGCTGATGTGCGTGCTGAAATGATCGCTGGAGCTTTGGAACCCAAGCCGATATCCCTTGGCCAATGCATTCCAGACGTAGCCGGCGTCGTGCGGGCCGGGCTTGGCCGGTTTGGGGGCGGCTCGCGGGGCGCCCAGGTGCTCGTAGCTTTGGTAGTTCTGCCGGCAACCCTGGAAGATCTCGACCACCGGTTCGACGTCCGGATCGTTGTCGCGCCAGTCGGTACCCATCCCCGTGCCGCTGGTGTGCGACGCACACATCCCGCCGAATCGCCTTAGGTAGTCGTACAGCAGCTTTGTGTCCGGCGTTCCTTCGTCGGGTGTGCCCTTAAGGCTTCCACGTGGAAGCGGCCGGATTCCGCGGCGCGGCAAAATCACATTGCGGTGGCCATCGGGGAAACGGTTGCTGCGCTCGTACGAGTGGACTGCAACGAAAACGGGCGGGTTGTGCATCAAATCGGTGTATTTTTGGATCTGCCACCAGTGATATTCGTGGCCGTAGCCGTTGTCGTGGTCGCCGTTGCCCATCCAGTCGAGCCCACCTGCATCCAACGCATATCGCCAACTGTCTTCCAGCAACCCGTCGCCGTCGCGATGAGCCGTGTATTCGGTGTGCCGGTGGAAATCGCCTCGCAGCAATCGCAGAGTCTCGCCACCGATCTCTATGCGATGGCTGCGCATGCGGGTCACGTCGGCCGCTTCGTCCGGATGAACTACGGCAGTCTTCGCCTTGCCGATAGGATCGTCGGCGACCAACTGCGCTGGCTTGGGGGGGATCGATTCGTTGGTGCTTGTCAATTCCATGACAAACAGGTCGCATTGTTTCCGGTTCTGCGTGCGCGTGCGGGTGTCGCTGCTGTAGACGGCCAGCACGCCCTGCGGCAGTGAAACCAGGGCGGGACGGACGTCGATCAGGTTCGAGGAGTTGGGCAGCGGTTGGGGAGTGGACCAGCCGTTGCCGTCATAGCGAACGGCGTAGCTGTTCCACGTCTCGCCGCCACTACGGTTGTCTGGTTTAGGGTGGCGACGGAACAAGAGCCACAGTCCACCACGGTTATCCGCAACCATCCGTGGCAGGCTCTTGTTGCCGCCAAAATATTCCCCAAAGACTCGCTCGATCCGAACGGCGGGCTGCAGCAACTTGCCGTTTTCGAGACACTTCACTCTGATGGTGCGGTGAACGTATAGACCGTAGCCGGGATCCACTTCGCCGCGATTCCGTCCCCATTCGACGGGAATCGAATAGTCCTTGCCCCATTGTTCGTCGCCCTCTTCAAACGCGATCCATAGCCTATCGGCGGCGTCACACGCCAGATTTGGACGGGCCTCGAATCGGGCCGAACTGCCCACGTCCAACGTCTTCGGATTCTTGCCAATCACCTGAAGGCGTACATCATAGTTGCCTTTCTCGTACGTATCCCAAGCAACGAACACGTTGCCGTTCGAGTCGGCAGCGATGGCAGGGCTCCACTCGTTCGCCTTCGTATTGGGAATAGACTCCGGGAACTCGACATTGCCGTGTTTGCCGATCGTGCCAACGTGGATGTCGAAATTGTCCTCGCGCCAGCCCTGCCACGCCAGCCAGACCCTCCCGTCCGAATCGGTCGTCGACACCACGTGAAAATCGGAACCTGGCTCTTCGGTCAGGCGGACGATGTCAGACCACTGTCCAGCCCCGGCAGCCGGATCGTTTGATCCTTGCGCGGGTGGCGTGTACTTGCGGTAGAAGATCTCCCAATCGTCATCCACCGCTTGCGCCCAGGCGACGATCACACTTCCATCGCCATCCACCGATACCGTTGGCCGCCACACGTCAAGCCCGCCGTCGGTTACATTGACGGCCGGCTGCCATGACCGCCCATCGAACCGCTTCAGTCGAATTCGGTCACCATTGCCTCGCGTTATCAGCGAGTCGAACCGGCGTTGGCGCACCTGTTCGGCGTATATGGGCTGGCCCGGCTTGTATTCGACGTACGCTAACCAAGCCGTCCCATCGGCTGCCTTGGCCAGAGCGGGATAGTCGTCCTCGGTTTCGCTGCCTGTCAAACGCAAGGCCGCATCGTCAGACTGAGCGAGGCCTTCTGGGAAGTACGGGCCGGGCGCGACGAGGGCCACGGCCGATATCACTGCAGCGATTGCCACTGATCGAAGCATCATGGGACTCACCTCCGCTGGAACGTGTCAGCGTCCAAGAGAACCCGGCCTAGCGCGAGTCGTACGGTTGGCAAGAGGATACATTCTACCGTTCGCGGCGGTCGGAATCGAGATGCTGTCCGTAGAACCGGCGGGCGACTTGCTCGGCGTGGAAAGGCAGCCAGCCAACCCGCGTGTAGACGGCGTGGCCGGCCAAGTGCTGGGCGACGTTGCCTTTGACGGGTCCGTAATCC
This sequence comes from uncultured Pirellulaceae bacterium, assembly GCA_964623055.1. Taxonomy (GTDB): domain Bacteria; phylum Planctomycetota; class Planctomycetia; order Pirellulales; family Pirellulaceae; genus JADHUC01. The sequence continues at coordinate 69,526 of CAZURK010000040.1, forward strand.
ACCAGCAGCGTTTTGCCCTCCTCGGCAACGCGCATGCCTGCCTTCAGCCGCTGCAGAAGGTCGCGTCTTCGCAACGATCCCTGTAGAAACCGTCCGAGTCGAATGTCCGCCACCCAAGTGCGCCAAGCGAAGGCGTTGGGGGCAAGATTCGTGCTCGCAATGCCCAGATGCTGGATGTAGTCGCCACCGGCGGCGGACAGGGCGTCTTCCATCGAACTTGGCAACGCAGTCCGATAATCGGGTAGCCCTTCTTGAGGACGATGATGGACGAAATGCAGCAGCTTGGC
>CAZURK010000041.1:0-59999 GCA_964623055.1 uncultured Pirellulaceae bacterium
AAGCTGGTATTCCGCTCAGGGCGATGTTGGAGCCAAACGCGGTGGTCGCCTGTACAGCACCTCGTTGGCCACACTGATCCTGCAAGTCTACTACCGATATCCTCGCCGCTACGAACAGGACTAGCCCGGTTAGCCCGTATTGTGCACGGTGCCGCTAGCACCACAACTTGTTGCGATTGCAGGCATCGTGCTTGTACAAAACCTTGTATTGCTAGCTGGCCGTGCGCAATCCGGGTTAGGGAAGTAGCGCTTGATCGTCATCTGATCGGCCGGTGGGAACCGGCCCTACTCGACTGTCTCAAGAGAGCGTGTGCTCCCCTCAGCATCAATCTCCAAGGGGGGCCAGCAGCTTCGAGAAGTCTACGAAGACGATCTTCGTATCGCCGATAGTTGCGGCGCCGTCGGCGGCGCGCAGCCCACGGGAAGCTCCTGGTAGGTATTTCTCCAACACGCTCAATTCGACGATGGGGACGCCATCGTGCGTTTCGACCAGAATGTCGTGCCCAACGGCTTGTGGCAGATAACGATCGTAATGCGTATTGAAGGATATCGGAACCGCCAGTCCCTTCCGCTGCGCCATGGCAGTAAGGGCCTGATAGTACGGCGAGTTTCCGATGACGAAGCACTGTCGGCACAAAGGTGTCGCGCTCTTGGGATCAATCGGAAGCAATCCTTCGTCAAGTCCGGAAAAGTAGGATCTTGTCTGCCTCTTCCATTGCTCCCACTGCAGGGACATGATCATCTGCTTTGGGTCATTCCCCTTGTGGTAGGCAAACCGATTGCCGGGGAGAATTCGAGTTTTGGGAGAATAGTCGACGTACAGCAGCTTGGCTCCGGGATCCAACAGCGTCCACTTCTTATCCACGTAAACCTCAAGAAAGACATGGCCTGACCACGTCGCAAATGGCCTGTCCTTTTTCAGATCCCAGATCCAGGGAACATCCATCGTCTTGACCCAGACGGTCGGGATGCCGGCACCCTTGAGCAAGGCCCCGCAGACAATGCTTTGATCGGCACATCCTCCATAGGTGCCTTCCTGAACCGCCGTGTCGTAATCTCGCCATTCGTAGGCTCGGTCAGCGTCGTACTCGAGATTTGCATCCATCCAGTTAAGGACATTCAGAATCGTCGCACGATCACTGTCAGCCTTGAGCGTCTGGGCTCGACGAGTGATGTTGGCTTCATTGCCCAATGTCGGCGGAATGGCCAGATATTTCTCCGGTGTTGCGTAGTCGATGGAATCGACGGTCGGCACCGAGACGGGTGGAGCACCCGTGAAAACCGCGAGAAAAATGACTGATTGCCACATCGTTGCGTCTCCTACTGTCCAGGTTGGATGCCCATGCCCCTGTTGCATCCACTATCCGAAATACTACCAACTGCAGCGAACTCCGTCCAATGTCTCGAGACGTTCGATAGTGTAGAGAGAACTCTCGCGGTAGAGTCTGCCTCGGGGAGCTCTTCGGATGGCCTTGCGAATCAAACTGCCGCCAAAATCAACAACGCCATTGCGGTTCCGTAGCTTCGACCGTACAGGTAATGGTCGATGAACGTTCCGTCATATTCCTGAGCGCCGAGAACCTCTTTCCTGATCAATTCAATGACCCCGCTTTTCAACTTCTCATCCTCGAGTAGCTGTGCCGCGCGTAACGCGTGGTGATGTGCGTAGAAGAAGAAGTAACTTCCGTGTCCACGTTTGTTGAAGAAATCGGGGTACGCTTTGGTTGGTTTGCGCAGTTCATGTGCCATTTGGGTGAATCGCAGCAAGGCTGCCTGCAAATTCGTCTGGTCGGAGCTTTCCCCCATTAGCAGCGCCGTCTCACACAGCGGGTCTCGTGCGATCGACCCATGTTCGGTCGTCATCCATTGAAAACTGCTTGGCGGTGCGTAGGGAAAGACACCGCTTTCGGCCCGCATGGCCGCCAAGGCGTTTATGCCTCGTTCAACGGACTCTTTCGGGACATCAACCCCGCGAGCCGCGGCATCGTGAAGTGCGATCAACACATGAGCCGTATTGAATGAAGTCGCTTCATCGTTTCGATAACTCCAACTGCCATCTGGCAACTGTAGAGCAACAAGCTTCTTGACGATCGAAGTCGCTGACTCGATACGCTCCAGTCGAAGCAAATACTCCAAAACGTACGGAGCAATGAACACGTCGAGCCTCGTGAATCGTTTGCCGTGCGCATAATCTTCCAAGTACTTCACAGATCGCGCATGGGAGTCTTCGATTTGAGCAAGCAACGATGCGTCCTCCAGTCTTCCTTTCCATCGCCACAATGCCTCGGCGGCTATTGCGGTGATCGCGTGCTCCCACAACCTCCGGCTGTCATGCCAACCCCACGATCCATCAGTGCGTTGCAGTTCCAGCAAGCGCCGGATCGAATTCGATTAACGCACTCTCGGATTGGTCATCCAGCTTCGTTTGCCTTGGCCAGGCGAGCTGGGATCCGGCGAGCCAAAGCTTCGGCTCAGGCAACAAACATAGTGCGGCTTGGCGGCCGACGATCGTATCAGCCGCAACTTGTCCCCACACTTTGTCCGCCTCATCCCAGCGTCCCAAGCGATGCAAACACCATGCCTTCAGGAATTGCGTCCTTTCATCGGCTTGTGATGCATCGAGACGTTCGATTGCTTCTTGCCAGTCGCCTCGCCGTATCGACAATAACGATCTTTCAAACCGAGCTTCAGGCGAGTCGATCTCCTCCAACTGTTCCTCCGCTTCTGCCAGTTTTCCCAGACGCCGAAAGCTCTTGGCACGCAGGATTCTGTGTTGTTCGCTCTGGTCTGATGCTTCGGCAATGACTTTTTCCAGCTCACCAGCGTCGAACAGTTGCGATAATGACTTGTCAGTTGCGCTGAACTCGAACTGATCAAGCACAGTCCGCAGCCAATGATCTATCATATCGACGGAGATCAAGCCGATGCGATGTAGCCGGCCAGCCACGTTCCCATCCGGAGCCAAGACGATCAACGCTGGTGTGATGACATCACCGTGTCTAATACCATTAACGCTTTCCTGGTCCCAGTCGCGGTGAAACTGGTAGGTGTAAAGGACCGGAATGAAGCGTGCTCGAATTAACTTCGAGACTTCATCATCGGCAAGCACGCCGGTGCGAAACAGAACATCCTTCGCAAGGAAGTTATCCGTCGCCCATACGCGATCGGCCCGCAAAGAGGTCTTCGCCGATTCCATCTGATCGCCGGCATGGCGGACACAACGAACGTAAATCAGAAGCGGTTTGTCCTGGTGCGCAGAATCGCGTTGAGCGTGGGCGAGATCAAACGACCAAGGAACGCTTTGTGCCGAGTTGCGGATCCAGTCCCAATGAGCATGCTCTGCCGGACGAGCAAACTGCCTAGGTGTGACAGGTTCATCAGATGCCTTCAGCGACAGATCATCGAGCCACGCCGTTCCTTTGCCCCTCAGGGATGCCATGGGCCGGACTTTCGTATATCCTCGCGGCACGTCGAAAACGAGGGACAGCTCCTTCCACTCGGGCGTGTCTTCCTGAACGAACTCTCCCAGCACATGCACTGTCGGTTGGTCTTTGCCCATCAACGCTGCCAACAACTGTACCGATGCGTACGATTTTATGTCGCGCGTTTTGACGTAGGCGCTGAACTTCAGGCGCGAAGGCGGGTCTTCCTTCAGCTCGACGATTTGGCAGACACTACTCCCTCTTGCATTTGAGTGAATTCTGAGCGAGCCTTTCTCTGTGCGGCCAACTTCCTTGTCAAGAGTACACTGACTATCAGCGCCACCGCAATCTGCGGCACGGCGAAGAAGACGCTTCCTTCACCCTTCTTACGTTTCAGGGCTTTCTGACGACATCTTCCGCTTATCGGGAGTTGACCGTCGCCCGTCGGTCCTATTTGCTGCTGGGTTTGTGGTCGTCGGACGGCACTACGAGTGTCCCGATGTCAAGTGTCGACGTGTCCATTGTCAAAGGGATGGTGAACTTGTGCTCAAAGAGATGTTCCTGGTCACCGTCCAGATAGACCTGAAGCCAGTACTTGCCCGGAGCCACACCGTCGAAACGGAATCGACCTGCAGCGTCGATCGGGCATCCCACTTGCCTTTGTTGTGACTTCGGGAGGGCGGCGTAGAGCTGCCAGGAAGGAGGACTGCCTTCACCGCCTGGGACTTCGGGTGTTTGGAGATGCACTCGGATGCGAATTCTCTTGCGGGCGGTTTCAAGCGATTCGCGCAAACTCACCTTGCCAACGACAGGTCGTCCCTTGCCGCCGAAGGTGACCTTGGTTGTCCGCCACGCCACCACATCGGCGGGCAGTTCCAGACCATGCAGATGTCCACAGGGGTGGAACTTCGGCACGAGCTTCACGGTACCGACCGGGACGCCGTCGAAGACAAACGTCCCTGAAGCGTCCGGCTTGGCCTCGTCATGCGACTCCCATTGCTTATTTGCTGGATTGCGCACCTTCAGTTCGATTGAGGCTACTCGGAACACCAGCGAACCTTCGGGCAGGGAGGCATCGGGGGCGACTCGGAGCTCCGGGAACGCGACCTTCGCTTCGATGCGCCCCGTGACTAACTTCCCTTCCCTGATCGGCCTGTTCTGAAGGGCCTCACGCCCAATTGGCTGCTCGGCTTCGTTGTCGAAGCGTTCGAGCCCGTGGTAAAGAGGGGCGTAGTGATCGAGCAACTTGGGTCTTGCTCGGAGTGCGTCGGCGAGCGCCTCGTCGTCGCTACGGTCCAGGGCGTAAATGGCTGCGTAGGCAATACTGCTCTGCACCAGTTTGTACTCTGAATACCGATCCGGAGATTTCTTGGATAACGCGATGAAAAAACCGCTTGCCCTCCATTCGTTTGCCTCTTCTAACGCGTCGAGAAGGTAGTCCATCGCCTTGGCATAGTGACCCTCGAGGATGAGCATCATGCCCAACTGCCTTCTCATCCGCAACGCCAACAGACTTTTTTCTTCACGCTTTCCGATATCGAGTAGCTGCTGTGCGATTCGGCGGGCTTTGTCTAGCTTCATGAAAGGATACCCGCGGGCTTCCGCAATGTGGAAACTGACGTAGCGCATGCCAATGTCCTGGCCCACGGCATCGTTCAGGTCGGCTGCGTCCACCAGTTGCTCGATGATCACCGCGCCGTTCTGCAGACTCTCCTTCGTGCCATCGCACCGCTGGATATCGAAGATGCCCAGTTTGGCCTCGTGAATGCGGGGGTGGTCGGGATAGGCGACTATCACCTGCTGGTATAGGTTGATCCCGTGCTGGACGCTCCACGGGTCATCAAACTGAATGGGGTACGAAAAGGCACGCTTCATCGCAGCATCGAAGTCGTCGGACGATCGAGCGAATAGGATAGTGGCGGGCGAAAGCCAAGCAAGAAGGGCCACCGCCATCGCGAAGCGAGATTCGTGCCAGATAGACATGATGTTGTTCCTTTAGGAATTGGATGCAGATTCAATTCCGGCCTTAGGCGTGTCAAGAGGTAAGGGACTCGGCATTGTCGTCCGCTGAGCAATTCGGCGCAGCCACAGCCGATTCCTGGTCATCTCCCAGACTCTGTGTTGTCCGACTGCTTTGGCAAGCCTTGTCGCTGAGCGAAACGGTTGGCGAGGCTCGCAAGTTCATCATCAGACAGAAGCTCTCGTGTCAGCATCCAGTTAGGATCGTCGGTCGTGAACCCGCCCCGATTCAAGAGGTATGAGTTCGCGCTCACGTATTCTCCAAAGTGCTCATTCCACCATTCGGGAAGATGCGCAGCATCCTTCGGAAGCGCAAGCGGTGCAGGTGGCTCTGCAACCGTACCTACGGGCAGCCACGGTCGTTTCGATGCGGCAAGGTACGTATCGCGAAGGTGAGCGTGATGCACTGACAATTGCCAATACGGGATGGCCTGTGCAACAGACTCGCGATCCATCTGAATTGGCGGTGGGCCCCCTGGGTCCCATTCACGGATGCCTTGCGGCTGAAACGCGGCAGCAGTATACCCCGACTCCATTGCCTGGTAATGGTGTTGCGCTGCTTGGACACGTAGTCGTCGGGAACGCTCCCAGAGTCCAGACGCCAGCGCAGCGAGCGTGACGACGGCAAATAGGCCTCGAAGCGTGTATGAGCGGAAAGCCTTCATACGAATTCATCAACCTGTGAATGATGGTCCAACCATATGTTGCAGCAGACAGTTGCAGGCAGGTGGCAATCTTATCGGCCTATCGGCCTGCGAGTTTGTTATGAGAGTCTGGCCACGTATCCGAAGAACCAGAAATGGTAGTTTCGATTGCCGAGGCCAGATACCACGACGAACGGCATGGGGGATGACGGCCCGTCTAATGCCAGCAGCAAGCCCAGTCGTTCGTTGAAGTCACCAGACGATGTTGAGTACGTGGCGAGCACGTCTTCGACGCCTTTGGTTCGTGTCGCTTGCCAGCACGCCAAATAGGCACACAGCAGCGCCATCACCAGCAGGAGATGTCGCAGAGAGAACCTCAGTCGATACCATTTTCTGCGCGACGTGTTGGTTGTCACTGTCCTGAGTTTCCGTGAATGTGACCGAAATTGCGTCTGTGCATGGTTACGTCCCCAACGTCAAGTCAATATGGATGCGCCGAACCAAACAATGCAAGAGGCAATTCATGATGGTCTACGGTTCCGATGAGTTTGGGTCCGAGGCCGAACTTGGATTCTGTGCGATTATCGCGCATAAGCTCATATTCGATGTCTGTAAGCTACTCTTCCTGAGGGTCCGGAGTTGTCAAGGTCGACAACCGCGCGCGGAGCTTGGCGACGGCCGCCCTTTGCTTTTGTTCCGAGAATTGTGCGGAGCACCAGCTTGTGAATGGGCTGTAGGTCTTGATCACATCCTCCTTGTCATAAATGCTGCGTTTGCGGGAAGCGGTGCTGACCGGAACACTGTTCCACCGAACCAAGTGTGCCTCGTGTACAAGATCTTGCATCATCTCACGATCAGGGCAGATTCCGGCAAGCTCATCGTTTGTCAGCGCACCTCGGTCTCGGAGCATGTGGGCATACAGGGTGAAGAGGAACAAGGGCTCTGGTTCCGCGCATTTTTGGAATTCCGTTCGAGCCGCCGCTTGGACTTCAGGTTTGTCGGTCAACGACGCAAAGTCAAAATCCTCCACAAAGGTCTTGCGCAGTTTGCTCCATTCATCGACCTGACGAAGTGTTTCATCAATTGGGTGGTATGTTGAAGAGAGGAATACAATGGCGCTTAATGCGTGCCAGTTCTCGCCGATTGGATACGTGGATGGTGATGTCGGTGGTTTTCCCTTCTTCCACGCTTGGATGATGCCGGTGAAATCGGCTCTCTGTCGACAGAGCTGTTCGCTGAATAACTTGCGGCAGAATTTGTCGGCCTCTTCCTTAGCCAAAGACCCTAGGTGGCTGTACAGTCTCGCAAGCCGCCGGTCTGCAAGACATGAGAAGAACTCGGGAGAAATGCCATGGTACGGATGAATCCGTACGCCAACCAACATATTCTCATGGACATTCAGATTCTTCGCCGTTTGTTGGATGCTCTCTTTGGCAATGCGATCAATGTACTCTCGATGACGCTGCCGCCAGATTCGACCAGCATCGTCGCCGAGAGCGGGTTGCGCTGCAGGGAGAGTCAAGCAGAGCAACGTGCAAGTGAGTCTACAGACGGACATAGTATGATTCCTTACTTGCTGAGCTGGCAAAAACAGGATGTAGCCGGGCTGCATGGGCTTGGACTCCTTCTTGCGACGGCTTGTTGTGGGATGGAACGGACGACCACTTACGCACAAACCAATAGTCAAGTCTCCACACATCGGGCTAACGGTTGAGCACAAAGTCTACTGAGATTGGTACGGATTTGAACGTTGCGGTTTGTGAATCGTATTCCGGATGCTCTACTACCAGCACATTACTCATACCGAATGTGAGTTTCTCGGCAGCCTGCAGATCGGCAATCTCAAACCGTCCGTGCGCATCCGTCAACGCATCATTCACACCTGGCAGCCGCCTGGATCCGACTCGCACGGTCGCACCTGCAATCGGCTGCAACTTGGAATCAGTTACGCGACCGGTGATCGACGCCGCAGGTGCCATCTCCAGCCTTGCTTCCCCTGTTGAGTCTTGCCAGAAGAAGACGCGTGTTGCCCGCTTCGGTGCCGTGACCGCGATTCGAGACCGCTTGAGGTCGATGTCGTCCGTGGACTTGATATCGCCCTCGATCGCAAAGCGTCCCTGTGCATCGGTCGTCGTGATTCTCCAGAGAGTCATCTCGCGTGTCGACAGTCCGTAGAGCCAGAATCGCACAACCGCGCCCTCGATAGGCATGCCGTCTTCAGTGCGAACGCAAGTGCCGCGATATTGAATTGAATGAGGCGCGGGCTTCTCTCTACTCGCTGGGGAATCAGCGGATTCTGGGACGTCCTTTGCCGCGTTCTCCTTGACAACTTCAATCGTAAACACTGCTGACTTCAGTTCACCGTGCCACTCCCCTTTCCCCCGGACGTTTCTGACAGTGTTCAGGGGTAGGATAAAATAGGCCCGGTATTCTCCGGGCCCAGTGCGAAGCCGTCTCACGGTGTAATTGGACGTTCCTTTTTTCATTATCTCGTCACCCCGCATCGGCTGGCAGGTCAACTCGACGACACCCAATCCCAGTTGGTCTCGATCAGCCAGTCTCCATGCCTTCGGTGGTTCCTGGAACGCCACTGTCAGATCTGCACGTTCTGTGAAGACCGACGATCCATCCTGATCCTCGACAGCGAGCTGCAGTTGCCCAGGAAGGTCGGAAACGTGAAAACGCACAACGTGATTGCTCACGTTTTTCACGCTGATGGGAACATAGGGGCCGACCTTATCGTCTGCCGTGAGCCTCACGGGTTGCTCGATCCAGATGCCAAGACGCAATCCGTCGGTCGTCGGGCCCCACAGCGCCCTCTTTTCAGAATTAGGGTCACGAACGGCCTGAAACTACTTCATCTCGGGATCAATGGTCGAGTAGTGGCTGTCGGGAAGTTGCGGCATATGATCCGCAAATCTCTGTTCCAGACTCGTCACGGCTTTGTCGAGGTCGGCAAGGTCGATTCGCGCGTCCATTAAGCGAACACGATGTTCGTCTAGCGTTTGTTTGACAAAGTCGAGATTACGCTCTGCCTGGGAAGCACCCGCACTTCCCCAATCAAACTGGCTCAACATCTCCTTGTCGATGAGTGTCTGTCTCATCAGAACGATTCCGACACCGGCCAGCCGATCATTCTCTTGCTCCAGCATGTTACGAAGCGACAGTTGAACGAATTCCGAGAACGCAGGTTGTCGAGCTTTCTCGATGATTTCGGAAAGGATGCCCAGCACGCTCAAAGGATCACCGTCAAACGGTCCGTAATACTCCGCTTGCTCGTCAGGCTCACCGTAATGAGGTGGCTTGACATTCGTGTAGTCACGGACGTGAAACCGACCAGTCTTCGTGGAGAAGACGGCAAAACAACGAGTCTGTTTAGGGGTTCCGTGAGTTCGCAAAATGACCGTGTATGATTCAGCATCACCATGCACCTGCACTGGCCAGTCCATCGGACCCATTTCCTGCAGCAATTGCTCTAGATCGCGCACGGAGATCTTCTTCATGCCGGAAATTGATTCTCCTTCGCCATGGTGTATTCGCTTGAAGACCCCTGTGATCAAGTTGTCTGAGTTCTTGCCCTTCCTGAATCTCGCCGGAATCATTCCACGAGCGTTCTCGTTCACGTACGAGAGTTCCAGGTGTTCGCCCCTGAAACGGTATAGCATGTGGGAAATCTCAAGCGTACCGTCACCGGCGTCCGCGGTCAGGTGCAGTTGTTTTGGCGACTTGTTGGCATCCAGCTCAAGTCTTGATTCGCGCGGTGGGCCGATGTGTGGAAAGTAGGGGCCGGTAAACTTCGTTCCTTCAATAACGATGCAATATGGGACTTCATGTTGCTCGTGATTGACGGTGACCGGGTGGCGGCCATCGGCGTCTTCGTAAGCAATCAGTTCCCATCCGCCCTGGAGACGCTTTAGATCGGCTTGCGTCTGATCGCCGGAATACGTTGGTTTGGTCTCTGGACGTGGCCCCATTCCGGTATCCGGGCCGTCGTCTCCACCTTGCTCCGAGTTTACCGCAGCCGTGGGAGCGGGCCGGAAGTACTGATCAGTCACGTAGAACTCATATCCGCCGCGTGCCGGGCGCACGCCAAAGATAGTTTTCAGGAATTCCCTCGGATCGGTATGGCCGGCCGTTTGCGCCGCTTGCGTCTCCAAGCGAGAAAGCAGTTCTTCGATTTTCTTGGGATAGAACTGAAGGATTAGTCGACGCTGCTTTGTGATCCCCGCTTGCGCAATCAGTCGGCGGTCGAATTCCGCCGTTGGGCTGTCGCGCTGCGAAGTCATGTATAGCCGCTTTTCGTCTTCCGGTTTGCCCAAACGCCGGTCCGGCTTCGACTTTGTAAGATTACGGGCGTAGTCGACGTTTGGAGACCCGCCGCCAACGGCCCCAAGTTCGATCTTGAAGAAGTCGAGCTGCTGCGCGTAGATCGGAACTCCCGTTGTCGAAAACCGAATCTCCCAACGTTCCCAGGCCGGACGTACACCTGGGATTCCATCTTTGCGCGAATCCGGCTGTCGCTCATCGCCGGGTGAGCTACCGCCAGCCGATTCCGCAGCCGCATCGCGCGCCTGTTGAACGATCGTGACGACATGCTCATCGCCTCGCTTCATCGCGATCTGTCCATCGCGAACTATTATTCCGCCTATGTCGCCTTCGATTTCAACGACGTACTCACCCGCCGCAACACGCACCCGAGCGCCGTTCTTTGACACAGTCAGCGATTCAACAACACGGTCTCCCTTCTTGACCTCAATGGGAACACCATCGAGTTCGCTTTCGATTCGAATTGTCCCCTTGCTGGTTTCAAGAATCAGGATGACTCCCGCCATGATCGCAAGAAGGCCTCCGGCAACAGCAACGAGTCGGCGTCGCCAGCGAGCTGGTGGCGGTGGCGAATCGAGGGAAGAAGCCGGTTGAATTCTCTTTGGTTCCGGCACGACTTCCGGCTGCTGCAGATGTGCCAGCCAAGAGCTGAGCAACTCAGCTACCTCGCTTGCAGTTTGCGGCCGGTCATCCGGCGATTTTTCCTGCAGCCAATTGATGATCTCCGATAGCCACGAAGGTATCGAAGGCTCGATCTCTCGCACGGGCCGAGCGGGCGAGTCGGCGATTTTCTTCAATATCTCTGTGTGATTGTCAGAACGAAACGGAGGCCGGCCCGTTGCCATCGCATAGATCAAGCTGCCCAAACTGAACAAGTCGCTCCGATGATCCAGCGGTTTGGCTTGTGCCTGTTCTGGCGACATGAACTGCGGAGTTCCCGCAATGGTGCCAGTCCGTGTGATCGTGGCATCGTCAATCGCACGCGCTAATCCGAAATCCGTGATCGTGACGCGTTCGACACCACTGTCCAACAGGATGTTCGCGGGTTTGATGTCGCGATGGACGAGTCCCTGAGCATGTGCCGCAGCCAATCCGGAAGCAACCTGAGACGCGATTCGCAGGGTCGCTTCAACGCCGAGCGGTCCTTCGGCGTCGATTCGCTTCTGCAACGAGATACCCGCCACATACGGCATCACAAGAAAAGGCAAACCATGCCACTCATCAACACGATGGACCGCGATCACGTTATCGTGTCGTACCGCTGCTGCTGCCTGAGCCTCTCGCGAGAATCTCTTGCGGGCAGCACCGTTGGTGGCCAAACGCGGCGCCAGGATTTTGATTGCCACGTAGCGGTTGAGTGATGACTCGAACCCTTTGAGTACAATTCCCATCCCTCCGTGCCCAATGATCCCCACGATCTCATAACCCGCAAACCGCCCCAGCATGTCCGGATCATCTGTGGGATCAAGCCATCCGGAGATTTCCCGAGAAAGCAAAGCCTGATTGTCAGCTTCACCGGCATTCGAGCTTGTGATTCCGACGATTGACAGAGAGTCCGATTCGCTGCGCGAGTCGAACTCATCACTCGGCAGACAATCGGTTACTTCGCGCCACGTCCACCGCTCTGCTGCGATGCCCTCTAACCGTCTTGCGCACGTATCGCAGCTATCAAGATGACGCTCCAAGTCGTTTTTTTGCTCTGCGTCAAGCTCGTTATGAAGAAAGCGATCAAGTAATGCCTCGTCGCACTCGAATTGATTTACCTGATTCATTCTATTCTTCCTCAGAAAGTCCCATTGCGACAACTTGCAGACGCCGCATGATCCGGCTGCGAGCTGCATAAATGGCGCCGCTGGTCATCTTCAGCCGCCTGCCGGTTTCTGATACAGAAAGCCCATCCACACTCGTCATCCAAAACGCCATCCACGTGGAATCCTCGAATTCCATCCGCACGCGCCGAGCGGCTTCGCGAAATACGCTTCGGATGTACTCCGCTTCGATCAACTCATCCAATTCAGAAGTTGAATCGCTCGCCTGCTCAATCAGCCTTCTCAGCTCACTGTTGCCCGTGGCCTGGTCACGCGGCGCACGCGAAATGGCATTACGAATGGCGTTTTTCGTGATTGCCGTCAGCCAGCCTCGGAACTTCCCTTTCGCGGGGTCCTTCTGCCAATTGCCGATTGCCTCCATCACCGAGACGAGGACTCGCTGTGAAACATCTTCTGCATCCTCGTGTTGCAACCCGCTACGCCGAGCAAGCCGAAAGATCATCGGCCTGTAAATGACTGAAAACTCTTTCCATGCCTCATCGCAAGACGGATCCCCCAGCCGGACAAGCAAACTTTCGCGTGTATCGGCGGGATCAGACATACGTGAAACACCAGTTGTTCAGTCGGCTTAGGCAGCATCCGGCCGTGGCATGTCCAGAGATCGGTTCATGCCAAAATGATGCCTCCTATAATTCTACACATCTCAGACGTAGGATCTGACACGATTTGGCAAATCCATCGCGGCTGGATGCCCACTTGTTTCACCGCGCATTTCGGGGCGCCCACACTTGTTCGTATGCTTGCAGCGACGCCGTGTGGCGGTGTAGCATGACACAACGACTGACAATTGATTCTTGGGGAGCTGACACAATGATCGAACTTGGTCTACACACGGACAATTGGCGAACGCTGAGCGGCAGTTTTGAAACGGCCTGCGAGTCGGCGGTCAAATATGGGCTGGAACACATCGAATTCGCTGTGATCCATGGCCAGTACTTTCTCACAGCGATGGGGTACGATCCGTCGGTTTCGCTGCAATCGAACCCGCGAGCGCTCCGGCGCTACCTGGAATCGAAAGGCCTGAAGGTTTCGCAAATGGATGGTTCCTTCCCCATGATGGGTCCCGAGGGTTCCACGTTTGGTGTCCAGTACGCGCAACAGACGATTCGTTATGCGGCCGAGTTGGACTGTCCCATGGTCGACACGGTGGACGGAGCGCTGGAAATCCCCGGCATGACGAAAGACGAAGTGTTTCGCATCACCTGCGACAACTATCGCCAGATTCTTCCGTGGGCCGAAGATTACAGCGTGATCGTCAACATCGAACCGCACGGCCCGTACACATCGGACGGCGATTTCATGGAACGGCTGTTCGAATACTTCGAATCAGAATACCTGCGGTTCAACATGGACACGGGCAACTCGTTCATAGCGGGGCTGGACCCTGTCGAGTACATCAAACGCTTCCGCAAGTACTTGACTCACGCCCACATCAAAGACGTGAGCGAGAGTCTCGCGGCCGCCCTTCGCGGAGAGGAGACGGGAATCGCCGTCAGCGAAGTGCCGGTGGGCGGAGGTGTGAACGCCGACAACATCAAAAAGTCCATCGAATTCCTGAAGGAAACGGAGTGGGACGGCGGCGTGTCGATCGAATGCTACGGCAGCGACGAGAACACGCGAGCCAGCGTCGAGTTCATGCGTTCGATCATCTGAGAGCGTATCGACATGGCCGATTCGCCTCGATGGATGCTCTACGGCGCCAACGGCTTCACCGGACGGTTGATCGCGACCGAATCGGTGGCCCGTGGAATGAAGCCCATTCTGGCCGGTCGCAACGCCGAGCGGATCGAGCGACTCGGCCAGGATACCGGCTGTCCATGCCGAGCCTTTTCTCTGGACTCGGCAGACGAAGTGGCTAAGCATCTGGACGGGATCTCAGGGGTATTGCACTGCGCCGGGCCTTTTTCGCAGACTGCACAGCCCATGATCGAAGCGTGCATCGCCCGCGGAGTTCACTATCTGGACATCACGGGCGAAATCGATGTGATCGAATGGGCCAGCCAACAAGATGACCGAGCACGCGCGGCAGGCGTAACGTTGCTGCCGGCCGTCGGGATGGACGTCGTGCCGAGCGACTGCCTGGCTGCGATGCTCAGCGAATCGCTGCCGAACGCCGCACGATTGGAACTAGCTTTCAGCGGCCAGTTTTCGCTGAGCCCCGGCACGGCGAAGACCATCTGGCAGCACATCCACAGCGGAGGGCGCGTGCGCCAAGATGGCCAGATCGTGCGTGTGCCCACGGCCTGGAAGACCATGGAAATCCCTTTCGCTCGCAAATCTCGCTGGGCGATGACAATTCCCTGGGGAGATGTCGCGTCCGCGTACCACACGACGGGTATCCCGAATATCGAGGTCTACACAGCCCTGCCTCGCAAACAGATAACGCGGGCACGTCGGTTCCGCTGGCTGGTCGCATTCGCCGGCTTTAGTCTCGTGCAGTCGATAGGTCGGCGATGGATCGAACGGCGAATCAGCGGGCCGGACGAGAAGGAATTGCGTCATGGACGCACAGAGTTCTGGGGCCGAGTGACCGATGGCGACGGCAATACGGCCGAAGCGGTCATGGAGACACCAAACGGCTATACCCTCACGGTGCAAAGCTCGCTGGCTGTTCTCGAACGGGTATTGGCTGGCCGTGTCGCTCCCGGTTTCTTCACACCCGCAAAAGCACTGGGAAGTGATTTCGCGTGCCACTTGAACGATGTGACCTTCCAGTGGGTCAACCGTCCCGTTGGTTAGGCTACCTTCACGACTCTGGGTCAGTCCGCGTGGCACTGCTTGCTCGCAAGCAGTGTTGGAGCGTCCCAAGAACACTGCTTGCGAGCAAGCAGTGCCACCCTGGCTTCAGCGTTGACATGTCTCCGAATCACGCAACACCGTTTAGCCCCGCCTTTCGATGATCCATGCTACCAGAGACGGGAACAGCCGGTTACCCCGCTGTGCGATTCGGGCAAACGGACCAGGAAATACTTCACGACGGCCGCGTCGCATGGCTCGCAGCGTCTTCTTTGCGACAAATTCGGGCGTAGCGCCTCGACGCGCCCGCCACGATGTCTTGCCGGTCTCTTCGATCATCCGATCCCAGATCTCCGTCTCGACCGTTGCCGGACTGACGACCAGCACGTCGATGCCGGTCGAACGCAGTTCCGCTCGTAGAGCGTTCGAGAATCCTCGTACCGCAAACTTAGTCGCACTGTACTCACTCAGGTTCGGCAGCGCAATGTGGCCGAGAATCGAACTCACGTTGACGATGATCGGGTTGTTGCCCTGTTTCAATAGCGGGATGGCGACGCGAGTCAGTTCGATCAACGCGAAGAGATTCACCTCGAAAACGCGGCGCAAACGATCCTGACTTGCATCCTCGAAACGTCCAATGCCGGAGATGCCGGCGTTGTTCACCAAGATGTCCAGCCCGCCGAACCTGTCATTCGCGCAGTCGATCGCCGATTGGCGAGTCTTCGGGTCGGTGATGTCGCCAACGATGGCCTCGCCGCGGGCGCCCATTGCCTCGATATCTTTGGCGACTTCTTCCAGCCTGTCCGCTCGCCGGGCCACCGCAACAACGTCGGCTCCTGCCTTTCCCAACTCCAAGGCGATCGCTCGCCCGATGCCACTGGACGCGCCTGTGACGATTGCCCGACTGCCTTTGATCGCTCGCTTAGCCAACTGACCTGATCCCCTTTCCGTGCTTTCGGACTGCCGTGCAGCCCGTATTGGTGAGAGCCCATGGCGCTCTTCAATTCTCTGAAGAGCAACTCTGTGTGCCAACCGTAGTACCCTCCAAGATAACATCTTCGTCGAGTTGGCTGTTAGCCGAGGTGTCATTGAAACTTGCTCCGCCGTAATCGGCGCTAAACCTAGTCCTGTCCCACGGCGACAGGTTGGCCGCCGAGCGGTATAGTGGTGCTTCTCTATCATAGTGACGACACCAGGCCGCACACGCAGATCGACGTTGATTTGACGCTCTTCTCATCCAAACACTGACGACACAATGAATCGCGCGACTTTTCGACTAGTCATGTTGGTTTCCTGCGCTCATGCGTTGGTGCATGTGTTCGAATTGTCGCTGCCGAGCGTGGAGTTGATGATCGGCGACGAGTTCCAGGTCGGTCGGGATCGCACGGGAGTGTTGGGTACGGTGTGGCGGTTGCCGTTCGGCTTCGGAGCCCTCCTAGCAGGTTGGCTGGCGGACCGGCTTGGCTCGAAACGAATGTTGCTCGTCTATTTGGGCGGATGCGGCGCAATGGCGCTGTTGGCGTTTTGGGCGCCGTCGCTAGCCATCCTATTCGCCGTGATGTTCGGTATGGGGTGCTTTGCCAGCATCTACCATCCGGCTGGACTGGCGTTGATATCGACGGAAACCACTGCAGAAAACCGGCCGGCGGCTCTCGGGTGGCATGGGATCCTGGGTTCACTCGGCATCGCTGCAGCACCGTTTATGGCAGCCGCCGTGTTCCATACGGGAGCGGTGACCTGGCGGCAGTATTACGCACTGCTTGTGATTCCGGCTGTCATCATCTTCGGCCTCTTACTGTTCTATCTGAAGCGGCCGAGTAAGCCCGTTCAGCCCGCGGCAGAATCGGCGCAGAAACCAACCGCGCAGGGCAAAGCTCGATGGGGACTGTTCTTTTTTCTCGTCTTGATCGGCACCATCACGGGTTTCACGTATGCGGCCTTTACGCACTTCCTGCCGCGGTATTTGCACGAGGCCGACATGACTCCAGCCGGTCTGTCGCCGGAGAGTTTTCGCAACTACTTGGCGGCGCTCGTCCTGCTGTTCGCCGCGGTCGGCCAAGGTGTGGCAGGCAAGATCGCGCGTCCCGGCCGGCTGGAGTTCCTATTGGCGTTGATTCTGTTCGGGATCGTCCCGCCGCTTGTTTGGATGTCGCTGGCCGAAGGACAAGCCAGACTGTGGGCAGCATGCGCGATGTCGTTAATCCTGTTCATGAACCAACCAGTGTATAACAGTCTGATCGCCGAGTACGTACCGCGCGCACGGCGAAGCCTCGCTTACGGCTTCAACAACACACTCTGTTTCGGCATCGGCGGATTCGGCCCCGCCTACGCCGGCTTCATGAATGACGATCGCTGGACTTACGGCGGCCTGGCTGTGATCGCTGCGATTACGGGAGTACTGGCGCTTGTGCTGGTTCGCTGGCGAAGGCGCGTGTGAACGACTCTTGGTTCATCGACAATCCAGTTCCAATCGGATGGAATGACAAACCGCAGACTATCGCGAGCCCTCTTCTTCTGGCCGGCGGCGTTCTTGGTTCGCTTTGGGCAGTTCTTTCTGAAATGCGGCCAGACGCGGCTCGGCAAGTACACTGTCCGCCCCGTCTTTCGCCTGTTCTGCCGGTTCGTGCTCTATGCGCGTCCGTATCTCCTGCGTGGACCTCGGACAAACAATGCGCTGCCAACGCCGCAACTCTGTGATCTGATCGATGGACACAAGCTCATTGCAGCCGTTCCTTGTGTCTGCCGGGCTGGCAGCACGAACTGCGAGAACACTCACCACGACGAACACGAACGCGACGTCTGCCTGTCTTTCGGACTTGCTGCAATCATCCAGATCGGCAGTGGCTTGGGCAAACGACTCTCGTCGCAAGAAGCGAAAGCCCTCTGTGAAAAAGCGGCGGTCTCGGGCCTTGCTCACCACGCCATCTACAGTTTCGGCGCACTACTGGAAGTGTGCAACTGTTGTCCGGAGACCTGTTCCGTTGTGAAAGCCTACGAAGCGGGCGTGCCCGAGGCGATAAGGCCGTCTCCTTTCGTCGCAGTCCGAGGGCCAGACTGCGGCGGATGCAGCGGTCGCGAGTCAAAGGTCTGCGAGGGAATCTGTCCATATGGCAAGCACCCTTCCTCTGAGGAGTGCTTCGGCTGTGGTCTCTGCGCAGCACACTGCCCGCACAGTGCCGTCGTGATGACCTCAAGAGACAGGGAGTAAAGGAAGCTGCCAGACTAAGGTTGTGGCACCAGCAGCAAACCGGCGTTGATGCGAGTGATCACATTGGCCGCATCCGATTCCACACGAACGACCCGAAATCCGGCTTGCTCCACGTCGCGGATTGCGTCCCGAATCGTGTTTTCCAGCAAGTCGGACTCGCGGTGATTCACATCGACATAGGGCACGCCGTCAACTACGCCAACCAAAGAGTCGTCGAATCCCGCCTCATGCAACGCATCAGTCACTTCCGGAGTCAACTCGCTGAACCCCGACAAGACGAGTGTGAATTCGTGTTTCATCGCATCTGTCCCGTCTTCGCACGACAACAATGATTATAGCATGCGGCCGGACCATCTCATACGGCGCAGTTGTGATCCGGCAGGCGACAAAGGCGCCTGCAGCGCTCTGGCAGACTGCGATCCGCAGTCGTCTAGCCACATCGCAACGGCAGCAGGTTCTCGCCGAACGCAGCAATGCCCAATGTGCCAGTGCGCTCTGACCGCAAGTGTCCGAGACCCAGAACCTGACGGCCTATGCCCAACTCAGAAGAACTTCCGCCTTTTCCTTATCAATCACTTCCGTCCGGTTGAACAACCCGACGGGAAAGGGCTTTTTCGGGTAATTGGTGGCCCACTGGTCTGCCAAGTACTTCAGAGCGTCCGCTTGAATAAGAGCTACGTCCCAATTTGTCCGCGCTTTGTACTGGTGTGCTAGTTTGGTTGACTGAGGCGTGAACGAAGGGCCGATCACCATAAACGCAAGAGGCCGAAAGCCCTTCTCCGCCTCTTTCCGCATGTAGCCATCAAACTGATTATCGAGGTGATCCTGTAGCGACACTGCATTCTCCACGGATTTGCAGTCCCATAGGATTACCGTTTGGTTTTCCAGTGGAATACGTCCGTCGGCCTTTGTCACTTTACGGCTCCTGTCGATTTTCAGGTTCAGTTTGGTCTCGAACAGAAAGTCTGTGGCTTTTTCAAACTGATGTTCAATTTCAAGATCCTTTGTAATAAGCTTCTTCGCCTTCAGGTCCGAATATGCCCGACTGGCCAGCAATTCGTAGTTGTTGTACCATTCCTCCCGCTCGTCTTGCGTTTCTCGCTCCTCGAAGGTTAGGTCGTCATAGAAGCTGATAAGGCGCTCGGTGACAGTCTGTTTGCTCCCGGAACTCTTCAAACCAACCTTTCGGCACATGTCTGACAGCTTACCAAGGTCCAAATCGGCAAGAACCTGGCTTGGCCTGATATCCGAGTTGACAAGGCGTTCGATTAACTCTGCCATGTTCCCGTAGCGATCCATTTGCCGGGATAGCAGCATTCCTCGAAGATCGGAGAGTTTAATGCTGTCGTGCTGAAGTATGCGGCAGTAGTTTTTTCGCTGAAGTTCAAGTCCCACGTCATGCTCCCGGATGACGGTGACTACCTCATATGGGAGAACGTCGATGCTTCGCCTGTTCTCATCTTGGTAGCCCCAAAGGATCGAGTCTCTCTGAAGTTCTTTTCTCGCTTCGTTGATTTCGTCACGCGTATGTAAGACGCATTTTGCCTTTGGGAATCGCTTGATGTGGGCACCGACGAGCCAGTGTTCTTCAAGGGATATATTCAAATGCTCTCTGAGCACCTTCAACAGAGCCGCTTCGTCTAACGAGATGTCGTCGTCGTTTCGCCAGGCCGCCTCAAGAACGATCCGATATGTGTCATAGTGGTGCCATCGCATCGCGTCGTGCTTCTTCGGATCGAAGAAATCGAGCTTTGTCGCACGCTTTACGAGGGCCTTCTCAAAGTCGAGGATCTTCTCGTCCAATCGATTCTCCTCAAGACCGTGCGTCTCCTCTTGCAGGAGAATGCCATAGATGATGATGGCCTTCAGATTTCGTCGATCGACGATCGGATCGATTCGGTAGAGATTGTCAAGGATCCGCTGCTTGGACGTGATCTTTTTGGCGTCCTTAACAAGCCGGTCCGTCAGGTCGGTTTCATTCATGCCCTTCGTCGAATCAAGATACCGGCAGAGTGTTCTAAGCTTTACGCTTTTCATCATACGTGGCGCTATGTCCTTGATCCGTTTGCAGAGAGCACGCCGCCCCTGCAATCGAAGTTCCTTCGCGTCGCGCTTCGGCTGTCTCCTCTTTCGGCGTTTGCGCGGTTTTGAAATGTCCTTCGAAGTTGGCTCCTTCCCCTCCGCCTCCTTCGATGATGGAGTCGGTTGCTCTTCTCCAGCGTTGGTCGTGACCTCATCGGCGATCTGGGCATCGCCAACAAGGGTCTTGGCGACATTGTCGCTTTCTACCGGAAGCGATGACGAATCGTCATCGGTCTGACTGGAATCGGTTGGTTTGGCTTCTTCTCTGATCGGTTGATCGCCCTGCATGTGACACCTCGCCAGAGACTCTTCGAAGTTATTGTCCAGTAACCCCCAAAACGAAGTCTATCGCATCCATGTCGTCGCGTCCAGAATCTTCCACCCCGCGCCGCGAATCTGTCATCGCGCAAAGGGTGGGAGACGGGACATGTCAAGTGTGGATGCCTGGTGTCGAGTTGCTTCATCTTTCGGTCAACTGTCCGACCGAGTGTCGATCCCAGCAGTACTGCCAGCCCATCCGGGACGCCCATCGCTCGCTGCTGTAGGGCCGACCACGCCCACATCTGCGTTTTACCTGGGCCATCCACTATCTCCGCGTAGACAGCAGGTCATCCCCAATCACTCTCCGTGAGATCTGGTTGAGCCCGTTTCAGGCAGGGGATTCCGCGCAAGTAGTGGCGGTCCATTGGGCGTTCAGATCGAGGCCCCTACGCGCGAAGCGGCTATCGAGAAACTTCGAGAACTGATTGATCGTCGCATCCAGGCGGGCGCCGAGGTAGTCGGTCTTGAAATCAGCAGTTCGAAACACCGACTGGCTCCATTCGCTGGGATGCTCAAGGACGATCCGCTGCTGCAGTCGTGGAAAAAGGCAATGGCGGAGTATCGCGTCAACGCCGAAAACGGCTCTGGGGCCCAATGAATCTGCACATGCTGGATACCGACATTCTTGTTCTCTTTCAGGAAGGCCACGAACTCGTTTGTAGGCGATTTCGGTCGCCTTCAATTGATCAGTTGCGATCAGTCTCTTCACGGCCATTCATGGTCGTTCTTGGCCGAAGGCGATAGTAGCCCCGGCGTTTACGCCGGGTTGTGCGGGCCAACACCACCGCCCCAAGACTCCCCCACCCCACCGCTGCCTCCCGGCAGCGGTGGGGTGGGGGAGTTTTCTGGTCTGCCAGTCATCTCCGCCCAACCCGTGCTCAAGCACGGGCCGAAGACCGCCTGCGGCGGAAAAAGGGGCGTAAACGCCCTTACCTCCCAGAGGAAAAGACCGCACGAATGAAACTCACATTCGTGCGGCCTTTTGCGTGTGTTTCCCGGTTTGGCTATTTGACCGTTAGCGGGATGCTCTCCGAGTGGCTGTTGAACTCGGGGGCGTACATGCACTGGATTTGGGCCATGCCGGTTTGGTATTGGCCTTTGTGCTGGACTCGTGTCGAGTATTCGAAGACGTACACGCCCTTGGGCAGGTAGTCGATGAAGAAGTGGCTGGCTGTGTCCCGGGTGGATTCGTAATAGGCCAGCCCGTCCTGATACTTGTATCGTGACAACACGTTCACCGGTTCGGTGCCGCTGCCGCGGTAGTCTTTCAGATGAACGTATTCCATGTCGCGATCCACGCGCAACTCGACGCGCACGACCAATTCATCGCCGACGGCCAATGGGCCTTCGACGGCTTTCAGCTCGGGGCCCTTATCCGTGTAGTGTTTGGAGTACAGACGCTTCTTCAACGTCAGCGGCGTACCTTCGTATGGAGTTATCTTGCTCATGTCTTCCAGGTACTGCCAGTGCACGCTGCCCCAAGCGACACCTTCGTCGACTTTCTTGACGGTGATCTGGCCCAACTGCGGGCGAATCTCGGGACCGACGAACCGTTTTTCATAGAAGCCGGTTCCTGCTTCCACCGCTTCCGGCTCGACGACCTTGCCTCCCAAGGCAACCTCGACCAATTCGTCGGAGGCCAGCAGATCGGTTCCTCGTAACAGCAAGCCGTACACAGCGTCAGCCGTCGCCTTAGAGGTTTTCCAGTCCTGCGTCTGCTTCTGTTTCAGCAACCAGACCTTGCAGTCCTCGACCGATTCGGCGTCGTTCATCACTTCGTCAAACGCCTCGATCATCATGGCCTGCGTCTCGATCGGGGCTCGGAACCACCACCAGGACATCTCCAGCTCGCGCCAGAACATGCCCATCTCCTCGTCGGTCACCGAGCGTTCTTTGATCGACCGCATGATCGCCAGCGGCGTTTCCTGGTCGCCAAAGCGTTTGGTGGCCACGGCCAGATGCGCTTGCGACTGGCGGTTGGCAAGCCCCAGCCAGTGCTCTTTGGCCTGACCGAGGAAGTAGTCCACCGCCTCCTTGTGCTTGGCGTCGATCGCCTTGTCTTTGAGGAAGAAGCTGCGACCGTACAGGTACAACGCGATCCTGGGCGTCAGGTTGTTTTCGTCCTTGCGTTCGTGTTTGATGATTTCGCGGTAACGCTCGTCGATCCAGTTGTCCAGGTGGCCGAGCGCCTTGACGGCCGATGCAACGTCGATGTCAATCCCCAGGTGCCGCATCCGACCGAAGCCCGTCGTGATGTACAAAGTGATGTAGTCGTTGTCCGGACCACCGGGGAACCACGGCCAAACGCCGTCGTCGTGCTGGAGTTCCGCCAGTTTGCGTAACAGACGCTGGGTCTCGTCGTTCAGTCGGTTGTCGTCAAACAGAATTCCGACGTTGCGGCGCGCTTCGCTCTCCGCTTTGGCTTGGCGCAACCACGGCGTCTCCTCCAGCATCACTGCCTTCAGATCCTGGTTCTTCTCCATCGGGCTGTCCAGCGCCGGCGTTCCTTTCCACTGATCAAAGATCCGTCGGATCTTCGGATCGGAGTTGGCGATGTGACGAGCCAGGCAGTTGGCATACAGCCGGTTGAACGTCTGCTCGGTACACTCGTGCGGGAACTCCATCAGGTAAGGCAGCGCCATCACGGCGTACCAGGCTGGGTTGGAGACCATTTGAACCGTGACGCTTTGATGTTTCAGCGTATCGGACTCGCCGGATTTCCGCAGCTTGGTGAACTCGAACTTCTTCGTCTCCGGACCGCGAATCGGAAGCGGCAGCGATTCGGTGACCAGGATTCGCCGAGGCAGCACGGGCAGATAGCCTTCCTCGCCATCCGAAAGACGCCCCGTTGTGCCAGCGGCTTTGTACTTCAAGAAGCCCATGCCGTCCGGCACGCGAATGCGCCAACTGAAGCTGCGCGATTCCTTCGACGGGATGTCGAAGTCGAGTATCTCAGTTCGGTTGGCCAGTTGCGAGTTCACGATTTCATCGGTACGGGCGTCGTAGAACCGCAGGCCTACTCGCCCGGTCTGGCGAGTGGGCGACTGGTTCGACACCTTGGCGGTGAACTCCAGCACGTCTCCTTCGCGCAAGAAACGTGGCGGATTTGGCTGGACCATCAAATCCTTAGCCGTTACCACTTTGTCTTGAAGGAATCCGCTGCGCAGGTCGCGATCGTGGGCAAACCCCTGGAACTTCCATTCCGTCAGCGCCTCGGGCATGGTGAACTCCAATTTCACCACGCCGTCCTCGTCCGATAGCAGGCGGGGGAAGAAGAAGGCGGTTTCGTTCAGGTTCTTGCGAGCCGAGACCTTGCTCAAGTCAGGCGCCTTCGGCTGACCAGCGCCTTTTGCCTCGGGCGCCGCACCGGCCATCTCGCGGTCGGCGTTTGCCATCGCCATGGCGGGAGCAGCCTGCTTCTCCACAGCCATACCGTCCGCCATCGCGGCTTGCGGTGCAGGTGGCATCATGCCGCCTAGAGGCACTGGGCCACCTCGACCTCCTGCGCCGCCGAAACCGCGCGCATTGCGACCGAAGAATTGAAATCGCCAGAGGTTTGCGGTGATGTCCGCGGGGAATGACCGATACGACAAATTCACCGGCTTATTGCGCTGCGGCCAGCGTCCCTGCAGATGCTGGAATCGCTTGATGCTGTTTTCAAACTGAATGCGCAGGTTCGAACGGTCCGTGTAGAATACGTTGAACGCTTGCTGCCAGTTGTGCGGCAGGTAGGCATCCAGCGAAGCGTCGTACAGGCCCGCTACCATTTCGGCCACGGCCTTCTTCGCGTCCGGGCCGGTGATCACCGCGGTCCACGTCTCCTTGTCGGCCGGGCCAAGCTTCGAGCGGAAGTGTTCCCACTTGACTGTGAGGTTCTTGTTGGACCACGGAACATCCACGTGGTGAGCGGTGAAGTAAGCTCGATTCTCGCGCACCATGGTGACTCGCACCGTGAATCCGCCTCGCATCTGCTCGGTGATGTCCTGTTTGATCTGGACTTGGGTGCGATCGGCTTCCGTCCAGAAGCTCTGGATCAGCTTGCGTCGATGTTCGACTTCGACGAACGCGCGTGCCTTGCCGTAACCTGATCCCCAAACGGCCGAAAATTCGTCGCCCGGTTCACCGGTCCATTTTGGCGCAGCGACATGGTTCGGAATCTTAATCGCAAACCGCTTGGCGTTCGTGTCCAGCACGTTCAGCGGCAGCAGGGCCGTCACTTCTTTGCCAAAGCGATCTTTAGTCTCCAGTTTGGCCCGAAATGCACCGGCTTCCAGTTCGACCGAAACCTTGGCGCTACCCTCGGCGTCGGTCGTGAAGCCCGGTTCGGCCACCACGTCGCCCAGTTCCCACGATTTGGTGTCCGACATGTCCGGTTTCGGTCTAGCCACCAGCCCGCCGTACGGCATGGGCGGGTGATAATGGTCGATCAGGCTCGCTCGCTCGACCTTCTCGGGCGGTTTCAGCCGATAGATCCTCACCACACCTTCGGCCACTTGGCCCTCCCCGTCCAGCGTCGTGGTGCGTATCGAAAGCTCGACCGGTTTGTCGACGGTTTGCCACTCGTCGGCGATCAGCGTGGCCTGCAGAGCCGTATACCCCACTGCGACCGTCTGGTCCGCGGACCGCGTTTCGCCAGTCGTGTCCGTCACGTCCGCATACACGCGGAAATGGAAAATCGGCTCGTCCTTCTCGGCTACGGACAAATCGGGTTTGGCGACGAACTTGACGGTAAACGAACCGTCCGCTGCGGTCGTTGCCGATCCGTGGTCGATTTCCTGGCTTGTCCTTTGTGGCATGCGCCACCAGTAGTACCAGCCGCACCAGGGCGGGAACCGGACTTCGCGCACGACGCGGTACCGCACGTTGGCGCCGTTGATCGCTGCGCCGGTGTAAGCGGTCGCCGTGCCTTTCACCGTCACCTCCGAATTCAGCTTGGCCGCCGTCTCAGGCTTGTCCAACGTGACCTGGAACTTCGGCCGCTTGTATTCTTCAACATTGAAATTCGTCGCACCGCGCGGTTCGCCCTCGACGCGAATGGTCATGCGGCCCGTGACCCGGTCTCGCGGCGCCGTGAAACTACCGCTGAACGAACCATAGTCGTTCGTACGATGCTGCTGTCGTGCGACCTCTTTGTTATTGCGGTCGGCAAAGATCACAGTCAGCGTACGATTGGCCAGCGTCTTGTAGTTGTTGGTTTCCTGATTGACGTCGATGCACAGACCTTTGTACTGAACGGTTTGACCAGGCCGGTAAAGCGAGCGGTCGGTGAAGAAGATCGTGCGAGTGAACGGGCGCGCCTTCATGTCTCGCTTGTGAGCGTTGTAGTCCTGCGCCGCCGCCAATTGCTGGCCCTGGGCTCGTACGACGAGCAGATAGCTCTGATTGTTGGCGGATTGGATCGCGAAAAAGCCGTTCTTATCCGTCTTGGCGGTGGGCCCAGCGGCGCGAGGCTTGTTGCGAACTCGAAAATACGACTGCACTTGGGCGTTCGCGATCGGCTCGCCGGAATTCGCTTCCAGTACGAAGCCTTCGATCGTGCCGGCGCCGCGGCGGGTGCGCATCACCAGGGCCAAATCGCTGACCCAGAAATCAGTGAATGTGACGACGTTGTTCTGGTCGCTGAAGTTCGGATCGTTACTGGCGATCAGGAAGTAGAAACCGGGATCCAGGTCCTTCGGTGGTGCAACCTTCTGCTGCTTTTCCTTGTAGTCTTCCGTAGGCGGCAGATCCGCGGACCAGGCCTTCGCAGGTGGTTTCGCCAATAACTGTTGGCGTTCCTGACCGTTGAGCTGTTCGGGACGGTAATTCTTCGACTTCAGCCGTTCCTCGAACGAATACGGGACGATACGGAAGTGGACCTTTGTCACATTGCGATAGCGAACGTCGATGTCCGGCCACGGTTCGTTCCACACACGCTCGACCGAGACGTTGGATGAAGGGGCTTCGATTTGAGCGATCAGGTTATGGCACATGTTGCCGCCCGGCGAGTTCGGAAAGGCGTTGGCGCCTCGTTGAGCCGCCTTGCGTGCCTCGACCAACTCGCCCTCCTGCTGTAAGACGGAAGCCAGACCGTGCGAGGCGCGGGCCGAGATCTGGTGGTCGCCCCATTTGTCGATGAACCGCTTGAGCGCCGCCTTGAACCGGTCGTTCTTCTCTTCCCCAAAAGCCTTGTTGTTGCCGAAGGTCAATCTTGCCAGGTCGGCGTCGACAAAGGCGGAGTTGTCCGTGTCATCCTTGTGGAACGTCATCAGGTTCTGGTACAGCCGAATCGCCTTCACAACCGGCGACTCTTCGTCCGTCGTCTGGAGTTTCCAATTCAGGAAATCGTCGGCCGACGAGAAGATTGGGCTGTCCGCCATCAGATCAAAGGAATCCTGGGGCTTCGCCGCCGCTTGCTCGCCCGAACTGTAGAACTCCAGCGCGTTGTGGGCCAGGAAATCGAACATGGTCGGCCGATAGGTGTCCGGCGTCGTGCCCTTTTCCAGTAGGTCGTCGTAGTCGGAAACCGGCGTCGTTTTCAGCGTCTTCTCGCCCGCCATTGCTTTTGTGAACTGCTTGTCGATTTCGGCGAAGATCCGCGGCAAATCCCAGGTGGTAAAGTCGTCGCTGGGCGAGTCGGCGGTGCGTGTCCGCTGCATGATCCGCCAGCGATTGTGCTGGAAATAGTGCCAATACCAGTTGGCCATCACCGCGTCCATGATCGGTTTCATCTCGTCCGGTGCCTTGGCGATCTCCTCCTTCATTCGCATGATTTTCTCTTCCGGCTTGTTGCCCTGGATATTGCCTTCATAGGCGATCTTGCGTGAAATCCCCTTCAAAGCCTCCGCGTACGCCTTCTCCTTCATCGCGGCCGGAATGATCTCATCCAGCTTTTCGATGGCCGTCTTGGGCAGCCCCTTCTTGATTGCGTCGTCCACCTCTTTCCAGAGATCGTCGCGTGGACCGGCAAACGTCGCGGTTGTGATCAGCAGGGCAAACAGAATTGACAGCTTACGCATGGCAAAAAGACTCCGTCTCCGAAATGGAAAGAAAACAGCGCGCACCTTCACTTACAACCAAAACAAGGCTTGTGATTATAGACGATATTGCCGGTCAGGTGGTTTTCGGCTTAAGAAAAATGACGTACTCTCGGACGGCTCGCCAGTAGTACCACTAGTAAGAATGCCCGCCGAACGCGCGCATTCTGGAGCGCGACGACCTGTCGTCGCTTTCCTTCTGGTTCCTCGCGAAACTTCGGGAAACTCGCATCTCATTGGCCTGAAAGGCCGGAACTGGAACAACCCGGTCGCCCACTCGCCGAATTCTTGACGGCACTACGCCCTGGAGATACACTCAACAACCGTGAGCGAGGATTGAAGAGCTTATCAGTCAGCATCACGAGATTCAGATCCCCCCGAGAGAATCCTCTGTGCGCTCACTCTGAAGAACGGAATGGCACGTGGCCGAGATTCCCCAATTAACGATGGTCGAGCCAGCAGCCGGACAGCGTCGAGCTGCTGGAATCGTGGCTCGTAAAAAGTCTCGGCTCGACCTGGAGTCCATCAAAACGGAACTCGGTGAGCTTCGCCGGTCTTCCCGCGACAACGAAGACGCATTGATGGAGGAGTACCAGAAGAACCTCGCACAATTCGCGGGTGTCGAGTGGACGGTCGCACCGGATGCCGCGCAAGCTGCGTCCTACATCAAGCAGGTTGCCGGAGACACAGATCTGGTCTCGATCAACAAGTCGACCGTCGTCGTGAACGAGCTTCGTCCCGAGCTCCAAGCCGTGGGCCTGCAGACATATGTCCGCTACTTCAAGGAGTTCGACGCCTTCGAAAACCAGATCGAGGACTATTGGGGACTGCCGGGATTCCATGAGAAGGGTTTGGTTGAATCCTTTGACGTTGCCGGGACATTTGCGCACCTGAGGTCAGGGCAAGTGCGAGATTACGTTGCCGTCGTGGGAGTCAATGCAGTCGCCGCGGATGACGGCTCTGTTTTCTTCCTGCAGCACATGTCCAATATCTCCAAGGATCTGGAGCAGGCAAAGAAGATCGTGGTGGTGGTCACCCCGGAGAAGGTCGTGATAGATCGGGCGGCTGCCCTTCTTCAGACCAAGTCGATGGGTGTGTTTGGCCTGGAGAGTATCCTCCTCGCCTTGGGGCCGAAGGAAGTAGAAAAGTACGACTTCGAGGGGCTGCCCAAGATCACAGGTGATCGGGAACTCCATGTGTTGATCCTGGACAATGGCCGGAGCGAGATGTTCGCCGACAAATATCGGGATCTCTTCCTGTGCATCGACTGTCGGGCGTGTTCCCGGCAATGCCCAATCGGGCAACATATGGACATCGACGGAATGAGTTGGACTCCGAAGAACTACCTCATGGGGTTCTTGCAGCGTTGGGTAGACAACACCGAAGCCTGCCTTCACTGTGGCTGTTGCCACATGGAATGCCCGGTCGATATCGACATTCCATCATTGATCTGGCGAGCCCGGTTCGACCACTATGCAAAACACGGAAGGAGTTGGAGGAAACAGTTGTTGGACGGGCCTGAGTTGTTGGCCAAGGTTGGGTCGACGACGGCACCCCTTTCCAATTGGGCGAGCGGTCTCTCGGTCTCCAAGCGGATCATGGAGGCGGCGGTAGGCGTCCACAGAGACGCTCCGCTACCGACGTTCCATCGCCGCACATTCAAGAAATGGGTGGACCGCCGTGACTGAGAAGGTCGTCTACTTCAGTGGCTGCTACGCCAACTACTTTGCCCCGCAGATCGGCGTGGCCTTCGTCGAGGTCATGGAGACCAACGGAATCGAGGTACTGGTCGCCGAACAGAAATGCTGCGGCATACCGATGATGTCCAACGGAGATGTCGACGGGGCGAAAAAGAACTTCAACGAAATCGTGCGGTCCCTCGCTGACATGGCTGCTCCGGATCTGGAGGTCATAACTACTTGCCCAAGCTGCAATCTCATGTTGAAGAAGGAGGGGTTGTCTTTCTTCGATAGTGAAGAAGCCAGGTTTGTGTCGAGCCGCGTCTTCGATGCCCCGGAGTATCTGGTTCGCTTGTTTCGCCAGGGTAAATTGGATACAAGGTTCAGGGAGACGCCGCGGGAGGTCATGTACCACAACCCTTGCCATCTGAAAGTACAAGGAATCCGAAGAGAATCGGTCATGCTTTTGGAGTTGATACCGGGAATTGACGTGAGTAGAGTCGTAAATAGCTGCTGTGGGATGGGTGGCTCGTATGGCATGAAAGCGGCTCACTACGATATGTCAGTGAAAATCGCACGGAAGCTTTGGGAAGAAATCGAAGATGCTCAAGTGGACTGCGTAGCGACCGAGTGCGGAACTTGCATGTTGCAGATCGAAGCCTGTCAGAAAGAGAAGAAAGCGGTTCATCCGATCGTGTTGATGAACGAGGCCTACAAGAGAGTCGACGAGACGCGAGGGCATTCATGAGTAGGGATCAGACGTACAGAATTCAGTTTTCGCGGGGACAAGGTTTGCCGTATGGTTAGACGATCGGCCGCGAAAACTGAATTCTGTACGTCTGACCCCAGATTCGTTTAACCCGAAGCCGGAGACGATGGCGAGCAGTGGGATGGATCGTCTACACGTAGCGCCCGCCATCGCCTTCGGCTAGGGTTAAACGAGGATATTTCAGAAGAGCGACACCGCAGACAAAAGTGGCGTGTCTCGTCTTAAAGGGAGGGCGGAGATGACAGACAAGAACGAAGCACTATCCGGCGCCGAAGGCTTGGCTAAGACCAGGACGTACGGCGTGTTCAGGTGCCACAATCCTAGTTGCATGGCGAGGATCTCTGTGGAACCCGGAGCAAAACAGTGCAAGTGTGGAACTTGTGGTCTGGAGTGGCGGGTGTCCTGGATCGGGGCGAATTTCCCACGGATACGTGGGCCGGTGTGGGACGTGAACCAGAAGATCTCGCAGGAAGCTGCCGCAAAGAAGAAAGAGTAGAAAATGGCCCTGAACCGAAAGATAGCCTACATAGATCTCACGTCAGGAACCGTCGAGACAAAGCCGATCCCGCTGGCGATACGCAAGAAGTATCTCGGAGGCAGAGGGCTGGATGCTTATCTGCTGTACAACCACACGGAAGCGGGCGTGGACCCGTTGGGTCCCGGGAACACACTGCTGGTAAGTGCGGGCATACTGGGTGGCACGCTGGCGTCCGCAACCGCAAGGACACACGTCTGCGCAAAATCGCCGCTCACTGGATTCTTCGGCAGCACGAACATGGGCGGGTTCTTTGCTCCGGAATTGCGATGGGCTGGATTCGACCATCTGGTGATCAAGGGCAAGGCGGAAAAGCCCGTGTATCTGTTCGTTCATGACGGCGAGATCGAGATACGCGACGCTGCCAACGTGTGGGGCCTGAACGTGCACGAGGCCCAGCAGGCCATCAGGAAGGAACTCGGTGATGAAGACGTCAAATGCGCGGTGATCGGCCAGGCCGGTGAGAACCTGGTGCGGTACGCGAACGTGATGACGGGACTCAAGAACGCTGGCGGCAGAACGGGGATGGGAGCCGTCTTTGGCTCGAAGAACCTCAAGGCGGTAGCCGCCCGAGGCACCACGGACATCAACATTGCGCACCCAACTCAGGCCCTGGAGTACAACAAGAGATTCATTGACCAAATCACAAGCGCCAAAGCGAACAAGACCCAGGGAACGCTGGGAACTCCGTTCATCTGGGGCGCGACCAACTCGTGGGGAGGCGTGAGAGTCAGGAACTTCCAGTACAACCAGATGTTGTATGCAGACGACATCGAACCGGAGCGGATCGACGAGATTTGCGAGGAGACCATGGGGCCCTATCACATGGTCGGTTGCTTCGGCTGCCAAGTGCATTGCCGCGCTCAATACAAGATTCCCTCCGGCCCCTTCGCCGGGGACTACGATGAAGGCCCCGAGTACACGTCACAGGGTGCATTCGGCGGCGAGCCCGAATGCCGGAAGGTCGATACCATCCTGAACTGCAACCACATGGTGAACATGTGGGGCATCGACAACCTGGAGATAGGAAGCCTGATCTCCTGGGCAATGGAGCTTTACGAAGAAGGAATTCTGACCGACGAGGAAACGGACGGCCTGGATCTGCGGTTCGGCAACGACGAGGCCTTAATGGAGATGGTTCGCCGTGTGGCGTTCCGCGAAGGATGGCTCGGCGACACGTTGGCCGAAGGAGGACTACGGGCGGCCGAGAAGATCGGCAAAGGGGCTATCAAATACCTGATCCACGTCAAGGGTTTGAGCAATCTCCATTCGGACGAACGAGCGACGCCGGGGCTGGCCCTTGGTATCGCCACAGGCTCCAGAGGTTCCGACCACTTGAGGAGTCGTCCCGCCATCGACCTGTACCACCTGCCGGAGAAAGTCCTCAGAAAGATCTACAGTACCCCCGTGGAATATGACGGTCCGTTGAGTTCCGAACATACCGAGTACGTGGGCAAGCCATGGCAGGTGTTCTGGCACGAGATGTGTTACATGGGTGTGGACTGTTTAGGCATCTGCAAGTACCACACCACGTTCCTCGGAGCGACTCTTCCGAACTTCGAAGACTGGCCCAAGGTGTTGTACTACAACACCGGACTGGAGTTCACGCCAAAGGAACTCTGGGCCGTCGCAGAGAGATGCTACAACCTGGAGAGGCTGTTCAATATCAGAGAAGGACTAACCAGGGATCTCGATATGATCGTTGACCGGTACTTCGACGAACCGGCGCCGCGAGGGGCACCTGACGTCATTGGCTCGACGATCGACCGCGAGAAGTTCACGAAGATGATCGACGAATACTACGAGCACCACGGCTGGGACCAAGACGGCGTTCCCCGGCAGGAAACGCTCGAGAGGCTCGGACTGGCCAATGAGCCGTCCGGGGTCCTCTGATATTCCTGACAGGAGAAGAAAATGGCCAAAGTACTGATGGTTGATTTCGAGAAGTGCACTGGGTGCCGGCTATGCGAGCTCGTTTGTTCCGTAAAGCAAGAAGGAGTATCCAACCCTTCCCGTAGTCGACTCAAGATCGAGAAGTGGGAATGGGAGGGCCTGTACATCCCGATGACGTGCCAGCAATGCGAGGACGCCCCCTGCAAAGCGGCCTGCCCGGTCAAAGCCATCTCCCGGGATGAGGACCTGGGGCGGCTGGTGGTGGACTACGAGCTGTGTATCGGCTGCCGTTCGTGCGTGGCGGTGTGTCCCTTCGGCGCGATGAACTTCGACGCCGTCGGCCGGAAGGTGTTCAAGTGCGACCTCTGCGGCGGGGAACCCACATGCGTCTCGTTCTGCGACGTGAAAGCACTGGACTACGTCGAGGCCCACCAGCTTACGGTCTCGAAAAAGAGAGATGCGGCGAAGAGAATCTCCGAGGCACAAAAGATGGCTGCGGCGTTATCTTGAGGGACGTTGAGACCGGCGCAGAAAACACGTGGGGCACGATTCCATCGTGCCAAGCACGTTGGAAACGTGCTCCACAGGCAATCAGCAACACCTTGCGGCCGTGGAAGGTATATAGCGTGAGCGTCAAGGTAAGCCTGCACAGAACGCACAGGCAATTCACGGGTGGACTCGAAACCGTCGAGGTGCAAGGCGAAACGGTAGGCGATTGCCTTGACCACCTGGCGAAAGAGTATCCGGGAATAGGCGACGCGCTGTTCGAGAAGACAGGGAAGCTGAGAAATCACATCGAGGTCTTCCTCAACCTCCGGACCACGTATCCGCAAGAGCTGGCCGTGCCGGTAAAGGACGGCGACGAAATCCACATCACCGCCATGCTGGCCGGCGGCTGACCTCGACTGGGGAAAATGCAGCACCTATTCCTTCGCCGTTCCTATCCGCGTCCCAATCTCTCCTGAAGACCGATTCGTCTCTGGAAACGTGCCCCACAAGATTCACGACGGCGCGGCAACTGCGGGGCTTGCTCTGAGAGGTTCTGCTGTGGAATGTCTTGCACTTGGTGTAGAATCTGTCCATGCTTCGCGTACGCACGTTTTGCGTCCGGGGCAAGTAGTGTACCTCGGTAAGGACTACGTCCACGATGCCACGAAACATAGTGATTTCCGCCATTCTCTGCCTAATCGTCCAGGCCAGCGCGGGCTCGGCGGCTTCGATCAAGATGGATTTCGGGGAGCCGTTCACCCAGAAGTTCAGCGGTCGTGGCAGCTTCGACAAGAAGTACGCCTGCACGCGCTGCCAGACGCCACCGAAGGTGGATGGGATACTTGATGACGAGGTGTGGCAGGCCAGCGGCGAAATTGAATTCGGTGACGGGCGACCGCGCACCGTGGTACGAGCGTGCTACGACGATGCGATGCTGTATTTCGCATTCGTGTGCCATGAATTGCTGGGCCGGAAGGCGACAGGCATGCCTAGGGATCGTGATGCGGACGTTTGGAAAGACGACGCCATCGAGATCTGCATCGGACCGCCGCAAGTTCGGAAGACTCGAATCTCGTATCACATCATCGTCAGTGTGGCCAACTCGCTGTACGACAAGCGGACGCGGTTTGGCAAGAGTTTCGGGGACGAGTGGAATCCGACTATCGAGTACACGGTCCATCGACAGGACGACAGGTGGACGGTCGAAGTGGCAATCGCTGCCCGCGAGTTGGACATGCCCGGTTGGCCCAGCGTGATGGGCGCCAACGTAGGCCGCGATGGGCCGGGGCTTGGGCCGAGCTTCTGGGGAAAGCGTCGCGATGTGGAAAGCAGCGCATTCGCGTTCCAGGGTACCGGCGACACCGAAGCCGAACAGGGTGGCGATGACGGCTTCGTGAGCAATCAGACCGTGGCGGGCAATTCACTGGGAATCTACGCGGACCGCACGTACGCGCGGCCGGGTGAGCGTTGGATCGAAATCGACTGTAAGGTCAGCCCGACCAGGGTTTCTCTCGAGAATACCCGGATTGACGTAAAGCTCTTCGGCCTTGCACAGACGACACCAGTCGAGACGTTTTCGACGGTGCCACAACGTGAACGAGGCCGACTGGACGTGGACCTCCGCAGTTATGGCCTCGACACTGCAGAGGTGTCAGTCGAACTTTTCGAGGGAGAAGAACGAACAGGCGCGAGCAAGTTCATTCTAACTGCCAGGCCGTGCAAAACGCCACTCAAACCTGGGGACAGGATCACGATGATCATGGATGTGCCCGAGGGCGTCCAGCCCAGCCGCCACCCCGTGACGCTCGGTGTCCCATTCCCAGCCGGGGCGTTGTGGGATGCCGATCGAGTGCGTGTCGTAAACCGGGCCGGAGAACTTCTGCCGCACCAAAAGGAAGTCACGGGGCTGTGGGCACCGGACGGATCCATCAAGTGGATGCGTTTCGACACGCTTGTTACATCTCAAGACGGCTGTTTCGTGGAATTCGGTCAGCCCAGTGGTAACGTTGCACCGTCGACTCCACTGAAGGTGATCGAACGCGGCGACAGAGTGATCGTGGACACGGGACCGGCGCGGTACGTGTTGGCAAAGGGTACATCGCCTGTCCAGGAGGTCTGGCTTGACGGCAAACGGGTGGCCTCGAGCGCCAGCACACGTGGCCTCTACGTCGTCGATCAAACAGGGCGTTATGCCCAAGCATCGGCTGAAGAAGAAGACATGAAGGTCGAGGCACGCGGCCCCGTGGCATCCTGCGTGCGGTTCGAGGGCTGGTACACCACGCCGGACGGCGAGCGGCTCGCGAGACACATCACTCGCGTCGAGTGCATTGCCGGCCACGCTGCAGCGAAGGTGACACACACGTTCGTTCTCACTCAGGACACAAACGAAGTGTGGTTCAAAGAGATCGGCTGGGAACTCGCGGTAACACCCAGCGATAGCGCCCGCGCCCTCTTTGGTGTCGATCAGCATGAGCACGAGAAACAGTTGGCCGTGCCACTCACAACAAAGGGGTCGGGAGTCGTTTTTGGACATGAGGCTGTCGACGGGTTGGGATTGTCGGCCGAAAACGACTCCCGACCCCTTTCTTCAACGTCTGCCTATATGCTCCAGGACTCACACTACTACTTCAACCACAGCCGGAATCACTTCGTTGTGGCCTCGGAGACCGGCGACAAGCGACTGACGAGATGTGAGGGAGGAGAATGTGGCGACTACGCCGCGCTTGTCGGCTCGAACGCTGGCTTGCTGATGGCCTGCCGCAATGCTGCCCATCAGCATCCCAAGGAGTTCGAGGTCTTCGCGGATCGCATCGTGCTCAAGCTGTTCAGCAACCGGGCTGGCGAGGAGTTAGACTTCCGCACGGAGACGCTGATCAAAAAATGGGATCTGGCAGAGTGGTACGAGCACCGTACCAGCAACAACATGTACGCCAACTACTACCGCAAGCATGTGCTCGACGCGCTGGAGGGCTACAAGAGCAACGCAGCCGGATGGGCCAAGACCCATCTGCTACTCATTGCGCCGCTGGCGTCTACCGGCGCAGACGAATCCGCGGCGTCGAATGCGCGGCTTCACCGAACGCCTGTGTACGCGCACGTGGATCCATCGTGGATCTACCGGACACGTGCGATGGGTCCAAATTATCCGAAGGACACGGTACGGTTTCCCGAGATCGAAGAGGCGGTCGAGGGCTACTTCCGTTGGCTTGCCGGTGCTCAGAAGCGTTGGGGCGAGTACGGATTTGTCGACTACAACGGTGGCCCGCGGTTTTCGTACTACGAGAGTAAAGGGAAACTGTGGCCGGAGATGAAGCGGTTCAACATGACGTACGCCCTGCGTGCGAATCTGTGGCTTCTGTACGCCCGATCTGCGGATCGCAGAATTCGCGAGTTCATTGCCGGCTCCGCTCAAGGTCACATGGACGGGAAGATGGGCAACTGGGACACGCCGGTCAGCAAACGCGGCTTGATCCGGTCGTCGGCGCATCGGGATCTGCCCTTCGACTGGGGCGAGGCCAATATGATGCAAAACGGGCAGACGGGGTGCCTGAATATCCACATCTGGAATTACTACCTCACTGGCTGCCGACGATCCAAAGATATGATCGAAGACTACGCTGCCGCGGCGAAGCGACGCTGGACTCCGTCGATCCTCATGCATCCGACTTATCCGGCGTTCACGATGCTCCGTCTCGCGCAGGCGTATGCCTTCACGTGGGATCGAGACCTGCGGGACCTCTGCTCCGCGTCGATGGATCTGCTTGAAGACAAGGAATCTCGCTTGGGTGTGAACAAGTACGCCTATAGTCGAGAGGAACCGCGCGGCAAAGCGAGCGACGTGAGCCGCGCGTACATCGAAGGATGGGAGTTGATCGGCGAGACACGCTACTACGACGTGGCGCGCAAGATGGGCGATTACCTGTTCCACACAGACCTCCTCAAACCCGTCGACGGATACGTGCCGACCATGGGGCGTGTGGGCGCGTTCTTGTACGACGACCGACCCGATAAGATGATCGCTGAGAATATGTACGCGCAGGCACTACGCTTGCCCCCGCTTTACAGCCCGGAGACAAAGCAAATCTCCCCTGGTCCTCTGTACTGCGCCGCGCAGACGAACTTCCTTACACGCATCGGTAATGCTCTGCATGTCGTAACCCCGGCCAACGTCGACCGCGAGCCCAGCGCATCGTGGATCGCGTTTGACGACGCGGGCGGCGAAACCACCGTGTGTGTGCTGAAGCCGCAGGATTCCGAAGTCAACCTCTACTACACAGCACCCGGCGCACCCTTGGGTGACCCGCTCCTGAAGGCCATCGGGGCTGGAAGCCCGTATGCGCAGAGCTTCTATCAGGTGAAGTTCGATTCCGGCCGCGGCGTCATTCGCATGCCGAAGGATATCGCAGGGTATGCGTACGGCTTCTCTTTGGGCAGCACAGGACAGAAAGCCGCGTTTGCCGACCGGCGCGTGCCCATGGTGCTGCATGCGCCGGGGTACTGGTATCCTGAGCCTGTCCAACGTCCGGCCAGCACGTATTTCTTCCGACTGCCGCCAGACAGCCAGGACGCGCAGATCTTCTTCGAGGGAGAAGCGAAATTGTATGAACCGTCGGGCCAGCGGTTCGGAGATGGCAAGCCGCTTCAGGGCTGGGTCGATCTCCCATCGGACAAGCCCGGACTTTGGGCGTTCGAGCCGATCGTCTTCAAGCTGGTGCGTGCGCGCAACTTCCCACCGTTCTTTGCGGTGCGGGCCCCGGAGAACCACTTTGTACCCGACATTCCCAGGACTCAGGAGCCCAAGGCCGAGCCACCAGAGGAGATCCCAACTGGTACCGCCTACCTGCCCGGAGCCATCGCGACGGAAGGCAACCAGGCGTTGTACCTCGGGGACAGACGCAGTTTCCGGATTGATGCGGGCGAGCCGCGCGAAGATGGCGACGGTAGCGAGTTCATCCCTTTCGCAGAAGGCACGGTCGAGTTCTTCATGAACCCTGTCACATGGAGTTCGTTCGAGCTGTCCGATCTCGATCGAGTGCTCATCTTCATCGCCCGGCAGGAGGGCGGTGGATACTTCTTGGCGGATTACACGATCCGAGGCCGAGAGAAAACGCTGAATGCCTTCCTTCATTCTAGATACCAGAACACCGAACTCGACCAAGGCGAGATGATGATCCGGTCCCATCGGCCCCAGACGTTGTTCGAGCGGAATCGGTGGGTGCACCTCGCCTTTGTATGGGGGCACAGGAGAGACGTACGCTACCACCCTCGCCGCCTGCGTTTCGGCGAAAAAGTGCTGACGGTTCAAGCTTACGTCGACGGCAAATACCTCACGTCTGGCGCCAATCGACATTCGGGTCAGAACAGCTACATGAAAGGCGCGCTGAATAACGTCTTGTTCGCCGCCAGTGGTATCGCGTTAGACGAGCTGCGCATCTCCGACGTCCAACGCTACAAGGAAGACTTCAAACCACCCTCGCGCGATGAGGAACTGAAGGTAGACAGACACACGCGTGTGCTGTACCACTTCAACGGAAACCGGGAAGGGGTGAGCTACGAGGGGAAGTGACGGCTAGTCCTCCGAGAACTCGACAACCCACGCTTGGCGGGCAGGCAAGTTGAGCTTCAGCGTGGGATCGTCGCTCGTGAACGAGCCGATGGTGTGGCGACTCGCCTCGTCGATTCGGTACACGCAGGCTTCCTTCGGAAGACGATAGTACGTCGGATCGAGTGTGAGCGAAAGGGGAAGCGTCTGGTCGTTGATGCTGGCCAGAGCTATTGCCACGTCGCCATCGGCGGCTCGCCACGCGCCGGCGATCGCAAGCGGATGGCGCTTATGGTAGGAAGTCAGTCGGCTTCGTTGTCCCGCGTAGATCGACAATCGCGAGAAATTCGAGGTCATCTCGGGCACATCGAGATTGGGAGGACGAAGGAACTCTCCGTGAAGCAGGTATTTGGTCGCGCGACTCCGCACACGCGCCAGACGCATCGCGTATTCGATCTCTTCAGGCCGCTTGTCAAATTGCTCGGCCCGGAAGTTGGCCAGCGCCGGTTGCTGGCCCCAGACGAACGCTCGCGCCTGCTCCAAAAAGAACTGCCGCGAGTACTTCCGGTCCAATAGCGCCAAAGGCTCCTTGGGTGCGAACTCGGCCGGCCACAGTTCGTCGTATGGCGGCATGGTCAGTGACGAGTAGCTCCCGTAGGTGACCGCGTACGGATGGTAGACGGCTTGAAAGAAAGGGATCACTTCCCACGGATCAGTCGGCGACGAATATCGTTCGCGACTGACCTGGAGGGTAAGCATCAAATCCAAGTACGGCAGCCATGCCTCTCCGCACCCCTCGCCCGCCAAGACAATGCGGCGGTCGGCGTTGCAGCGGTTGCGGATGTCGTTCGAGAGCGTACGGAATCCTTCCATCCACGAGTTTCCGCCTCCCAGCAGATGCCCGTGGTTGGGATCGTAACAAGCGCGATGGCTGCACGCTTGGTCCATATAGATTCCGTCCACACCCAAGTCCTTGAATGCTTCTTCGGCCAGTCCGGCGTATTTGTTTCGCCAAAAGGGCGTCGCCAAGCACATGGATGCAAGGGCTTGCCTGGTGAAGATGTTGTAGATCTCCGGGCGGACCTTGCCGTCAGAGCCTTTAACGGCGAAGTGTTCGGCGCCCTCTTCATTCCAGCTTCGACTGCTCATGCCCCAGGCCCGCTGGTTCATATAGACGATGAACCGCACGCCATCGTCGTGGGCGCGCGCCGCGGCTTGTTGAAACGCTTCGGTTCCTTCGCGTGGCGGCAGGTATTCGGGAAAACCGATGTCGTAGGGGCAGCCATGCCACCAATGCCAGAAGACGCTCACGGGTAGACCAAGGCGCTTCTGAAACGCGGCGGCTGGCGGAAGCACTCCTGGCGAAGGGCCTCTGTTCCAAACCCAGGCACCAGTGTCGAGGAGCCAATCCGGAACGAGGCCCCGTCGCAACCGGCTCTCCTTGGCCCAACGCTGGTCCGCTGCCCACGCTCGATAACGCTCGGCCGCCGTGATCCAGTCGCCCTGAAACGTGCCCAACAGAACATGGTACGGCAGGGCATAGACTTTCTGGCCGGTTGCTTCGTTTTCGGGATGGTGAACCGTTTCAAAATGCACTTGGCCGCCTGCGGTACCCCAAAGAGCGAATGTCTTCCTGCGGGCCGCCGTGTCGTCGCACGCAGCGTAGAGACCACTCCCACCTTCGCTGTAGTAGGCCAGACATTGCAGGGCCATTCGCCCTGGATAGTCCCAAGAAAGCCGCCGTCCTTTGCCGTCTGAGCCGCCCAACAAGCTGCGAGGATCGTTCGTCTGCTGCCCCAACCAAGCCGGGACGGCGAGTCTTTCGTCCTCCTGCCGCCGGAGCCCGTACACTCGCGGAAAACGGATTTGCCGCAAGGCTATCTCGGGCGGTTTCGTAACGGAGATATTCCATTGGCTGTTGGGCGTGCCGCCGTCAAGCCGCACGGTGACTTCGACTTTGCACTCCGCAGCACCCGCAATCTTGAAACCGGTCCAAGTCATTCGCAGCGTTTGCCCAGGTGGCAGAATACGCCATTGAGACGACCTCGATTGGGCTGGTGTGAGTATGATTGGTCGACCGTCGAGAAGCACCTGCAATTCCCAAAGTCCGCCAAGATCCGGACCGCCGTCCAGAAGGTTCTGCTTTGCAGCAAGGTCCACCAGCTCCAGCAGTTCTCCGTCATGCGGATCAACGCCAAGGCGCAGAGAGCCGTTCTCGATAGACACAGCCCTCGCCTGCTCGTGGACCTTTGCGACAATGGCTCTTTCGATCTCCGGTGCCCAGGTGGACGGCAACCCGTAGTACATCATGGCGCGAGTTCCCTCGTAGCCCCCTTCACGAAGAACGCGGCGCGAGGGGATGTAGGTCATCACGTCGTTCGTGTAGCCGGCCACCCAAGTACGCCAAGTGCCAAACTCGGCCTTGAGACGCACGGCGTAGTCCACCACGACCTCGCCACCCAACAGGATAAACGTCAAGTCGCGGCCAAGCCGCCAAACTTGGATCGGGTATGGGTAGGAATGGATCGGGGTCTTGCCCGAGTCGATCTGTTCCATCAGCCGCTTGGCCCACCGCGCCTCGTAACGGTTTTTCGATTTGGCTCGTACGTTCAAGGTCTGCCGGTCGGGCAGTTCGTCCAGCTTCAAATCGAGTTCCGCATAACGCGTGGTCAAACTGCCGGTAATCTCGGCCAATGGCCCGGAGAGTACGGTGCAAACGGCGTCGGCGAGCTGCCGCCCGACTTGTTCCGCTTTCCCGATGTCATCGAGTCCCCGAGGCCAGGGCGTCTGGTCGCCGCAACAGCCCTGCCAGAACATCGCGACGGCGCCGGGGTGGGCCTTTTCCACATGGAGTTGAGCAAATCCAGCATAGTCGCCGCACCAGCGATAGTAGCCGGTCAGCTTGGTCGGGTGGCAAGCGTAGCCGAAGACGATGGCGATTATGCGACCGTCCGTGCCGGTGATACGCAGAACTGGCACATCGTGATCGACGGGCCCCTTGAGTTGGCCTTCCGCGCGAAGCCGTTCCACATCGTCATGCTTATTGTTCCGGCGGTTGACTGCAATGTCGGATTGCCCCTGGCCCCATGCCAGAGTGCACTCAGCCAGATTGCCGATCGCCTCGCCGACGACCGAGACAACCCTATCCTGGAGCCACGCTGTGTACTCGTCGATGCGTTTCCACTCGGTATCGCTGAGGAAGTAGATGCCTTCCAGATTTCTGCCCACAACCGGACCACAGTGGTTATGTGAACAGTTTAGGGCCACTTGATCGCGGCCCAGACCGTACTTTCTCTGCAGCATGCCGCGCATGGCCAACGACGTGGGGCGGTCGATGCCCACCACGTCCAGCGTAACAAGAACCGCCCGTTGCCCGGCGGGATCCTCCATCGCCAGAGCTTTGGCCCACAGATCATGCTCGGTCCCTTCGGACGATCTCGTGCGGCTGCCATACCCCGACATCCACAGCGGGCCGGCGGGCGTAATCTTGACCGTCGCTACGCCAGCCTTCCATTCGGCTTGCGCGCGAGCGTCATTGGCCATCAGGGAAATCACCACGGCAACGACACAAGACGCGTTATTCGAAAGTAGCAGTTTTGCCATGTCTTTTCTCCGCACAAGTAGCATCGTTTAACCGCGACCCAGCGGGGAGCGCGTCGGAGAAAGCGTTGCGCTGCGTTTTGTCGCTGCGTCACATGATTCTTCCTGCGCCGCGTTCACTCCACGCGCTCCCCGCTGGGTCGCGGTTAAACGAGTTGATTTCTTTCGTTCACGCTCCTATGTATTCGCCAGCGCTTTCGAGTGCGTCTGGATTTTGCGGATGGCCTCGGCAATTGCCTCCATCGCCGACTTCGTCGTCAACAGCCGGATGCCTGACATCCTGATTGCCTCGTCGGCAATCAAAGACTCGGCCACCGGGCATGGAGTCGTCTTAATAAGCCAGTCTCGCTTCTCTTTTGAATACAGCGACTGGAATATGGGCGAGTTGATTGTCTGTTCGGCATACGTCAGCGTACTCAATGTGCCGCTTCCGACGGCGCTGATGGGGATGCCTTCTGCGCCCATCGCCCTGGCAAACTTTAGCTTCGGCAGACCGTTGA
Source organism: uncultured Pirellulaceae bacterium (assembly GCA_964623055.1). Taxonomy (GTDB): domain Bacteria; phylum Planctomycetota; class Planctomycetia; order Pirellulales; family Pirellulaceae; genus JADHUC01. Next base: position 42,611 of record CAZURK010000041.1, read on the forward strand.
AATGGCTCTTGTCGTACCGCATTTCAAAGAGATAGTAGGACGCGGCGGTCGTCCCCTCGTGCAGCTTCTGCGGGCAAATTCCGGGGATGTCTTTCAATAGCTCGCGTAGATAGTTCGCATTTTCGTTTCTGAGGCGGACCTGCTCTTCGAACCCTTCCAGACCTGCCAGGAGAATGGCTGCCTGGAATTCGCTCATCTTGTAGTTCAAGCCAAGCCCGTCGATGCTGCCACGCGCCGGTTTGTGCGTTTCCCAACTCCCGATCGCCCGGCCGTAGTCGTGCCACTGGTACGCTCGGGCCATGATCTCTTCATTGTCACCCACAAAGGATCCGCCTTCGCCGCAGGGCAGCACTTTGCTTTGCTGATGGCTGAAGCATCCGATATCCCCGATGGTGCCGACCTTCTTGCCTCGGTATTCCCCAAAGTGGGCCTGGCAGGCATCTTCGATCACGAAGAGATCGTGCTTCTTCGCGATCTCCATGATCCGATCCATTTCCGCCGGCGCCCCGCCCCAGTGACAGGGAATGATCGCTTTGGTCTTGTCGGTAATCCGTTCCTCGATCTTCGCTGGATCCATTTGAAACGATTCCCGTTCTACGTCGACAAAGACGGGCAATGCGTAGAATGTGAACGGCAGCGATGAACCCGTGATGAATTCGATGGGGCTGACCAGCACCTCGTCGCCCGGCTGAATGTCGATCCCTTTGAGCGCACAATGAAGCGCCGTCGTCCCGCCGTTTGTGGCGATGACGTGTTTGACGTGCAGCATCTTCGCCCAGGACTTCTCGAACTCGATCACCCGATTTCCCGTTCCGGAGATCCGCGTCCAGCGCCGGCTGTACAGGACATCTTTCAATAAGTCTTCCGCCGTCTGACTGCCCTGCGGCCAAGTTGGCCATTTGCCTTTGAAAACCCTCTCGCCGCCCAGAATTGCAGGTTTCCCCGAGGCTCCGGAAACGACTGTAGGAGTGGCAAGTCCAGTTGCCGACACAAATGACGTCCCAACCACCCCAGCGGCAGATTTCTTCAGAAAACTCCGCCTTGATTCACCCCTATTCCTCATTTCGGTCTCCCTCTGCATGATTCTGTCAGATTGGCTGTGGGGCACGTTTCCAACGTGCCTGGCACGATGGAATCGTGCCCCACTTCTTTCTGCGCCGATCCCAAGTCGATGTCCGTCACGGTGTGTCCCTGTCGAGTAAATCCTGTCAGACGCTGACGTTGATCCTTCGTGTCTCTCTTGCCGACTTGTAGACGGCCAAAATCTGCTTCAGGTTTCTCAAGCCCGCCCGGCCGTCGACATCGGGCTGCTTGTCGTTCAGAATCGCGTCGGCAAAATGCTCGAATTGGGCCTGGAACTGGTCCTTCTTGGAGCGGACCGCGATCGGCGTAGTTCCTCGATCGTCGAGCAACGTCAATTCGGGATCGGCGAAGGGCCCGGCGGTTCTGCGCGCCAACAATGTGCCTTTTGTGCCGTAGATCTCGATCGTGTTCTCACGATGCGGGATGGCAAAGGATACATCAATGATCCCGAGGGCCTTCGAGTCGAATTTCACAATCGCCAGCGATGAATCTTCGACCTTGTAGTCGAAGGCCACGTTCTCGGCGAAGCCCTGGACCCATTTGATCCTTCCCAGGAAAAACTCCAGGAGTTCGAGACAGTGGCTTCCGACGTCCATGAACGCCCCGCCGCCGCCTCTGGAGGGATCCTGTCTCCATGAGCCTTCTTGTTTTGGATACCACAGGTGTGTCTGAACCCGTGCCTCGACAATCTCGCCCAGCTTGCCGCGGTCGATGATTTGCTTGATCTTCGCATGATGGGGATGAAACCGCCGCATGTACCCCACCTGTAGTTTCACCTCGCCTTTCTCGCAGACGCTCAGCATCTGGTTGCACTCTCTGACGTTCATCGCCATGGGCTTTTCGACCAGCACGTGTTTGCCCGCCTTGGCAGCCGCGATCGTATGCTGTTTGTGCAGATCGACGGGTGTGGCAATGTACACCGCGTCGATCTGCGGATCTGCCAACAGTTGGTCGACATCGGTATAGACGTTGGCGACCTTGTACTGTTCGGCGAGCTGTCGGAGAAGCTCCTCACGTCCGGGTCTTCCATGAATGCCGCCAAGCACGCAGTTCTTCGCCAATCGCAGGCCGGGCATAGGCCTTTTTGAGGCGAAGCCGGTCGCGCCGATAATTCCCAGTCTGATCTTCTTCATGATCGTCTGCTCACGTCTCACGCGGAGTAAACATCCAGGACTTTTTCGATCGCCCGAACCACATCGGCGAGGTCTTCCATTTCGATGGTGGGATGGACTTGGAGGACAAACACTTCCTTGCCCAGTCTCTGTGCGTTGGGCAACGACACGTTCGAGTAATCGACGTTGCCTTCGTACAGCGGGCATTGGAAGGGATACCCAGAGCGTCCGAACCCTACTTGCTCTTGGAACACCTTTTCCCGGTAGTTCTCGCTGGACGTACCCAGCCCCACCGGAATCCCCTCCGCCCGGACCGCCTTGACAAACGTGTCGCGATCAACGGTCAGCTTGTCGGGCCTCACCCGGACATAATACTTGTAGAACGAATGCTTGATGTTCGACGGCTCAGGCGGCGGGATCAGGGCGTCGAAGCGAGCAAGATTCTCGCTGAGGAAGTGGGCGTTTTCGCGTCTTCTGTCGATGTTCCAGTCCAGCCGGTCCAGCGCCCGGAGCCCGATGGCCGCTTGCATCTCGGTCATCCGGTAGTTGAACCCCATGCGATGGTGGATGTAAGTGTAAAGGGCCTCCAACTCAAGCAGGCTCCGTCGCTCGATTTCATGATACCCATGGTCCTTGAAGCTTCGGGCGATTTCCGCCATCGCGTCGTCGTTGGTGACGACCATTCCGCCTTCACCGCCGGTGGTGAAGATCTTGTCGTTGCAGAAGCTGAAAGCCGCAATGTGTCCGAGACTGCCGGTCCGTCTTCCCTCATACTCGGCGCCGTGAGCCTGGGCGGCATCCTCGATCACCACCAGGTTGTGCTGTGCGGCCAGTTCCAGGATCGGGTCCATGTCTGCCGGATGGCCGGCCAAGTGGACGGCGATGATGGCTTTGGTACATCCAGTGATTTGCTCCTTGATCGAGTCGACGTCGAGGTTCTGCGTTTCCAGATCGACATCGGCGAAAACTGGCACAGCCATCTGATTCAAGACCGAACAGGCTGTTGCGATAAACGTCCTGCAAGGCACAATAACCTCGTCGCCCGGTCCGACATTCGCCGCTGCCAGAGCCACGTGTAAGGCGGCGGTTCCATTCGTCACCGCGACTCCATGTTTCGCTCCGCAGTATTGTGCGAAACCGTCCTGAAACTCCATTCCCCGCCGTCCGGTCCAGTAATTCACCTTGCCTTCTTCGAGAACCTTCTGAACCTCCTGCATCTCGTCTTCAAAGAAGTGCGGCCATGGCGGATAGGGTTTCGTTCGTACCTTCGGTCCGCCGTCGATCGCCAGTTCGTTGCTCATGGTTCAACGCTCCCGATGAAGGTCTTTTCAAACCGCCGTCCACGCGTCATTATCCTTGATGCTGGTAGCGTTACAATCTCTCGCAGCCCTAACTCGGAGGTGTTTTGCCATGTCCCGCAGGAATCCCCTTTTGCTGTCCTTGGTGCTCGTTCCGGTTTTGGCGGCCGTCGTATTCCAGGCAGCCGATCGCGAAACAACTCAGAAGGCAACGAATGTGTGGAGCCTCGACCGTTTTGGCATTGTGGGCGACGGCAAGGCCGACGATGCGGAGGCCCTGCAACGAGCCGTGGATTCCGGCGTTGGCGACGTCCGGTTGCCCAGAGGTACCTATCGCATCACGCGGCCAATTCTGATTGATCTGGACAAGGTCGGCTACACGTCGATTCACGGTGGTGGCGTGGCGAAGATCGTCATGGCTGGCCCGGGACCGGCGTTGAAGTTCGTCGGCACGCACAAGGGAACGGCCAGCCCCAAGTCGTTTCAAGACAACGTCTGGCAGCGCCAGCGCACTCCATTGATCGACGGCCTGGAAATCGTCGGCGAGCATCCGGAGGCATGCGGTGTGGAAGCCACGGGGACCATGCAGTTGACGATCAGTCGGCTTGTCGTTCGCGAAGCCCTACACGGCGTGCATCTGGTACAGCGCAACCGCAATGTGATCTTGTCGGAATGCCACATCTATCACAATCGCGGAATCGGCGTGTTCCTGGATCGGCTTAATCTGCATCAGGTCAACATCGCCAACTGCCATATCAGCTACAACCCGGGTGGCGGAATCGTCGTACGGGAAAGCGAGATCCGAAATCTGCAGATCGCGTGTTGCGATATCGAAGCCAACACCGGCGAAGAAGGCGACCCGCCGTCGGCCAACATCCTGTTCGACACGTCGGTTGGCTCCATCCGCGAAGGAGCCATCGTTGGCTGCACGATTCAACACAGTCCAACGCCCGAAGGAGCGGATCTGGCGGAATCAGTTCCGAAAGGATCAGCTAACATTCGTTTTATCGGCACCAGTCGCGAGAAGCCGCATAAGGTCGGAAATCTGGCCATCTCCGACAACTTGATGAGCGACGTGGAAATCAATATTCACATGGTCCACGCCCGCGGCGTCACGATCACCGGCAACTCGATCCATCGGGCGTTCGCGGAAAACGTGCTCTTCGAGGACTGCTCAAACATCGTACTTGCCTCGAACCTGTTCGATCGCAACCCCGACTACGGGTTCAACAGCCCCAGCGGACTGGTCTTTCGCGACTGCCAGGATTGCACCTTGACGGGCCTGCACATCAACGGCGTGCTGGACTCACCCGCCGGGCTGGTCGTAGAAAGTTGCCGGCGATTCAATATCACCAATTGCACGATCCTCGACTGTGACAACCGCGGCCTGCTTCTGAAGGACGTATCCAACAGCCGGGTATCCGACTGCCTGATCCGCGACGACCGCCCCGATTCGAGTTCAGTGCCAATGGAAGTCATCGGTGGTGCTGGCAACATGATCATTGACAACCTGCTGGGTGATCCCACTGCGTCTCGGTGAGAACCCGTTTGACATATCGAATTGTCGAACGATGGGAAGTGGCGCTGACCAATCAAGCAACGGCCCAAAAACTGATGTTGACCGACATCTTGCCCCTCGCTATTCTTGCTTAACCAAATTTGGTAACACAAATCACAGGCGTACACGCGATCTGACGCGTATGTCTGGATTGTCCTCTGAGCCTGTGGAGCGAAATAGATGGTTCGACCCAAAGCCAAGGAACTGACCGAACGGGAACTGGAAGTCATGCACGTGTTTTGGAGCCAAGGCGAATTGAACGCTGCCGAGGCACGCGATTGGCTTGCCAAATCAGGTGTGGACCGCGCGTACGTCACGATCGCGAATCTGGTGCGTATTTTGGCCGAAAAGGGTTTTCTCGAACAGACAAACCAGTCACGCCCCTTCGTATATCGCCCCGTGCGCTCGTTTGAGGACGTTTCGAGCAGCCTTGTGCAACACTTGGTTCAGCGAGTCTTTCATGGTTCGCGTGAACAACTGCTAGTGCGCGTCCTGGAGCAGAAGAAACTGAGCGCCAAAGAGCGTGCGACGCTGGAGGAGATTCTGAAGGAGCAGGATTCATGACGCCCTTCCTCATTTCATGCTTGACTCAAGTGACGATCGTCTCCGTCGCAACGACGCTACTCTATTTCCTCGCGTCACGACGCAGACCATCCGTACGAGCGGCCATCATCGGAGCCGCGATGTTCGCCATTGCCGCTGTGACCGCGATGTCCCTTTGCCCGCTGCCGAGTTGGTGGAGCCTGTTGCCGGATGTGGCATCCGCGGCAGAGGCCGGGCCTTCGCTAAAAGGGGACACCATCCCGGAAGAGAATGCCTTGCCGGGGACTCCGCCACACAATGCGGCCGAGCGACCACGACAGGATGCGGTTGAAGGACGCGTTCCCCTATTAAGTCAGTGGCTTCACCTGCTCAGACAATCGGTGAGCGTTTCCACTTCCGAGAAGTCGAGCGCACTCGGCCTGTGGCCCAGCATCTTGTTGCTGGCGATCGCGATCGGTGCCTGCGCTTTACTGTCGCGGTTTGCCATTGGCCTACGAGCGATCCGCGGACTGTGTCGACAGAGTGAACCCATCGAAGACGTCAGAGTAACTGAGCTTCTGACACGAGTTCAACAACTCGCCCGTTGCCCGCGTTCTGTTCCGGTCCACCAGCATCCTCAACTGGCTGCGGCGGCAACGGTTGGCTGGCTTAGGCCGATGATCATTCTGCCTGCCGACTGGGAGGACTGGTCGGCCGATGAGTTGCAGGCGGTGTTGGCACATGAGGTCGCCCACGTTTGCCGCCGCGACTATTTCATGCGATTGACCGCGTATGTTATCGCGGCCCTTCACTTCTACCATCCGCTGATACGCTGGCTGACGCGACGCCTGGTGCTGGAACAGGAACTGGCGTCGGACACGCTTGCGGCAACAGTGGCAGGAGGGCAGCGCCGATACTTGCGTGCTTTGTCCAGCATAGCTCTTCGGCAGGACGACCGGCCAAACGTATGGCCAGGTTCCATCGCCTTGCCGGTTTCGTCACGTTTTCTCATGAGGAGAATTGAAATGTTACGAGCAAAGGATGGCTCGGTGCTAGATTCAGCAACGAAAACGAAAATGATCCAAGGGGTGTCCGTTGCCGCCCTCGTGCTCTTTTCGGTCGGGGCGACGGCGATCCGATGTGTAGCGGAGAAGCCCGACAAGGCGGATCAACCACGAATCGCAACCAGGATTGTCGAAAGGACAGACAAAAAGGACTCGATGGTTACACCCGCCAGGCAACAGCCTGGGCATTCGCCCGACAAGGAGCTTTTTCAGCGAAAGCCTTTCGATCCTTCGATGATCGCCCGCAAGGGATCGGCAGTGTTTGTTGTACGGCCAGCGGAGCTATTTCGGCGGTCTGACCTGAAACCAATGAAGGACGCGTACAACGAAGGACTCACGAAAGGCATGAAAGCGTTGGCTGCGGATGAAGAGCTTCGGCTCAAGGTCGAACAGATCGAGCTCATTGCTGCCGATTTCGTTGCAACCTTCGACAAGAAAGGGACCGAGGAACACCCACACAGGATGATGTTTGGGGCAAACCGCGTGATGGTACGTACGACGCAACCCTACGATTGGAAACGCCTTCTCTTGAGCCTCTTTCCCGATACGGTGGCGAAAGAACATCGACAACAAGAGTACCTTGCGTTACCGGTCATTCCATGGCTCGGACCGGCGAACGTCTACGTCTGCGTTATGGACGACCGAACGCTGCTGTTCGGGTGCGGCGAGAAGGTTGTCAAAGGCATGATCGCCGCCCATGTTGATGCGACACCAAGATATGATTGGGGGGATCAATGGACAGCCGTCGACGGAGGGCTCATGACGATTGCCTTCGACAACTGCGAACACCGGTGGCTTCAGATAAGGGAGATCGACGATGACCTTTGGAAACCGTTCGTCGGCCCACTTCTTGACGAAGCACAATTCATATGCATCGGTGCCGACTGGAGTAACTCGACAAATCGGCTTGTTGTGCAGGGTCGAGCCATTTCCCAGACGCCAGAACAGTCCGACCAAGTGAAGCAGACTGTGGAGAATCTGCTGGTGATGGCTCGCACGGCTATCGAGAGCGACGCATCTCTGGACAAGCAGCGTAAGTTGATATTGGGGCACGTCCTTTCGTTCTTACAAAGTGCTTCGCTGCAGGCCGGAACGACTGCCGACGGCCACTCGGTGATCGACGGTCGAATTGAGACGAAATTCTCCTTCGATCAACTCGAGAAACTACTTGAAACAGACGAGGCCTCAGAGCTCGCAGGGAGTTGAACGTCTGTTTTCAGTCGGCCGTGTTCCGGGATACCCATCTCACGGCAGGTAACCGGAACGATATCACCTTGGGCAGCGGGAAACGACGGACTGTGATAGCTCGTGTGCCCACTTCTTGGATGGGGAAACCGGTTTCGTATGCCCCGTCGTTTGCCAACACGTAATTCTGACAGTGGTCAGGGAGCGACGGCCAGTCACCGGGCTTGTCGGTCGACGTAGCGATTACCGTTTCTGTGTTGCTCGATACAGTGCCGTGCCACTGGGCGCTCATGCCGGAGAAGCCTAAGGCATCTTGTTGAAGCTTGGACGCGCCCACGGTGAACAGCCATTTCGCGCCTGCGGGCGGCCGACACAAGACGCCAAAGGCTCCCGCGAAACGCACGCCATCGACTTCGGCTTCGTTCGCGAAATCACTGAGGATCAAGTATTGCCCCCAAGCGGAGTCGATCTTGACCGCGACGGCCTCCGAGCCAGCCTCTTGCGGGACTTCGAGTCTGTTGGCCGTGCGGATCTGCCACTTGTCTACCATCGGACCGCTTGGTTCGTGAATGGCAACGAAAACGCTGCTCAGCCCATCACCGGTTCGAATTGCATCCACATACCGCACCCTTCGCCCCATCTGCCTTCCGTGCTCCTGGCCGGGGCCATTCGACGCGAGGACCTGATCGACTTGGGAAAGCAACCACAGGCGGTAAGAACGATCCGACTGAGACCAGATGGCCTGCCATGTGGCCGGTGGATCGCCACTGGAACGGATATCGCGCAGTCCGAAGATATCCTCCGGCTTCGTGCTGCCGCCGACCTGAGGCAACGGTGGTTCGGGTGGCATGTCCAGCCCCTCGAATTGAAGACTTGCGTCGGACGCATCACTCGCCGCCAGTTCACTGAACACACGGTAGGCGTGCTTCTTGCCGCCACGGACGCGGAAGATGTCAACGGCAAACGTCTCTGCGCCGGGACCTTTGACAAACGCGACAGTTCGCCGGTATTCGTCGCATTGCGGATACACCTGCGACGATGCCTCCACAATGGACACTTTCGGCGAAGTCGCCATTAGGTGGAGCTTCGGGCGTCGGCGTTCGTTACCCTTGCGCTTCAGTTGCTCTTGATCGTCGACGACAACCAGATTGTGGCTGAATGTGCTTCGGATCCATCGGTTCATTGGCGTGTCGCCGATGTAACCCTGGTCGCCCAGAATCGTGTGGCCCCGATCCGTATAGAACAGGGCAAGGTTATCGTAATGGCGATGCCCGCCGTCGGGCGAGAAGGTCAGGGACAGCGCGGTCGCTTGTGGTCCCGTGCCGTGCCGCAGAAAACCCGTCATTAGCGAAGGGAAGTAGATTTCCGGCGGATCCAATCCGATGTCTTTGTCTGCGGCCGTGGGGACGGCGGACGCGTCCTGGTGAAGCACAGCGTATTCGGTTGGCCGTGACCAACGACCGGCGACCTGGAACAGCTTGCCGTACTCTTGTGGAAGACGCTTGAATCCGACGTCGATAATGTGACGGCTGGGTCTGTTCGTTACCGGCGTATCCGCCAGCGGCGGCAGGCGACCGTCGGGCAGCAAGTGATCGACCAGCGCAAGCATCAGTAAATGAAAACGTCCGCCGTCCTGGTACAGATTCACACGGCCAGAGCGAGCGCTGAAGCTGTCCGGCCACTGGAATCCATGAAGTGATTCCGCTATACCCAACAAGCCCCCGATGTAACTGGCAGTCGAGAAGGTGTACGCTGGACTTTCGTAGCTGAAGCCGTCGTACGCGAGTGAATGCTCACACTGCGTCTCGAATCCTCGCAACGCGGTATCCGCCCATTCGGTGATCCCAAGGCACCGGGCAACGGCCGCCATGGGATAATACACTCGCCCCGCCTTGTTGTTTGTATTGGTTGCCTTGCCCGGACCGCCGAGAAATGGCTCTGCGCCCATGAGCCATTCCATAATCAAATCCCGTTCGACCGTCGCTCGATCCGCTTCGGTCCACACGGCCGATCCATCCGCGCGCTGGGCGTCGCAGACCAGATCGTAGGCCAGACAGATACCCACGAGATAGGTCGCGACATCGCAACTTGGATGAAGGCGACCCGCTCCCCAGTAGTTCTGCAGCATTGCCGCTCGGTCAGCCGTGTCTTTGGCGAAGGCGCCGGCACATAAATGCCGCTTCCATTCCAACGGCAAGTTCCGATCGTGGTACGCCGCGTACATGGGATCGCAGTCTGCAATGCTGTCCCAGTAGTCGTGATATAGCCAGTTGCGATAGCAGTGAGCGAGCCGGAGGAGTATCTCTTTCGCTCGTTCCGTGTACTTCGTCTCGTCGGTAAATCGGTAGGCGAACGCCAGACTCTTGAGCGCGCCGATCATGAAATACGCCTTCCGTTCCCGAATGAGGCCGGCAAAACTGACGTGCATTGGCCTGCCAACCCAACGATAGGCGTACTTACCAGAGCGGTCTTCGGGATGCGCCCGCTCGTCTTCGTTCAGGTAGTAGGTAAACACCTGGCCGGAACGCGGGCAGACCAGTCTGGCCGTTTCCGGATAATCCTCGCTTGGGTAAACCTGCCCACACGACGGGCAGCGCAGTTCGTCGGGCTTGCGGTAGCTCCAGATGGGATTGCACGCGGCCTCCTGAGATTTCACGCCGACGCAATTCGGGCACGTGAATGCATAGCCGAATCCCGGCGTCAATTCCGGGATCATCCGCTCGACGTAATCATCCGGCTGGCCGACCACGTAGTCCGCCATTCTCTTTTGCCCATCGAACCAAGCACGCGCCCAGTCGGCCGATTCGATGTTACGCTTCGCCTGTTCGATCTCTTCCTGGCTGAGCATCACGGGATGGTCGACGGGAACGCGAGCGGCGAGCATCCGGTCCTTCCGAGCCTCAATCTCCTTGCGGAATGCCACTTCGCGGTCAGACATACCTCGGACCTGCCAAGGCATGAACCCTTCGCCGCGAGTCGCGCGGTCGACGTATTCCGCTTTACGGTCAGGGAGTTCCTGTGTCTCGCCGACTCGTCCAGCCGTAACGCCGGCAAGCGCCACAATCAGAGCTGTGGTGGACGATATGGCTTTCCTAAACATTTTGTTGGTCCTCTTTCGTACAATGGGGCCCGGCTCGAACGTGCCGACAATCATACTCATCCGTGTGCCTCTATCCGTGTGCGTCCCGCAATTCGCTGCGCACACGGATAGAGGCACACGGATGTCGAAGTGGGGACAGAATCGACAATCCTCGTTCACTGTTAGACAACTATCGGCCTGTCACCCAACGCGTACCGTCTTTGACATACACTTGGGACCCGCGTGCGTATTTCGCCGGTACGCCGCGTTCGTACCACCAGTGCCTCGGCCTTGATCCGTGCTGGATGGATTCCGTCATGTAGCCATCGGACCCAAACAACTCGGTACTGACGTGGTTTCCGTTGCGGTCGTGGTATTCGCGTTTGGTGAGCTTGCCTCCTTCATAGAAAAGCCGACGAATGGCCTTCCCTTCCAGGTTCAGGTCGTGGCACTGGACGACCTCTCCTTGGTGATACCATGTGCGCTGGATAATACCGTCGTGCAAATGGATTGTCTCTCGGACGGCTTCATCGGAACGTTTGGCCAACTCTTCCGATGTCTCCTCACCTTCGACGAGATAGCGTTCGCGAGTCCAAGAGAAGCCGTTGGGTTCCTCGGATAAGACCTCCAACGTTGTACCGTTCTGGACCTCCAACGGTAGACTCGGTCTGCTTTCCAGTCCGGACCACTCCACAGCAACCGCCGTGTACGCGCCTTGGCCCGGCAGAGCTAACGACGCGCTCGGACGAACAGGGGCTTTGGTGATCTTTTTTCCGTCTTTGAATACGTGATAGCCGTACGTTTCCCAGTGGTTCTCGCCGGGGATCAAGTGGACTTCCTCTCCGGATCGGCGCAGGTGCGGTCGATCGGGCAGTCGCACGACGACTGCGTACAGGTCGGACGACCGTTGCAGCATGAGCGGTGAATCTATGTCCTTGATCACGTTGCGGATTCCGCGCGGCGGCAGTGGCAGGCTGTCACGCAAGCGTTCCGGGATCAACATGGCCTCGAACGAAGTGAGCGGCCTACCCGGTCGAAGGCCCGCGTCCCGAGAGGTGCCGTACAGTCCGCGTGTGAGCCCTTCGAACGTCGTGTCGGTCTTGCGTTCGTAGCCCAACACCTCGCCGCCGAAACCGGATGCATTGATCAGTCTTCCTTGTTCGGGGAAACCTTCCGTCGAATCGACGCGGATCATGTCGCTGGCGACATTTTGGATTCGGGCGACTGGCCCGTCCTTCAAGTCGTACGTGGAAACAAAGGCGATCTTCGTTCCGTCCGGACTGCCTTTCAGGTCGATGTCGTATGGCCCGGAGAAGTCCTGGTTGGTCGGAAAGCAAAGAAACGAATTAGTTTCCAGGACCGGCCAGCCGTCGCCGGATCGCAGATCCGCCACGCGAATCTGCGCCACGCCGGCATCCCCGCAGATCCATCGTCCGCTTCGTCCGCAAGGGCTGACATCGCCGGAACTGATCGCGGCTAGGAAATGGACGTTGCAGGGAAACGGCTCGTCCCACTTCCGGCCGCGCATCTGACCGTTGCCCAGCAGGAAATAGGAGCCATCCCCCGCCCACGAGAAGTGCGATCCCTCCATCGCTGGAAACGGCACGGTACGGTTTTCCCCTGCCAGATCGTGATCGAAGAAGTGACGAGCCACGAATGGCACCTCCCGTGTGCCCTCGGTGGCGTAGTAAAAATCTCGGTAGTTGTGGTCGCGGGAGACGATCATCGGACGTGCGGGATTCACCATCAACGAATTGTATCCCACTTGCCAATCGCCCGGCAGCGTTTCGACCGCCGCGTCTGCCTTGATCGGTATTCGCACCGGCATCCTTCGCCGGTCTGCAAGTTCCTGCATCCCATACAGCCAGCGGTCGTCGCAGTCCGTGTATTTCAGCAGCCGGACACCGTAGGCAATGCGTGTCGACTGGCCGGTCGCAACATCCCTCCACATCGCGTGGATACCTTTCTCGTGACGGGGACCATCTTCGGGCCGGTGGCGGACATAGAACAGCCAGTTGTGGCGGTTGGCCCAGCGTGGATCGGTCCCTCGGTCCACTGTGATGTCCTTCCCTTGGTGCAGATCGTAGAGGTGCACTTCCGCTGCCAACGTCGCTCCGAATTCACGATCGTTCGCGGCGAAGTGCGTGAAGCACAAGTACCGTCCATCAGGACTCCAGCACTGCGTATTGTGGTAATTGGCGTGATCTCGGACGGTCGGATCGTTGGTGATCCGCCACACTTCGATCGCATCGCCCTCACGCGGCTTGAACCGTTCCACTTGTGCGTCGGAACGTGTCACACAGCAGGACAGGCAAAGTACGAAAACGAAAGACTTGGTGAATACGACGTTGAGTTGTGAAGTGCGCATCATCAGACCCTAATGTGATCGTTCGTCTTTCGGAAAACTGCCTACTTCGTGATCAGCACGACCCAATCTTCATCGACGTCGGTTGGCGGCGTGCCCAAGGGCACTCGTGAGCCGCCAGCGACGGCTATCGTCTTGCCCTCGAAATCGCCGGTCCGTGGATTGTACCATCTCAGTTTGAAAGCTCCTTTGGCAGCGGAGATGTCGAGCGTGCCGCTGGGGTTGGTTTTCGGCAAGTAGACGGCGTAGACCTTGCCCGATTTGGCGAAGACCTGCGCGTGGAGTTCAACTGACTTGCCGTGACCGGTACCGACTCTGATTGTCCCTGCGCCGCTCGCGAGTTCGTCGGCCGGCTGCATTTCCCAGAACGGCAGGTTGTCCTGCATGAACTTGCGAGCGTGCCATGTGTAGTTCCAAAGGGCCTCGCGCTCGGGCGTCTTGAGGCTGTCGGTTTCGAGAAAGTCATCGAGAATGAACTCGATCATACCGCCTGAAAGATACGTCGGCCAAAGCTTCTCTTTGCGGTGACCGTCGGCGTCGTCTACGGGGACGTGTGATTGTTCCTGCCCGCGGTCGACCGTGAACTCGTCCAGCGAAATCGGCAGGGGGCGGCCCACTTGGCTGGTCGCCTGCCGGAAGGCTTCGGTCACCTCGTGAATTGGCCGTTGGTTCAGTTGGATCGAGGTTAGGCCGAAGCGTTTGTCGCCGAAAGTGAATCGCAGCTTCTCTAGCGGATCGCCCGCGCTGTGGACGGTAACGGGATGATCGTACGGATCGGTTGCGTTGATGTAATCGGCAAAGGCGCGGATGCGGTCGGGGCCAAAATTGAACTGCAGGTTGTATTCCTCGCACAAGTTCCACTCCAACGCCAGATGGTGCGCGAAGCGGGCGATGATCTCGCGGTAGTATAGCTTGCGTTCTGTGCCTAACTCGCCGTCGTCCAACTCGATTTTGTTTGGTCTTTCGGCCTCGTTGAATACGAAGTGCAAGAAGATGCCTTTTCGTTGCGCGTACGCGAACACAGTTTCCCACTGCCGCAGTTTGCTGATGTCATAATGCCGGTTGTCGTTCGTCGCGCTGCCGTTGGGCTTCGGCGAGCCGACCCAAGGCCACACGTCCTTGCCATCGCCGCCGATGTTCATCACCAGGAAATAGATGCTGTTCACATGCCGTGACGCGAGGTAGTTAAGCGCGCCGATGATCCCACGACCATCCTGGTCACCCCAATCGGGGTCGCCCGGTCGCCAATCCTCGACGTGTGCGGCGTACTTGTGGTTTGGCGGCGTGTTGTCAAAGCCGGCGTACGCGAGGAAGTTCTCGGGGCTGTCTGTTCCGCCGCGAATCCAGTACGGTCCGTCTCTGAACTTCAAATAGTGACCGCCGACGTACTCCAAGCGACCCCACCTGAGAAAGCCGTCTTCCCGTAGGGCGGATTGCCAATCCGTCCGAGAACCCGGGGACGGATTGGCAATCCGTCCTACGTTGAGGGAATCGCGTGCCGCAATATCGAACTCGCCATCCGCCCCGTCAAACGCGACCGGTTCACCAGCAGTTTGGTCAAGGGACACGGCGACGTCTTTTCCCGCACGAAACGACGCTTTGAACGTCCAGCGTCCCGCTTCGTCCGGCGAGAATCGCACTCGCCACACATCGCCGGCGCCGCCGCCGTATCCATCGCCATCGAAAAAGCCTGGCACGTTGTACTTCTGTCCGGACGGACCAGTGAACGCAACTAGAAGACGATAATCGAGAAACGGATTGGGATCGTCGTCGGTTTCGTCGGCCGCAGGGCCGCGGAAACCCACGGTGATCGGGTGCCAGACGCGACGTTCGCCGTCGACGACGGGATCAAGAATCGCTTCGCCGACCTTTCGCAGAAACACGTTGTATTCAGCCGTGGTAATCTCGTCCTCTCGCTGGTCCAGGCCAAGCCGCACGATGACCATGTTCCACGCGGGGATGACGAACAGATCGTTGTTGTTGTAGCCGCTTCGTTCGTACGTGCCGACCGGGGCGTCTGGCCATCGCCGCTTCCCGTCCGGTCTGATCCCATTCGGCCACCAATGATAGCCGTAGACTCCGGAGCCTTGCCGGTTGCTTGTCGGCAGCCCCGCAGGGACGGTAGCCGGGACTTGTACCTTGGTCGCCTCCCTCACCCACGACGCGCTGATCAGTTGCCTGCCTCTCCATTTGCCTCCGTTTAAGAACAGATGCCCGAATCGTGCCAGACCACTGGCGCTGATTTCGATACCTCCTGTCCAGTTGAGCACTTTCTTGGTCGAGTCGAGTTGCCAGCCGAATCGGGTGATGCCGATGGGCTCGAGAACCCTCCGCTTCAAGTAATCGTCGAGCGACTCGCCCGCGATCTTCGTCAACACATATCCGTACTGCTGCGTGGCCTCGTCCCAATACATAAACCTCGTTCCGGGCGCGAAGAACGGAGGCAGCGGATCAACCAGGGCGTTCTGGTCGCCTCGACGTTCAGTGTCGAGATCGTAGGTCCCCCCGACCCCATCGATGCCCGACGTCATGGTTGCCAAGTGGCGCAGTGTCACTGTGGAATAGTGCTCTGCGAGTCGAGGATTGAAGTCTTTTGCGAGTGTGTCTAGCGTACATTTGCCATCTTCGATCAACAGGCCGTGAGCGGTGCTCGTGAACGCCTTCGAGACCGACCAGATACGCTGTTGCGTGTCGGCTTCTGCCCCCCGCCAAATCATGCGCCCGTTGCGAATGACGACCATACGCTTGACGCCATTCGAGCCGGCGTGTTGCTCCAGGTAATCGACGGCCGCCTTGAGTTTGTCCGAGTCGACGTGCTGCGATTCGGGTGTGGCTTGTTCCCAATGCTCGCCGGGAAAGGACATACGTTCGGCCGCCTCGGCACGGGGAATGACGCCCAACGAAGCGGTTAAGACAAAAGACCATAACGCGAGTCCGGGACGCATAAGGCAATTCCTCACAGAAGAGTATCAATTCCGGTCTTGCGCGGCGGCGGTCACGACGAGCACCCAGTCGTGACTATCCGGCGGTGTGTATTCGATCTGCGTCCTGCGTCGGTTGGCGGTTGGTTTGGAGAATTCTCCAGTGCGCGGATTGAACTGTTTCAACCCATACGACCGATCACTCTGGCCACCGAGCGATAGTCTCAGGGGCTGCTGGCAGCCGCGCACGAAGACAATGTGTTGACGTCCCGGGTCACTGAGCGACCAATACGCAATCTTCGGCGGCGCGATAACACGGTGCAGCCGCTGATCCGACGAGCGGTCGAGAGGGGCTTCGATCAATTCGTCATGAGGCTCAAGCCGCCACCACTCCAGGTTTGCGAAGAACTCTCTGACGTGCTGAATCTGCTCTTCCCATTCGTCGTTCCGAGGGTCATCGACGTTGAATGGACCGGGATGCCGGTTGCCGCCGAAGTAGGTGGAACCAAAGCCGGCGACAACATAGCCGCCGGCCATCACGATGTCCCACGTGGCGTGGCGAATCATGTCGAGATCCGCGCTGTTGGGCTTGTCACAGCGGCCATCACCGTCCCGGTCGCGCAGGTAGTAGGCATATTCGGAGTTGACCACGGGTTTCCCCGTGGGCTTTCGCGACAGTAAGACTCGGCTGTGCAAATCGCGGTAGTTCTGCTGGTAGTCGCCAAACGACATCCATTTCGTGCCGTTGAAATCGCGCGTCGTGCCGGCCGCGGTCATGGGATGGATGGCGATCATGCGATCGTGCGGGTCGTGTTTCATCAACTCGTCGCCGATCTCGATGAACTCGCGCTTGACACTCTGCTCCGTCGCTCCTGGTGTAGTGCGGATTTCGGCGTGCCATTCTCCGGAGACGATGAAGTACACGTCGAACGCGCTGTACCGAGCTGCAATGTAACGGGCGTACCGCTTCCTGGCCTCCAGATCCGAAAAGGCGTTCCACGGGTACTTCTCGCCTCGCCCCTTGTTGCCCCAAGCCAACGCCAATCCGCCGGTGACGCCTTGGCGGTTCAGGTAGGCCAGTCGCCGATCCACCTCCTGCCAATAGCCGGGGTTGATCCGCTGCGCCTTGATGTCGTGAAACGGCGGCCCGCCCGAATTGCCCCAGCCCGCTTCGCTGAGCAGCATCGAGTGAATCACGTTGA
>CAZURK010000041.1:60099-69807 GCA_964623055.1 uncultured Pirellulaceae bacterium
CCGCCCGAATTGCCCCAGCCCGCTTCGCTGAGCAGCATCGAGTGAATCACGTTGAAACCTTGCTTGGCGCGGATGGCGACGTACTTGTTCACTGCCAACCGATTGTGCTTTTCCTCGTCGCTGTCGGTGTACAGCGCCCAGGCGGTGTCGCCGAAGAACCAAAACGGCTCGCCGTTCTGCCGCTGAAAGTGATGTGGATTCTTCTTCATCGGCGTGATTCCGCCCCGTCTCTCCGAATTCGCCACACGCAATTTCCCAGACTGCTCATCGAGGCCCACGTCGTTGCTTTCTACTGACCACGTCCACGTTCCTACTGTGTCGGGCGACAGCCGCAGCTTCCAGCTCTGCCCGCCGTCCCAAAACAGCGAGATGGTCAAGTGCCGGCCGTCCGGAGAGCGTAGCGTTGCCGTGGCATCGATCACCGCGTACGGATTGCTGTGCTGGCCTGTAGCATCGAGGGTCTTCTCGAACATACCGAACAGCGGGGTCGCCTCGGAGGATTCTGAATCACCGAAGGCCCAGGCGGATGCATAGATGGATATGGCGAACACCAAAGCCGCCACAGTTCGCGCGAGACAATGTTGCAGCCGAATACGTTCATGCCCAGCGGATGGAACGTTCATAAGCGATCGTCCTCTGCTACATGGTTTCGTTTAGTCCTATGGTACAACAACCGCGCACCCTCGGAAGTATGCTGACCTGGAACTTCAGGCGACGACTTGGCTATGTCGCCAAACCATGGCGGTTACCGGTACAATATCTCGCATTCGGGCAATGCGGCCTGCAGTTTGTAGAGGCCTTCCTCGGGGATCTGGGACACCGAAACTCTCAAGGTTCGAAGATTGGGCAGTTTTTTCAAATGGGCCAGGCCCGCGGGAGTGACCTTGGTGGCATTGACCGATAGTTTCGTCAGGCACGGCAGGTCGTTCAGATACCGCAGCCCGTCGTCTGTGATATCGGTCTTGGACAGCCACAACGTTTCAAGGTTATCCAACCCCTTCAAGCGGCCGAGCCCCGCATCGGTGACCCGAGTGCAACTGAGACCCAGTTTCGTCAGACAAGGCAGATCATTCAGATGCTGCAGCCCGTCATCTGTGATACGCGTACCAACCAGCTCTAGTGTTTCCAACCTCCGGAGGTTCTTCACGTTTCTCAGCCCCTCATCGGTAATCCCGGTGAATGAGAGGTCGAGGCAACGGAGCGTCTCCAGATGACTGACGTATTCCATTCCCGCATCGGTAACGTCAGTGAGAGACAGTCGTAGAAATTCAAGCTCGGTGAGCCCGGCAACCTGTCTGAGTTCTGCATCCGTTACCGTTCTCCTCTGGCTTAGGTCGACATAGACCAAGTCGTGAAAGAAGTCGTATCCCGCTAGTCTGTACAGCCACGCCGGTCCGGGGGCTGGAGACTTAATCGAAACTGTGCCCCCATCCTCGAGCACTTCCCACTGATAGTCGTAAGCCGTGTAGGGAGCGGCAAACTCTCGTACTTGCTTCTGGTTCCTTGCCCTCTGGATCCTCAGACCAAGCCAGCCCAGAAACACGCTAAGCAACAAAACCACGACCAACAGCGTCCTCAGGCTGAATTGGCGCCAGCGTCGCCTAGGCTCGGGCAAATCGGTGGGCTCTGCTGGTTGCGTCATTCTGCACACCTCTTTTGGCTGCGGCCGCAACGTCTCAGCCGGATTTCGCCCGTGCCTGTGAGATCCGCTCAGCGAATTCTTGGCGGACCTCAAGCAGTCTGTCCGGCTGCTTGCAGTAGTCCCACCAGTTCGGCGCGATCTTGTCAACCAGTTTCTTGACGGCCTCTTGGCCGGCGGCCCGCTCCAGGAGGACGAAGTACTCGTAGTCTTCCATGCCGTCGCGGAGGTTCTTCAGACGCATCGAGGAAACTGGTCCGTCGATGCCGCACGGGACGCCGGGATAGAACAAGTACCCGCCGCCGTTGAAGTGTCCGGAATGGGAGAACGTGGGATTGTTCCACGGATCCAGCACAGTGGTCACGGTGCTCCAGTATAACAATCCCGTGATGCCGTACTGCCGGTTGATCCACGTGGGCACGCGGTACACGATCAGCGGACGGTCGATGTGCCAGTAGGGCGGATCGAAATCCTTCAAACGTTCGTATTCCGGATGGTATCGAGGGGCAGGCTGAACCAGGGCCGTGTACGACCACACCTCGTCCCCATGGCTGATCTTTTCGAGGATGGTCTTCCGGTCGATGAACGCCCAGAGCGGGCACCAGATGTCTATGGCCGGATCAATGTCGGGCCAGGTTGGGTCGTGCGGATAGGTCTGTTCGACTACCAGGCATTTCAGCTCCGGAACGGCCTCGTGGACGAGTGCGCCCAACACGAGGACCTGTTCATAGTTTTCTTTCAAGTTCGGCTCGTCCCACAGATACGCGTAAGCCCGATCCGACCAGCCGTTCTGCTTCAGGTACTCGTAGTACTCTCGATAGTACTTCTGTGCCTTTTCCTTTTCCGCGGGCGGTATGTGTTTGTAGTTGGCGTCGGACGCTGATACGCGGAGCCTGGCAAATGGGGCTCTGGGTATCTCGAAGTCGGTCACGTGAAGATCGGTGATGAACTTCTTGAGTGCCTCGTGGTGCTCGGGCGCAACCGTCAAAGATCCGTCGTTGTTGACCTCCGGCAACAGGTAATGCGGCAGGGGCGGGTTCAGCCGATGTTCGGCCATTGCGCGACAGTAGCGCATTTCGATTTCTTTGAACTTGTCCGAATCGCGTGATATGTCGAAGTATCGCGCCACGTTCCGGAAATGGCCAAAATGGTTTCTGTGTGTCGGTCCATCCGGCAGCGTGAAATCCCAGACAGTGAGCTTGACGGGGATCTCGGCGGAAAGGCCTCTACGAGCCCGAATGCGAAACGTGCCCTGGTAGACGCCCGCCGGCGCGTCCTTGGGAATGTGAATGTCGACCCAGATCGGCTGGTTCTGACCGCGGAAGACATCGAACGGCAGAGCGTGCATCTCGTGTCCTTCAACGGTGGTCGGTCCTCCCCATCTTTCCTGAACACGACGCCGAGGCCCGATGGACTCGCCGGTGATGGGATTGACAAACGGAACCAGCGCGTCTGGATAGAGTCCGGGCGGAAGCTCTGCCCGGCGCGTCGGTCGTCTGACGCGTACATATTCCTCTCGGTACAACTTGATGCGATCGTTGCCAATCTTCGCCCCAGCGGGCCCAGCCAGATCGGAGATTTCGGCCTTGGTCACTTGGACGTCTTCCTTGCCTGCAGCGACGACAACCTGGAACGGCTCCCATTCATTCCTGGCCGCTTGAATCTCCGCCTGCTGCCGGCCGTACAGTTCTTGGTCCTGACCGATCCGCTCCATGCTGCTCAGCACTGTCAGTCGGATTCGGTCTTCCTGCGCAGCGCAAATTGGCAGGTTGGCGATCAGTATCAGAGCCGGAACGACACACAGAACGCTTCTTTTCATCTTTGTGACCTCCTACGATTTCCGCCTTCGTCTGCGAATCCGCTGGTATCTTGAGTATCCAGTCGGTGTCAAAGCAAATCTGTCAGTCTTTCCGCTTCGGCGATCCTGTCGGACGAACCGCCGAAGGACCATACCTGCTAAGGTCGAGGATCGCTGCAATATCGTCGGGGCCGACAGCATCACCGTGTCTGCCTGACGTTTTCCATTTCGGGAGCAGCTTGTACGAGTTTTCATCCTCGAATACGTCCCTCGCGCTTGACACGACGTGAGAATTCTCTTCGAAACCCTCGGATCGCATCTGGCCAAGCGAATATCGTTGGCGGTTCGGAGTGTACTCTCCGAAGTCATATCGGGGCTGCGCGTCGTAGACGTTGTAGTCCATGTACGCGAGCGCAGATTTCAGCTCTTGTTTCTTATTCTGGCAGGCCGAAATAGCACGGGCTTTCGAGATGACAATATTGTTCCAGATCTCTGTCTCGGTAACGCCGCCGGCCCATGCTCCTGCCAACGAGTCCGAGCGGAAGAGATTGTCGTGGATCTGCGTGCCCGGATTACCCGCGTGAAGCTCGATTTTGCCATCAAAGACGTTATCGTAGATGTAATACTGAGCCGGTCCTCCCTGGTTGTTTCCGTAGAAATGCGTTCGATTGCGAGTGAAATAGTTGCGTCGAAACGTATTTTGGACGCCATAGTCCTTGTCGAAGACTCCCGCCGTGTTGTCGCAAATGTAGTTGTCCTCGACGATAACGTTCTTCACTCCTTTGCTGTACAACTTGATGCCCGCGCTGTTGGGGCTGTTGCCTTTGACGCCGCGAATGATGTTGTGGTGTATGCGGCAATCTGGCGCTCTTTCTATTCGGATGCCGTCATGATTGTCGCCGGTAGGGATGTGGTTGCCGATCACTTCGCAGTATCTGACTACGCATCCCTTCGCGCCGAAGATAATTATCCCTTTCAGCCTGTCCGTCATATCAACGATAAAGCCGTCCCAGACAACATAGTCCCGGCCGCTTCCGATGGCGGCCTGGCCGCCTGAGGTCGTGATCCTGACTTCATGACCCGGGTAGGCCTTGAACGTGATGGGATTGTTGGCTGTGCCGGAATGAGAAATGCGGACGGCGGGAGCCGCCCAGTTCGGCGAAGCGCCGGCATCGTAGGTTCCCTTCTTGACCAAAACGGTATCGCCAGCCTGCAGAACGGTGGCGGCGTGATTGATCGTCCTCCAAGGCGATGCTTCCGTACCGACATTACTATCGCTCGCCTGAGGATGACTTTGGTCTACGTAGTACGTCGCTCCCCGTGCAGGACCAGAAAACGCCCACGCCAACGCTGTCAGGCTCACCACCTTCGCAAAGGTCTTGCGAGACATTTGCCTTCAACTCCTTCTAGGATGAGCGGACAGCGGGCTAACCCGGATGCTTCACGCTCCTGGGATTTGCGTGACACACTGTCGTAGCTACGTTCGCCAGAACGTGGTCGCAAACCCAAGCCGCGTCCCACGTTCTGGCGAACATGGCTACAAACGGATGAAATATCAGGCCTAACGATGACTTCTTACACAGCGGAAACCGACGAAGCCGTGGATCTCTTTTGCGAAACAGATGTCGGTGAAGGCCGGGTCTTCATAGTTGCGGTAGGACGATCGGCACATATCGGGCCTTGAATTCCAACATCCGCCTCGCACGACCCTGGTTTCACCAGACTCGGGGCCGCGAGGGTTCTTGTCCGGGCTCTGCTGGTAATAGTCCTCCTGGTACAAATCGTGGCACCATTCCCAGACGTTGCCGCACATGTCGTACAGTCCCCATGGATTGGGCTCCTTCTGCCCGACTGGGTGTGGCCCTCGGGTGCAGTTTGCTTTGTACCACGCGTGACGTTCGAGTTTGCTCCGGTCGCCTCCGAACGAATACGCCGTCGACGTGCCAGCCCGAGCGGCGTATTCCCATTCGGCTTCGGTAGGAAGACGGTATCCGTCTGCTTCGAAGTCGCACTGCCACGTCTGCTCGTCGTATGCGGGTTGGAGTCCTTCCAGCCGGGAACGCGCGTTGCAGTATTCGATGGCATCTTTCCATCGAATCTGCTCGACGGGATTCCCTTCGCCCTTCCAGCGGGAAGGATTCGTGCCGACAACCCTCTCATACTCCTCCTGGGTCACCTCGAATCTGTCCATGAGAAACGAATCGACGTGGACCGTGTGCGGAGTCTCGTCGATCTGATCTTCGGCGCTGCTGCCCATCTGGAACGAACCGTCGGGAATCAGGACCATCTCCACGCCGTTTTCGCTGCTTTCGACAAGGGCTGTATCCGACTGGACGTCGGACTCGATCCTCCTGCAGCCCGACGACAAAACAGCGGCAAGAGCTAACACGTAGGACAACGTTATCGGTGTCTTCACTGCCCTATCCGCCCTCATTTCTCAGTGGCTGGTGGAAGCCAATCGTAGTCCCAATGATGTCCGACCCAGTCGGGTGGGCTGATCGTGATCGTCTCGCTGTCGGCAAGTCGGACGATGCAAAGCGGACTGTGGACTCGCCAGCTTCCGCCATGGGGAATCTTGACGTAAGCGATGTACCGTCCGCAGTGCGACCATCGTCCACACGGATCCTGTCCGAGCTTCTCCTTTGGGAGCGTGATGAACTTGCCGTCTGTGCCGTCGGGTAGGCCGGGATCGAACTTGCGGATGCTCAGGCTGCCGCCCGAGTTCCAGCACGTCCATTTACCGTCCGGCGAAAAGGCCGGATGACACTCGCCGCCGCCGGCCGGATGGTTAGGCATCTTTCGTATCTCGCCACCGCCGGAGGGCATGAAGTCGATGCTGTACTTGCTGCCGCGGAAGTTGCGAATCTCGAACAGAAACCACTTACCGTCGCACGACATGTCCTGAATGCTGACTCGCCGTTCCACGCGAACCGGTTTGCTGTTGTCGTTGGTAGCGATGTCGGTATACACAATCCCGTTCTTCCCACAGTGGGCTGTCCGCTCGCTGTCGGGCGTCCACACATAGCCGCCCCAGTGTTGCGTAGTTTTCAATGTCTTGACGTCCACCAGGTAGTCGCCGTAGTTGTACGTGAACATCGCTCCATCCGGAGAAGTGCGCGGCACGTGCTCGTCCTTTTCGTCTGTATCCGTCAATTGCTCGAGCCCCGTGCCATCGGCATTGACCAAGTAGAGATCCCGCGGAGGGTATCGCCCGTCGGATCCTTCCCGACGGTCCGGATGCATGGCAATCACCAGCCGATAGCCCGTCTGACGCAGTTCCTCCTTAAGGTCCTTGATTCTGACCGGGGCGAGCGGCTCGCAACGAGGCGGGATCTTCCACGTGGCCTTGATTGATGCTGGTTCCCCAGCCCGCCCAAGAGTGACAATGCCGAGAAGCAATGGTAGCAGCAACGGAAGGGATCTGCGGGAGGTGTTCACAGTCTTGCTCCTGTGTTTGGATGCACTGACAGTCTTGTCCGTGTGGAACGCGCGTCACATACAAGCCCGATGCGCCGGCGAGGGAAGTCGTTGCACATCCCTTGCTCGCGCTGCGGGCTTCTATTGGTCCACGCGATGTGGGCTACGTTCACGTCCGTTTGACATGCCGGTACATGGGCAGATGCCGGTAGTAGACTTGCAGCGTCATCAGGGCCATTGCTGTTGAATAAAGCCGGCCGGCGCGGGCGCCATGGGCGGTGCCCTCAGGACTCCAACTGCCGGTCTTGTGGCCCGTCTTTTCCTGCGTGCGGATCAAGTGCTCGCGCATGCGGTAATTCCACAGATCGAAATTCGGACCTTCCATATGGTGCAGCACCTGCGTGGCGTAGTAGTAATAGTAGATTTGCCCCAACCTGGTCCCGGATTCCGGAGGCATGTGCTGCATCAGATGCTGGCAACCAGCCAACAGATCCGGCTCGTCATTTTTCCATCCCAGATACTGCCGGGTAAGCAGTCCGGCTGCGGTGAGCGATATCTTCTCGGGCTGCTCCGGCCCCGGCGTGTATGCGTAGCGAGAGTTCTTGGCTTCCGGCGGGCCCACCGCGCAAGAATCGACAAATCGTCCAGCTCTGGTGAGCGGGAGACGAAGGACGTCGATCCCGGCAAGCTGCGCGCTTCGAATCGCCAAGAAGACCCAGCCGGTCACCGACATGTCGCCTGCCTGCCCTCGGCCGTATCGCCAGCCGCCGCCCTGCTCATGCTGCGCGTCCAAGAGGTACTTGAGCGCCAGTTGCGCATTGACCCTCGCATTCTCATCGCCGGATAATCCATAAGCCTCGCAAAATGCGATCGTGCCCAAGGCGTGGGCGTACATGTTCCCGCCAAGATACCCCTTGTTAGTACCGTCCGTCATGTCCTGGTTTCGTGCCAGGTATATCAGGCCTTTCTCGACGACGTCTTGGTAACCAGCCAACTCGGGCGGATTCTTGGGCGCACGATTGTGCGTCACACCTGCGCCAAGAAACGGCAGAATGCCGAAACACGTGGCGGCCGTTTCGCTGTCCTTGTCCAGTTTCTTTTCAAACTCGGTCTTACAGTCGCAGCCGGCGATGCCTTTTCCATAATCGTCCAGCAGCCAACTGCCGTCCGGCTGCTGGTGCGCCGCAAGCCACTTGAGCCCGCGCATCACAGCGGCCTCCGATTCCGCCGTGCCACCGTAGAAGTCCAGCAACGCCTGTTTGCTCTCAGTCGTAAGCCGTCCACCAATCGATCCGCGACGCAACAGTGGGCTGATCTCCGGATTGGCGGTGATGGCGGGGGGCAAGTAGGTGTCGTCGCTGCTTTCGATGCGGAGCACGATCGGCCCCGAGGTGGTCAAGTGGCCTGCCGTCGAGACGATCTTCGACGAGGCGACACGCTGTTCGGCGTCTGCGCTCGCGCCGATTTCCAGCGTAGCCTTGGTCTGGTCGGGGGCAACTGCCACCTCGCGGACGGTCACACCTGGCGGCAGAGCGTCGCCCTTGATCTGAAGTGCCCCCTTGTAGCTACCGCGCTCCACAGGCACTTCGATCTGTTTTGTCTCGCCCGGTGCCAGCGTAACCACCTGGAACGCTTTGACGTTGAATGGACGGCTCTCGATGTTCACCGGAGCCTCGACGCTGATATTGCGACCGAACAGCGTCGTGGCCAGACGGACTTTGTGGGCGCCGTTCGGAGCGTCTCCGGCAGCCGTGAACTCCAGTTTCGTCGAATTCGCGGTTGCGGTGATGTTGGCCGCCGTGCAGGTGACTTTGGCCGGTGCTCCCTCGATGCGGAGTTCCATGGGGCCCTGGAAGCCGTTGCGTTGGATATTCACGTCCACCGTCTTGCTTGTCCCAGGCTGGAGGATGGCCTCGGAAACGGGGAGAAAGCTGGGTAGATTCAATTTCGGGATCTTCAGCCCAAGCGTCTGTTTGGCCTCTAGGTCTCCGACCTTGACCGTAACCGAAAGGTCTGCCGTCAGTTCCGTATCGCCCAACGTCTGGGCTGCCGCCAGTTCCAGTTGGCCTTCGGACTTATCCTTGGGAATCTCCTCGGCCGTGGCCGAGACACCCTCGGGCATCCCTTCGACCTGGACTTGGATGGCACCTTCATTGCCGTTCCGTTCGACCTTCAGATCCACGGTGGTACCCGCGCCTGGCTGAACTGTCACGGGGGTGAACTCGGCCAACTGGATCGGTTTTGGCTTCGGTTTTGGCTTCGGTTTTGGCGGAGGCTCGGGCTTAACCGTTTCGGCCGGCTTCTCTTCGGGAGGCGGTGGGTCATCACCGCAACCGATGGTCAAGACGGCACACATCGCGACACACGCAACAAGCAAGATAGTGAGCGCTTTCATGGCTATGCTCCCGAGAGGTGATCGAAATGACGAGCTCCGGATACCGTTCAGTCCCGCACAACCCGTGTTTACTATGTTTGATTGTCTCGTTCCCAGCGGCCAAGTCAACAGTCCGGCAAGCATACTCGTGGAAACAGTCGGCGGAAGATTGCACGCCCCGTCGCTGCGCGGGATAATCGCCTCGCTTTGGCCAAAGCGGAAACGAGTTGCCGCATTCTGAAATCGTAAACGTCAAATGAAGGGAACGATCATGAAGCGGACTACCAGATTCGCAGCCTTGTTCCTTGCTCACGTGCTCATGCTGCCATCCATTCGGCTCGCGGGGGCAGACGACGCGAACAAACTCCCCGCGCGCGGTGAGGCCATCGCTGTAAACGTGGAAAAAGGGCCACCCGTGGACGGCACCATGAACGATCCTGTGTGGAAGGGTTGTCCACCGTGGCCCATGGGGGCGTGTAC
>CAZURK010000042.1:0-69107 GCA_964623055.1 uncultured Pirellulaceae bacterium
GCGCGTCTCGGATGCGAACCAAAAGGCTCGATCGCGTCTTCTGGGAGTCGCCCATCGCAGAGTCGCTCCACCAGCTAATACAGGTCCAGCCGTGAGAGTCTGACAGCAATTTCAAGAAAAGACGCTTCTACATCTCCAGAGTGGTGGCTGGCAGCCATAAGATCATCCCCCACCCCTTTAGTGTGGCGAGAGATGAACTCCCTGAAAAGTCTCCTTCGCAGGATCCTGAGTGCGCCACGGGCCTCGACGTCAGGACTACCTAAATGATCGTTCTCCCGAGATCAACTCATCGCGGCCCAAGCCGCCGAAGAGCCAGTCGAAACCATCACCGCCGTCCAAGTCGTCGTCTCCGAACTGGCCAAACAGCCAGTCATTGCCAGCTTCGCCGCGAAGCGTGTCATCGCCGCGGCCGCCAAACAGGAAGTCGTTCCCGTCGCCTCCCCAGAGCTCATCGTTGCCAGCCATACCGTACAAGAAGTCGGTACCTGCTCCGCCGAAGATGATATCATCGCCGCGACCGCCGAAGACCCAATCGTTGCCCGCTCCAGCGTGAATCATTGCGTCGCGGTGAATCCACGGTGACAGGAGAACAAAGTCGTTGCCGTCGGAGGCATGCACGTAAATGTGGCCTCCTGATGTGGGATGGAACACTCCGTGATATTGCGCCAGCGGCATCCCCACGGTGATGGTGTCGTTCCAGTGCCGATTAACGAGGATGGTATCTCGGCGATTGGTGCCGACGACGAACAACGCTTCCTCGCCGGGGCGCAGCGGGTCGTCGTTGACCACGGCCCATGGCAATTCTTGCCCGTTGGGAGCGACGTGGATACCAATCGTGGCGGCCACACCCGCGTGATCCGACGGCCAGAGAGGCCCGGTAACGGGATCGGTCGGAGTTACGGGCTCCATGACCCGGTTCGCGCTCCGGGCCATCAGATCGCCACGGTGTAGGACGAGGTCGTACCGTTCGGGATCGCCCGCAGGCGGCGGGTCGCTGGTGACCGGATCGCCGCGAAGGTCGTCGTTTTGGCTCCACGTGTAGCCGGGATCGCCTGGGTTTGTCTGTGACCAGGCATCGGCAAAACCGGCACCGGCCATGATGCTGTAGGTCGCCGTGCCCGAGCCGTCGGCCGGCGAGTTGAAATCGCCGACCATGATGACCGGCATCTCGGTGTCGGTCGGTCCGCCGGGTCCGACCAACTCGGTGGCCTGGGCCATCTGGACCAGCCCGAAGGCGGGAATGGCCGGATCGTCTATTTCCAGATGAGCGTTGATCACCCGAAGGTCCTGGCCCCAGATCTGGACGTCGATCGAATTCCAGCCACGCAGAATCGGAATCTCGTTCCCGCCCAGTTCAAACGATACGTTCGTCGCAAAGTTGCCGCCCTGGGCATTGGAGACCACCATGGCCGGGGCAGGCAAGTCGCTACGGGCGAGAATCACGTCGCAGTCGGTGAACTGGATGTCCTGAAAGGCAAAGGTTGTCGGGTCCAGCAAGGCGGTAAAAGGACCATTGAACTGGTCTGTCGTAGCCACGGTGGTGTAGTTCAAGCCGCGGTCTTCCAACTTGTCCAGCAAGATGTCCAGGTAGTCAATGGTCTCCGACGTCCCCGGTATCTCCGTCCCATTGGGATAATAGATGTTTCCCGCGATGAATTGCGAGACCTCCTGCAGTCCGATTAAGGTTGGCTGTTCCTCGGCGATCTGGTCGGCGAAGGTCTCGGCGCGGGCGGGGAAATCTCTCGTGTGGACGTCTTCCCATGATTGGCCGACCGTTCCCGCAATGGTCAGTGGGTCACCGGTCTGGGCGGCGACCAGCACGGCCCCAAGGTCAGCCCCCAAGTAAAGGTTCTGCGTCATGACCGTCACATTGTGCGGGTTGTCGGCCAGGGAGGGAGCCAGGCCGCTCAGCACACGGCGGTCTTCCAGTCGTTCAAAGGACAGCCGGACGGCGTCTCTTTGCTGTATGGAACTTCGTCGGAACGAAAACCTGGACCTCTGCAACTGTACCAGGAATCCAAACATAGCGGTTCTCCTATCGAACTTTGGCGGCCATCGTGATCAGCAAAAGTGTGGTGAGATAGGGCGTGGGCGATGGGTCAATCCACTCCTGTAGCCACGTGTCTCATGTGGATCCAACCGCGTATCTGCTTGCCTCGTTTCTGGTCGAAGATTCCCAACCAGTCTCGCTCGATCTGCACGACGCGAAGCCGTTCGTACTTAGGCAGCACGCCGAGTATCGTATTACCAACCATTAGCTTCGTTTTGTCGTCGAGAATGACGACCGTGTCGCCAGGGCGCACTTCGGCTGGGTCCTCCACCCGTCGGACGCGCTGGTCACGGTCGTCGGTGCGGGGACCACGAGACTTTACCGAAGCGGCACCATCATCCTCTGCAAGATTGGGCCTGAGCGCGCCGGCCTGTTCAATCCTATTCTGTCTGACCTCCAATTCCACATTTGCCGAAAGCGTGTTCGGCGTGAGGTTCAGGGCCACGTCCAGGCCACGGAGCCAATCGAGGAACGGAAAGCGGTAATCGGGAGCAACTTCGCCTAGGTCGTAATACGAGTTCGTGGTCCAAGCTGAACTGGACCAGTGGGGTGCCGCTGACTCAGTAGCCAATTGATATTCGCCACCAAGAGGACAAACGAGGCGGGCTCGGAGAATGCGCTCGGCCTCAGTCTGCGCGAGGTCCGGTCGCACGTTCAGTTGCTGATTCAGGAGATTCAGCAGTTGGGCATTCGCCGCGGAGATTTTGCGCGATTGGAGATAGGTGAAAGCGTTGATGTATGGGGCCACGGCTGTTTTGTTGACGTCGACCATTCGAAATCGCATCTGAGCTGGAGACGCGACCTGTTCCAGCGCGAGTCGAGGGAGGACGGATTCGCGGATTTGCGCTCCGCGTCCCACAACGGTCCATGGTCCATGGTCCTCGATCGACAAGCCGACAAACAGCGATTCCAGGAAGTCCACCAACGTTGTGGCCAACAGGCCGCCAGCGGCATGTGCCAGACGCATTCCGGGGTCCGCAATTGCCCGCGGCCGAGACCGGTCAGCCGTGGGAACCTGGAACTCGCCGTACTCCAGGGTGCGGGTAAACCTACTGAGCAAGCGCAGGCCGTCGGTTCCCGACGGGTTGACGACCGTGTACGTATTGCGACGGAAGTATGTGGTGAACTCGAAGGCGCCTTCGCGTTCAATCTCGCCTTCGCGAATCACGTAGGGCACCTCGCTGTCCTGCAGTCCCACATGGACCTGGTACCGCCGGCCGCGATCGTGTAAACCTGCCTCCATACTCAAGGCGTCGTTCGGCAGCTTCGCAATTCGTGTTCGGGACGCGGGTGCCAGATAACGAGCCAGGGCGTCATATCGCTCACGCGCGTAGGGTGTCACGAGAATGCCCAGCGAGACCTTTTCGCGGTCTGCTTGCCCCACTGGCGACGAGGACATCGATACGATAACCGGGTCTGTGGCTCGCCACTGGCGTCGATATCCATTTGTGAACTCGGCATAATCCACGACCTCCCTGCGTGTCGCCTTGTTTATCATCATGTCCGGGATGGGAAGGAACGTTCCCGGTCGACCGCGCAGCGAGTCGATGGCGGTGTCTCCGACCAGAATAGGCTGGCTTCCGTCGGGGCGCTGGGCAAAACCGACCGGCAGGTATTCTTCGTCCATCAAGAAGCGCAGCGAGTCGACGCTGTTTCCTTCATTCGCCGCAACAAGTCCCGCGAGGCGAAGCTGCTTCAGCTCGGCCAGCGCTCGCGCTCGACGTTTCATTTCGATACGGTATTTTGGGCTGGTCAACTTGCGGAAGAACGGATCCGAAAGATAGATCCAAATCGTCGCTTCGCGGCTTGACTGGTCTTTCGCGCGGGCGTAGCGAAACTCGCTCAATCGGCCGAGAGCCTCCTGCCTGTCGAGAAATCGGCCTGCAATGTAGTGCGAGTTGGTGACCAAGTGATAATTGCCGTCCACGACATGGAAGGAACGCACTGCGTTGTCCGAAGTCGACAGCAGAGAAACCGCACGGTTTTCAATGTACACCGTCTCTTGCTCGACTCCGGGATTCGTGCGTTTCACGGCGGCCCGCTGCTGCTGGATGATCGAGTTCAACCGGTCCCCATCTTTCGCTTCGAACAGCACGCCTACGGCGGCGCCATCGCGAAAGAACAAGTCGCAGCCGATCAGCGCCATGTCTGACAGTGTTTCATCGATCGACAGTTCCTTTGAGACTTTCGGGCTGAGTGCCAACTGCCGTTCAATCGTCTGGCGAATCTGGTAGTCCAGCGCGGGAGTGGACACGATTTCGTGCAAGCTCCCGCCCCAATGCATGACGAATTGCCGGAGCCAAGTGTAGTTCGCCAGTCGCCGGCAGCGCACATAGAAGCACTCTTGGGGCACGCGTAGCGAGATCGCTTCGACAGGAACATAAGCCGGCACGGCAGGCAAACGTACGGGGCGCACATTCACCGGCGGTGGCAACGGCTGATCCGCGATCCCTTCATGGCCGCGATCTTGGAACAGCACATCGTCCTGCATGGCCAGCAAGACGGAATCGATGCCAAGAACCGTACTAACCACACGTTCAAACTGGCGTTCGAGTTCTGCCATCGGTTGTTCGGAGGCTGGCTGTCCGGAGCGGGGCGACAGCGGGAGGTCCAGACGCCGGCTAAGCATGCGGACGAGATACTCCTTCACCTGTCGCTGCGGCCCACGCAAGGCGGACAAGTCGGTGGAATAGCTGGTCCACCATTCGTGTTGCACTTGTCGGTAGCTTTCCTGGCCGACCATGCGCGGGACGCATTGCACCTTGGCAACATCTGCACTGCCGGTTTTGACACTTAGCCTTAATGGTTCGCTTCCTTGGAAAAGGTAGAAGATCGTAAGTTGGCGGAGATGGGGCGTTGGTTCTTCCTCTGCGATGCGATAGGACGTGACAAAGGCAGGGTAGCGGGTGCGGCTACTGGTCTCGTGCAAGAATAGCGGATCGTCGGGACGCCAGCGAATATCGAGATCGTCGCCGATGATGATGTCCAGTTTGCCGACGCCGAACGGCTCGCCCGCGAATGCCTGTCCAGCAACCATCGTCCCCCGCGCAAGTGGCGTCATTTCCGGCGCGGCTGGTTCGTTGATTCCTTCGACATTTCGCTCGATTCCATGCGGCGGTGGTGTCGGTCGGCTTGGCAACTCGACTCGGTTCGAGAGAGGCGAGTCATCTTTGGCAGAAAGTGGAGCATTGTCGACGGGCCGGTACACCGTGGTCAGCAGAGGCAACTCTTTCGTCGTCGCCGCACTTGGCTCCAGCTTCCCTGCCTCCAGACGCGACTCGGTCGCACCGGAAGGCTGAGGCTGCTTGCCGGTTGCCCTCGAGTGGATGCAGATCAACCCCACGAGCAGCCCCGAACAACCAAGAACGCCAACAATCGCCCCCCGAATCATTAATTTCGAGATCTCGCTCATTCTGACAGCCCCCATTCACGAGCTATTCACAACTGACGCAAGCCGTTCACGGAAATCGCAGAGTATGACGCATGGGACGCCGCAGACCGCGAGGTCACGCCTCGCTGGCGGCGCGATTGACGCCCCCGATATCAATACAACCGAAAAAAGCCGCGCCGACCCGACAAAAATGGCAGCTTCACTTACACGGCTGGCTGCACGGGCTCAAGGGAGGGGGAGTAGCGAATTGCAGCGGGGGATCATTCCGTTGACGGAGTGCTGGCTTCTTTCATCAAGTTCCACAGCTCCAGCTTGCCATCGACTGCGAGCATCACCTGTCGTCCGGCTTGGAAAGCGACAGCCGTCACTGTTCCGACGATTTCCTTTTCCGCGACGGGTGCCTTGCCGTCATCAACGGACCAGGCTCGGAGCCTTGCGTACTCCTTCTTTTCACTACCTGACGGCGGAATGAAGCGGCTGACGGCGTAGACGAATCT
Source organism: uncultured Pirellulaceae bacterium (assembly GCA_964623055.1). Lineage (GTDB taxonomy): Bacteria > Planctomycetota > Planctomycetia > Pirellulales > Pirellulaceae > JADHUC01. Next base: position 5,939 of record CAZURK010000042.1, read on the forward strand.
ACCGTCGGGCGAGATGCTGACTTGGTGATGGAAAAAGCGGTCTTCTGCTGGACCGAACGCCCTGAGGGACTTCGTGTCCGAGTCAACAACCCGGACCCCCATGTCTGGGCCGTATCCGCCGATCGCGATAGTCCCGTCGTTTGAGATGGAGGCGCTGCAGACCGGGCCGAAGTCGTCGCGAAGCACCTCCAATTCTGAGCGTTCGGTCGGCCAGCCGATCCCGACGCGCCAGACGCCATCCTTCTCAACGAAGCCGGCGAAAGCAAAACGGTCTTTGGCGCGTGCCGCAGTGACGTAGCTCCACGGCGATTGAACTTCGTAGGAGTGCACCAGCTCCTCCAGTTCCGGCAGTCTGCGCAGCTCAAGCCGATTCCCGGCGGCCACAATCGCCAGGATGGATTTGCCGTCGGAGGCGGGTACCAGCATCTCCAGAGTCTCCGGCGCTTCAAGGGTGGGGATCGGCTGAGACACCGGCACCGCAGAGGTCAAGTCTAGGAAGACAACCCGTGATTCGGCGCCGCTCAGTGCGGCAAGGCCCTGGCCGTCATCTGAAAAAAGGACGTTCCGGATTCGCTCAGAGTTCTCGCCCAGATCAATCCGGACCGGCTCCCGAGGCTTCAAGATATCCCAATACCACCAGTAGATCGCCCCTTCTGCGTCGGCGGCTGCACCATATTGGCCTTGGATGGCAACGCTGCCGAGCGCTTCGTCGACCGGCACAGCGAGTGTGTCCTTGAGGATGAATCCCGGTTCGAGTATGGTCCTGGGCTCTACCGGCCCCGGCTCAGTCGTGTCATCGCCGGACCGATTCTGACTAGGCCACAGACGCGGCAATAACACTACGATCCCCAATACGATCACGAGCGACGCGAGTGCGTAGCTCGCCGGTCGGGCGAGTCGCCGCAGCCCCGTTGGCCGACCGCCTCGAGTGACGCGTCGCAGATCGTTGGCCAAATCGCGGGCCGTGCTGTATCGATCCGACGGATGCTTGTTGAGAGCCTTCAGGCAAATCCGTTCCAGCTCGGCAGGTATCGCGTCATTGATCTGCCGTGGCGGCTTCACGTCGCGATGCAGGATCTGGTCGCATAGCTCCTCTCTCGTGCTGGCCGAGAACGGTCTTCTATCGGTCAGCAACTCGTACAGGGTAGCGCCGAGGCTCCAGATATCGGATCGCCCGTCGAGGTGCTCGGTGTGACCCTCTACCTGCTCGGGCGACATGTAGCCGAGCGTGCCGGAGAATTCCCCTTTCCTGCTTCCTTGTTCGCTTTCGTACACGGCCAGCCCAAAATCTGCAATCTTTGGCTGCCCGTTGTCGTCAAGCAGGATATTGGCAGGTTTGATGTCGCGGTGCACGAGGTCGTGTCGGTGGGCGAATTGCAGGGCGTCTGCGACGTTGGCGACGAGGTCGGCTATCTGGGCAAAGCCAAGATCACCGCGATTCGTCGGATCGGCCAGATTCCCGCCTTCGATGTGTTCCATGACGATGTAGCAGCCGTCGCCTTTGGTACCGACGTCGTGAACGGTGACGATACCCGGATGCTTGTCAAGCTGAGCGGCTTTGCGAGCTTCGTTAAGGAAGCGAAAGGCGCTTTCGTGAGAGGGGAAAAACTTGCTGCCGGATACCTTGATTGCGACCTGGCGATCCAACTGGGGATCGTTGGCGAGATACACTCGTCCGAAGTTGCCCTCTCCGATCTGGCGCACAATCTGGTAGCGTCCGAATTCCTCGGATTGATGTCGGCAGTCTTGCGAAGGGGGGCGATTCTCCGTGGCCTGTATCGAGTCGGACCGCGAGGTACTCTGGTCCGCTTCGCCCGATAAATCGTCGGTGTCGTGGAAGGAGGAAGAGAGATGCGCGGCGTCGCTGGCGGGGGTACGGGTTAACAGTTCATCGCGAAACGTCTGTTGGATCAACTCGGCCAAGTCAGGAAACTGCTTCTGATACGACGCCGGCTCGGGCTGCTCGCCGCGCTGTCGTCGATAATGGATCTCCAGGGCCAACAGTTCTTCAAACAACACGCGTTGAGCGCTTTGGGGTCCCTTGAGTTGTTCGAGGTGTTGTCGAAGGTCTGGAGTTTCCCCTCGCTGCCACGCACCTTCAAAGGTCATGCTGATCTCGTCCACGCGGGCGAATTGCGACGCCGGCAAGACGTCTTCGGACTGGGGGCGGTCAGATGGCATGCCAGAGTTCCTCTTTCCGCAACGTGACATCCGTAAGTTGATGCGTCCCGTGTCTATTCTGTGTCTGAGGATTTGGTCGTTTCAGCAGGCGTGCGCGCCACGCGAAAGCCAATGGCGGGGACCCGGTAACCGTGTTCTGCGAACATGCGATGGGCCGATCGACAATATCTCAGTGGGTGGACATAGGAGCCGCCCCGAAAGACTTTTCCCTCGCCGTAGTCCGGACCTCGCGGATCCACGATTGGCTCCGCGTCGTTTGACGGCTGATACGGGGCCCACCAATCGTAGCACCACTCCGCGACGTTGCCGTGCATGTCATAGAACCCCCATCGATTGGGCTCTTTCTCACCGACTGGCTGCGGCTGCTTGAGCTGGTTCTTCAGGTTGTTGAAATCCTTGAACCAGCAGAAATCACCGACATCAGCGTCAATGAGATCGTCCAGATCCTGCTTGTCTTGAGGGCTCAGCGGGGGCAATTGCGCCGGGGGCATTTCCCCGTCGTATACGCGTCTTCTGACGAGCGACGCCCATGTCTTCCACTCGGACGCATCAGCGTCAGCCAGCCGCAAAGCGTCAAATTCTCCACTCACCCGTTTCCCGTTCGCCCCGTGGCACGCGGCGCATCTTGTCCTGAGCAGATCCCCACGGTAATCCACGCAGAAATCGCCCGTGCTTCCGGCTCGGCAAGCGTATTCCCACTCCGCCTCTGTTGGAAGTCGGTAACCGGAACCGTCAGGATCGGGGATCTTGACGGTGACTTTTGCGGGGTCTGCAAGCTCGTTGATTTCGTAGTACGGCCGGAAACCTTCGAGTCTGCTGAGGGCGTTACAGAATCTCACCGCGTCCAGCCACGTCACGTGTTGCGCGGGACGCTTCAGGCTCCATTCCCCAAGATCCACCTCCGGTTCCGGCGCTTCCAGGTCAACGGCCGGATCGTATCCTAGCACGACCCGAAAGTCGCCTCGAGTGACCTCGTACTGTCCCAGTAAAAACGGTGGGATGCGCACCCTTCGGCAGGGTGCCTGGTCCTCGTACACCTCCTCGCCCGCATTGTTGCGCGATCCCATGACGAACTCGCCACCGCGGACCCGCAACATAGGAAGCCGGGGTTTATGCGGCCCGCCTGGCAAGAGAACTCGACTAATCTTGTGGATCACGCCGTCCCTGCATTTGATATCGGGCCCAATCACGTTCGCCCATTCACCGGTGCCAGCCACACGAATCGACACTCTCTCGTCCCGGAAGTCGACTTCCAGTTCCGTCGCACGCAACGTCCGCACGGTGCGATCCTTCCGCATCTGCTCTTGGCTTTTTTCTGTCCTGACAGCGTGACGGAAAAGCAAAAAAAACAGCTCGGCTGTTACGTCGCCTTGTTCGTCGTCATCTAAGTTGTCCCAATTGTCAAGGGCTGATCGAATGTGTTTCAACGGACCCTCGAATGCGTCCTTGAAGGCACTATTTACTGGTGCCAGAATCGTGAAGGGTCCCCCAATGATCTGCACATCCAGTCCCGTACGTTCTCCCAAATCGGTAAGCGTACTGAGTTCCGGATCGTTCCTGATGGCTTCCGCGATTAAGGGGAGTTGCTGGTCTGCGGCGATACCCGGCGAACCAATAAGTGCTCCAAGGTACGCACAAACTATGATCACGCGTTCCATAATCCGTTCCTCCCTCGCAATTGGTCATTCAGGCACCCGATCTACGGGTTCGCGGACTCACCGCTCGCCGCTTCCAGACCACGGGGCAACAAGACCGCATCAATGATGTGCAGGACGTCACCCGCGCAGTCTACATTGCTTTCGACCACCCTTGCGTTGTTGACAAGAACTACCACCCCTTCCTGCTTGACTTGGAGATCACGATCCAACATCGTCCGCACCGTACCTTTCTTCACCCCTTCCTGAGTAGACAGCTTGCCTCGGACACCGTGGTACCTCAACAGGGCATCGAGCCTTTCCGCGTCTTCCATGATGCTATCGAGAAATTCAGGGGCGAGCCTGTCAAACGCTTTATCCGTTGGCGCGAACACGGTGAAAGGACCGCCCTCGTGAAGTTGCTCCAGCAAACGAGCCTTCCTAGCCGCCGCCAGCAGTGTCTTGAAGTTCCCTCGATCCTTCAGGGTGGCCTCGATACCTTTCAGCGGCAATGGTTCGGCTGAGGTCGTTCGCGGCGGTTTCTCGACCTTCTCTTTTCCCTTGCCAACCGTAGGCGAAGTGGGTGACTTCCCACCGTCCGCGCGTGCCTTGACTGGTCCTTCATCGGGCGGCTTGGGAGGCTCGATGACCCCGTCCTTCTTGTCAGGTTCCTCCGGCAGCTTCTTTGGGGCAGAACTATCTGGCGCCGGCTTCCTCACCTTCGGTTTGGCAGGCGTAGGCTTTCCGCTGACCGGTCGCCTTGTCGTATGTGGCCGGATGCATTGGACAGATGGCGAGTAGTACAGGTAGTACGACGGCTGCACGTAACGGACCTGTGGACGACAGCCGTACGACCAGTAGGGAGATGTGTAGTAGCCGTAAGGAGTGCGGCAATAGGGTGCGGAGTACACGTACGTGCGGTAGCAGTAAGTGGGATAACAGGGAGACACCACGCGAGAACGCCAGCATTGAGCGTCTGCATGGTGCGTCAACAGACACAGCAGACCAGAGAAGGCTACCAGGAAGATCTTGCGGGTCATCGTCAGCTCTCCTTTGTGATAGCTGGGTTTGGCAGGACACAGCGGCAACTCCGCCGAATTCCTGCAATCGAAGCACGACCGGCTGCGGACGTCACGCCGCGTCAAGAGGATTCCGGTTGAAGGTCACGTTTCCAGATGGCACGAATATACTTCAGTCTTCGTTCGATAGTGCGCTCGGCGCAACCAAGCCGTTCGGCAATCTGACGATTTGTGTGCCCTTCCATTTTAGCTAGGGCAATTGTCCGCAACTGTTCGTCGGGAAGTAGGCTGAAGAGTCGTCGAATCTCGTCGGCCGCCACGACCGCGGCGAAATCATCCGGCGCTTCCATGTTGGCCATTGGCGCCCCGCGGCGTTGCGCCGATGTGACGCTACCAAGCAAGCAGGACTCGCCCAGCAGTTTGGCGTCCCCCATGCCGGCCTCGGCGCGGCGAATCAGGTCCACGGTCTTGTGGTGAACGATGCGGCACAGCAGGCGCCAGAGATTGTGACGATCGTTCAGATGCGGAAAACGTCCTTTATCTGCCGCACGACAGAACGTAGCGAAAACGCTTAACGCAACGTCTTCCTCGTCTTCCATCCTGAGAGGCACCCAGGACAGCTTCTGACGCGCCAAAGAAACAAGACGTGGGAAATAGCGCTCCCAGAGCTGCCGCGCCGCTTCCTCGTCCCCGTGTTTGACCGCTGCCAACCACGTCGAGATCGAATGGCTGTCCGTCATCACGCGCTGTCCCCCTTACGCGCGAGCGATCCGCTTCGCGGACGCTGGTTATGGCCATCTATGGCAGAGAACTCCTCTTTCCGTTACCGAAAGAGATGCGTCCAACCCGCCAAAAAAATCGGCGAGGCGCGTCTCTAAGCGATTTCAACTGGTCGATACATCTCTCGGACTTGGTGGAGGATCATTAAGCCGTCTTCTGGCAACAGATTAGCTAGCCTAGCCAGATAAACGCTGGCGGGGCTGCTTTTTATAGGGCCGCAGGGGACATCAGTCATCCGCCAAAAGATTTACAGTACCATGCAGGACGCCCGGGTTCAAGAATGCAGGCCGTCTACCGTCTTCCTCGGGTTTTCCGCCGTACGTCGCAGGTGTGGATAGTTCTTGAACACCTCGAAGGGCTAGTTTGCCGCGAGGCTCGTGACTGAAGGCCGTCCTGCAAACTGTGCCTCGTACGTCAGGCTCTTGAGGAAGTTCTTGGCGCCCATGTAGGTTGTGCCGTCGACTTCACGCTCACGGGCCATGCCGATGAGGGTGTCTTTCATTCGTTCGATCGCGCTCCTGATTTCACCGCAGTTGCCAGACCCGAGACTCCCGGTGGACCGTGCCCGCTGGGCGAACAGTAGGTCGAGGCGTTCCCGGTCTCTGGCAAACCACGGGTTTTCCTGCAATAGCCATGGCCAGGAGATGACGCCGGTGGTTGGATTGTACTGGGAAGGGCTCAGTCGCTGCGGGACGGATCGCCGTGCAGATTCCTCTATCCGCTGTTGGTTCGCTTCGATGACTTCCGCATACTCGCTCTTGATAGCCGCGATTTCTCTCTGCCGCTCCAGACGTGCGCGAATCAACGCCGGCTTGATCATGTAGCGATATTTGATGTTGGCCAGCTTCCGTTGGAAGTACTGTTCAATTTCCCCCGGCGTGCTCAAGTAGCCACTGCGGCACGGCCTGGGCTGACAAGGGGTCGCCATTCCACAAGAGTACCGATTCTGGCCCGGGCTCTGGCCGCCCCGGTAGCCGTAAGGGACGCCCCAATGGCAAAACGAGATGCGAATGTTCTGCGGCCATGCATAGCCGTACATTTGAGCCGAGGCCGTCGAACGGGTCGCAACAACAGTCACAACTACGACCAGAGTCATTCCGAAAGCTCGCTGGAGAATCATGGTTCGTCTCCTTTGTGTTGGGGTTTCTGAGGACTTCTTTTCGTCGTTGCTGTCTTGTTCATGACCATTGCCATTTGGCACCCGCCAAGAAAATGGTTCTTCACGGAATTCCGGGAAATGCCTGATGGTCTTCTAGCAACAAGGCGAGTAGGGCCGGTTCCTACCGGCCAGCGCTTGATCGTCGTCTGATCGGCCGGTGGGAACCGGCCCTACGCCTATTTCGCGTTCCCGGAATTCCGTGATGAACCAAAAAATGATCTGGGCTCACGACGTGCATACGACCCAACGCCTTGGTTGCCGTGGCCCCCTCGCGGGGATTACAATGACAATCAGACTGCTGGGATACGCGCTTTTGCTGCGCAGGGGAGCCGGTCCCACATTCGTGGGCTCGGGATGCCGAATGGCTCGCGGATGCTGGATCTGATGGAGGAGTTGACGTGACCGAGGGGAAGTTGGGGGAAAGTTGGATTAGCCAGCTCAAGGCAGGGGATTCAGTAGCGGCGCAGAAGCTTTGGGAAGCCTACCACGAGCAGCTCGTCCGTTTTGCCCGCAAGAAGCTCCGCGCCGTCCCCCGGCGTGCAGCCGATGAAGACGACGTCGCGGTGAGCGCGTTCAACAGCTTCTGGCAGGCAGCGGTGCAGGGGAAGTTTCCTCAGCTCAACGATTCCGATGACCTGTGGAAAATCCTGGTGACCATTACCGCCCGAAAGGCGCTTCGGCAGGCCCAGCATGCCCGGCGGCAGAAGCGTGGCGAAGGGAAAGTCCGAGGGGAATCGGTGTTCCGCCAAGCGGACGCATCCGAACCGGATTGGGGAATCGAACAGGTAGTGGGAAGAGAGCCGACACCTGCGTACGCTGCCGAAGTGACGGAGAACCTCCGCCGATTGCTCGAATGCCTGGATGACGACGGGCTCCGTCAACTGGCCGTCCTCAAGATGCAGGGCTATACGAACCAGGAGATTGCCGAGAAGCTTGATTGCGGTCTTCGATCCGTCGAGCGAAAGCTAAGTGGCATCCGAACGATCTGGTCAAACGAAAGGGAGGAGTGATGGCCGACAGGGCCGAAGACGCCTCGTTCTCCAGCCCGACCGCGTTTTTTCAGGTAGACGAAGTCTGCGACCAATTCGACGCTGCCTGGCGTGATGGGCAGAGGCCGGAGATCGAGCCCTATCTTGCGCGGTTTGCCGAACCGCTTCGCTCGCGCGCGATGCGCGAATTGCTGCTGATCGAGATCGAGTACCGCGAGGCGGCTGGCGAACGGCCGACGCTCAAGCAGTATATCGACCGATTCCCTAACGACGCCCAGTCCGTCAAACAAGTGTTTCAACGTCTGGACCCAATCACCACCGAAAGCGGCTCCCCAAGTACTTCGGCATTGACCGTAATCCTGGAAGTCACCGACGGTCCGCACCAGGGCAAGCGGTTCGAGTTTTCCAATCACGATAGCTTCATCGTCGGGCGCGGCAAAGCGGCGCACTTTCGACTCCCCAAACAGGACCCCTATTTCTCTCGCCTTCATTTTCTTGTCGAGGTGAATCCGCCGGAATGTCGGTTGGTGGACCTTGTCAGCCGCAACGGGACTCGGGTAAACGGCCGCCGCTTAGGCGTTGACGAGGCGGTTGACTTGAAAAGCGGGGACATCATCCGGGCCGGCCACACGACGTTTCAGGTTCATATTCTGGGCTGGCAAGCATTGGATGCGCCCCCAGGCACGAAGAGTGGGACAGCCGGCGATCATCTTGCACACAGGCGAGCCGCCAAGCGACCCGATCCGAGCCAGACCGATGTCCGTGCCAATCCGAATGAGCCCGAGCCGTCCGTCGCCCCAACCGAGGAATTTGTGGACTCGCCGCCCGCGTTGCCGTCTGGCGCCGACAGGAAACGGCGTCCGCCGCGCGCCGTAAGGTCCGTCGAGCCGCCGGAAGTTCCACAGATCCCGGGTTACGAATGCCAGAAGGAACTCGGCCGCGGTGGCATGGGAGTGGTTTACTTGGCGCGACGTGTGGAGGATGGGGCGCGGTTCGCCATGAAGACGATACGACCTGTGAGAGGCACCAGCACGCGAGAGATCCAGCGTTTCTTGCGGGAGTGTCAAATCCTTAAATCATTAGAGCATCCCGCAATCGTCGCTTTTCACGAGTTCGGCCACACGGGTACGTTGTTGTTCTTGGTCATGGACTACGTACCGGGGTCTGATGCACGCAGAATTCTGCGACGCGATGGCCCGCTGCCGACAGCGCGGGCCGTGAATATCCTGTGCCAGGCGCTCGAAGGGCTCGACCACGCGCATCAGGAGAAATTCGTCCATCGCGACATCAAGCCCGCCAATCTGCTGGTCAGCGAGGCCGGGCCGCGTGAGATTTGCCGAGTGGCCGATTTTGGGTTGGGGCGGATGTACCAGGCCTCGCGCATCAGCGGGTTGACCTTGTTGGGAGATGTCGGCGGAACGTTGCCCTTCATGGCGCCCGAGCAGATCCTCGACTATCGGCACGCCCAGCCGACTGCGGACATTTATTCCGCTGCCGTCACGCTGTACCACCTGCTGACGGGCCGTTTCGTGTACGACTTCGAAAACGACGAAGTACCCAATCGGATAAAGAAGATCCTCAGTCAACCTCCCATCCCAATCCGCCACCGGCGCCCCGACATTCCATCTGGACTGGCGGACATCATACACCAAGCGCTGAATCGCGACCCGCAGCGTCGTTTCGGCAGCGCGGCAGAGTTTCGCGAGACGTTGCTGCAATGGACGGGCGGGCCGAATGAGTAAGTACCGTTCGAGAGATAACTGCCGCAGGACGGGACAATGGTCCCATCCTACGTAGCTTGGGACCATTGTCCCGAGCAAGAAACATGACCGTTATTTCTCGAACGATACCAACCTACGGCAGATTGCCTTACCTGGTCTTGGGAGGTACGAGAATCGCGGTCAGTCGTCGCGTCCGTTCGAGATGGCTGCGTACTTGTCGCGAATCCACTTCTTCACTTTTTCTCCCTCCTCCGTGTTAGGAGCCAACGGGGCAATCTTTGCAAGCTCAAAGTGCAGGAAGCGTCGATCGCGTTTATCGAACTCGCGTTGAGCTAGTGTTCTCACCATGTCGTTAAGCTTCGCCTCGATCCGCGTTCTGACAGGTTCCGCATTGCCGTCGTCTTCGGCCAACAGATCCCAGAGACCCCCCAGTTCCTTGGCGTTCTCAAGCGAGGCATGCAGTTGATCCACCCAGTCGATCGTCTGACTCAGCTCTGCCATGAGTCGCCCCCGAACCGTTGAATCCGTCGTTGGCACGAGTTTCAGCGATTCGGCAAGCGTGAGCGCTCTCTTCTTGGGGGCCTTATCGAGTCCCTCTATTAGTTTGTCCAACAGCAGCTTTTTCTTCCCTCGAAGATGTTGAAGGACCTTGTCACGAACCGCAGAGTGCAGCGACAGAAGGATCTGCTCCAGGTCGTGTAGTGTTGCCAACGCCTTGAACCTGCCCACGTCATCGGACGCTCGGTCAAACTCCTCACTAAGCATGTCGACCGCGGCCAAGATCTCCCGTTCAGCGCGCTGCGGTGCGAATTTCCATAATCCTTCCACCCTCTCAAGCGCCGTCTCCAGTTCCAATGGCTTCCAGGTGATCTTCGCACAGGCGATCAGCCTTTCTTCATGGATCGCGATATCGAGCGCCACAGCATCGGGTGTCAGAGCCCGGATGCTGTTCGCGATAGGGCGCGGGACGAACGGCAGCTTCGGAAGAGGCTCTCCCGTTGCGTTGTTCAGTCGGCAACGGATCGTGGCCGGGCGTGCCGATTCTATTTTGAGTGCCGGCGTCACATCCTCAAGCACCTCTTTCTTTGGGGAAAGTGCAACCCAATCGTTCTTGAAGAAATCGTTGTTGAAGACACGTCTTGACAACTCGAGAAAACCAGTCCCGCCATAGCCTTCGTCGTCCAAGTCGTCCTTCAGCAAGAGTTGATTCGGGGGGCAGAAAGCCAAAGCCTCGAGCAACATCGTGCGCACCTCTGCATCAAGTCCTTCTTCTTTCGACAACTCTTCCAGCACCGAATGCAGCTGTTCTGCCCCGGCAACCCCAAGGTAATATTGCGCGTCGTTCAGATCCCCACGCTGGCCCCCAAAAAGCCGGCACGTATCCGCAAGTGCGATCTCCAGAGAACCACGGTCCCCCGGTACGGACGCAAGTCTCGTATCTGGTGTATGTTTCGCGAGTAGACGGTAGATGGGCATCACAACAGGACCATCCATCCCGGTGCGGGCTTCAAGCAGCTCGACCCAACATGAAGGCACCTCCAGTTCCGCGGACAAGCTGCGATGGCCATCTATGGCCGCATCCATCTCGGAGATGACGCCCACCAGGGGTTTCAACTTGGCGAGTTCAGGTTCGCTCCAGAATGCCTTCGGGATAAAGAACATTGCATAGGGCTTCGGTTCCCGCTGCATCTTCCGCTCTGCTATCTCGAAGCCTTCCGCGGATGCAACGGCTCCCACGCCTTGGCCGGCTCCAAAGAAACCTTCCACAATCTGTAACGAGTTAGTGATAAGGTGGAAGTTGCCCTTTGCGGCGTAAAACGACCACACACGCATGGAACCATCGGTCGACTTGATGTGGGATACTTTCTGCGTGGCGACAACGACCGGCCACTCTTTCGCCGTTCCTGCCTGCTGTATCAACGTTCGCTTCCGCTGCCAACTGATTAGTTCTCCGAGCAGCATGCTAACATCATCCGGCGCCTGGACGATGATGCCCACGCCTCCGCTAGGCCGAGTGCCGACAATGGCCAGACCGGCGACAAGTTTGTCCGCCAAGGCGGATTCTCCGGCCAAGCGTGGCAGGCAAAGTTGCGTTTGTAGATGCTCCTCAAGACCAATCGGACCGACGCACCGCAAGAGCCACTGCAAGGTCTGAAGACTGCCGAAGCGCGCGTAAAAGCACTCCTCGGGGACGTGGGTCGCGAGTTCGTCCGCTTGCCCGATCATCAGTGGCTTTGGCTTGCCCAGCAGCGGCATTCCCAGCGGCTTGCTTGGTGGTTGCTCTTTTGACATCTGACGTGGTGGTGAATTGTCTTCTGGGATTTCACGGGGAGGCAAGTTGAGTTCCGGCGGGACCGGACCGGGTGGGATGTGCTCACGCACCGTTTGCAGCAGGACATCGAGAGGCTCAGCTTTGCGCATCTCACCGAGTTTGCTCTGCAGTTCCAGAGATTTAGTAGTCAACGTTTCCTTATCATCTCTGAGTCTCACAGCATCATCCTGCAGTCCGTCTAGTTTCCCCTTGTCAATCGTGAGCTGCTTACTCGCCTCTGCGTTGCGTTTCTCAAGATCCTCAATTCGCCCTTCCTCTCCCTCGCGCTTTGCGACCTGCCCAGCAACGACGAAATAGCCAACGGATGGTACGATCGCCGTCAGCAGGACCAGCATCGCCACGGTGCCAATCAGCAAAGCCGCGATCGGGTTGCGTTTGGACCATCTTGTCGCACGCTCAAGGGGACTTACCCGCCGCGCCGTGATCGCCTCGTCAGCCAACCAGCGGCGAAGGTCTTCGGCTAACTCGCCGCAGTCTTCGTAACGCTGCTCGGGAAGCTTGGCCATCGCTTTCAAGCAGATCGTCTCCAGGTCGCGCGGAACCTCCGGGGCAACGCTGCGAGGCGTGGCCGGTTCCGTGCTGGTCACGTTGTACAACACCGCTGTCGGCGGTCCGCTGAACGGTACCTGACCGCACAGCAGTTCGTACAGCACCACGCCCAGGCTGTACTGATCGCTTTGAGGTCCGACGACTCCGAACTCCATACTGGCCTGTTCCGGTGCCATGTAGGCGGGTGTGCCGAGCACGGCTCCGTCGCAAGTCAGACGCTCGTCGGATTCGCCCAGCCGCGCCAGCCCGAAATCCATCAAGTGGACATCTCCTGTTGGGTCCACCATCACGTTGCTGGACTTCACGTCGCGATGCATGACGGACAACTTGTGCGCGTAGTGCAGCGCATCGGCCAGCCGCTGACAGACCTGTGCGGCCCGTCGCGGATCCGGTCTGTCTCGTTCGATTTCTTCTTCCAGCGTTTCTCCTTCCACGTAGGCCGAGGCGATGAAGTGGTGCTGGCCGTCCGTGCCAGCATCGAAAACGGGAACGATCTGCGGATGGCGCAACTGGGCGGCAATCTTGGATTCGCGGAGGAAACGAGTTAACGCCTTGCTGCCCCCCGCCGCGTGCCGTTGCAGTACCTTGAGCGCAACCTGGCGATCCAGCACCGGATCATCGGCCAGGTAAACGGTTCCGAATGCGCCCGAGCCGAGCCGTCGTTGGATGCGAAAACGCCCGATTCGCTCCGGCAGGCTCTCGCCAGACGCCTCCTGTGACTCGCGAGGCGGCGGCGCTGATGGCAGTGGCGGAGGTGGCGGCCCGGACGTCGATGACTGCCGTGCAGCGACAGAGAAGGTTCGCCCGCACTTCCGACACAGGACATCGGAATCCAGCCGAGAGCGCCTGATCCGGCAACTCTTGCCACAGTGCGGGCATGTGACTTCGACCTTCATATCCACATCCCTCAGCCGCTTATTCGACGATCACTCCGTGCGTAGATGGATCTCGATGTGGGCGTCGATCCCGTCGCCGCCCTCGGCCAATCGGAAACCGATTTCCGCCCCGCGCAGTTTGTCTATCAGTGGCAGCCTATAGTTCGCGGGAACTTTCGTCTCGTCGTACAGGCTCTGCTCCGACCACTTCGTCCCGGTCCAGCCGGAATTGGGCATTCGGCTTTTCCACGTGTAATCGCCGCCCAATGGACAGATCAAGTTTCCGCGATAGTGTTCGTTAGCAGCCGCATTGGCCGCGTCAGGAAGCAGGTGAAGCTGCTGCAAATACTCTTCCAGCAGTAAGGCGTTCGCCGCAGACATCCGTCGGGCCCGGACGTATGCAAGCGAGCGAAGCGTGTCGGCAAGTTTCGATTCAGAGATGTTCCCCAAATGGACCCGAATTTGCGCTGGCCAATAACCGGATTCCGCCTTTTGGCCTTGAGCCAGTGTATCGAGTGTGTCCCTTCGAGACGCAAGTGCGACGCACGACTCCCCGTACCGACGGTACAGAAGTCGATACCGCAACGGGTCGCGCGAATTAGAAACAGACTTCGCAATACCGCTTCTGTCCGGGGGGCCGTACACGGGTTTCGTTAGCGCTCCCAGCAAGCCATTGGTCGCTGTCTCGCCCACGTAAAACGAGATATCGCGTTTCTCTGCTTCCTCGATCTCGACCTGTCCGTCGTGAATGCGGTGAGGGATCTCCCAATCGCGAAATCCTGCGAAGGTCCGCCAGGCCTCCGTGCGCAAAGCAATCTCGACGAATGCCACGTCCCCAGGCAGCGGCGCCACACGGTTTCCGCTCCGATCGCGCAACAGGCCGCCCAATGTCCGTCCTGCTCCCAGAATCCCCGCGACGTCTAGGCGTTCGGAGAGTCTTGCAAGCATTTCACGCAGAGGGAACGCGAAATGGACATCCAGGACAATCGTCTCGCCGCCCGAGCCACCCATCGAACGACGCGACCCGGTCACCACCAACGGCCCCAAATGGCTCGGTGCGTTCAAATGGCCCAGTGGGTTCACCGCGTACGAGTCTTTGCGCGCGTAGGCCTCGCAGAGACCCTGCTCCCACTTCGAAACGCGTGGATCCACGCCGCCGCTATCGAGAATCACGTCGGGGATGGGCAGAAATGTACCGGACAGCCCTCGTAACGAATCACTCAGGATGCCGTTATCTAATTGGGGAAGACTGTCGTCCGGGCGCGTGAGGATCCGCGGAGGAAGCAGCCCCTGGGTGATCAAATCCTTGATGTCATCGCACGACGTTCCTTCCGCGGCTGCTGTCAGACGGGCAAGATGCACCAACTCCAGATCCGCCCGCGCCCGATACCGGCGCAGAGTCTCGAGGACATACGGCCGTCCGAGGAGGCGTTTCCAGAAGGCATCCGGGACGTACAGCACGAGGGCTGGCTCGTGATCCTCCCAGAACCGCTCGCGGAGCAGTTGAAACTGCGGATCCATCGCCAGGGATCCTTTGCCCTGCCCCGCCTCGAAGAAACGTTGAACGATGTACTTCGAGTTGCTGATCAGGTGGAAGTCCCCGTCCGAGGCGTAGAACGACCGGACCGATTTGTCATCGGTCTCCAACAGCGACACCATATGCCTGTCGACTGGGACTTCCTTTGGTTGAATGCCCGGCCCGGCCTGCAACGATAATTCTCGTTGCAGGCGAATAAGCTCTCCGAGCACCTTGTTGTAATCCGTCTTAACGATAATGCCGACAGCCGCACCATCCTGGAAATACGCGTCCGTGCCGACCACGGCTATCTCCGAAATCAGACCTTCGGCGGACCCCATGCCGCCAACGACTCCGTGCAACGCCAGTTGCCGCAAGAGACGTCTACCGATGTCCGCGTCCAGGGCGCTCGCCGTGTCGATCGAACGCAGGCTGCCACCCAGTTCCCCAAGCCGGGACAACAGCCATAGAGAGTCTTCGAAATTGCCAAAGCGAGCATAGTAGCATTCCTGCGGGACGTGGCTCGCCAAGTCGTTGATCGACACGTTCTGCGCAGCCGCGGGTTCCCACGCCGTCAAATCCTCATTCGGCACAGATCCCCGTTCGCAAAATTCCGACTGCGGATTCCAGGCCTCAAACTGCCAGTGTCTTCTAACCGCTTCTTCCCAAGGGAGAAACGCGTACCTCTTTCTGTTCGGGTCGTTGCTGCTGGTTTTGGAGCGGAGCAGATTGCGGTAAGCTCCGAGATAGCGATGGCAGGGCCCCAACAGACGCGTCGCATCGTCCTCCGTCAATTTCCTGCGCAGACGGTTTGCAAGCATCTGCACAAGGTAGATGCGGGCCGCCGACGGCTTGTTTGATCGCAGGGCGGACTGACCGACCGAGGGCTTTTTGTACCGCGCCCACCATTCGCCCATGCGATCCGTGTGTCTCTGTGCCTGGGATGTCACGGGCACGGTTGGGGGAATCACGCATTTGCCTCCTACCTCCAGGCTCAGCTCGAGTGGTTCACTGCCGCGGAACAGGAAATGGACATCCAGACTTCGCAGCTTTCGCGACGCCTCATTCTTGAGCCAGTGGGGTGTGTAGACGGGGTAGAATGCGGTGTCACCTCGGCTACTCAGCCTCATCGGCTCGTCTGGCCGCCAACTCAGGCCATCTGGTGTGAATCGGACGGACAACAGGCCGACGCCGAAAGGCTCGCCAATCAGCGCTTCACCGCTAACGGACTCCTTCAGATCCGGCGCAGTAACCGCTTCTTCGGGTTCGTCGGCGTCGACGCCACGGGCCGCCTGGAATATCCGCCCGACAGGTGCATTGTTGAGGAACTTAACGAGCTCGTCGGGTGCCTTTTCCAGGAATTCGCGAAGCTTCTGCCGGACTTTGCGCTGCATTTCTTGCTGCAGTTTGTCGATCTTGTTTTGTTTCTGCGCGTTGGCTCCGGCGATTCGCTGATTATCTTCTTCCCGCCTGCGTCTATCTTCCTCCGACGTTTTGATCTCTTGATCTGTCTTCGCCATGCCGGCCTCCAGAGTTTCCTTCTCCGCCATAAGTCGGGCGAGCTCCCGCTTCTCTTCCCAAACTCGGAGCAAGGCCCGTGACGCGACGGTGGCCACAACCATCATCAGAATCACCGCCACGACAGCAAGTCCAGCGATCAACGGATTCCGTTTGGTCCAACGCGCCAGACGCTCTACCGGACCGACGGGGCGAGCTTGTGTCGGTTCGCCTGCCAGCCAACGACGTAGGTCCTCGGCCAATTCGCCGCAGTCTCCGTAACGCTCCTCTGGTCTCTTGGCCATTGCTTTCAGGCAGATCGCTTCCAGATCCTGTGGGACGTCTGCTGCAATGGTGCTGGGCGCGGGCGGCTCCGTATTGATTACATTGAACACCACGACGGCGGGCAGGCCACTGAACGGTAACTCGCCACAGAGCGATTCGTACAGCACCACCCCCAGGCTGTACTGATCGCTGCCGGGCCCCACTTCGCCAAGCTCTGCACTGGCCTGCTCGGGAGCCATGTAGGCTGGGGTACCGAGGAGCGTACCATCATGTGTAAGGCGTTCGTCGGATCCAATGACCCGCGCCAGCCCGAAGTCCATCAGGTGTACTTCCCCGTTCGTGTCCACCATCACGTTGCTGGACTTCACATCGCGGTGAACAATATCCAGACTGTGCGCGTACTGGAGTGCATCCGCCAGCCGTCGACAATTCTCCGCGGACCGGCGAGGGTCCGGCACGCCGCGGTCGATTTCGTCTTCCAGCGTCTCGCCCTTGATGTGTGCGTAGGCGATGAAATACTGATCACCGTCGGCGCCCGCGTCGTACACCGGAACAATGTTGGGATGCCGGAGTTGCGCGGCCGCCTTGCCTTCGAGCAAGAAACGTGTTCGCGCTCTACCGCTCGCCGCAACCTCACTTCGCAGCACCTTTAACGCGACCGCGCGATCCAGCACCGGATCATCGGCGTAGTAAACCGCCCCGAACGCTCCGGCCCCAAGCTTTCGCCGAATCTCGAAACGGCCAATCCGTTGCGGCAGGCCCTCCTCAAGCTCTTCGGCCTCGGCCGGCATTTCGCGTTCCGATTGCGATAGATAGGGCCACCCGCACTGGTCACACCGAATCTTGTGCCGAGGCTGTGAACGCTCGACCTGATAACGCTGACCACAGTTTGGGCATAGGTTCTCGCCCGGCATCGTCGCTCGCCTCTTGAATCGGGGCACAAGTCGTTGACTGGTTGCCGACTGTATTCTCCTCTCATGACCAACAGAAGTCGGAACCCGCCAAGAAAAGCGGAGAACGCGAAACGCCAGTTATTCTACTGTCTGTATCCTTTGGGTGGTGAATGGCGGCCATAAGATCATCCCCCCATTCCTCCAGTGTGCCGAGAGACGAATTCCCTGAAAAGTCCTGCGGAGGAGCCTTTACCGGAAGGTCTTTCGCCCAAAACCGGCTCATCACGACTCAAGCAAGGACCTGGAAACACGGCGCAAGTTGGTTTATGCTCGCATCGAACGAAACAACAACTCCGAGATCGTCCTTCAATACCAGGAACAAAGAATGGTCGTATGCCGCGTCCCCCGTCGTCTGACCTTGCCTGCGATACTCTTGCTCGTACTGCTGCTGATTGCCCCACCCCTCGCCACAGCGGACGTCGTGGAACTGCTCAGCGGAGCCAAAGTGGAAGGCAAAGTAACCAACATCGACAAGGCGGCGAAGAAACTCACCTTCGAACGGATGCTCGGCAGTCGTTCGTATTCGAGGACTTACTCCTACAGCCAAGTCCATGCTGTTACGCTGGGGACCAAGAGATATGTGCTGAACGAAAAGCCCGCGGGTTCGTCGACGTCGACAACGGGGCGAACGGGAACCGGCAGTCGGCGCACCAAAGCAGAAGTCGAGTCGCTGATCGATCAGCTCGGTCGCACGCCGCCGGATTGGTACGAATCGACGCGTCTGAACTATCCACAGTCGCTGGATCTTTCGTGGCCGCAGAAGCCGCCGGGACAATGGAATCCCCAGCGGAACATGGGGCAGTACATCTGGGATATCGTCAATCCGAATCCCGGACGCTGGCGGGAAGGCATCCGGCTTATGCACCATTTGCTTAAGCACCACGAGGACAATCCGGCCACGCTGACCCGCGTCATGCAGAGTCTGGGCAAGATGTATCATGACTTCGAGGAGGATTATGCCAGAGCCGCTTTTTGGTGGCGCCGCGCCGGCCTAGAAGGCAATCGTCAATCGCCCCAGAGTGTAAAGCTGGCCCGGTGCTATTGGAAGCTGGGAAACAAAGCCATGGCCGTCGAACTGCTGGATCGACTTCCCACCTGGGCCAACACCATCAAACTCTGGTCCGACATGGGAGAAACCTCCAGAGCGTTACGGCTGGCCGATGCTTATGCCCAGGGCGGTTACCCGGACATCGCCTATCTGTATGCGGGAGACGCATGCCGGATTGCCGGCAGATACCGCGAGGCCATCGATTACTACGAGAAGGTGTCGCAGGTGACGCCGTCAGGCAGAGCCGCCGAGCGAATCAAACGCAACCACATTCGCGCCCGCGCAAACATCGACGGAATCCGGATCTTCGACAGTCTGGACCTCAGTCGAGTGGCCGACGGGACTTATCAGGGCCACTGCCCTGCCTACGCCGGAGAATTGCACGTTGAAGTGGTCGCCCGCAGCGGTCGCATCGAATCCGTGGAAGTCACGTCGCACAAGGAGAAGCAGTTCTATTCAGCCATAAACGACACGCCCAGACAAATCGTCGAGAAGCAAGGGCTGAAGGGCATCGACGCAGTCAGCGGCGCAACGATCACCTCAGAAGCGATCATCAACGCCACAGCAAGAGCACTGGCCAAAGGCTCCAGGACAGCGGAATAGAGTCTTTGGTTGTGACACGCACGCAGGGCGCGTGCAGCTTCTGAGATCATTGGGGACGAGAAGGACCTGGTGAGGCACGATTCCATCGTGCCAGGCACGTTGGAAACGTGCCCCACGACAAAGATACGACCGTGACCCTCAGCGCGGTCCTTAGGCCGATACAAGTCTAAGGCTCATTGTAGGAAACGATGGTAACGCTCGGTCTTCAATAGACCGCCGGAGGCGTGGCTGATATGGGCGCTGATCAAAAGATCTCTCCGCATCCGGTCAAATGGCGGGCCGAAGTCTACCGCGTGATTTTTGAAACGGACACGCCCGCTGGCAAGTTTTTCGATATCGGGTTGCTGGTGGCCATTCTCGTCAGCGTCGTGGCGGTCAGCCTGGAGACGGTGGACGCGATCGTCGGCGGCTTCCGACAAGTCCTGGTCGCCGCCGAATGGTGCTTCACGGTGATGTTCACCATCGAATACGTCCTGCGTTTGCTTAGCGTGCGTCGTCCTACGCGGTATGCACGTAGCTTCTTCGGCATTATCGACCTGCTGTCCTTTCTGCCAACGTATGTCACTCTAATACTGATGGCACCGGGGACGCAATTGCTGGTGGTACTGCGTACCATGCGTCTGTTGCGCGTGTTTCGGATCCTCGAACTGGCGGAGTTCCTTTCAGAAGCGGAGATACTGGGCAGAGCCATATGGCAAGCACGCGCCAAGGTTGTCATCTTCCTGCTCACGGTGTTGATCGCAGTCACGATCACCGGCACCGCTATGTACCTTGTCGAAGGGCATCGAGAGGACTCGCAGTTCACGTCTATCCCGCAGGCGATGTATTGGGCGGTGGTTACCATGACCACGGTCGGCTATGGCGATGTGGTACCCTACACGCCAGTGGGTAAGATATTCTCGGCAGTACTGATCTTGCTTGGCTACAGCCTGATCATCGTGCCCACCGGATTCGTGTCGGCAGAATTGGTCACCCGCGCTTCGCGAGCCTCGTCACAGCGCGAATGCCCAAATTGCTCGACCAAAAACCACCAGGATGACGCCAAGTTCTGCCGACACTGTGCCACAGAGCTGCCGCTGCCGAGGAAGCGTTCCGCATCGTAGCTCGCCGCGACCGCGCCCATCATATTTCCGGCGGTTGTTGCACGAAGAACCCACTTCGGGCAGACTAACCGTAACCGTCGTCCCGCATTCTGCTCGCACAACGGAGAAATCGCCATGCGAAAAGTCGCTTGTATCGTGATCCTCTCGGGACTGGCCATCGGCTCGCGGACCGGGGCGGCTGAAGTGATATTGGAGAATCCACGCTTCCGCGCAGTCTTGGGGGAGGACGCGGTGTGGCGTTCTGTGGTGGATAAGGCAACAACGACGGAATACTGCGCCGCAGACAAGAAGGTGACGTTCGGCGCCGTACGCGTCGACGGGAAGACACGTAACGCCGATCGCGCGCAGCTTGCTGATGACCGACTGACGGTTGCCTTTGCCGACTGCGATACGAAGCTAACGTACGCCGTCGAGGTGACCGACGATTGGATCGGGTTTCGATTGCGCGAAGTGTCCGGCACGCGGCCGACTCATGTGACACTGGTTCGCGTTGGCGTGACGATCACCGAACGGGGCGGGTCGCGACTGAACGCTGCTTGGAACGAACGGTACTCCATCTGTCTGCGGGGCATCAATCTGCAGAGTCAAGGTTCGTGCAGCCGGCGAAGCGATCACGCGCTGTTGAGTATGACCTCGCAGGATGCGCCCGGTCCGAAACTGGAGGGTGCCGGTGCCGCACTGGTTGCAGCGCCGACCTCTGAACTGAGGTCGATCCTCTGCCGATTGTCCGCAGATTATGATTTGGCGCGAAACGAAGGCGATGGCGTACCGTCAAAAGATCTGCCCATCGCCCGCCAGTCCTACTGGTTCCTCGGTTTTGGCGAAAGTGACGTCGACAGGGTCATCGAGTATTGCCGCAAGGCGGGATTTCGCCAAGTGATGTTAAGCTCGAACGCTTGGTGCGCGAGCGTGGGGCACTTCACCTTCAAGGAGAATGCGTATCCCGACGGCATCGAAAGCTTGCGACGGGCCGTGGCTAAGTTCCACGAGAACGGAATCCTGGTCGGCATGCACACGTTTGCGTCGAAGATCTCGAAGACCGACGCCTACGTCACGCCCGTGCCGAATCGCGGCTTCTGGGTGGATAGGTCGGCGACGCTGGCCGCCGATGTTACTGCCGACCAGACGACTATTCGTGCCGAAGAGGATCTGAGCCAGTGGCCGGGCAGCCCGGTGTGCAAGCAGAAGGTCTGGGAAGGACACGTTTCTAAGCATCAGGAAGTGATCATCGACAACGAGATCATTCGTTTCGAATCAATCGGCCCGGAGGGCAAGTGGGACACGTTCCTAGGCTGCCAGCGTGGCGCATGGGGCACAAAGGCAGCTGCTCACAAGGCTCAGACCGAATGTCGACATTACGGCGTCGACGGGTGTATCAACGGTTACATCATCGATCAGGATTCGCCATTGTTCCAGGAGACCACTTCGCGGTTGGCCCACGTTTTTAATTACTGCGATTTCGACATGGTGTACTTCGACGGCAGCGAGGACGTGGACCGTCGCCGCTACCACTACTACTCGTCCAATGCCCACGCGGTGCCGATGCGGAAGTTCAAGAAACGGCCGCTCATCCACATGGGCGGCGGACGCACGCATGGGCTGTGGCATTCGTTCACTCGCTACGGAACGATCGACCAGTACCCAGGCACCTACCTGGCATACCTCCATGCGGGCGGTTTGATCGACGATTGGCCGACTTGCAAAGACCACATCGACCGAACGCTACAAAGAGTGATACGAGGCCACGAAGACATGACGCCGGGCGAACTCGGCTGGTTCGGCATCGGGCCCAAAAGCGGCAACTACGACGGGCTGCAGTTCGACGAGATCGAGTACCTGATGTGCAAGTCGCTGGCCTTTGACTCCCCGATCTCGCTGCAGACCAGCTTTTCGCGCATGGAAGCCCATCCGCTCACGCCGGACATCCTGGAAATCGTCCGTCAGTATGAACAGCTTCGGCTTGCCTACAAGACGCCGGCGCAAACACTCCAGCGTTTGCAGGAACAGGGCAAGGATTTCGTCATGCTACCTCAGAGTCTTACCGATGCGGGCGACTCGCCGAAGTTCGTGCAAGTAGAGACGCTGGACGAGGTGTCTGGAACACACGATGTGCGGGCCCTTATCGGCGAGTTGCGCGGTGGTGCAATCGCGACGGTGTGGCATTACGTGGGCAAACAGGGAAAGCTGGTTGTAAATACCGACGGCGTGACGGTCTACGACGTACGAGGTGGAACTGTGGAAACGGAGAGATTGGCTGCGAAAACCTGCGTGCCGCTAGACCATCGGCGTACGCTGCTGCATTTCCCGGACACGTCGCCGGCCGATGCACGAAAGCTACTGACCAGGGCGACGCTCGAATTGCGCAAGCCCGTCGTGATTTGGATCCAGGCCGAGGACTTCCAGAGCTGCGTCGGCAGCATGACCAAGGGTTCGGCAGCAGACATCCAGGAACCTGACGCGCTGGGCGATGTGGTTCTGGGCTCAGGACGTTTTGACCGATCCGGCAGTACGCCGTGCTACACGGAGTACAAGGTCAATGTCCCACACAAAGGCCGGTGGACGTTGTGGGGACGAGTTCGCTATCCGACGGGCGGCGACATGTCGTTCGGATTGGTGTTGCCCGATCAGGAAGTGACGCTGACCGGGAATCAGGTATTAGGCAACTGTGGCGTGAACGACAAGAAGTGGCACTGGACCGGACGCGGCGGCGGTGTGACGACCGTGCCACCGGGATCGCCAATTGTCTTCAAACTGGAAGCGGGTGAGTTCGTATTCCGCATCTACCCGCGCGAAGGGCCCGGCATCGCCGCTGGCAATCCGCGGCTGGATTGCCTCTGCCTAACGGAAGATCCCGACTACCGCCCCAGCGACGCTGACGCCAAGGCGGCATTCGGTGTGAACAAGTGAGCGTCCACGAAATCACGCGGACTGCTTACACACTCGCCTTCGGATTCAGGAGTTTGAGACCGTCCATGTCATGGTAGGTGCCGTACTCGGTAACGATAGCGCCCTCGGGGCCGCCGACCATGAAATGGGGCGCTAAGAGCCGGTTGAGATGTCCGATCTCGTCGATCTCCAATGGCGTGCAATGTCGCGCTTTGACGATATCTCTTTGGCTCTCGGGAATCTTGCAGAGGAGATCCGTTGATGGCTCGCCTTCGCCGAACGTGTAGATCATTCCTTGGCGCGGTTGCCACGACTCCATCTTGGCCGGGCCTTTATCGGTCGGCAGATGGGCGTGTTCCGGGATCATCTGTCCGGGCAGCAAATAGATCTCATGGCCGAAGTAGCCCCAGTCTTGACGGTTCAACCAGAAGATGCCGGCCAAGCCCACGTTGACAAAATCGCCAAGGCCGAAATCCATAATCCACATGCCGTCGTCTTCCGACTTCAGCCTGTCGGAATACGGGTAGTGAAACCGTCGAAACATATCCAAGTATGCCTCGCGAGCCTTGTCGACCAGGAACTCGCCCTTCGCATCGTAGAAGTCTGCGTTCTTGTACGTCTTGACCGCTGCCTTGCTGCACTTCTCCTCGGCGGACGCCTTACCGGCCAGGGCCAAACCCGCGGCCGTTGCGGCCGTGCCCGTAAGCATCGCTCGTCTGGTAACCTTGTCCGTTCGCTTATTCGTCATCGTCGGTCTCCTTTGCTGGGAACGTTTGTACAACCGTAGCAGATTCAAGAGTAGTCGGTGGACACCCGCTGGGCAAGCCCGCGTTTCCGCCATGTCGTGGCAAATACAGTCTCCCGACGCGGCTCGCCAAACGGGCTACCAGCGATCACATTCGGCAAGGATTTCGAGGAGTGCTTCGAGGTTCTCGACGCTTCTCTTGGGCGAGTTGGTGGGGCCGAATTCGCAGGCGACAATATCGCGAAATCCTGCCTCGTAAAGGGCCTTGAAGACATTCTTGTAGTTGATCTCGCCCGTACCCGGCTCGTGGCGGCCCGGATTGTCTGCGAAGTGGTAGTGCCCGATTTCGTTGTGGTACCGCTTGATGTTATTGATCAAGTTCCCTTCGCTGATTTGCTGGTGGTAGATGTCGAACAGGAACTTGACGTTGGGATGGTCGGTCCTCTTTATCAGTTCAGACCCGTCGGCAGAATAGACAAGGAAGTAGCCCGGGTGATTCACCAGCACGTTTAGCGTTTCCCAAACCAGCACCATGTCGGCGTCTTCCAGCATTGGAGCAACCAGTTTGCCGGCTTTGACCAACGCGTCCATCTGTTCTTCCTTGCTGACGCCTTTGCGGTCCGCGCCGCTGAGCGCCAGCACGCGCTTCGATCCGATCGCTTTGGCGTCTGCGATGCCTTGTTTGACGGATTCCACGAAACGTCCGTGGTTCTCCGGATCGTTCGGCCCCCAGTCGTTGATCGTGCCCATCCCGCCGCCGACGGCGCCACACTCGACACCAAGCTCTTTGCATTTGGCTCGCACGGCCTCTTTGTCCTCCCAGCCACCGCACCGCAGCCTCTCGAACGCCGGAAAGCCGTAGGCGGCGATCTGCTCGATTTGCTCGACATGCGTTCCCTTGAACCAATCGGGGTTCACTGCGATCTTGGTTCGTAGATCGGCCCCGATCTTTTTCACCTTGGTTTCCGCAAAGGTCGTTCCTGTTGCCAAACACGTTGCTGCAGCGGTTGCGCTGACACTCGTTTTCAAGAAATCTCTTCGGTCCATGTCTCTGTCTCCAGTGTTGATAAACTCGCGTTCAAAACGTCATAGCATTCTGTGAGGCAGCGCGGCACGTTGCGTATTGCACACGGCCATTTGAGCCCCGAGGATTCAAGTCTTCTTCCAGCGCGTGCCCGATGGGCTATCGGTCACGTGTACACCCAAGGATCGCAGTTCGTCTCGGATCGCATCGGAACGCTGGAAATCCTTCTCCTGTCGCGCTCTGTCACGCTCTTCGACAAGCCGCCCTATCTGCTCGTCGCCCATTTTCCTATCGAAGTCGATGACATCTAGGATGCGGTTTACCTGTCTCATGAACTCAAGAACCTGTGACACCTGGTCGGTGTCCAATTCTCCGTCATTCATGAACCGGTTGGCATGACGAATGAACGCGAACAGTCTTCCCAGTGCCTTAGGAACGTTCAAATCGTGATCCATGGCGTCTTGGCAACCGGTGCGGGCTTCGTACAGGGCCTGATCCACATCGGGGCTCTGCCGGCCCGGTTTCATATGCTGCAACCGGGCGACGAACTCGTTTAACCGAGACACACACTGTCGTGCGCTTTCCAGTTCCCTGGGCGAGTATCTAAGCACTGTGCGGTAATGGGTGGCAAGCAACCAGTAACGCACCGTCGGCCCATCGAAGCCCTGCGCCAAAAGGGCTTCCAGGGTCAGGTCGTTGCCGGTCGCACGGCTGACCTTCTTCCCTTCTGCCATCACGACCTCCGAGTGCATCCAGAACCTGGCCAGCGGCTTTTCGTTGAGCCCGCAGGCGATAGCGATCTCGTTGTCGCCGTGCGGAAAGGTCAGGTCCGTGCTGGCCGTGTGGATGTCGATCGGTTGGCCCAAATAGCGGACAGCCATCGAGGAGCATTCGACATGCCAACCCGGCCTAGCGCTTCCCCACGGTGTCTGCCAGTAGATCCCGGCCTTCAATTCTGCCAACGTTGGACGTTTGAAGAGCGCAAAATCTCTGGGGTGTTCCTTTTCGTAGTAGTCGTAAGTAGTCGATGAATCGCTCCGCGTTTTCTCCGGCTCGATCCTCGACAGTCTGCCATATTGGGGATAGCTGCCGATGCGGAAGTAGATCGAACGGAGCTTTTCGTAGGCCAATCCCTTGTCCAACAGGCTGCGCGTCTGTTCGACCATGTCGCCGACGTGTTCGCTGGCCCGAGGATAATGATGCGCCCGCACGACGCGAAGCGTATCCAAATCACGGAAGAAGACGTTTTCCCACTGGGCCGTGAACTCCTGCAGTTTGCTACCCGTCTTCAGGCACTCGTTGACCGTTCGGTCGTCGATGTCGCCCAGGTTCATGGCGTGTTTGACTTCGTAGCCGCGGTATTCGAGATACCGTCTGAGCACGTCAGAGAATACTACTCTGCGGCATAACCCCAAGTCCGGCGGCCCGTCCAAGCTGGGCCCGCAGGAATAGATGGTCACCTTTCCGGGACTGACGGGCTCGAGCTGTTCAACCTTGCCGCTCAGCGTGTTGTGGAACTGCAGTGGCTCGGGCACGGTCTCCGAAACGAACAGCGACGTGGAAAGATAACGCTCGCCCCCATCCGGCAACAGGGCAACGACGGTGCCGTTACCCAACGCCTCGGCCTCGTCCAAAGCCACTTTCATGGCTGCGCCGGCGCTCATGCCGACGAAGATCCCTTCTTCCTTGGCCAGTCGCCTGGCCATCTCGAAGGCAGAATCGTCATCCACATGCACGATGGCGCCCGGCTCCTCCGGTTTGAAGATCCCGGGCGCGTAACTCTCCTTCATGTTCTTGAGACCCTGGATCTTGTGTCCTTTGAAGGGCTCGACGCCAACAACGCGAACGGCAGGATTCAATTCCTTCAACACGCGAGTCGTGCCCATCAACGTGCCCGTTGTTCCCATGGTTAGCACGACAACGTCCAAATTGCCGTCGGTGGCCTCCCAGATTTCCTTTCCCGTGCCGTCGTAATGGGCTTGCCAATTGGCGTCGTTGTTAAACTGGTCGGCAAGCAGATACTTGTCCGGCTCCTCGCGAGCCAGACGATACGCCTCCTCGATCGCGCCGTCCGTGCTAAGATGGCCTGGCGTCAGTAGGATCTCTGCGCCGTAGGCCCTCAGAATCCTCTTCCGCTCTTCACTTGCTGATTCGCTCATCGTAACGAGAAGCTGGTAGCCCTTGACCGCACAGACCATTGCCAACCCAATGGCCGTGTTACCGCTGCTGGCCTCCAACACGATCTTTCCCGGAGTCAACTCGCCCGACGCCTCGGCCATTTCGATCATCTTCAGGGCAATACGATCTTTGACCGAGCCACCGGGATTCATCGACTCCAACTTCAGCAATAACTCAACGCCAGCAACCGGATTCATGCGGCTGACACGAATCAGTGGCGTGTTACCAACCAACTCCAGGATGCTATTCACCTTGCTCGGTGTCATCACATAACCCTCGGACATCCATGATTGCGTGTCTCGCTCCTCGTACATTCCGCGAGCAGAAATCCTCTTGGAGGCTTCAGCAGACCAAGAAGGGCCTTCATGGTCAAGGGAGGATCTCAGCCCTAAGCTTGCACACAACAGATCCTGCACCCACAATGGTCGTCATATTTCCTGGTCTAATACGACTCTGTACAAGCGAAGGATGATGCCTATGAACCGCATGACGATGTCCGTGATTGCGGGTGGGATGGCGTGCTGCAGCGCGCTGGTTGGATTATTGGCAGCACTATCTCCGGCCGAAGAATCGGAATCGAAGTCGGTTGTCAAATTACCGAAACCGCCGGAGCGCATCTCGGACGCCGCCAAGAAGGCGGAAACCTGCATCGAGTGTCATGCGGAGATTCCGGATTTGCTGGAAGGAGACAAGCACATTGCCGACGATTTCCACTGCATGGTGTGCCACGGCGAGTCCAAAGCGCACGTCGACGCGGACGTGGAAGGCGCCCTGCCCGACCGGACATGGCGGCGGTGGATCGAGGACGAGAACCGTTACGAGTGGCGGAAGAAACACGCCTCCATGGAAATCGCCAAGTTCTGCGCCTCGTGTCACGGCCGCAAGCCGGCCGAAGTGAAAGGGACGAAGAAGATCAATTGGAAAGCATATCTCGACACCGGGCACGGCCAGGGGCTCGCCAAAGACCATCGCGACGCGCCGACGTGCACAGACTGCCATTATGCCCACGGCGCCGGCTGTGAGCCTTTGACAGACAAAACCGTTATCGAACGGTGTTCGTTGTGTCACGGCGACACGGATATGATGAAGCGCGCGGACCTGGATACTGACGTAATGGAAGAGTTCAAGGCAGGGACGCACGGCGACATGGAATCGGCTTCCGCCGAGAAGAAGTCATCGTGCATCAAGTGCCATTATCCCCACTAGCAGCCTGTCGAAAGAACTGTAGGCCGGCAACAAGGAGCGTTAGCGACGCAGTTCCGGCACTGGTCTGGTGACATTGAGCTTTGCCGGAACAGCGCTGCGCTCGTTCCGGCTACGAGTCAGTGCTTCACCGGGCTGCTAGCCTTCGGCGTCTGAGGCTTGTCCGGCGACTCGTCCACTTTCGGTTCGGCAGCGTCGGGCTTGCATGCCTCGTCTTCGGCGGCCGGATCCGGCGTATCAGGCTTCTTGGCCGAGGGGTCGGTCTCCGCTGGAGGTTCTTGAGGCTTTTCCTTATTTCCGGCATCCTCCGCTTGCGGCGATCCGCGCCGACTGCCCAAGCGGCCTCGCCCGCTTGGTGCGGAACGTTTCGGAGGCGGCTTAGTCACGGGATCACCTTCCGTGATGCCCAGCAGCTTGCGCAACTCCAACTCGCTTTCATGCACATTGACGCCTCTTGGCCCTTTGACCCCGCGGTACACAATCTTCCCTTCCGTGTCGAGCAGATACACGCGGTTGGGAAAAGCGTTATACGTATTGCCGATGGCGGGTTCCATCGTGTCCACCAACGCCGGAATTGGTAACTCCCAGAACGTACAGGCGGTTGCGGCCAGTTTGCGCCGCTCTTCGTAAGTCTGGGGTTGATGGAATACTGTGCCGTCGATGACCTTCCAGCCGGCGTCTTCGGCTGTCTGGTCAGATTTGGCAGGGTGTGCTTCTCGGATGTACACGACAAGGATAACCGCCTTGTCTCGGTAGGCTTCATACAGAGCCTTCATAGAACCAACTTGGTTCTTAAATGGCGGTCACGTGTAGCTGCCGAACAGCAGCAGGACCGGTTGCTCTCCGACCACCTGGGACAGCGTGATGCATTGGTCGATGCTCCCGTCGCCGTTCCCGCCGAGCCATTTCTGCAGACACTCGTAAGGCTCGATCGGTTGAAGCTCGAAATCCGGCGCGTGATAACCGACTGCGATTCCGGCTTGCTGGCCTTCGACAACGCTTGGTCCGTCGACCTCGACGATTTCCTGGCTATCTCGGGAAGCGATCGCAACCTCCAGTTCATCCTCGTTCAGCTTGCCATCCTCGTCCGAATCGTTCTTCCGAAAGAACTTGTCAAGCTCCTCTTTCGATACACTGCCGTCCTTGTTTGCGTCGAACAGCTTAAGGAGCGCGGCCGCGTCGAGCTTCTGCGATTCTTCGGGCTTCACGTCACGTCCACCAAGACCGCCGCGTTCCATACCAAAGCCAGCGCGAGCCTGCATCCTGGCCTGGAACTCTTCCTTGGTGACCACACCATCCCGGTCCCGGTCCATCTGGCCGAAGAATTGCTCCGGCCCCTGCCACTCCTCTCGAGTGACCTTACCGTCTTTGTCCTTGTCATGGCGTTCCAGCATCCGATCAAAGGTGATCCCGCCACGAAAGCCCCCCGGTCGCTTAGCTCCAGGACCGCCGCCTGGGGCCCCCGGTCTTCCCTTCGGCTGTTGGCCCCGCGCCACCGTTGACCACGTGACGGCAGCCATCGAAAGAAACAGCAGGGGGACAGAAACACGTAGTTGCATTGCTACAGCCTCCCGTCGATAAGCCATTCGCACAAGAAGAACTAGATTTGCCCGCTCACACGCGAACGAACATCGTATATGCGCACATCATCCCAATCAGCTTCAACCCCGCAGGGCGCGCAGGGTTTCGTTCTTCTTGCCGCAATGAGATAAACTGAGAGTGTCCGGGAATTCGATACGCCAGAATTCACGATTTCCAGGAAGGCGAGGCTCCTGCCGAGCCGCGCATCGATGCCAGCGATCCGGCTCAGCGGGAGCTTCGCCCTCCCATTTCCCGGACACCCTCGATTAACTAGCACGATCAACTTTGCCTCAGGTCGTAGCACACCAGCGAGTTACTGTGGCGTAGGTACAGCTTGCCTTGGTGGATGACCGGGTGAGGCCACGCGGGGCCATCGTCCATTACGGCCTTGAAGCGTCCTTTGATCTTCATGGCTTCCGGCGACGCCTCGATCAACAGTACTTCGCCGCGATCGTAGCGGAAAATGATATGGCCATCGGCGTACAGCACGGCGGCCGAGCCTCGCGCCGGGGCTCGCTCTTTCCACACGATCTTACCAGTGCCAAACTCGACGCACGCCGGGTCTCCGCGATTCGCTCCGTGGCCGCCGTAGATATGATCGCCCAGGAGAATCACTCCGCCGTGGTGATTCTGGAATTCTCGCCCTTTGAGAAAATAGACTTCATCGGCGTGAAACGCGTCGCCGTCGGACGAGATCTTCAGCAACGCAGAACCCACATTGTAAGCGGTTGTTACGAATACATAGTCGCCTCGCACCGCCGGTCTCGTGATATTGGCTACGGTGCTGGCAATCGGGTTGTATCCCCAGAGGAACCGACCCGTGGCCGCTTCCACGCCGATCACGCCGCGACCGAGGACTTGGACGTACTGCCGAACGCCGCATATCTCGGCGACCACCGGCGACGAGTAACCCGCTCCGTCAGCCCCCTTCCCACCGATGTCAGGCATAGCATACTTCCAGATCACCTCGCCATTGCGCTTGTTAAGGGCGACCATCGTGGCGTCGGGTCCGCCGGGCGTACAGATGAGCCGATCACCATCCACGAGAGCCGACTCGCTGAACTTCCATACCGCCATGAACTTGCCGTCGAAGTCCTCGACAAAGTCCTTCTTCCAGCAAACCGCTCCTGTGTCCGTTTCGAGACATACCAGATCCCCATCCGTACCGAGGGCGTACAGAAGATCACCGTCGACGGTCGGAGTCGATCGCGGTCCACCGTCCGAGTGCGGTGGGCCCACGGGTGTGGCCCAGAGTTCCTTGCGGCTCCTGAGATCGAAGGCCAAAACAAACTGAGTTTCCGTACCGCCTGCGTCGGCGCGGTCGCCCATGGTAAAGAACTTGCCATTGGCAATAGAAATGGTCGAGTACCCTTGACCTAGACCTTCCTTTGTCCAAAGCAACTTTGGGCCGCCTTCCGGCCACGCTTGCAGCAGACCTTCCTCGCGGCAGATCGAATCGAGTCCCGGCCCTTGAAACTGTGGCCAGTCCTCCGTTCCCAGATCGGCCAGCGGTCCAGCCTCGGTGGCTTCGTACCGGGCTTTCTTTATCGAATCCGCCGAGTCAAATCTCTCGGGATCAATTTGCTTGAGCACACCGGCCATACGATCCTGCATCGCAGGCGATTCTTCTTTCATTATTCTCAAGATCACAGGCACTGCCGGCTTGGCATCGCGGCCGATGCCACCCAGAACAAAACAAGCGCGGATCCGTGGTCCGCCTGTGTTTTCTTCGAACGTCCTTATGAGCGCCGGAACAGCCAACTTGCCCATCGATCCAGCCGCGGCCTGGCATGAGACCCGAACCCAAGGAAACTCGTGGCCGAACTGACCGAGCAGCGCCGGCAGAGCCGCTTTCGCCTTTGGCCCCAAGACGGCCAAAGCGTCGGCTGCGTCCCTCTTCACGTTTGGATTGTCGCTAAGCACCGCCTCCGTCAACGCAGCAACGGTCTCGTCAACGTCGCTGGGACCGCTCTCGGCTGTTGCCTGGGATATCCAGTAGTCGAGGGGCTTAACGCGAAATTCGGCCGCACCCTCGGCACTATCGCCTTGGGCACAGGCAAGTTGTGTGTGGCATACCAGGCCCGCCATTACGACCGAGAACAATACAAGCATTCTTCCGGCACAGGTCATTGTTTGCTCCTTGAAAGAGATGCACGGGTGGGGATATATTTCGAGGAAATTGTGTGGTTGTCGCATGGGCAACAGTCGGGACGGCCGCTTCCAGCATCATCCCGACGCACAGCCAAAGCAGGCGAATTGAGTAGTATAGACAGGCGCAGGAGCGACTTCAACGGATACCGTCGTCTGGGTAGTGTGTGAATAGAAAGCCCCAGCGAATCAGAAGAGTTGGGATGTGGCTATTTTAGTCGGACGCCGCATTTCGGGCAGTGTTCAGGGATTTTCAGATCGCTCACTATGGACCTGCAGGCTGGGCATCTTGCGTTCACGCAAACGATGAGCGCCAACAGGGAAGATCCGAAGAAGTAAGCAACTACCCAGCCAATGAAGCTATCACCCAGGACGAAAGGGATCAGAATTGTCGCGACGAACACGCCCAGGCCAGGCAATATTGTTCGGGCGCACCGCTTCTGGGACTCCGCGATAATCTCGTCTGGATCGGTCTTCTTTTTCCCCTGAAATATCTTCGCCTTGGATGCCAGAAAACCCAAGAGGATGCCAGGCACCCCGCCAACGAGTATCGCCCAAGCGATGTAGTCGCCCTCCAGAAGGTCGCGTATGAGGCGCGACATGTTCGGCCCTCCCTATGCAGGAAAGCGGCAGCCACACCTATCCCATCATGATGGCAATGCACGTCAACGGGCCCTACTACCGTCACCCTACCACTCGCGAGACGTTAGGGGAAGCCAATGCCAAAGGTGGATGCCTGTCGCGGCAAGGAAACACCTGCGCGGAAGACACGCGGGCGGAAACGGGACGAAGCCTTGAATCTACTTGGTCAATTCGGCTTCGATTGTCTTGATCAGCTTTGGATCATTCGGCTTGGTGCGCGGGGTGTAACGAGCCACGACTTTGCCACTGCGCCCCACGACGAATTTCTCGAAGTTCCAACTGACTTTTCCAGCGCCCTTCGGCTTTGTTTCCAGGACCGTCAGATGTTTGTACAGGTCGCATGCGCCGGAACCGTTCACCTCGATCTTCTCGAACATGTCAAACGTCACACCATAGTTGGTCGTACAGAACTCGCGGATCTGCTCTGCCGTGCCCGGCTCCTGGGCACCGAATTGGTTGCAGGGGAACCCCAAGACGCACAGGCCCTTGTCGCGGTACTTCACGTGCAGTGCCTGTAGACCTTCATAGTGCGGCGTCAAACCACACTTGCTGGCCACGTTGACCACTAGAAGAGCCTTGCCTTTGTACGTCGTCGCTAGATCTGTCTTTTTGCCTTCCAGGGTTTTCACTGTGACGTCGATGTCGGAAGCAGCGACATCTGCAAGCGCCATCGTCAAGACCGCCACACAAATCGCCAGACTACTCACTCTAAACATCTGGAACTCTCCCATGTCTGCCACGTTACATAAACGGGCGCTGATGCTTTATAGGGGCCGGAGCGGTCAAAGAAAAGTGTTGGGAGCAAGAAACGGGAGAGAATCCGGCCGTCATTCGTTCTTGGTGGTTACCACATCCAGTATTCTCTGTTGCCTTTTCTGCAATAGGAGCCCCTGCCATGCGACAGCGCGCAGGTAGATGAAAACCACGACAGCAAGCTCCAAGGCGGATAGAGCCAAGTAGATCGGAATGCCGGTTGCCCAGCCGAAGTGGTGCAAGAGGAGTTCGATTCCAAGCGGCACCAAAGTGGGAATCAGCGAGATCGGCAGCAACATGGCGAAAAGCAACTGTAACAGGGCGGTTGCCGTCTTGGGTCGCGCCGCTTTCAGAGACCCTGCCGCCACGGCCACAGGTGCGATCGTCGACATCAGATTCCCGACCATACATACGATCAGATAGGCGGCTACGAGTTGAATCAGCGTGGCTGCCAAGTGGGTCACGCGCATCGGGTGGATGAAGTGCAGCGCCACCACGGCCATGGCACCAATGCTCAGCGCGATAGGGGCAAGCGAGAGGTTCTTCCCCAGCAGAATGTCTCGCCGTGATGCCGGGCACAACACGTAGACACGGAATCCATCGCGATCGAAACCGAACTGGTTCTGGTACAACTGTATAAGGCTGAACATGGCCATGGTGATAGCCCCCAGTCCCATCAGAGGCCGAAACTGCTCGGGCGGCGAGAACCCTTTGCCCGTGAACAGCATCGACCCGAAGACCGCGAAGAGGATGACCGGACTGAGCAAGATCATCTTTCCTTCTGGCGCACGTATCAGCGAACGAAGGTTGGCCAGGGCGACCACCGTCGCATGTTCAGAGAACCACGGCAGTTGTTTTTCGAGCCAATTCGCGGCTCTCGCCTTTTTTCCCGCTGTCTTCTTCTTTACCGGTGCCTTCTTCGATGCCTCGGACCTGCGGCGTCTCTTGCCGGTCTGGAACTCGCCTCGATAGAACCGCAACGTGGTTCGGTAGGAGCGCCAGAGGCTGGCCGTGCCAATTAGACACATACCCAGAACGCCCAGCAGCCCCGGCCAGATGTGATGTCGTGCAGCGGCCATGGCCCCGTAAGCAAGCCAACCGGGCGGCAAGACCATGTTTGTTGTGGCTGCAACCTGCTTCGCCTGGACGAGCGTACGCTTTTCCGAACTCCTTCGTTCCGCCTTGGATGCTTCGTCCCACGCGTCCATCTGCTCCTTATATTGCTGATGGTCAATCTCACCAGCGTCGAGCGCTGCCTTCAGTCTGAGTTCTTCTGCGGTGTGCTCCTGCATCCGGGTATGAGAACGGTCATGTCGGTACCGCCCAAACATCACGTTGATCAGGTTAGGGGCCTGGCAAAGGAGAATGAATCCAACCGTAATCAAGGCAATGATGGTCCTACGTCGTCTCTTGTTGATCATCAAGGTGGCCAGCCAACCGCGAAGCTGATAAGTGACTCCCGTGACCATCAGGATGAACCCGGCCACCAACGGGAACACGACCAGCATCCAAGGCCCCTTCACGACAACCAAAGCAATGCTCAGGCCGACCATGACGGGCAGGAACAGGATCAGGCTGAAGCTGAACAGCGAACTGACGTAGTTGAAGACGAACGCTCCGCTCAGTGATATTGGCAGGTGAAGGAGCTTCTCGAACGACAGCACGTCGGATCGCTGTAACTCCGTGACCAGGCCGATCATCCAGAAGAAGAGAAAGGCGACGACGATAACGTCCCACATAATGAGAATTGCTACAGGTGACGCTTCGCGGAGGGTCAGAATCCCCACGAGCACGGCCAGGAAGAACATGATCACGGATGCGACCAAGCCGATTGAGTAGAGGCCGATCGTCAGCACCGTGTTGACCGTTCCGCCGCGTCTGAGTTGATTCAGTCTGACTCGCCAGCGCAGCCAGAGGATGTTTTTCATGTGCTGCCAGTTCAAGAGGCGTGCTCCTCCAGCCAGTCCAGCTTCTGCGTCGCTTCCGCATCGCTGCCGACTTTTTCCAGGAAGCGATCCTCCAGGGAACTTCCGCGCCGCAGGTCCTCCAACGATGCCTGCTCGACCAGTTTACCCTCCGCGATGATCCCGACGTGGGTACATAGCTTCTCGACGATATCCAATACGTGCGAGGTCAGGAAAACGGTGGAGCCGCGAGACACATAGCCCACCAGCATGTCTCGCAAAACACGCGACGTCACGGCGTCGACGCCTTCGAACGGTTCGTCGAGGAACAGCAAGTCGGGGTTCGGCAACAATGCGGCCGCTAGCGCCAGTTTCTTTTTCATGCCGTGTGAATACTCGAGCGTGAGTTTCTTCTCCTCCTCTTCCAGACGCATCAGGCCCAGCAGATCGTCGATGCGGCTGCGGATTGTGTCCCGCTCGAGCAGGTACATCCGCCCGACAAAGGTCAGATATTCGCGCGCCGTGAGGTTATCGAACAAAGCCAAATCCTCCGGCACCACGCCCACGTGTCGCTTCACCTCCAGGGACTCCGAGGAATTCAGCGGATTCTTGCCCAGCACGGAGATTTGCCCGCCAGAAGGCGCCAAGAGCCCCGTCAGCATCTTGATGGTCGTCGATTTTCCCGCACCGTTCGGCCCAAGAAAACCATAGAAGGTCCCCTGGTCGACCTGCAGGTCGATACGATCCACGGCACAGAAGTCGTCGAAGAAGCGAGTGAGTTGCTGGGTCTCGATTGCCAGAGTCATGAGGTCCCTTCGGCTAAACGTATCATCGACACAGGAAAGGCCCGAATCAAGTCCGGCGTGGTGTCGGAATCGAAAGGAGGCGACAGCTTCACTCTAAGCTGTCCCGTCCTGATGAGACAAGGGGGACATGACCGATAGTCAGTCTCGTTGGAGAAGTTGGGACGCCTGTTCCGCGATTTCGCCCTTGTTTTCAATCTGCCAGCGTCGGAGGGGCATCTTGATGGATTCCGGAGTTTCTGGGAGCTGCCACAGCAGTTCGATCAGAGCTCGACGTTCGGCCGGTTGGTCTGCGTCGGCATGCGACTCGACGAAGTCGGCAATCGACGACTTCCGGGCCCTTTTCAATACATCTTTCGCCCCGTCATCAAGCCACTTTCGGCGGTATTCCCAATCCTGCTTCTGCTCTTCTCCGGCCGGTGGCTCCGTGTCCTGAAAAAGCTCGACCAAGGCCTCGAATGCGTCTACGAGGCCGCGGTCATCTCCTAACGCAGCCAATGCCTCGCACATGTACAGGTTTGTGCGGGCATCGTCTTTGTGCATCCGCTTCTCGTGGGCGTCACGCAAAACGGCCAACGCCTCTGGAGTGCCCGCGTTCCAGAGATACGAGACGCCTTGATGCGCTGTCCACGCTGTCTTGTCGGGGTCGAGCATCATCTTGTGAACGGCGGGGACGTAGTAAGGGTCGTAGTGTCCGTTTGACTTGAACGCGCGGATGAAGGCAAAGTCACTCTTGGCGATGTGCTCAGCGATCAGTTCGCGAGTTTGGTTTTCGTAAGCCAGCAGCGATTGCACGAGGGGAATTCGATCCGCCAGGCGCTCGACGTCCTCGTGTTCGTCGTAGAAGCGGCATGCGTCGGTCAACCACCGAACGGCGCGTGCGTTGTCTGCAATTCCCAGGATCGAAGTGATCTTCTGTACCCGGCCGGGTCGTCCATCGAGGTACTCTCGTTCTTTCTCATTCGTCTTCACTCTCAGGCGACGCAGGTCGTTCATCAATGTCTCGCCAAGCAAATCGACGGACCGATCGTCGCCGATCGAACCTAATGCGATGATCACATCCGTCTCCAGACGGCGATAGGCCATGTACGCGTCACGATCGTCGTCCCACGATGGCCGCTGTCGATCCAGCACCGCTCGCAGCCGATCGAATCCATCTTGTTGCCCCAGCATTCCGAGGGCCGCGGCTGCGGTATCAGCCACCTCGCGCTCCGAGCGATTCAAGAGCGATCCGATCACGTCGACCTGTCCCCTATCGCCGGCATGACCCAACAGGCCTACCACGTCGATCAACAGCGTCTGGTCGTCAATCTTTGGGACAATGCGGGCAAGCCACTTGGCGTGTGGCTGGAGCACTTGGGCCCGCGCCTTGAGGTCCTCCTCCAGTTCGGCTCGCGGATCATCGAGAAGTGCCTCGCGGAACTTCATTCGTTCCCTCAATATCCCCAGCGCAACCTTCCAGCAACCGGCGTCGTCCGCAGCCTGCAACGTTTCAAGTGGAAAGGGCACAGGTTGCTGCATCCACGTCATCCACTTTGATCCACCGGGAGACGATAGCGTGTTTCCCGCAGTGACTGCAATAACCAGATGAGCTGGTCGTGATGGATCGTCCACAGGACCAAGGTCAATTCCGTGCTCCGCCTCGACAAGGCTTCGTTCGACATGCAGAGACGCGTTATTCAACCCGGCCGCAACGAGTCGTCCATCTTCATCCAGCAGAGCCGCAGAGACGTCGAGCAAGAATTCCTTCGGTCCATCCTGACTCGCCAGCGACAGCTTCGCCCGTGCGTGGCCGTTGGCGGATCGAGTGAGAAGTACCTCGTAGGCACAAGTCTTGCCTTTTGCTTGGTCGCAGATGCTGATCTCCAACGGTTCGTCCCAACGACACGGCAAGACGGACACAGTATGAGCGCTTCCTTTGTCAGGTGAGACGCCAGGCATAACAAGTGAACGGACGTCTGCCAGCGCTTGCGAAAAGCCAAGTTTCGCGGAGCCTTGTTTCTTGCCGTCTTTGGCCGCCAAAGAGACGTTCGTAGCAAACAACGCTCGGTCCTGCTCGTCGAGAAGCAGCAGCGGAACGACATCGGCGGCTTTATCGCGTGCCTCTATATTGACCTCGACGTTAAGTCGATCGGCGAATGCGAACAACACGGAGTAAGGCCCCACCTGCAGTCGTCGTCCGAGAGCAAATGGTACGGCTACGACCGACCGTTTCGTACGTTCCGTACGTTTCTCTCCGAATAGTTGGCGGCTGGCCTCGATCTGGTCCATCGCCTGTTGGAACGACGCGGACGGCTGATTGACGCGCACGTCTTCCACTACGCCTCGACTCTTATCGTCCGGATCGAACCAGGAAACCACGTCCTTCAACAGCCAGTGCTTTCCTTCGACGAGCTGAAAACGGTAGTCGGACGTAAAACTGTCGTTCGATTCGACACGGATCGAAAGCGGAGCCCACCGCTCAGGTGTCACTTCTACGTAGTCGGAGAAGTCGATCTCGAACGTTCTCTCGTTCCGCCCTCCGTGGAGTGTTTCGTGGATCGGTACGTGACGCTCCTTGTCGATGTACACCAGTTCGTACTCCGGCCGGATGTGATGCACGTAGGACCAGGACGTAAATCCGAGCATCGTCCCCGCGCCCAGGTAGACATCGCGGCCGAGATTGCGGATTTGCGCCACGTGACAAGGCCGCCCTTCCCATTGCCCGTCTTCCACAGTGATTCGTGCCGCGTCGAGACGCTCGTGGTATCGGAAGATGGGCAAATCGAACTGGCAGCCGATGCGGGCGTAGTGACGCAGCGCCTCGTCGTAGGGCTGGTTCTTCAGCCTTTCCGGTCGTGGACTGATCTTCGCGAATCGCGAATCGCGATCGGCGTAGGCCGTCTCCTGGCCAGGCAGTGCGATCCGTCGATCACCGAGACGGTCGCCCATCTTCCCCTTCCCGTCATGAACGACCTCGAAGAAAGCCACTCTGTCCTTGGTCAGATAGCAGGCTTCCCGGACATCCTCCCGGACCGTGTGAAACGTGTATCCGATCGAATCAAACGCGGAAAGCCCCGGCTGTAGCCAAGGGCGGTTGCGATCGAGCATTCGCCGGACAACGGCGCCCGCCTCTCGCCAACGCAGTTCCTCTTCCGT
Source organism: uncultured Pirellulaceae bacterium (assembly GCA_964623055.1). Lineage (GTDB taxonomy): Bacteria > Planctomycetota > Planctomycetia > Pirellulales > Pirellulaceae > JADHUC01. The sequence continues at coordinate 45,188 of CAZURK010000042.1, forward strand.
CAATTCGCGTTTGACGGCCGTGTTGTTGACGACGACGTTGCGCGTCCGCGTAAGGACCGTTTTTCCGTTCCGCGAGACCGACTCGGCTCGCGTCAACAGCCAAACCGCATCCCCCATCCAGTCGAAGTGCATCTGGTAACGCGTTTCGCCATTAAGGACGTCGACCAGACTCGGCACCCAGCGGCCCTGTTCGACCTCCTTCCACTCGCGGTAACGAAGCGTCGTACTGGCGACCTGTTCTTCCAACGGGATCAGCCGTTTTCTGTCGACTAGCAGGACAACATCGCGGCTGGAGTGGCTGAAGAAGCCGGACCAGGAACTGTCGATCCCGTTGCCCACTTCGACGCCGACCGGACGCTCGGCGTCCTTGACACTCGCCACGACGCGCAGAGCCTGGTCGTCGATCGCCTCGACCTTGATCGCAAATCGTTCCGGCTCGCCCAGCAGCGCATGAATCCCCGTACGCAGTCCGCATCCCTGCCAAACGCTGTAACGAACCCGAGATTCTCCTTTCACGAGCTTCACCAGCCGCGGTTCGTGGCCGCGGATGAACGTGTAGTCGAGCGTCTTCAGTTTCGGGGACGCCGGCGCGACCCAATGCGCGGAACGGCGGGCGATCTCCTGCACAAGTTGCCGCGGATCGTCCAAGTTGATCTCCGCGGATACCGTGTCTCTGGAATCTTCTTCGTCGGGCTCACTTTGCCGCGCATCCTCGCCCGGGCCATCTGCTTCACCACCGACAACGATCCCGGCCGCGAAAACGAGTGCGGCTATTAGGGCAGGAGCCGCAAGGACCACCGATCGCCATCCAACGCGTCTTTCTCTTCTGCGGTCCGGACGGAGAATCCCCGCGATTCGGTCCTCCAACGACCAGTGCATGCCGACCAACGGCAACGACATCGACAAGGGCCGTGCGTCGACAATCCGTTCGCCGAAATGGAGGAGCATCCTCGCATAGGCCGGTGCGTTCGTATCTACAAGAACATGATTGTCGCACAACTCCTCGCGTGCTCGTGACAGGCTTCGATTGACAATATGAATCAGCGGATGGGGCCAGTAGAGCACCGCCAACCAGCGTTGAACGAGCGATACCCAGAGGTCGTGACGAGCGATGTGTGCACATTCGTGTCTGATGATGGCGCGCAACTCAGCAGTCGAGCCACCTTTCAGCAGCGCAGCCGGCAGCACGATTTTCGGTCGGAAGATACCAGCCAACACGGGTACCGGGAGCGTCTCCGACGTGACCACCACAGGGTGACGACGAAGGTCCAGTTCACGACTCACGTCTTCCAGAATAGGCGCAAGCCGATCGCTCGCCGCGAGACGGCAACACGACAACACGCGTCGCAACCTCTGTCTGCGTAACAGCCCGCGCAGGAGCAGCAACACGGCTCCGGCTGCCCAGAGCAGCAGTAGTGTGCGATTGACGAGCGACCATACGGGCCAGGGCTTCGATGGTAAACGCCCGGCCGGGGACGCACTCGCCCGGACATCCGGCGGTTCTGCGGTCACCGACAGTCGACTGTCAGCGGGCTTCTCGTCAGCCTGACTGACGGTGGAGCGATCCACAACGGATGGTCGTCCAACGCTATCGTCGGCTGACACTGGAGATGTTTCCGCACGTCGGTCGCCAACAACAACCCCAGGTCCTCGTTCAAGAACCGGGTTCTGCGGCACTTCCAGTCGAGGTTCGATATCCCGCACGGAAGAGTCGTTTGTCGCGACGACTGCTTGTTTACTTGACACAACCGCGTCCGACGGAATGGTCCGCTCCGCTGCCGCCTGCGCCGTCTGGGTATGTGGCTTCAGTGGAATGACCAGCCAACTCACGCCCATCGCCGGTGCCACCAACAGCAAGACGGGGCAGAAAACTGCCGAGACGATACCGCAGAGGCCCACGAAGTGTTTCGCTGCGGGATTGCGGCGGAACACCCACATCAGGAACAGCGCGATCGTCAGGACGACGGTCAATTGGATGAGAATCGACAGTCCAATCGGACCAAGCCGATCCATTGCTTCCGTAATCGAGCCATTCATGATCGCTCCTCCGCTTCGTGGATCATCCGCCGGATCCGGGACGCTTCTTCCCGAGAAAGCGTTCGGTTTTGCAGCAGCGCCAAGACCATCCCCTCGGCCGAGCCATCAAAGACCGCATTGACGACGCGGTCCACATACTGTCGCTGGACCTGTTGGCGCGGCACCGATGCCCAGTAGACGAACTTTGCCCCCTCGTCGCGATGATTCAGCCATCTTTTGTCGTCCAGTCGTGACATCATCGTGTGGACCGTGTTGCGACTGATCGCACGTCGCTCCTGGAGCTGATTCAGAACGTCGGCCACGGTGCACTCGCCGAGGTCCCACACCACGTTCATGATCTCCAGTTGCGATTCAGATAGTGGGGGAAGAGTCTGTTTCATCGATAGTTCCTTGCTGCCTACGCGTGTAGGCGCAATTGTACCGACATTTGTAGGCGCGGTCAACACTTTGTCAGGGAATTTGTCGCGCGAATTGACTGTTGCCGAAGGAACTAGCACGGGGCGAAGGAGATTGCCATCCGACGAGTTCTAGCCTGTCTTGCGCACCAATTTGTAGGCCGGACCAAGCAAACCGTGCAACTGCCGGAACTTCGGCCTCTTCTATTGGCGTTGTTGGCGGTACACGTTGTCAAAGCAATTAAGGTGGTTTGCGCCGTTCCGGCAAGGGTTCGGCCTCGGTCCGGCCTACGCGGTGCGCAAATCCGGCTAGGCGTACCTCAGGGTTACCGTTTCGTCGTAATCGGCGTCCAATTGCGGGACCGGGAGCCTCGAGATATGCGGCGCATCGTCTGTTTGCCGGTGATATCTTGCGGCAGGCTGGTTACGTAGCCGGGACGTCCTTTGGCGATATCTTTGACTTCGACGAGCCATGCATCGGGCAGCCGGCCTTTCACGTATCCGGCCCAGGTGCCATCGGGCTGCTGGACCATGAACTCCGGATACCACATCAGGTCGCGCCAGTAGGGCTCGTCGTCGCAGTAGACGTACCAGACCTTGGCCTGGATGATCTTGTTGGGCGTGTCGACTTCGCACTTGAACAGGGTGCCACCGCCGGCACCGTATTGTCGCCCGCCCCATTCGAATTCTTCGCCTTTCTCCTCGTATGTCAACTCGCTTATCCCGGTGATGGGTCTGTCCTCGAAGCAATGGGCCGTCCACATCTTCCAGTTCATGAAATGCTTCTCGGACATCGAGGCATGGCGATAGTTGGGAACCATTGCGATCGTCCATTTCAGCCCGGTAAGCCCGACGATCTGGTTGATGTTGTACATGGTGTAGCCGTCTTCGTTGGTCCCGCCGATGTACAGCGTTTTCGCTTTCGTGTAACGCTCGGCGACCGGCGGGAACAGGGCGCGTTCGGGGTAAGTCAAATGACGTTCGGCCCAGGCGGACTCGTTGCCCATGTACACCACGCCCACAATGCGCGGATCCATAGTGGCCGCGCAATGGGCGCAGGTGGCGCGTTTACTGTGTCCGCCGATTATGGCGCGGATCTCTTCTTTCTCGATGCACAAAACCTCTGCCATCACGTCAAGCGCACGAAGGTAGATGATTGCCAAGCGAAAATGCGAGTGGTCCGCGTCGTCACGTGCCTCGGCCCAAAGGTCTCGAAGGAAACCGATCGACAGTTCCCTTCCCGGCGTTTCGTCGTACTCGCCGGGGTGAGGGCAAATCATCGTGGGGTAACCCGTTTCGGCAGCGATCGGTTCGCCGTAGTTGCCAAGGAAGCCGGGACGCCATGGACCGGTGGCCAGGCCGTCCCAGCCGCGCTGGCCCACGATCACGCACTTGCCGATCCGGTCGGGTGACTTCGTGATCGACTCGTCAGCCGGCAAATACACAACACAGGGATGCCCCCACTTTTTGCCCTCCAATTCCTGACTGTAGAACTTCACCTCGACGCGGCGGAGCTTCGTATCGGGTCGCGTATCGGATGTGACGATTTCGTCCTTCTGGATTTCGAAATTGAAAGGCAAGAGCTTCTTCTGGCACCGCTCCCAGATTTGCGCCGGCGTTTCCAATTGATCGTCGGGGATCGCAGGCTCCTCCTCCGCTGCGGTAGTGATTGCGACTTGGAGCGTCAAGGCAACAAGAAAGCCAACGACCCGTTTGGCGAATCGAGGCATTCTGCATGGTACTTCGCGCGGCATACTGTGTTTCTCCTCTATCCACGTCAGTTACTTCGGGGCGACCACTCGCCGTATCTTTCCACCAGGATGTCGGCTTGGCCCTTGGCCTTCAGTTTGTACTGGCTGTTGTATTCCCAGACCAGGATATTGCTCGGCCCGCCGCCGTAGGTGGTCACCAGTCGGTGGTTTCCGCGAAAGCAGAGCTGTTCCGCAAAGGTCCCTTTCAATTCCGCGTCGGCCGCTTGAACGTCCCAGTCCACCCAGCCGAATGGCGGCAGATAGACCTGCGCCCAACGGTGGGCCGCCTCGTCACAGGATCCGTCCTCGGTCCGCACCACGATCGAACCGACGTACCGGGCCGGCAGCCCGGCGATTCGACAGAGCGAGAGGAACGCGAACGAGTATTCCGAACAACTCCCCGAACCGCGTTCCAGCACGACCGGCGCCGGCTCCCATCCGCCGGTCATCTCGAAACTCATTCGCTCTCCCACAGCGCGGGCCAGTTTGCGTGCAATCCACCAAGGGTTCTCTTCGCCGTCGAGCGTTTCCTTGACGAGTTTCTGCAAGTAAGGATGCTGCAACTGGTATTTGTTGCCGTCGTTCAGGTAGCGGGCCTTGATCTCGGCGGGGATGGTATCCAGACCAGACACCTGTTCGGGATAGATGGCTCGTCGAAGATGGTGCATTTGCACGTCCACGTGCATCCTCGCCTCGACAGTGCCGCCCGGCGGCACGTTGGCAAAATCGAATCTGGCGAACTCCACGTCCCAATCGTCCTTTTCAAATCCGGCAGGCTCCGGTTCCCATCGGATCGGGGGCAGCAGTTTCTGGCGAATCGTGTTTTCCGGGACAGCGATGTGGGCGGTCAGAAGCGGCGCCACGGCGGTTCCTTGGTTGTGAAGGATCACTCGGTAACAGAGAGTCAGATTTCGGGGCTCGTAGGCCCAGGCCGAGGTTTCCCCTTTCGCTCGTACTACGAAGATGGCTCGCTTCTCGTAATCTAGCACATAGACATTGCCGCCCGAGCACGCAATCCCGGAAATGCTCGGCCCCGGGGCGTGCAGTACAAAGACCACTTCGCCGGTCATCGGCTCGATCACGTACAGTCTGTCGGTTCCCCGGTCGCCGCTCCACAGATACTTCCCATCGGACCCGAGCCCCGACATCCGCGTGGAGGGAACCGGCGAATTCGAAAGGACCGAACCATCGTCGGGATCCACGCGCACAAGTTGCTGTTTCCTGGTGCCCACCCAAAGGGCTTTGTCCTCCCAAGCGACCGAGCGCACGAAGTCCACCGGCGACGGAATGACGGCGATCACCTCTTCGGTAGCGGGATCCACCCGATAGATCTTGTCATGGCCAAAATCCGGCATGTCGGAAACCACCCACAGCTTGCCCTGATCGTCCACCGTCAGGCCCGTTGGCTGGTAGCACGGAGCCTCCAATTCGCGGAGCACCTTTCCGGATTCTCTGTCCAACTCGTAGATCTTGTCCGTAAATCGATCCACGACCCACAGCCGATCCCCTTGGGCAGCGATTCCGGTTGGGCACGGTGCAGGACACGAAATGGACCGGACGACTTCGCCGGGATGCGTTTTGGCCAAAAGTGAATTGTCCAGTATGAGCGTGGCAAAGATGATTGCGATTTGAAGTTGACGCATGTGATGTCTCCTCAGGTCCGTGCGAATGTGGACGGTGGAATGGTCGCTGATTGAGATTCCACAACCAAGGATGTTACAGTGGAAAACGGCTGTGGTACACTGGCCACCGTGTCGACGGATTCATATCGACGATTAGCCTAGCACTGATGTGGAGGGACGCAATGAGAAATCGTTGGGTGTTCTGCTCTGGCTTCATCACACTTCTTGTTCTGTCTCATTGCGCAGCCGATGAGTTTCCGATCGAACAGTGGAACGCTTGGCGCGGGCCCAAGACCGATCGCTATCCCCAGCAGGCTTGGCTTCAGTACGCAACACCGGAAGAGGCAGGCTGGTCCTCCGAGAAACTTCAGCAGGCACGCGAGTACTACGACACGATTGATTCGGCCGCGGTGATGGTTGTCTACGACGGTACGGTGCTCGCTGCTTGGGGCGAGGTCGATAGGAGGTTTCCGTGCCACTCGGTGCGGAAAAGCCTACTCAGTGCGTTGTATGGCATTCACGTCGGCAATGGCAATATCGACTTGAAAAAGACGCTTGCGGAATTGGGAATCGACGACAAGCCTCCTCTGACGGATGCGGAGAAGCAGGCGTGTGTGGGCGATCTGCTCAAGTCTCGATCCGGCGTCTTTCATCCGGCAGCGTACGAGACCGCCAAGATGAAGAAAAACCGCCCGCCGCGAGGCAGCCACAAGCCGGGAGAACTGTTCTGGTACAACAACTGGGATTTCAATGCTCTCTGTACCATCTTCGAATCGCAGACCGACACGAAGGTTTTCGAGGAGTTCGAAAAGAGGTTTGCGATTCCGCTGGGGATGGAAGACTTCAGGTTGCAGGACACGTATTACCATTTGGAGCAGGAGCACTCCATTCACCCCGCCTATCCGTTTCGGCTGTCGGCCAGGGATATGTCGCGTTTCGGGCTGCTGTTTCTACGTCAAGGACGTTGGCATGACCGACAGATCCTCACGGAGAGATGGATTCGAGAAAGCACCGCCTCGTCCTTCGAGGAGGGCGACACGACATCCAATCCGCAATACGCATACGGATACCTGTGGTGGCGAATCGTCGACGGGCCTTTCAAGGAGCTTGGGATGTACTCGGCCCGAGGATACGGTGGCCATGCAATCGACGTGCTGCCCGTCGCGAATCTGGTGTTCGTTCACCGAGTGAGCACCTTCTGGGACGTGTGCTTGGACTTCATCACCGAGAAGAAGCGTGTCAAGGACAGCGAGCGTTTCAAGTTGTTGGACATGGTCCTCCGTGCGCGTGTGTCGCAGGCGAAGGCCGAGCCGAAGACGGTACCCTTGAAATGCTCGCGAACAAGCGCCGGCACCGTCGAACTGGCCCCAAGTGACCTTGACAAATACGCGGGAGAACACGACTTCAAGGAGTTCAAGCTTCGCGTCAAGAGGTCCGGCGATCGTCTGCTGATCGGAAATCCTGGGATGGGCGACTTCGGCCTCCTTCCACTGTCCAAGACAAGATTCCTCATCGAAGATGTCGAGGTACCCGTCACCATTCCATTGGATGACAGTGGCAGCCCGACTGGAATGATCATCGAGTCTTCGCCGGAAAACAGATTCGAAGGCCGGCCCGTGACGCCGTGAACGACCGGATTGCCCGGAGGGCATTACAGTACGCTCGGCGCGGGTCTCTGACCCCGCCGCCGTGACGACCGAAGGTCTCCAAGATGCGGGGGAGACCTCCGGTCGGCCCTCGTGGCTCGGTCGGGAGACCGGCCACAGCGAGGTGTTTCTGCGTGAACCCTTCCGGCCCGAATCGGACCGGACCGCGAGCGAACGGAAGGACAGTACCAATGCACGTAATGGAAAGCCCGCCGGGGGCAACGGCTGTTATCGACGGACGCGAAGTCGATTACTTCTGCGGCTGCGGCTATTTCTGCCTGCACGGCCATCCGGCGATCATCGACGCGGCCTGCAAAGCTGTCCAGCAATACGGAATGGGCAGTGCGACGTCGCGTTCGGGATATGGAGACAATCCAGCCTTGCTCGACGTGGAAAGGAATGCCGCAGAGTTCTTCGCCGCGGAGAGTGCGCTATATTACGTGTCCGGATATTTGGGAAACGCCGTGCTTCTGCAGGGCTTGCGGGAAGACTATGACGTCATCTTCTACGACAAGGAATCCCACTATTCGGTTCTGGACGGCGTCGCAATTGCCGACAAGCCAGCCATTGCGTTTGTCCATCGAGACGCTGATGACTTAAGAACACAAGTCGCGCGACATTTGAAGCCGTCTCAACGACCGATGGTGATCTGCGACGGAGTCTTCCCCGTGTCCGGCGAGTTGTCCCCGATTCCGGAATACGTCGATGTGTTGGAGAAGTACGACGAATCCTGGATCTGTGTGGACGATGCTCACGCCACGGGCGTCGTAGGCGAATTGGGACATGGCTGTTACGAGCATTTTGGGCTTTCGGACCCGCGATTGTACAGTTCGGGGACTTTGAGCAAGGCGCTGGGAGGTCATGGAGGAATCATTGCTGGGGACACGAGCCTGATCGAGCGGTTGAAGAACAAATCCAAAATACCAATTGGGTCCAGCTCTCCTCCTACGCCGGCCGCGGCGGCGTCGGCCAAGGCGTTGGAGATCCTGCGGGAGACTCCCGAGCTTAGAAAGAGGCTGTGGGACAACACGCTCTACGCCAAGAGCCGATTCCGAGAGCTTGGCTTCGACGTCAACGACACTCCGGTTCCGATCATTTGCCTGTCATCCAAAAACGCGGACCTGGAAACGCTGCCCGACAAGCTGCTCGACAAAGGCATTGCCATTTCGCGGTATTATGCCGGCGGAGACGCGTATTCGAGCGTTCCCGAAGGTGGAGCCGTGCGCATTGCCATCTTCTCTGACCACACGAAGCAACAAATCGACCGGCTGGTCGAGGAGGTAGGGGCGCTGGTATAGAACAGCGGTAGACGCTTCGTCTCGCGCATCAAAGCAGCGAGACCAACCAGCACAGCCATGCTGCGGCAAATGCGCCGTAATTGCCTATGGCGTAGCCAATCAGCGCCATCAGGATGCTGACGGGCACAAGTTTCTGATTGTGATAAGCGGCCACGATGGGTGCGCTGGCGATCCCGCCGATGTTGGCGGCGCTAGCGATGGCCGTCGAGTGAATGTCGACGCGAAGCACCATCGCTCCCAAGAGACAAAAGGCGCCGTGCATGAAGATCCAGAGATAGGCACCGAGCAGAAACCACAGGGCTTGTTGCGCAAGTCCGCTGACATCTGCTTTGGCCCCCATCTGGGCAACGAACAGGTAAACCATCGCCACCGCCAGTTCACGACTGCCTGGAATCCGTTTGGCCGGGGTCATCGAGAGGACAATCCCGAAAGTCGTGACCAGCAGGATTTTCCACGCCGTGGTGCTGAGCACTGGTGGGGCCTCGGGGAGCCAGGCCGCCACTTCAGTGGCCAACCAGCCGAAGAAGAAACCGAGGAACAGCAGATAGAGCAAATGCCGCATTTCCGGCTTGCCCTTGTCGTTCGACAGTTTGCCTGAGGAACGCTCGAGCATCTCGATTCGCTCGGGGTCAACGCGGGCCAACCGGTTGAACCAGTTGGCACATTTCTTAGAGCCAAGCAATATCGGCAGCCAAATAAGATAGACCATGGCGTCCGCAATGACGGCCAAGCCAAAATCGGCTTCCGATGCGTTCAGACCCTCTTTGAGAGCCGCCATGTTTCCCGTTCCGCCGATCCAGCTTCCTGCGAGAACACCGAATCCCTTCCAACTCTCGGGGCCCAGCCAGCCTTTCACGAGAAGGTAAGCTACGGGCGCACCCAGCACGACGCCCGCCGTTCCGCAAAGCAAGACCAGGATTCCCTTCCTCATGACCCGCACGGCTGCCAAGACGTCGATGTCCAAGAGCATGAGAATGAGGAACATGGGAAGCACCGCTTCGCCCATCCAATCGTACAGCGGCGACTTGTTGGGAATCAGGCCCCTGTTGGAGTAGATCATCGGGAAGGCGTAGATGAACAACAGAGGCGGAAACAGGTCGAAGACTTTCCACTGGCTGCACTTTTCCAGGAGAAAGAAATACGACGCCACGCCCGTAAGCACGGCCAGGATGCCCACGGGGCTTGTGATCAAGGGAGTGTCCACAGATCTACGCTACGAAACTCAAAGGTGAAGGGGTTGCTACCACCGAATTGAGGAAGCGGTCCCAAGACTCGCGCGGCACAAATCGACGCCACGGCGCAGTCGGTCCGCGGGGCCTATCATAGTGCCGTTTCCGAGAAGCTGCAAATCCGTCGGGATCTGGCGCAAATGCTGCGAGATTGACTCCACTGCGGACGTTGCTTAACATCGACGGGATTGCTGCGTGAGTTCTCCGGGGCGGTGCGCCTGCCGGATGCCACTCATCGCGGCTAGACTGCAGCCGGATGTGGGGCACGATTCTATCGTGCCGAGGCACGTTAGAATCGTGCCCCACGAGAAACTTGCTAACGGTGCCAACCAACAATCCAATTCCATGCTACTGAAAGGAGCTTGGATGTCGGCCTGCCTCGCTGTTCTCTTTGGGCAGTCCTCCGTGACTCGCTCGACTCCCACCGATTCGTCAAGTGTAAACGGCAGTAAGTCCATCCCGAGAAGTCCGTGTTTTCTTCAGCCGTTCGTTTGCGCCATGCTCGTGGCCAGCCTGCTTGTCGGGCTTTCCGGTCGCGCGATCGGTTCCGAGTCATCGCACTACCAGAAGAAGGAAACCTGGCACGAGACGATGATCTCGGCTCGTGAGGCGTTGGTGGAACGGGAGCGATCGCAGCCGGAACAAGTTCGCCTTCGGACGTTTACCAGCGAGGTGGTACACGGTGGCAAACCAGCCATTCGTATCAGCGTTCCCGTTGTCGGCGTAGACGAACTCTTCCTTTACGTGACCGGCTCGCCGGAAGTGATCCACGGCGCCGCTACCTGGGCTGACGTAAAGTTGATAGACGCGGATGGGAACGAGACGCGTGTTTGCCATATGAAGTCGCTGAAAGTGCTTGAGGGCCGGCACGACATCGACCGGAATTTGAAAGCCGGTGTTAGCGGCCCGCTACACATCGCCGGCCGACGGTTCGACCACGGGATTCACGTGTACGCTCCCAGCAAGATTCGCATCGGCTTGGACCGACCTTACGAGCGACTGGAGGCTTGGGTGGGCATCGACGATTGGGTCGGTGACCACGGGGCCGTGCGATTTCACGTGACGGATGCCGCTGGCGCCAAGCGAATGGATCTTTGGACTCGGTTAGCCATGGACTTCCACCAGGCGGAACCGCGACGGCAGATGAAGTGGGAACGCGAAGACCGGATCCTCGCCACCGACTGGAAACCAGGCGACTACGCCGAATTGGCCCGCCGGTATGCCAAGGCATGCTGCCGCGTTCCGGCGCTGGGAAAGACATCGAGTGCGAAGCCCAAGTGTGTTCGGGATCGAACTTCGCTTGACGAGATTCGTAAACTGTATTACCGCTCGCGGGAAATCGACGTTGCGCTCGCACGGGCACGGTCACTGAACTTCAAGGGATTGCGCCTCGCGATAGACGATTTGCTGCAAAACGGTGGCAAGACGTACGCCGACGGGGAAGGATCTGCGGCACGTCTGTGTGCGTTGGAAAAGGCGACCCGGGAAGGCCTGAAGAAGACGTGCTGCGGCAGACTGGCCGACCTTGAACACGTGGTGGCACTCGTCGCCCAATTCGATTCACTCCAACGCGAAGCCTTGCTGGCCAATCCGCTTCTGGATTTCGACAAGTTGCTTCTGATTCGACGCGTTCCTCACGGCGACCCGCGCCGGCCACATGGCCGAGGCTACGGAGTGGGCGAGTACATTGGCCTGCCTCGACAAAGCTCGAAGTGCAATCCGAACATTGAACGGCCCTTCGAGTGGGACAACGAGATCGCCATACTGTCGCCGGTGTCGCCCGATGGAGAATTGACCACGGTCTATCGCTCTGACCGGCGTCGCCTGATCACCGATGTCGATTTGCACTGGGACGCCGAGCGGCTGTTGTTTTCCATGCCGGGCAGCCACGACAAATGGCACGTGTTCGAGATCGGCGTCGACGGCAAGTGCCTGCGGCAATTGACTCCGACCGATCATACCGACGTTCATTTTTACGACTCGTGCTATCTGCCCAACCGCGATGTCGCGTTCGTCTCTACCGCGCCGCTTCAGGGTGTTCCGTGTAACGCGGGCGTGATCGTCGGCATGATGTACATGATGGACGGCGATGGCGGGAACATCCGGCAGGTATGCTTCGAACAGGATCACACCTACTGCCCGACCGTTATGAACGATGGACGGATTCTGTACCTGCGGTGGGACTACACGGATACGCCGCACGTTTGGAATCGTATTCTGTTCAGCATGAATCCCGATGGCACGGGGCAGTCGGAGTACTACGGATCGAATTCCTATTGGCCTAATTCGGTCTTCTACGCCCGTCCGATTCCCGATCATCCGACCAAGGTGGTCGGCATCGTCACCGGCCACCACGTCGGCCGCGCCGGCGAGTTGGTGGTCTTTGATTCGGCCAAGGGGCGACGCGAAGCCGAAGGCGTTGTGCAACGCATCCCAGGGTATGGCCAGAAGGTCGAACCGTTGATCGAGGACAAGCTGACCGAACACAGTTGGCCCAAGTTCCTGCATCCGTACCCGCTGAGCGACAGGCATTTCATCGTCTCGTGCAAACCGACCCCCGATTCGTTGTGGGGCATCTATCTGGTGGACATCTACGACAACATGGTGCTGCTGAAGGAACAGGAAGGGCACGTGCTGGTCGAACCGATTCCGCTCCGGCAGACGGACAAGCCGCCAGTGATCGCCGACCGGACAAAGCCGGACCGCGACGATGCCGTGGTCTACCTGGAAGACGTGCATGCCGGCCCAGGGTTGCAGGGGATTCCGCGCGGAACGGTCAAGAAACTGCGTGTCTTCACATATCATTTCGGCTATCAGAAGCTTGCCGGGATCGACCACCGTGTTGGTGCCGACGGCCCTTGGGAGGTCAAACGAGTCCTTGGCACGGTTCCCGTCGAGTCGGACGGATCTGCGTTGTTCCGCATTCCGGCCAAGACTCCCATTTCGATCCAGCCGCTCGATGCCGAAGGCCAAGCTCTGCAGTTGATGCGAAGTTGGATGACCGCTATGCCCGGCGAGACGCTCAGTTGCGTGGGCTGTCACGAACATCGCAGTTCCAGCCCGCCGTCGATGAACACGTCGGCCGCTACGCGAAAGCCGTCCGAGATCCAACCGTGGTACGGGCCGACTCGGGGTTTCAGTTTCAAGCGAGAGGTACAGCCTGTGCTGGATCGCTACTGCATCGGGTGCCACAACGGAACGCGGCGGCATGACGGCCGGGCGATCCCCAACCTTCGCGGCAACCAGGACGTGTACTATGCCTACCGTCACGGGAATCCGAAATTGCAGGTGTTTGAAGATGTTGCCAAAGAAGAGTTAATGGGCAAGTACAGGGGGATCTTCGAGCCCAGTTACATTGCCTTGAGAAGTCGTATTCGCATCGGCGGCTTGGAAAGCGATCTTCATCTGTTGCCTCCCAAGGAGTTCCACGCCGGCACGTCGGAACTGGTACAGATGCTCCGGAAAGGACACCGCGGCGTCGAATTGGACGAGGAATCCTGGGACCGTCTGATCACGTGGATCGACTTGAACGCTCCTTGCCACGGCACATGGAGCGAGTTTGCACCGATCTCGGGCGACCAGCAGGAACGGCGTTGCCAATTGCGTGAGTTGTACGGCGGCGTAGTGGAAGACGCGGAAGAGATACCGCAATTCGAGCCGACACCGATCAAACGCGCCGTGCCCAATAATTCGCGCAGACCAGAAGACAAACCGGTAAGGTGCCGCGATTGGCCATTCGACCGATGGGAAGCGAAGAAACGTCAGAACGCACTGGGCGAAGCGACTCGCAGCTTCGACCTGGGAAACGACGTCGTCATCGACCTGGTTCGCATCCCAGCAGGCAGTTTCGTTATGGGCGATCCTGACGGCGCGCGGGACGAGATGCCGTTGTCTGCCGTCACCTTCGACAAGCCCTTCTGGATGGGCCGCTGCGAAGTGACAAACCAGCAGTATGCACAATTCGATCCGACACACGATAGCCGTTTTGAACATCGCACATCATGGATCTTCAGCGAGGAGTACCTCGGTTGGCCGCTTGGCCAGCCCAACCAGCCGGTCGTGCGCGTGTCCTGGCAGCGGGCCGTGGACTTCTGTCAGTGGCTGTCCGAGAAGACAGGACTCCGCGTAACGTTGCCTACCGAGGCCCAGTGGGAGTACGCATGCCGCGCCGGCGTGGATTTGCCGCTGTGGTATGGCGACGTGGACACGGATTTCTCCTCCTACGCCAACATGGCCGACCAAACGATGCGCAACCTGGCCTACGAAGCTTGGCGGCCTAAACCGCCCGACCTGGCCCCGAGAGACGATCGTTTCAATGACGGGAAGCTGGTCACAGCCGACGTCGGAAGCTATCAGCCCAATCCGTGGGGCCTGTGCGATATGCACGGCAACGTGTGGGAGTGGACTCGAACCGAGTACCGCTCCTATCCCTACCGAGAGAACGACGGCCGCAATGACACTGCGATTGGTAGCGAGAGGGTCGTGCGAGGCGGTTCCTGGTACGACCGGCCCAAACGGTGCCGCTCCGGATTCCGGCTCAGCTACCCGCCCTACCAACGAGTGTACAACGTTGGCTTCCGAATCGTGTGCGAAGAAGAGGCCCAGGACGATCCGGCAGAATGAAACGCAAACGCCTACTACTGTACGTGTCCTGCATTACCGTCTTCGTGGCGATTGTTGGCATTACGATATTCCGCCGGCCTCTTGCCGTCGCGTACCACCAGTGGCGAATGGAGGCTGCATACAACACACTCTTCGGTAACCCTGAACCGGCCGGCAATGGGAATACCCGATATGACCTCACCGGCGTCGATGTGGACGCAGTTGTGGATGCGTACGAGGGGCACCGTCAATCGCTTGTTGATCTCGATGCACTATGCCATCTCACATCCTCCTTCCCTTGTCTTGCGGCCGATGGCTCTGAAGAACGATCTTCTGAACGTTCGGCGTTCCTAAATCGTATGCGAGACATCTTTCCAAATCATCGACACTATTACCTCGCCAACGACGGTACATTTGAGACTTGGGTACCGGTTGACCAGCGGCAGGATTGGGAGCGATTTCTCGATCAGGAATCGAAAGATCATTAATAAGTCATTCAACGTCCGCCCTAGGGTGTTCCACCTTGTTTCCTGTGGAATGGGCGGTGACGGCCGTGTTCCTCTTTGGACGGCATAGAACTGTGACACGTACGACATCAATTCTCTGTCGTCTGACGTTGGCACTCGCGATCATTTGGCCCTCGGGAGTTGCCATAGCTGGCGAATTGGAGGACGAGACAGCTCTGTTGGTTGGCAAGCTCCGGCATCGCTTGTCGGAGCCCGACGAGGAGCAATTCGAGGTAATCCGGCGACAGTCTCCTTTCGAGATTATCCAGCGACTTAGGGAAATCGGGCCGGAGGCACGGTCGGCTGTTCCGCTGCTTGTGCAATTGCTTGATGAAGATGATGGGTGGGCGGCGGCCTTGGCTCTCGAAGGTATCGGCGGCGAAGCCGTACCACACATGACAACCGCGCTTGGGCATGAGAAGGCGACCGTTCGTCGTCAGCTTTGCGAAGCGCTGTGCAAAATGGGACTGGACGCTCGCTCCGCGGTTCCGGCACTTATCCAACTCGTCGAGCGCGAGGCTGATTCTACTGTCCGAGATTGGGCGATTCGCGCATTGGGGCGTACGGGCCATCGTTCCGAGGCCGCGTTGGCCGCGCTGACCGATGCGTTGGGCGACGAAGCAACTGCCGCGGCCGCGGCAGACGCGTTAAGGCGATTCGATGTCGACGCAGAAGTCTCGATCGACGCAATCCTGCGAGCCACCGAACACGAATTGCCGATAGCACGCCGTTCCGCGTTGCAGTGCCTTGCGCAGTTTGATCGGGATGGAAGACGCTCGGCACCGGCGTTGGCCAAGGCCCTTGCCGACCACGAACGCGTAGACGACAACTACTTTTGTTTGACGGTCAGCTTCTATGCGGCGAACGAGTTGGAGAGGCTGAAGGCGAAAGCGGCACCAGCCGTGCCAGTGATTGCCGGAATGATGAAAGACGGGGAGATCAATGAGGGGCGCCTGATTGTCTTTGAGACAGCCGCGCATCTTTTGTGTCTCGATCCCAAATCAGCAGGAGCTGCCATTCCTGCCCTGCGGCGGGCTGCCAAACGGGACCTGCATGCCGATGGGGAGCCTGATTGGCTCAACGCGGAGATCCGTGTTGCCGCAGCTTGCTCTTTGTGCGTGGTCGAAAACAACATGGGGGCTTACGAAATACTGGTTGAGATTCTCGCCGATGAGAGATGGAACGGGCCACCAAACGATCGTAGCCTGGTGGGTGGTCGTCATTTCCTTGATCCCCGACCGGAAGCGGCGGCAGCTCTCGGACGTTTGGGGTCAGAAGCGAAGAGCGCTGTGCCCCTTCTTCGGAAGGCTCTGAAGGAAGGTCTCGAAAGAGAGCACGACCAACTTGCCGCCGAAGCGGGCTGGGCGCTCGCGCGGATCGACCCGACAGACAAGACCTGCGCCCCAGGAGTGATGAAGAAGACCGCCGATTGGGGAACGTTGTGGCGTGAACCATTGTCGTCCAGCGAAGTTGCTTCCATCCTTGGTCTGAACGCGGAAGCCTGTACCGAAAACCTGATTGACTTTCTGTTCTTCTGGACAGACGCAAAACGCAACGTTGCTGACCGACGGGAATGGGGCTTTCTCCTACGCGTCTTGCTAGAAATCGAGCCTGATCCCGTGCCACGGATAATCGAACGGTCAATGGACTGTTTGCTGGGTAAGCACAAGCATTATGATGCCGCATGCGGAATTGATATCCTCCATGCTTTGGGCCCCGAGGCGACTGACGCCATTCCACAGCTCACGAGAAACTTGAAAGATGCTTCGGTTTCCGTCCGAGCGAACTCAGCCGAGGCGTTGGGACGAATCGGACAGCGACCGCAGAAGGTCTTGCCAGCTCTGGTGGTAGCGTTAGGAGACTCTCGCGCCTTGGTACGAGCACGTGCGGTCGAGTCGATCGGTGCGTTCGGCGCAGACGCCAAGTCATACCTTGGAGATCTGCGTAAAGCCTTGAATGATGATTACCTGATCGTTCGCAACGCCGCTAGCCGGGCGATCCAAGAGGTTGAACGCACTCAAGCTCGTGGCCGCAAGCCTTGATTTGCCCAAAGTTCTTTCAGCGGCCAGCGCCGCGTTTCCTGATCTCAACCAGTTTGCGATGCGCTCGATCGGGAAGGTCGATACCAGAAACGTCCAGAGCGCGTAGCCGCGGATAGGTGTCTGAATGACCGAACACGTCATCCGGTATTCTGGCGGGACTCTGTAGGTCCTCGATGCTTCCCTCAGGTGTGATGCCGACGAATGCAAGGTGTTCTAGCCTCGGCAACTCGCGCAGCCGGGCCGACGTCACCTCGGTCCCTTGTAGGATGCTCAAGTGCAGCCAGGCCAGTCGTGGCAGATTCTCGAAATTGAACCGCTCAACATGCGAACGAGAAAGGTCGATTCTTCGTAGTTTCGGAAGGCTCTGCAAGTAGATGGCATCCAATTCGGTACGGTCGCCTTCGATGTTCTCCAGGTTGTTGTGGCCGGAACAGCGGAGTTCGCGAAATCGGCAATCGCTCAGGTGCAAATCGCGCCAGTCCGGCAGATTTTCGAGCAGCGGATTGAAATCCCCCTTGCAGTGGAACCCAAACAGCGCGAGATATTCCAGACGGCGGAGATGCCGAAGGTGGTTCAGACCTTGCTGAGTGACCGCAGGCGCCTGTAACGACAGTTTTTTCAGTCGTCGAAGGCCGTTAAACGTGTCCATCGCTCTGTCATCAATGCAGGTATTCCACAGGCCTAGTTCTTCAAGATTGCTCAGACGGCCAATCGCTTTCAATCCGTCGTTGCTCACGGACGGGTTTTGAAGGTTGAGGCGGCGAAGGCTGGAAACGTCGCCAATACACTCCAAGGCCTCCTCGGAGATGGAACCCGCGTAGATCTTCAGCGATGTCAAGCGAGGAAGGTTTCGCAGGACGAGCCGGTCGATCGTGTTGCAGGAAATCTCCAAGCTGGCCAACGCCGGAAGATCTATGAAGTCGAATTCCGTACAGTCGTCGCCATGGAGACTGAGGCTGCGAAGACGGGGCAAACCACGCAGGCGAAATCGCTCGAACCGGCCTCCGGCGAGGTGTAACGATTGGAGCGAGGTGATGTGGTTAAAATACTCGACGAAGTCCGTAGGGATTTCCCACTGCTTGACCACCAGCGTTTCCAGTTGTGGGCAACGGGCAAGATGTTGGATGCCGGCGCCGGAAAGGTCCATGTGGTTGAGCTTGAGTTCTTTCAGACCTCGCAGGTGCGCGAGATGGCGCAGTCCCCGATCCGTTATCTTGGTTGCACTAAGGTCCAGCTTCTCCAAGTGTTCGAGCGAAGTCAGGTGGGCCAAACCCTCATCGCCGACCTCAGAATGTGGAATCTCCAGCCGCTTGATACTTGGAGAATTGGCGATTAGTCGCATTTCGCGATCGGATATTCGGGTTTCGGGATCCATCTGCTCGTCGTACCATCCGAACTTGAAGCCCACTCCGGTCACTCGCTCGGAGTCTCGTTCACCGTCCCAAGCCAACCACCACGCAACTGGATGCTTTCCACATCCAGCGGGTCCTTGATCCACGTGTCTCTCAAGGCGGTCATTTTTGCTTGGATGTCGCGGATCTCTGTCAGGGCTGTACGTTCACGCTGGATCTGGCGGTACTGGCGCCCCAACCAGCCCATCAGCGCGCCCACGCAAAGAAATAGCGCAACCAGCGTGCGCAGAGTGTATCGAAACCGCAAGCGTCGCATAACAACCTGCACAAACGGGACCGCCGCCTGCCGTCGCAGTTCCCAAACTCATTTCTTGCGTTTGGTTGTTGCGATAACCACCACGACGATGATCACCACAAAAGTCACCAGGCACAGCGCGCCTGCGCCGAGAAGAAAGAGCCGCGACATTATGAAAGGGCTTGCCTCGTTCATGATTATCCAATTGTAATGCCCAGGCGTTTCACATACATCGGGGTGAACGGAAACGTCGGATACTGTATTCTTCTGGCATAAGGTCGTGCCGACCGTCGCCTCAGCCCCGAGGAACACTTGAATCGACTCGAAAGGCAAGAACGCCAGGCACCAGGGCAGTTTCTCGCCGAACTGGAAGACGAGCGTGCCGACGATGAGGGCGACAGCGTCTGAAGACCAAGTGGACGCGAGAAGAAGACGCCAGCTTGGCCGTGTAAAGAAATTGAGCTTTCCGTTTCTGAGGATCAAGAACAATGGGCAATTGGAATTTGGGGGCGAGTGCAAAAGAGTTTACGAAACTATCTCGGTATGCGGCGCTTTTTGACTGGCTGGAGATCGACCTGGAAAAGGCTACGAAGCTGGAATCTTCCGTGGACGAAGTGTTTGACCGGGCAAAGCAGTTTGCCGGCCAAGTGTATTCGATTCACTTGAGGTACAAGCCAAAGGGCCAAGGAGACGGCATTGCTGCGAGCATTAGAGACCTTGACTACATGCTCCAGACTGGAATTGCCAAAGAAATCGGCGTTCGGATGTTTGTCACACATACAGACTATCCCCAGAATCCAGCCCAGTTACAGGACCAGTTGCAGAGGCTGAGCGAAGCTGCCGAAAAACATGGTGTCACTATTGCCGTTGAGAATTTGGCTGACAGAGGCAATAAGACCAATGACTACATGGAGCCCAGGAGCCCTCAGGCCATCGCTGCAGCTCTCGAAGACTTGGGATCACCACATCTGGGACTGTGCCTGGATACCGGCCACGCGATCAGCAATGCCGGGCTGGCGGATAGCCTCAGGTGGGATGACAATGTGTCAAAGTGGCTGAAGCACGTACATTACAACGACAACACGTTCAGAGAAGATGCGCACCTTCCAATTTCATCGAACACTAGCGAAAAACTGATCGAACAGTTTGAACACTTGACTGCTCATTCGAAACACGATGGGACTATCATTCTGGAACACAGAAAACTGCCGGAAGCTGTCCTCAGCCTTGAGTACGTAAAGAATCGGGAGAACAAGCGGACAAGCTAAGTGAACCCGCCCGCTGCAACATGGAATCAGGGCACGTCTATCTTCTCCAAACCGCCAGCCATGTCCTCGATCAAATCGTCGATGGATTCGATGCCGACCGAAACGCGAATGGTTCCTTCCGTGATTCCAGCAGCCGCCCGAGCCGCCGCCGGCATGGAAGCGTGACTCATCGTATCGGGATGTTCGATCAGCGACGCAGCACCGCCCAGAGATTCGGCGAATTCGTACAACTGAAGGCGTTGGATCAAGCGAAATGCCGCTTCGCTACCGCCGCGGATCTCGAAGGACAACATGCCACCAAAACCCGACATCTGTTCGCACGCCAAAGCGTGTTGAGAATGGGAAGCCAAGCCCGGATAGTAGACACGGCTTACCTCCGGTCGTCCCTCCAGAAACTCCGCCAATGCCAATGCGTTGCGTGCGTGGACGTCCATTCGGCAGGCCAGCGTCTTGACACCTCGTAGAACCAGCCAAGCATCCATAGGCGAACAGCACGTACCCAATGCATTCGTCAGAGCCGCCACCTTGTCACCGGTATCCGGGTCCTTCGAGATCACGGCGCCGCCCACCACGTCGCAGTGGCCGTTTAGGTATTTGGTTGTCGAATGGACGACAATGTCCGCTCCCAGATCCAACGGCCTCTGAAGATACGGCGTCATGAATGTGTTGTCGACAATCGACGTGAGACCATGCCATTTGGCGACGCCACAGATTCGGGCGATGTCCACCAGATTTAGCAGCGGATTGCTGGGAGTCTCGATCCACAGGCCCTTGGTGGCCGGTGTGATCGCCCGGGTAACATTGTCGGGATTCCGCATATCGACAAACGAGAAGCTCAAGCCACGCTCGGAAAGCACGTCGGCAAAGAGCCTGTAGGTGCCGCCATAGATATCATGGCCGGAAATGATGTGATCGCCGGCCTTGAACAGGTGCATCACGGTAGCCTCGGCCGCCATCCCGGTCGCTGTTGCCACAGCGCTGGCCCCACCTTCCAGTGCCGCCAAGCATTCCTCCAACGCCTTTCGCGTCGGGTTGGCAGTGCGACTGTAGTCGTAGCCTTTGGTTTCCCCCGGGCCCTCGAATCGGAACGTCGACGTGAAATAGATCGGCAACGTGACCGAATTGAACGCCTGATCCTTCCGAGTCCCCTCGTGGACGCAAATCGTGTCGATTTTTCGTGGTGTGCTTGACTGGTTCTCATTCATCGTAGATCACTCAAATCAGGTAGACCGTTCCGTTTGTTTCCGTGAAGCTTCCGTCTTCTTAACACCCAAGAACCTGTAATCTTGTGCGGCTCCCAGTTGACCTGAATCATAATTACAGTATAACAGTACCGAAATACCTTGGCTGCAACAACCAGGGTAGGCCGTATATGGACGTTTCCGCTACGTAGACCGGCGATCTGATCGTTGTGCTGATCTTCAACGCGCAAACGCTTGGCTTGATTTCGCACGATGGCCGGGACGTTCCCGGCCAAACTCCGAATAGGGAATCCCTACCAATGGCCCCTTGCAATGGAGTTGAACGCTTGGTCGGGTCACCGACCCGGCAAGCCGAAACCAAGCGTGAGCTTGCTGTACGGGAAATGGAGGTGAAAGCATGAGTCCGCTTGAGACATTACGAAACGAACACGGTCTGATCCGGCAATTTCTGGACAATCTGGCTTTGGCGGTAGCAAAGCTGGAAGACGGCGAGCAGCCGCCGAGAGAGTTCTTCGATAAGGCGGTGCTATTCGCCAGAACGTTTGCCGACTCATTCCATCACATCAAGGAAGAACATGTGATGTTTGTCCGTTTGGCCCAGAAGAACAACGGAGCCATCGACGGACAGATTGAGTCATTGCGGCACCAGCACGACAGGGGACGCAACTACATTTCCGCGATTGCGGAGGCCCTGGACGGATACGCTGAAGGCAAGCCGATCCAGATCAGCGATGTTCTCGAAAATGCGGCCGCGTACATCTCCCTGCTTCGGAACCACATTCACAAGGAAGAGCACGTCTTCTTCCCCATGGTCGACAAGGAATTGTCTGACCAGGAGCAGGACGAACTGCGGGCAGAGTTCGACAAGGCGCGCCAGAAAGCTGGCGAGAACGCCTTTGAGAATAGCCACAAATTCGTCGTGGATATGGGCTCGATGTTGGTGCACCTGTAGTCAAGCAAGCCTGGCGAATCGAACCGTCGAAATGGACTCCTGGATGTTGGCAACGGGATGGTACGGCGAGTCGTCATCGCACCCCAATTTGAATCGACTGAAACGTGGATTTTAAGATCGACTTCAAGTCTGTCCTCGGAAGGGCAGCCGATACCCTATTCGCCATGGGGCTGACGAGCACCGAGACTTTTCGTGGGGCTGCAAGGCCTGTTTTGCTCGGCCATTCCGATGGCGACATTATCAAGGCTCAGGCTCTGGTTCTACAGGCGCTCCGCGAGTACCTCCACGTAGTCAAGAGGCAATCGGAGCGATTCCTGAAGAGATTTAGTAACAAAGTGTCGTTTGAGGGACTGATCGTCCCAATCGCGGGAAGAACGACAACGCCCGTCGGCACGGGTTGCGGTATCGACCCAAACGCGGAGGGTCTGGAGCTGCTATCGTATCTGTTCGGTTTTCAAGCGCCGGGGCCTGTTTCCGTTGAACCGAAAGTTCTTGACGCGGCACCGTTCCAGGATGATCCCCGAAGCGGCAACCTGTACGTGCCGCTCACATACGTCTGCACCGGCCAACTGGTCAACCGGCATCGCTTCGGCCTAAAATGGCCTCCACCTACAACGGCAGTGACAGAAGCTTGACCCGCCGAGGTGAATATGAGCGACAGTCTGTTCGATGATCTCACGGATGTGTACGAGGCGATGATCAACTGGCCGAAGCGTCTGGCCCACGAAGAGCCTTTCTTTCGCCAATTGTTCGAAAACGCGGGCGCACATAGTATGGTCGACGTGGCGTGCGGCACCGGCCAGCACGCGGCGATGTTTCACGATTGGGGCCTGCATGTCGAAGGTGCGGACATTAGCGGCAATATGCTCCAGCGGGCTCGCGACCTGCACGGCGAACCGCCCGGCTTGCGATGGGTCGAGCGTGGGTTCGACGAGCCGATCAAATCGGCAGAGCCTTTCGACGCGGCAATATGCATTGGCAATTCGCTCGCGCTGGCACTCGACCGGGCGACTGCCGAGCAAGCGATCCGCCAAATGCTGGCCGCCGTGCGCGACAGAGGAGTTGTCGTCGTACACGTCTTGAACATTTGGCGTTTGCCGGATGGCCCGTGCATTTGGCAGAAGTGTCTGCGTGCCGTGGTATCGGATCGCGAAGTGTTGATCGTGAAAGGCGTGCATCGGTGCGGTTCGCAGGGCTACGTCGAGATGGTGGTGGCGGATGCCACAGGCGAACCGGAGATGCACAGCGAATCGGCCCCTTTTCTCGGATTCGACGCAGCGGAACTCGAGCGCATGGCAATCGACGGTGGCGCGACGAGTGTCAAGTTCTACGGCGGCTATCAGAACCAACCGTACGATCGGGAGAAGAGCGTCGACCTGATCATGGTCGCTGATCGTTGAGCGGATTCAGGACGGCTTGTCGCGACTGACATCAGTAGCCGGCTTGCGCCCATCCAGCATGTGGAGGAAGGCGAGAATCGGGTGCCGGAGCAGCATCCTTGGCCCCGAGTAGCGCATCACTTGCCGCACTCGATCGCGCATCTCCGGCCTGTAACAGTGAACGTGACAGTTCGCGCAGGTCGGTTTGTCGATCCCGAACGGACAGCGATCTAGTCGCCACGTGGCGTAGTCCTGCAACTCGGTGCACTGCTCGCAGAGTTCGCCCTTGGTCGCGTGATGATGGCGACAATAGATCCGAAGCATCGCGGCGATGGTTCTTCTCT